>JAAZZQ010000076.1 GCA_014239155.1 Lachnospiraceae bacterium | reverse complement strand
GATATTTTTCCCTCAAGATATTTCTGGACAGCCAGTATCTTATCCTCAGGGCTAATACGATTTCTGGACATAAAATATGCTCCCTTCTAAGTAACAAGTTTTTATTATTTCACTTGTCTACCTAGAAGGGAGCATATCAAAAATCTTTTCTAACAGTTCCTTTTCTACTTCTTGTATTCATCTAATAGTGATTCGTATCTTCCGTGTAATTGGTTTTGCATTATCAGCATCTGCTATTAATATCTGATAAGGCACTGTATATGTCCCCGAAGGAATTTTTATACCATTTTCCGATAAAGTAATTACAACAAGCCCTGCTTTATCACGTGTTAATGTAAAATAATCACTATTATTGTTTTCTGCCAGTCTTACTTGGCTAATATGATACCGCGCATTCAATGATAATGGAATGCTTATCTTACTACCTGCATTTGCTTTGTAAAGTATTCCCTTTGATAGTCCTGCCTTTATTTTTGGAAGTTTATTAATTGGTTTAATATTTACTTTTGTTACTGCCCGATAGCCATTGTCAAAATATGTAGCAATATCAACTGCATATTTTTGATTTGCTTTTAACGGTTTTCCTGATACTGCCTTTAATACTACTTTCTCTGATTGATCCAGATAAGCATAGAAGCATTCTGATAACTCACCTATCACTTCTGCCTTAATAATACTTGCATCCATATTCCTCAATGTTGGTGTGTAGGTTGTAGCACTATATTTTCTGTCCGCAATATCAATCTTCCCTGATGCAAAAAGTTTTACAGATGCATCCTTGTCGGTCACAGTTACTTTTATTATTGCTTTCTTAATATCAAATGAACTGCCTGCTGCCTCCAAAATACCACCGACTTCAATTTTATACGTTTTATTTTGTGCGCCTTCTAATACCTGTATCGCCACTATACCATTTTGGTAAGAAACAGTCATTGCAGCAGAATCATATTTTAAATTGATATTTGGTTCCAACCCACTGTTTCCCTTAACAGCAACTGGTATCTCTACCATTGACAAATTCACCTTGTTAATGGTTATTTTTTCGATCTCTGCTTGCATTGCAAGTGCATCTGCATTGATCATCTGTATTTTTCCTGCCACTGTAACAGCCTGTGTCCAATGTTTATCTTGAATATCAACCCGATACGATGTTTTTGATGATCCACTATAATTTAATCTAAGTCTTCCATTCAATACAGATGTATCAACATTTTCAGTCTTGGATTTTACCACCGCATTGCTTAAATTATATGCTGTCTTACCATTTCGCACAATCGTAAGCACTTCATCCATTCCTACGTCCTTGATAAAGGAAGCCGAATCGATCCGCAGCGATGGTTTTTTATTCTGCACACTTACTTTTATTGTTGTCTCAATTGGCGTAGTATACCCCTCAAAGATAATCTTCACTTTAGCTTTAAGTGCATCGGAATTCTTTGTCTTATAACTTTCAATATCTTCTACAATATTTCCTGGCTCCAATGTAAGCAGTCCCGCCTGTGCATCATACTCTTTTACATGAAAACAGGTCTCTGACGTACCAGAAGCATCAACAATCTGCTCAATCCCATATTTTGAAGTTACTTTAAATACTGCCTTTGCATCTGTATAAAAAATATTCGGTTTCACACTCTGTTTTATCGTCGCTTTTGGTTGCGTTACATTTACAGTAACTTTCAGCGGCATTTCATAACTTCCCTTGTCTGTCGTAATTTTAAGAACCACATTTTCAACTGTTTTGTTAGAATAACCGCTTGCCCTTAAATACCATACACCTGATTCTTCTACTGCTTTCAAGCCCGACGCACCACTCACATTTACCGATTGAATTTGATTACTGCTTTGTGTTGTAAGCCCAAGTTCTGAACCTGCACTGCTATATTGGAATACTGTGATCGTCTTTTTCTCCATCATGGGTGTAAAGTCTTGGATTTTTAATAAAATTTCCTCTGTATACCCACCTCTATCAGTAGATACCGCCGATATTACAGTAATACCGGATTTCTTGACTGTCACCAATCCAGCAGCATCAATCACTGCTACCTTTTTGTCGGAACTTACCCACTGAACTGGTGTACTCTTTGTTACACCACTTGCCGTCGTGTCTGCAGTAAGTTGTATTCTAAAACTATTATTCTTATGAAACGTCGCATAGTCTGACTCTAATACACCATTCAAAACAACACAGGCAAGCGCCCGTTCTGGCTGTTGATCAGCAGGCCGAATCACAATACTATCAATAGAATCTTTATCCAATATCTGTATTGTATAATGACATTCTGTCTTTCCTATATTTCCTGTCTGACAATTTTTCGCAATCACTTCTGCTGTAAGTGTATAACTGCCCGGTGTATTTCCAGTTTTCACTGTTATAGTATCCGTATTATCTGCGTCCACAATTGTAATTCCCTTGTCTCCGCTCCATTTATAACTGATATTATATCCGTCAGTATCATTTATATTATATCCTGTATATTGATAATGCAGTTGATACACGCCTGTTCGCTCTGCCGCAATTTTTACCGCACCAGAAATAGTAGCAGTATCCAAAGCGGTAACAGCAACCGAAAGTCTTGCACTGATTGGCTGTCTACCCTCCGCAGCATATTTTGCCGCAAAGGTCTGTATTGGGAGTGAGGCATCCACTTGTGGTACTGTGTTGGGTTGTACCCAGCTCCACCCATCACCAATTGGAATATCTTTTAAACTGGTATCTGCGCCTTCTAAGAAATAATACGTCTTTTTCATAATTTCCGCATTGATTTCATCTGTATTGTCCTTTACTGTAATGTTATATTTTAGTGTCTGTATTAATTCTTCTCCAGTCTTGGTATTTTTTAGAAATATTGTTCCTTGCAATGTACAAGTTCCCGGCGTTGTACCTGCTTGAATGGTTACTTCCCCTTCATCACTCTTTCCTTGAATCTTTAGATTGTCACTTACTACCCATTGGAAAGACGCCGCATAAGTGGTATTGTTTGGAGGTCTATATCCGGTAAACTCAAACATAAACTTATAGACCTCAACCGCCGACAACTGCAGTTCTGCCGCACCTCCTATCTTTGTGCTGACACTGGTTATATATACGGAAAGCGGCGCTGTAAAAAAGTCTAATCCATCTTTTGCATAAACCGCACTAAATTCTTTTGCAGGTCGGCTATCGTCTGCTGTCGGCTTCTGTGAAGGATTTGACCATCTCCACCCTTCCGGGAGCTTGATATCTGCCAATGTATGTTCTGCACCTTCCAAGAAATAAAGACTTCCGACTGACGCAATCAGTTTCTCCTTTTCTTCGTCTGTATAGCCCGCAACAACAGTAACAGTGCATTGTGCTGTCAATGTGGTCCCTTCCAGTTTTGCCGTAATTGTAGCTGTTCCAGGATTGTTTGCTGTCAGCATAATATTTCTAGTTGTAGAATCTCCTATACTAACAATATTTTCATCAGAACTGCTATAGGAGATCCTGCTGCTGCTAATCCATGCATTTTCTGGCTCCACTTTTACCGCTGTAGCAACTGTTGTCCTATGTACCATCTTAACGTCTTCCGTGTTAAATTGAATTTTTTCTGCATCAATTGGTGCTTCTGTTACTTCTACAATCACTTTCTTAATATTACTGCCAGAAATAACAGTAATTGATGTTCTGCCCACGCCAACCGCTTCAACCGTTGCAACGTTTGGATCCTCATCAGACACAATTACATCTGCAATTGTGGTATCATCTGATTCAAAAGTTGGTGTCTCTGTGCTATTCAATGCTGTAATTGTTTTTGAGGATTCTTCTGCAACATTTAGTTTTAAGGTCATAGAAGAAGGTACCACACGGAATGCATTTAAAATATCCGTATCTAAACAAACTCGAGCACTCGTGTTGTTTAAGAACTGCCCTTCCTTTCCAACTAATACTAGATCATAATACCCATTTGCTCTTGGCAGCGATTCTATTATTTCCTGCGTAAAGTAAAAATTTATGCCGTCAAAATCTTCTTCTGTCAATATCCTGCTGTAATAACTCTCTGTGCCATTAAACCGATATATGGTAAAGGTTGCAGGAAAAATCGTTGTATCCTCCTGCCAAATTCCGGTGACTCCTTTTGTTACGCCATCTACATAAAGAGAATTCCATCCATATCTTGAGTTATTGTTAATACCCATATATTTCCCATAGGTATTTTTATAATACTTGGTTTCTAAATCTTTGGAATAGGCCTCCCCTTTTGTTTTATGTAATAACTTAAAATAATAGTAGCGATCTGCTTCCGATTTCTTTAACCCTGAAATATTAAACTCAACATATGACCATAATGTACTTTTATAGGAACTTGTTACCGTAAGACCCTTTACCTCATTTCCATTAATATCTGTTACCAAAACTGTATATTCGTCACTCTCTCCATAGTTTGGCGTATAAAAATTGACATAAAATGTATCATCCCAATTCCATGACGCATAAGCATTGTCATAAAGCACAAAAATATCATTGGGTATCACTTGTATTTCATATTCTGCAAGCAGATTATTTCGATAATACAACTCAATCGTGTAATTTCCCACTTCTAACATGGAATAATCAAATTCCATCTCAATTCCTGTTTTATATACATCTGAAGAATAGTTCCATGTATATATACGTTGTGCATCCAATGGACTCTCTAGCAAGTCACCCATAATCTGTGCCGAAAAATCTTCTGTATTTCCTTCCGTATATGGAATCTCAGAATAATAATGTTGTGATACCCTGCCAACTCCCTGCTGCACTAAATTGTAATCAGTTCCCCAATACCCGTTATCTGTAAGGCGTTTCGATCTCTCAACAATCAGACCAGGAATATAAAAATCATATGTTCTTATCGGTTCAGAAGTTTCCGGGCGCAAAATGGAAAATCGATAATATCCTCCATATAATGTACAATCCTCTCCTTCCCATTTTGGGATTACATTATAAATCGTGTCTTCCACTTCTTCAAATCTTACTGTATATTCCTCGCAAATATGTTCTGTACTAAAATCCCACGGTAAATCCGTTCTGACAATCGAATAATTATAATCTTCTATATTCAACTGCGCAGTAATACCTACTTCCAACATATTAGACTGGAAATTAAAATCGCTAAAATATAACATATTTTCAATATAACAATATGTATAGGAAGTAGCCACATATAGCGGATAATCCTCTTTACCTGAAAAATATACTCTTATCTCTGTTATGCTGCTATCCCAGCCTATTTTTTTCAGTTTTACCACATATCCGTCATAAATTGGTTTGCAATCCACGTATTCTGTCTGTAAAGTTCTATTATTGCCACTATTTTGAATTGTATAGTTAATCTGAGATGGATCCAAATAGTCTGCACTTAACGCCAAATATAAATAATCCCCTGTATGATCATAACTGCTACCTGCGCTTACACCCTTAATAATAGCACTGTTAATAACTTCTATCGTTTCTTCCAAAATCTCTTCAGTATGATCCTGAAACACTAATTTTAAATCGTATGTGCCTGTTTCTAATTGTTGTTTATTAATATAAATACTGGCACTTGTATTATAGTAAAAACTGCTCGAACCATAGCTTCCCAATTGAGGATATTTATCGATATAAGATTCTGTACCACTACAGCTTAACCAATCATTTTTACCATAGATCAATCCACCTTTCACAAGATAAATATCAGTTATTTCTTTTGGCCCATAAGTACTTACTGATAAATATTCTTCCTGCGCAGACATATAGTATACATCTGCCCTTTTCGATGAATCAGCCCGATCCATTAAAAATGTTTGCTGTTCTACAATTTCAAAATTGGCCTCTTTTGTCACTGTTGGTTCCTTGGAGGTACCTTCATACATTTCAAATTTCAATGTATGTGTTCCTATATCATATGGAATGTCCTGATTATATAGAATACTATAATTATATCCATCCTCTGTTGACGGGAGATATTGTGTTTCTATTAAACTATTATCAATGTATACTTTAAATATGGGAGAAAACCATCCATTATATCCCTGAACGCGCAGTGCAATCTCACTTTTTCCATCTGTCTGAAAGTATTTTTCCTCTGTTATCAATTGAAATTCTTTTTGCCTTTGACTATAATCCCAGCAGCTACACCCTTCAGGCAATTTATCTTGTCTGTTTAATATTTCCACAGAAGGTATAAAATTATCTGATATATAAAGATATTGTAAATTTATATTTTTTGTAAAATCAGGCAATGATGTGATACGGTTTCCACGTAAGCACAGCTCTCTCAATTGTGTAAGTTTTTTCCATTCTATATTGCTGATATATGTAATCTCATGACCATCTAACGAAACATACTCCACATTGGATAATAGTTCTATTCCCTTAATATCCTTAATTGCAGGTGCTGTACTATTATTCCTAGATTGAGACAGCGAAATAATCCTGTCAAGCTGTGATTCTTTTACTGTTGTTTCTGCTTCATCCAGTGATAATTCGCTTCGTATAATTCCTCTAAATACTTCGTCAGGAAATTCCTGTTCTAAATTATATGTAGAATCTGTTAGTGTGGTAAAATCAGACAGTGAAATTGTCTGTTCATAAAGATTACCCTGTTCTGAATCGGTTCCATAAATTTCTATGATAAGTTCTGCATGATATGTTGTTTCTGCTTCCAAGCTATTCGCTGTAAACGTAAATTCTTCATTCTCTGATCCCGTAAAGCTTGCTCCAGAGTCTGTTTGCTTATATTCATCAATATTATCCGTCCAATACTTTAAGCTTATATAATGATAAAAATCATAGTCTTGTCTGCCCTCTGGACGATGCATATCACCATCAAAATAATAAGGAATGGTAATGCTTCCAGCACCAATCTCTGGCTCACCTACTGTAAAATGAATCTCCGGTGCCTGCTCCCTAATAAATTCATCTGAATAGACAGGATTTTCTAATTCATTATCTGACACATCATATTGAACAGCTTTGATTTTAATAGATTGTGCATTACTATATAACTTTACCCTTTCTTCAGAAATATTATAAACATCCACATTTCCATCTTTGCTCGAATATACTTGTGCGTTTGTTATCTCTGTTCCATTTTCATCATAGGAAACAACATAGAATGATGCCCTGTCAGCATTTGATGCCAATAAATATTCTGCATTTATAATTGCCAAATATCCATCAAATATAACTGATATATTTCGAAATTCACCTGATATTATTGTCTCCTCAGCACTACTTGTCTCCTCGGTCTCTGTAACAGACTCTGTTGTAGCATTCTCTATAATTTCGGTTGCAGTAGTTTCTTCGGTTTCTGATTCCTCTATTTCGGAAGACTTTTCTGTTTCCAAACTTTCAATTTCAGAGGGTTCCTCAGTTTCTAAACTTTCTAGTTTAGACGACTCTTCAACTTCTGTCTCCTCCGTTTCTAATATTTCCTCTATCTCTGAACTTTTTATTTCTGAAGTATCTTGTGCCTTTAAATTTTCCAGCTCTGAGTCTTCTGTTTCTAATGAGCGCTGCATTTCTGAACTTTCTTCTATAGAAGAAAGTTCTAAATGATCTGTTAATATCTCTTGTGAGCTTTCATCCTCATCGTTTAATTGTAGTTCTGCTAAATTTGTATTTTCTTCTGCCGCAAATGATATAACCTGACTACTTTGAAAAAACAATAAAATACACATCGTCCCAGCCAATAAGCGTTTCACATATCTTTTCATTATATTACTCTCCTTTCTTGTTTGTTAAGATGTAACTTTATTTTATAATACCTTATATATAAAACGACGTCAACGAGTAAATATCCATATTATTCCACTTTATCAGACATTTTTTTATACTCTATTTGTACATTTTTATATAAGAAAAACAATTACGTTCATTTATGCCATCTTAATGTGCAATCATTGTTGCTATTTACAATTGATACTGTTAATTTAACTTATTGTACTTCTAAAAGTTCTTTTAAAAACCAGAAATTAAAAAACTACTTCTAAAAAATAATATATACATAACAAACAATCTCCAACAAAATTATTTATGACTTATTCTGTGTTGTCAGTTGCATGTGGTTTTTGCAGTTTTATTCTATATTATTGGAACAAAAAAATCTGTTTCGCTCATTCTTGTATACCCTGCCTGCAAGCAAAATGCTAGCGGAGGCGGTTGATTATCTGTTTGTGCGCATCAACCATTATGTGCTGCTGGAATAAACTTTGTTTGACTTTACATTTACTCTGATGTTTGGTGTCGGTTTGTTTAAAAAATCCAAAATAAAATATTGTATCAATAATTGTTGCGACAACATTGGTTTTCTATGTTGTCTATAAACCATTTTGGGTAATGATTTAAGAAAATACTTTCTATAGATCTTTAAAGCAGATATTGCGTTGTCTATTTTAAAATAAGATGATTGCAATTGCATTTCTTATGTATTGTGCAAAAACAGAGCATATTGTCATAGATTTTTTTAATAATGATGAAAAGAGAGTAACTATGAGAAAAAACAAAAAAATACTTTTGATAGTGCTACTTGCAGTTGGTATTCTGTTAGGCGGATGTGTATGGTATATAGGAAATTATTATCATGTGACAGATTTAGAAAATGCCTTGGCAGAAACAAATCTTGTCAAAATTACAAAAATTGATACTGGATACTGGTATGATGGACCCGGTAAAGAGGACGCCCTGATTTTTTATCCCGGAGCAAAAGTAGAAGATATCGCGTATGCGCCCCTTTTAAAAATGCTAGCAGAACAGGGTGTAGACTGTTTTCTGGTACATATGCCATGTAATTTGGCATTTTTTGGCATCAATAAAGCAGAAAAAATTATGGATGCCTATGAATATGAACAATGGTTTCTTGCAGGGCACTCTCTAGGTGGCGCAATGGCGGCTGAATATGCTGATAAAAACAGTGACAGATTAGACGGCCTAATTTTTCTGGCAGCATATTCAACGAAAGATTTGGCAAAAACAGGGCTAAATATTCTTTCAATCTATGGCAGCGAGGACAAGGTACTCAACATGGAAAAAATGCAACACAGTAGACTGCTGATGCCAGACTCCTATCAAGAATACTGTATTGTTGGGGGAAACCATGCAGGTTATGGTGATTACGACGCCCAAAAAGGTGATGGGACAGCATCAATCACTGCGCAGATACAGCGGCAAATTACTGTAGAAAAAATTTTGAAAATGATAAAACGTAATGTTACAGTAAATTTAGACTGTGAGAGATGAATAAAAAATTGTTTTTTCCTGATACTAATACAACGAACAATAAGAAGGAAATACTTTGAAAAATTGATGATTTTTCCTATATTTATTGCTCGCTGTACTAATATACAGGATCTTATGTTATATGAGTACAGTCAATATGTTCTGGAACAGTAATAAATTTGTATTTTGATTGGAGGAAATTATGATCTTAACAGAGAAAGAGACCGCAGCAGTCAAAGACTTACAGCAGCAAGAACAAACTTGTATCGAGAAATATCATCGCTATTCCTGTGAGGCAAAAGACACTGTCTTAAAGGATTTATTTAAGACACTACAAAACAAAGAACAGGAACATTTTAACTCACTCCAGCAGGTGCTTGGGGGATCCGTTCCATCATGTAACTGCAATGATTCAGACGGCAAAAACTACAATCCAAAAGCCTCTTATGATAAAATGAGCGATTCCGAAGACAAAAAGACAGATAATTTTCTTGCAACAGACTGTATTGTGTCGGAAAAGCTTGCTTCCTCAGAGTACAATACAGATGTGTTCTGTTTCAAAGATTCCAATGTACGCAAACTCCTTGCAGATATTCAGATCGAGGAACAGAATCATGCAGAAATGTTGTATAAGTATAAAACTGTAAATGGAATGGCATAAATGATTTAAAGTATTAGGACATGGGAAACCATGTCCTAAATAACTTGTATTGCAACGAATGCTTTTCTCTTTTTGACAAAATTATTGACACATTACCCTTTTTTGCGTTATAATAATTTCGCTTTATCACATAAAAGCGTTGAAGTCCTAAAGTGCATATGTGATATTTCTATTTTTCTGTATTGTATAAGGAAAATTTATTTAGGGAGGGGCATTTATTATGCTAGTAAAAATTATATTATTGATTCTATTTTTCGGTTGTATGATTGCCGTTGGACTGTATGCTAGAAAAAGTGCAAACAGCATGACTGATTTTGTGCTTGGCGGGCGCAGTGTCGGTCCGTGGCTCTCAGCATTTGCTTATGGCACTTCTTATTTTTCTGCAGTTGTGTTTGTGGGATACGCAGGCCAATTTGGGTGGAAATATGGTCTAGCCTCCACATGGATTGGTCTTGGAAATGCAGTGATTGGATCGCTGCTTGCATGGGTTGCAATGGGCAGGCGCACAAGAGTTATGACACATCATCTGGAGGTCGCAACAATGCCTGATTTTTTTGGTAAACGCTATGACAGCAATGTATTGAGAGTAGTAGCTTCCGCAATTGCTTTTGTGTTTATGATTCCATATACTGCTTCTGTTTACAATGGACTTTCGCGGTTATTTGGCATGGCATTTGACATTCCCTATACAGTGTGTGTGGTTACAATGGCTGTTCTTACAGGCGTGTATGTCATTCTTGGCGGTTATATGGCAACTGCCATCAACGACTTTATTCAAGGAATTATTATGTTGTTTGGCATTGTGGCAGTAATTGGTGCAGTGCTTTCTGGACAAGGCGGTTTTATTGAGGCAGTCAGAAAATTGTCTGAGCTCCCATCGGATGTGCCTGTCACACTAGGACAGCAAGGAGCATTTGCTTCCTTTTTTGGTACAGATCCATTAAATCTATTGGGTGTTATTATCCTTACTTCACTGGGAACATGGGGACTTCCACAAATGGTACATAAGTTTTATGCCATCAAAAGCGAAAAGGCTATTAAGACAGGTACCATTGTGTCAACCTTTTTCGCAGTAATTGTCTCAGGTGGTTGCTATTTTCTCGGCGGTTTTGGGCGGCTATTTGATTCACCGGAGTTGTATAAAGCAGACGGTTCCATGATGTATGATGCCATTATTCCAGCAATGCTGTCAACATTGCCAGATATTCTAATTGGCATTGTGATTATCCTAGTACTCTCAGCCTCCATGTCAACACTTTCCTCACTGGTGCTGACCTCCGCTTCAACATTGACTCTTGACTTTATCAAGGGAAATATTGTAAAAGATATGGATGATAAAAAACAACTGATTTACATACGTGTGTTAATTGTATTCTTTATTGTTGTGTCTGTTGTGTTGGCTCTGAATCCGCCAACTTTTATCGCACAGCTTATGGGTATCTCCTGGGGAGCACTCGCAGGCGCTTTTCTCGCACCATTTCTGTATGGTCTGTACTGGAAAGGTGTCACTAGAGCTGGTGTCTGGGCAAGTTTTGTGTGTGGCGTTGGTATTACAGTATCAAATATGTATTTTAAATTTATTGCCTCACCGATTAATGCAGGTGCTGCTGCAATGATTGTTGGATTGATTGTCACTCCAGTTGTGAGTCTGCTCACTCCCAAAATTAATGCGCAGTTTGTGGACAAACTCTTCCAATGCTATGACAACACTGCCAAAGTATCTAGCAAAGAGTACTTAAAAGAGGAAGACTAAACAATGCACCTACAATCTTTCTCTGTACAAGTCTGTGCAATGAAGTAGGGAAATCTTATCTTCCCTACCCGTGTGTTGGGCGTCTGTCAGCCTGTTGACATATTTTATTTAGACGCCCATATGCATAAAAATACCCGCGGAATTGTTCGCGACTCCGCGGGGAAACTTTTTAAGCAAAAAATTCAATGATTTCCTGTGCACTGACTGGCATCATGTCATTGGCATCAACGCCCACATCATAACGCAACATTCCATTTTGCCGATTCTTAATATTGTACTCTTTCTGATTGTGTTGATGTCCATGAAGCATGACTGCTCCCCTTCTCATATTATGCCAATCTATAATAGGATAGTGAAATAGTATAAACTGCGTGTTTAAATAAGTAATTTCCATATAGTCCTCAACAGCGACAAACAATGACTGGTCAAATGAGGCTCTATCCAAAAAGCTATCATGATTTCCCCGTATAAGATATTTCTTTCCCTTCAGAGAATATAATACTGTAGATGCGATCTCAGCTCCTTTCATCGTAAAGTCTCCAAGTATATACACGAAATCCTCAGATGTTACCTTTTCATTCCATTTTCTAATCAGACATTTATTCATCTCATCCACCGTGTAAAATGGGCGTTGTGTATGCCTAATAATATTTTGGTGATAAAAATGTAAATCTGCTGTAAAATAAATCATTTGAAATTCTCCCTGATAAACATCTAAAAAACTGTTTCGCTTTCGATTTCCTATAGTTTTCTATAGGCATCAAATTATTTTGCAATAACTTACTCGCCCAACAACAAACCTAATAATGAAATTTATTATTTTATAAGTCGCATCATCAATTCACTGCCAGTCACCATCTTATCCCTAGCAACAATAAGCAGTCGGTACTTCAAAAATGGATTGAGGGATTGTTTTGCCATCTCGGTATCCACAATATCAAATCTCCGCGCCTCCAACTGCGCGTAAATACAATCCACAAACACAAGAATGCAGCGGCATCTGGCATGATATAGTCTAAGATATCCACAAAGCTCCTCAAAATTTGAGAACTTATCCACAGTAGATGTTGTCTCATCCACTACATCGCAGCCCTCAAACACTCTCCCCATTAAGATAAATGACATTGGTGTCACTTTTGAGGTAATTTTATCAATGCTCCAATATACCATATTGCTGCGCATATTCTGAAATATACTGTCATGTGCCTTTAGCGATGCCACAGCGTCTTTTACCGAATTGCAAATCCATTGCATATCACCTGACATCTGCACAACAAATGCAATTTCCGGTTGATGCCCGCCTGCCGGTGCGTTGGAGGGCGCGTGAAAAATTTTGTCCACCCGTTTATTTAATTCCAGTTTCTGTAGCTGTGTCAGTGCCATCAAAGTTTCCTCCTTTTTAAATAATAGCCTCCCAAGTCTATATTTTTAATTTCCAGCACTTTCATACACAGAAATGCCCTTCTGGAATATCTTGTACGCAATTATCCAGATTACTGCTGCCACCGCACACTCAGCGCCAATGGTCTTCCAGAAATTGGCATCAATTAAGAAATACGTAGATGGAATATACGCCACAAACGCAAATGGTAAAATTGTCATTAATATAATTTGAATTGGCTTGGCATAAATTTCAATTGGATATTTTGCAAAGTCAGCAACTTCATACGCTGTTGTCATAATTGCAGAGCTATCCTTTAACCAAAATGCTATAGACGCCAAAATTAATTTGACAGCTGTATAGATAATTGCACCGGCAGCCATAGAAACAATAAAAAATAACAGTTTTACGGGTGTCACTTGTACGGTGCCATTTGCCACAGCGCGTCCCACAAGAACCAAACCGACCAAAATCTCGCCCAACGCATCAAATTGGACTCTCTCACAGACAATTTGGAAAAAAATATTCATCGGGCGCAAAATATATTTGTCAAATGTTCCTTTAATCACCATCTGCCAGCCAACCATCCAGAGATTGTCTGTCAATAGGTGATCAATTCCCCTTGGAAGCTGCGCAAAACCATAGATAAAAAGCATTTGTTCCAAAGACCACTCCTGCATAGAAGGAATCTGCTCAAAAACAAGATACAAAAATGCAAGCCCCGCAGCCTGAGAGATTAGAAATCCACCTAATCCAATAAAAAAGTCCACCTTAGACTGCATGGTTGTCTTTATATATTGCATTACAAAAATACGATACAGACTGAAATATCTTGATAGTTTTCTCATAATCTGTCAGCCTCCCAAAATCACAATTCTTCTCTCAATCTTTTTCCACAAAAAACTTCCAAACAGATAGAGCACTACAACCCACAAAGCTTGTTTTCCCAGTTGTTCTAGCACCTGCATACCAGAATATTTTCCCAGATAAATCATAACAGGTACATACGTCATCGCTGTAAACGGAAGGAACGAAAAAATCTTTTGTAACGCGGTTGGAAAAAAAGAAATGGGAATCAATCTTCCTGTCAAAAAATTCAGCGTAGCGTTTTTAATAATATTCATTCCAAAAATATAAGTCGTAACAAACGCTAACATTCCAAAACAATAATCAAAAAAGATATAAATAAAAAAGCTGAACAACACGCTAAGAAGTGTGGCAGTCATTGTCATAGGATTTGTCACAGGCATTCCCAGCTTACAAACCTTGTAAATCTCCAATCCTATCCAGATAAAGAGCGTGGGGACAACTGCCCTATAAATCATTACTCCCAGTGATTTAAATACAAGACGTGTGCGGTAATCAATTGGCTTTGTCAGACTCATAGCCACGCTCCCATCTGTCACATCATATCCAATTTCAGAAGAAATTCCCACCATTACCATATCTGAGATTGTGTATGACATAAATACATACAATATCATTTCACTTCTGGAAAAACCGCCAAGCTCCCCTGACGAAGCGCTTGCATAAATTGCCATCCACAGATAGTAATAGATAAACATACCTAGAAATTTACGCAAAATAAAGAGATAAAACCTACCTTTATAAACAAAATTTGACTTAATTTGATTTGCGGCAAACGGCCAATAAATTCTTAAATATTTTTTCATACTGTTTTACCCTCGCTGCCTTGATAAATTCTTTTTACAATATCTGTAAGTTCTGTCTCCTTAATTTGAACGTCTTTTACCTCTGCAATCCCCATTATTTTTGCAATCACTTCCGCAACACTACACTCTTTCTTGCTAAAACATACCTGAATCCCCTTTTCTTGCTTATGAAGTACAAGCTGTCCACCAAGCGTTTGTAGCATGTCCTCCTGATTTGAATCGAGATTTTGTTTCCACTCAAATAAAACGCTGCAACTGTCGCCATAATCACATTTAAGCTGGTCTAGCGTCGCGTCATAAATCTTTTTGCCCGCATCAATAATAATTATTCGCTGACACAATTCCTCAATATCATTCAAGTCATGTGTCGTCAAAATGACTGTTGTGTTGTAGTTCTGATTGATTTCCCGAATTGCTTGTCGAATCCTGTCTTTCACAACAACATCCAAGCCAATGGTCGGTTCATCCAGATATAACACTTTCGGATTATGTAACAATGCTGCCGCCAAGTCTGCGCGCATCCGCTGTCCAAGGGATAAGGTTCGGACTGTGCTATGCATAAATTCCTGTAAATTTAGAACATCATTGAAAAATGCCATTCGCTCCTCAAAATCGTTTTTACTTACCTCATAAATTTCTTTTAGAACAGTATACGTTTCTCCTAGAGGTAAATCCCACCAGAGCTGTGTCCGCTGCCCAAACACAACACCAATATTTCTAGCATTCTTTTTTCGCTCTCTATATGGTTCTAACCCATTTACAACACAACTTCCTGAAGTCGGTGTCAGGATTCCGGACATCATTTTAATTGTAGTAGATTTTCCCGCACCATTGCTTCCAATATATCCAACCATCTCCCCTTCTTGAATCGCAAAGGAAATGTCATCCACCGCTGTTTTGGTTACTGTTTCTTTTGAAAAAAGACCTTTGACCGCGCCTTTAAAGCCCGGGTAGTGCTTCGCTGTCACAAATTCCTTGCAAACGTTGTTCAGCTCAATAAGATTCTCACTCATTTTTACGTCTCCTATTCTTTTTCATGGGTTCTTTATATTTTGCATGTATTATTTTTCTACAGCTCCTAAACACCTACTTTCTAAAATAATATTTATACCTTATATAGACTTTTGGAAATTATGCTGAAATATAATTTGTTTTTTTAGTATAGCACAACTGTTCTGTAATTTCAAGAAAATGCATCTTTATGGATAGTGTAACTTTACTTGGGGAATGTTATAGACAGACTTCTCCTTATGTTATCAGCATATATTAGCAATCCTATTATAAAATTTTACTTTCCCTAAAATTTCATCGCTTATATGCCCCTTTAGGTTATGTCAGATTAAGTGTGTAAGTTGTTTCCTTTACAGATTTTCGAGGATTTGATATAATTCCTGATAGCAATTTTAAGAAGCTTAGCAGACATTTTGAAATGGATGAGAAGAAGGCAAGACAGTATTATAAAGTCTATAGAAAATAACAGAAGGAGTAACATATGGAAATCAATTATAAGGAAATTGCCGAACGGGCAGTTACATATGCAAAACAAAATAATATCATTTTGGATTACACAGAACAAAGCATTGAAAAAGTAGAAGAAATCCTGGGCGTTTATCATGATAAACTGGACAGTTATGACGGTGAGGACGGCGCAGAAGCCCTTTGGAATGTCGCTGTCCACTTTGGCATCTATCTGGGAGAAACCCTGCTGAGAATGCACCTGGAAGAAAAAGGCTTTGCATGGTGCCTGAGAGAGGGAACACCCGCTCTGAAAAAAGAAAATAACGAAATATATCCCATCTCCAAAGCGCACAAACGGATTCTCAACGGTCCCGAGGACGATGTCCGATCCTTTTGTAAAATCGCACTTATGATCGCAGATGGGGCATTTCCAACAAAACAGCCTCCTTTCCATGCGGTGCGCGCGATTGACATAGAACTGGAATCCGGCTACAAGGAACAAAATGTATTTTACGAGGATATTGACAAATATATTCTGCTCATAGAGAATGGAGAAGAGGACTTTCTGATATTAGAATCGGCTGACGGATTCCTGCAGTTTTATGGTGTAAATGACCAGTTTGTCGCGGAGACATGTATCAATCTTCCGGATCAAGACTTTCGCACCTACTCCATTATTGATAGGTCAAAGGAGCACCTGACAGGCAGAATCCGGTTTCAAACACCTTACGGCGAATTTACGCCAGAAGAACGCGAGGTTGTCTCTCTGGAAATACTCAGGACAGTTGTAAGGGAATATTATGCGAATGAAAATTATGATTCCTTTATACAGAAGATTCCCTGTGTGGAGACAACGGAGGAAACCAAGCGTTGTATGGGGCTTATCAAATGATTTCCGGCTGAACGTCAAGGAGACTGGTCATTTTTACAGGGAACTATCCACAGCAACAGATGGGACTTCCACCATCACTGTCTTATGTGGCTCTGTTTTCCAAAGCATCACATAAAATTTATCTTCCTCCCAGCCATTCACGGACAAAACAGCATGCAGTCTGAAGAAATACTTGAAGAACTTCCTTCACACATTTATCAAATAATGCAGGGTTTACCATAAAATTTATTTTAATTTTTTCTAATTCAGGTATTTCTTTTTCTGTAAAATATTGTATACTATTATTCATAGGGGCACCTCCTCTTTTTATGCGTAGGTTTTCGGGTTAATTACATTATAGCATAAAAAACAGGTGATCCCTATTATTTTTTTCAAAAATTCCCCA
The DNA here is from genome assembly GCA_014239155.1 of Lachnospiraceae bacterium. Classification (GTDB taxonomy): domain Bacteria; phylum Bacillota; class Clostridia; order Lachnospirales; family Lachnospiraceae; genus COE1. The sequence goes on along the minus strand of JAAZZQ010000076.1, from coordinate 114,084 downwards.
AGTAAAGTTACACTATCCATCTTTATATAAATGTAAATAATAGTTTTATCTTTGACTGAACTGTAGTATTTACCATAATTATTTTTATCAATACTCGACAAAAACCAAAAAAGAGATTATACTCTTGAAGTACGATAATTATATCTAGGAGGAAAATATGGAAAAAACAAAATATTCAGGAACGCAGACCGAAAAAAATTTGGAAGCAGCATTTGCAGGGGAATCACAAGCAAGAAATAAGTATACCTACTTTGCTTCTGTAGCCAAAAAAGAAGGATATGAGCAGATCGCTGCCCTATTTTTAAAAACAGCAGACAATGAAAAAGAACATGCCAAAATGTGGTTTAAAGAGCTAAAAGGCATTGGCAATACAAAGGAAAATCTTGCGGCAGCAGCAGACGGCGAAAACTATGAGTGGACTGATATGTATGAAGACTTTGCCAAAACAGCAGAGCAGGAAGGGTTTGCTGAACTTGCAGCAAAATTTCGACTTGTGGGCGCAATTGAAAAACATCATGAAGAACAGTATCGGGCATTACTTCAGAACGTAGAAACAGCTACTGTGTTTGAAAAAAGTGAAGTAAAAATATGGGAATGCCGCAACTGCGGTCACATTGTCGTTGGGACAAAGGCGCCGGAAGTTTGCCCAACTTGTAATCATCCACAAAGTTATTTTGAGGTACACGCTGAAAATTATTAATTCTGTGTATCAGATATATGAAGGGGAACAATTATTTTGTTCCCCTTCATACGCCAATAATATTCTTTGAAAGCTTCCATATAACCCATTCTATAGCAAATATTCCCATTTTTTTATAAATAATGTATGTGCTCTTGATGCTTTGAGATTCCTATATTTGCTGTTTTTTGAAACGTATTGTTCTGTAATGTTGTACAATAAGGCAGCATCAACTGTCCATCACCAGAAAAGCGATAGTTTGCAATGTTTCCATCCTTGTCAAGCGCAATTGTAAAAGAATTGATTGTGCGAGGCACTGTGTCTTGCTGCTGCATTAACGTGGATATTTTGTATAGAATATTTTGCGCAAGCTCTGTATTTTGCTCTAACTTTTCTTCCAGTTCTGGCGGAATAATCACAACATACTTTCCCCTTGCGGCATTTAACCTTGCCTGCACATTTGCATCCGTCATAGATGGCTCTTTTGTTGTTGGCTTCCAATCTAAAATAGATGTATCTATCTTCTCATCAAAAAACTTTTCAAATGGGTAATCATTGCGCCGCCACAAAGAATCATTAATTTTTGTGGTATCCATCACTTGACACTTTGCACCGGGATACTGCGCTGTCAACAGTTCTGTAAAATCGTGCCCCTTAATGCTTGCCGCCAGCACACTCTGAAAACTAGGGTAATATGTAACTTCTGTTGTATTGGCTAAGTTATGTTGTGTGCTTGTCTTTCCAGTTGTCCTTGTTGTTAAATTGTGCTGTGTCCTTGTTTTTCCGGTTGTGGTATTACGTTGTACACCAGTCTTCCTTGTCTGTGCAGTATCCCGAATATCCTGTTTTGTCTGTATACTTTTTTCCAAACTATTGTTTAGATTGCAACCATTATTTTCCTTCCTACCTTGACTGTAAAGGCTGCTTAAATAATTAAAATTTGCAGCGCTAAGTGCGCTATAATTTAGACCATTATAGCCTAGATTACCATAGCTTAAATTATTATAGCCTAAACTTCCATAACCTAAGCCACCATTCCATCCATAAAGACCACCCAATCCATAAATATTCATTTTTTCCTCACTCCTTTTCTTTATCAATAGACGCCCAGCCCATTAACAATTCCTTACCATGACCGACAGTGTAAATGTACGATTGTTCACAATACAATCCACATCGCCATCATATTTTCTTGCACAGTTCCTAATATTTTTTAGCCCGATTCCGTGCACCTCCTTATCTTTTTTGGTTGTTATGGGAAAACCGCCTTCCTCCCCTGGCAGTATTACACCATCAAAGCTATTTTCAATTTCCAGAAAATACATATCTCTTGCTTGAAAAGAACGAACTGTAATAAAGGGCACCACTTCTGGTTGTTTCTCACACAGTCTTATACAAGCCTCAATTGCATTATCCAATCCATTATTTAAAATAATTCCAATGTCGTAAGCCTTCATCATTGTAGATTCTGGTAATATAAATTCCTCTGCATTTAATTGAATATTTTTTATTTCTTTGCGAGCAAAACGAAACTTAGCGTTGATCACAGCGTCACTCACTGCATTTCCTGTGTGTACCCTGCTGTCAAGTTGGTCAACTGACTGATAAACCTCCTCAAAATAGCGCCAAACCTCTTCATTTTCTAACGCATTTTTATCTACTGTTGAACATTTTTCCAATAAAAGCTCCCGCAATACCAACAAATGATTTTTAATATCATGTCTGATAGATCGGATTCCTTCATACAATTGTTCTGTCTCTACCATAGACATCCGCATCTGTGCTATCTGATTTTCCAGTATAGTTCGTTCGGCACGCTCTCTCTGAATATCTGCCATTTCCTGATAAATTTGAAAATTAAACACAATTGCATCCATTAAAACAATTGCAATAACAGGCATAATTACATACAAAATGGGATATCTGCTATACAGCAAAATCAACTTTCCATCCTCGACTGTATTCATAATCATGCGCAACAAAAAATCAATTAACAGACCTGTCAGCGCAGGAAGCAAATAAAAGATTATTTCTTTGTTTGCGCAAACATGCGTCAGTTTCCAGCAACGCATATTTTTAATAATTTTCCGAACAAAAAACCAAAGCAATGCAGACTGTGCTATTCCCACAAAGATTGTTGTAACCAAGGATAATTCATTTGCAAGCAACAGATATTTCGCTGAATGATATGTGCCATTTAAAAATTCTTTTGTCAGCAAGTCCAGCCAAGCAAGTCCTATTGCTGTCAGACTATAGCCAGCCCAAACTGCCAGTTGACGCAGCGCCAAAAATTGTACCACTAGAAAAAGCTTTATCAGGTGATTCCCTTGATACCAACACAGACAAAACAGGATTGATACAGCTGCGCAGACACCCCTTTTTCCCAATTGTAAAATATCATGCCAAACAATATTTTCTAAAAAACGCCCATCTCTATTTACAATAAATTGCAGAATGGCATCACCCGCTATTTCTATCACAATCCAAACTACACAAGCCAACCATCGCTCTGCTCGAATTACACATATTTTGTAAAAGCGATTTTTGGGTTGTAACGTATTCTGAAAAAGATATTGTACGCAATACCCTTGCATCCCATAAAACACAATATCCCATAGATTTATAATTCCTTCAAACACTGTCGCGCACCTCTTTTCGCAGATACCGCATATATGCTTTTACAAACGCATTATAACGTTCCTTTGCCAAATAAATGCGATCCCCATTTGCCAAGCAAATGCTATCTCTGTCATACTCTGTAATCTGAGTCATATTTACCAAATACCCTCTGTGACATCGATAAAAATCTGTGCCAAGCTCCTGTTCCAAGCCATTCATAGCAGCGTAGATTGTAATAATCTCTGTTGCAGTATGAATTTCTAGCTTTTTACCTTTATTTTCCACATATAAAATACTATTTTTTGTCAATGTAATGCTGCGTTTTCCTGACTTGACAAGAATCTGCTCGCACTTTCCCTTTTGTCGTTTTTTAACCTCCCAAACTGCACTGTAAAAAACTTCAATAAACTTCTTTTCCTCCAATGGTTTTACCAGATAATGAAACGCCGTCACATCAAATGCTTCAAACACATATTCTTTTAATGCTGTAATAAAAATGATAAGGGAGTCTTCATCGCATTCTCTAATTGCTTTTGCTGTCTCGATCCCATTTATACCTTCCATTTGAATATCGAGGAAAATAATATCAAAGTGCATTGCCAGCCTTTGGTCTGAACCCTTGATAGCATCAAGAATGTTTCTCCCTGTAGAAAATACCTTTATAGTAATGTTTTCTATATCATTCTTTTCTATCGTTTTCTTTTGTAAAGTATCAAAATGCAATATACTTTTTTTCAGTAAATTTTGAATTGACTCCCTCATTCTCTGTTCATCATCACACACCGCAATCTGCATTTACAAAACCTCCAACAACATATGATAACCTTTTGAGAGCTATTATGCGCAATTGAGTAAGGAATGTTGCTTCCTCTACTCGCCACACCGGGCACTCATCAACTTTGCTTACATATTTCCTTTGGGTGTCTATGTGCAAAAAAGACTACCGATATAACCCATCTTTGTTTATATCGGCAGTCTTCTCGATTTTTTTGTAAAAAGGGAACGAAACCTCTTTATTTTGGAATGGAATCTGTTGAATTGGTTTTCGCATTCAACAGTTCTATAGAAAACGGAACAAGTTTTATAACACTTTGAATATGTTCAGAATTGCCTTCAGAATCACTATAAAATTGAAGTTGGTATTCCTCAGTATCCTCAATGATAAATTTTGCTTTATTATTTTTGGTATTGGTAATTAACCCCTCGCCTTCAATATATACTTCATTGGCATTTTGATTTATCTTTGTCCTACAAGTCAATATTGCGTCTGCAAGAATACCTGCCTTACTCAATTCCACATCAGATACGTTCAGTCCGCTTTTTGAAGAGGACATAATAACATGCATTCCATAATTTCTCATAATATGTACAAATGCGGATAAAAATAGATTTCCAGAAGTATCACTGTTTACTAAAAATGGATAACTAGATCCTATATACTTTAAATCGGTAAAAACGACTCTGCGTATTCCGTACAAATTAATTATCTTGCAGATTTCGTCCACAAATTCCTCTGGCAACAGCGCACCATTTTTAAAAGTAACTTCCAAAAGTTGCGGTTTTATTTGGTCTTTTATAATAGACCACCCTTTTAATGTATACTTATTAGGCTCATCATTATGAATAACATTTTTCCCCTTTTCATAAAAAATGACCTTGTTTTCCTCTTCAGCATGACTATACTTTTTCGTTCTTTCCAACAACTCTTTTTCAAACCGCATACCGCGAACTGTAAAGGCATCTCTATCTCCCAGACGTACAATTAATCCGCGTTCTCCATAATCCACAATTCCAGAAAGCAGTGTATTTAATGCTATATCTGATTTAAATAATCCACTTTTTCCTGAGATTGTAATAATTTGTGGAAACTCCATACTTCTTTCCTTAAAATGATTTGGCATTACTTTTACAATATTGTCAATTCCAAACAGCGACTTTATTTCTTTATTGCTCTTTTCCTTTTCAGGGCGCGGGCCGGAATTTTCAGAAGCGCTAATTCGGTAATGCAAGGAAGGGAGCACAAGTATTTTTTTGATAAGATCTTTGTTTGGAAAGGAATATTGCGTTCTCTTCTCCTCCTCGTCAATTGGATAATTCTCCACTTTATATGGATGATGTCCCAACACATGACGCACATGGCGCGACTTTATAATCTCAAAATAACTGCAAGTATAATTATTATAAAATTCCCGCTTTAGCTCAATTACCACATCTGCCTGATAGGTAACTGCCGTCTTGTAAGCCGCCTCTGAATTAAGAAATTCATAGCCGACAAATCCCATTGTAAAGATACCAATAATTCCATATTGCTTAAAGAGCATAAACAACCGATTAATTTCTTCTCGGGTCAATGTCCGCTCGCCAAAGACATCAAGACTATCTATCACAACAAGCTTAACAAAAGGTTCTCGTAATTCCGCCTCTTTTGTCCGCTCCCGCATATTGTAAGTGCTAATTGCACGAAGCAGTTTTTGTAGCTCATCAATCCTCTGTAAAAATATAAAATCTTCCTTGGCACTTGTATCTGGTGATATCCCCCTAGGGCTTAATTTGGGAAATACAATCTGTGGAATAATTTTATGACTCTTGTCCTTGTAAAGCACATTTCTAAACATTGCTTCGAGTTCTTCATTAGAACCTGCATCATATTCATTCCATTCTCTGTTTTGTGCAGATGGATAGTCACATAGATAGTTAATGCGCAGTTCGCTATCAATATGGCGCATACTTTTTACAATCTGTTTTTCTTCTACATCAAGAGAAAAATAGACTGCAATTCCATGATTCAACTCAGAAGCACAAGCCGCGGCAAACTGAAATGCCATTGTTGATTTGCCTACACCAGGTTTTCCTGAAATCACAATATTTCCTGAACCTTCATCAATTTTGTCTGTTCCATGATAGTGCGGTATTCTAATTCCTCCTATGTAAATAAAATCTGGTTCGACAATCTGGTCTTTTTGCAGTTTCTCACTCTTATTAGCATATAGAATATATTCATATTGCCCAAGCCTTGATGTGGTATTTTGTGTCTCTTCATTTGTATATTTCACGTAAACACCATCAGTCACATTGTCTCCATATGCCTCTCGCGGGTCCATTGCACGGTTGAGCAACAAATCTAAATAATCACCAAGGATAATACTGTTTTCTGTATCAAACATAACTATTTTTTCTGTATTATTATTTGCCATTCTCCTTTGTCAACCTCCCACTAATTAATTCCTTTAGTTGATGAAAAACAATATCTTTTCGGTCACAGTTATTTGCATCATCAGACAATTGAAGTTCCTTTTTACAATAAAAGCTCCAATTGTTTTTATCATTGTAAATCACATAATTGCTGTCATCTTTGGCTTTTAACAACAGTGCAAGCCGCCGGACAGCACATTGCACTTTATAGGTTTTGCGTTCTTCCTCTCGAATAAAATTAACTAGCTCACTATATTGAAAATACTGTTGTGCAAAGATTCCACCAGATAACATACAGATTCCTTTTAATACTTCCAAACAATAATCCAGATTGATAATTGGCTCTAGCGCAAATGCCGAATCAAGAACAAGATTATATTCAGAATCCTTCCTTTGATAAATGCGAAATAGTTGTTCATCGCATTCAATCAGCCATTTTTTCACTGGTATTCCCATAATATTTAGTTCGTCTTTCACCATTGCAATATCTTGTTCATTATGCATTGCATCTTCAGCGATATTGTAAAGTGCAGAACTTTTTGCATATTTATTCGCGGTATCCAATTTTACATACTGTTTAAAAAAGTCAAATAAGTCCCCCTGCAATGTTTTTTTCTTAGCATAAACGTCAACCGTATTAAAACAGGACTTGTCCAATACTACCCGAACCATTTTATATTGTCGATCATATCTTACATCAACAATTTTACTTCTAAAATTTCCAACTACATCAAGCGGTTCATTATCTTTAAAGAAATTAGGAACCGTTCTTCTAAAACTGGCATCCATATGATCCCCTAGAAGTAGCAACGCCCCCAGAAGTCGTCCTCGTATCGGTTCTGTGCGTTGAAACTGGTCAAAATAATACTTGGTATAAAGTTCCTCCATCTCCACTTTGTCCGGACCACTGTGAAATCGGCATAAATTTGCTACAATGCCCGCCACTTTCTCGGTTGGTAATCCCAACTCCGCCCAGTGTTTCAATGTAATCTTATAGGATTCATACGCGTGGTCTGACACACAATTTTTGTCGGAAGGTCGTTCTTCTGATGCCCCTTTTCCTATATCATGCATAAGAATGGCACATAACAAGATATATAACTCTGAACCATTTAAGGAAATATCATTCTCCTCAGTATCATACAAGAGACGGTCTACATGATTTTTCACGCCTATCACATGCGGATAAGAATTATAGGAGTCCTTCCTTGGCTTAATATATGGGAGCCATTTGAGCTTGGCAATTTCCATGCTGCGCATGTACATTTCATATAATTCTTTATCCAGTTTTTGCAATTCTGATTCCATTGTCTTCATTTTGATACCTCTACCTTCCTCTCCTCTATTTTTACTATAACTATATAATGCTTTGGTAATTTTGTCAATTTTTACTATATTTCAAAAAAATAAACGCATGAAGGCACCTTGCATTGCAAGCTGATTCTATCCAGAAAGCTTTTATGCTACATTAATATTGTCTTAGTACTATTTGTGTGATATACTATATGATAAGTATTTATGAATACTTAAAAAGGAGGGCATAGTATGGTTTTTAAGCTGATTAAATATACGGAAAGAGAGGTTATATCTTATGAAAAAATTGACAAAGAGAATTATTAGTTTTATGTTATCTTTGGTAATGTTGTTTTCTGTAAATTCAATACAGATATTTGCTCAAGGAGCACAAAATATTACGGTTGATGGTTACACTTTTGAAGTAATTAATAAAGATATAAACGGGGTAACATTAGCTTATAGCGATAATACAGCGGAATATATATTTTATCTAGACAAACAGAATAGTTCTGGAAAATCGGAGATTGACATTTCTCAAACCAGTTTATTATCCAGAAGCGAAGAGTCTTCTGATTATAAGATTGAGTTTGACGAAAATGTAGAATATTCTTGTGATACGAAGGACTTTTCAAGTGCAATGCTAGTGGATGAAACGACAGGAGAAGAATATTCTTTAAATCAAAATAGTCGTTTTGCTTTTGTGATCCCTATAGGTATTCCTTTGCTTACAGCTGCAATCGAGGCATTGTTGGTAGTTGGCGGTGCTGTTATCATAGCAGGCGTTGCATATACGATTGTAGAAGAAGTAGCTGAAGCATTAAAACGTCAAAAAACTTATCGTTATTATGCGGCTGTATTAAGAAACAATGCTGTTTATGTTGGTGGTGGTCTGGAAACAGCCGCAGCTAAATCATTAGCGTACACTAATGATTCAATGGGAACTGTTCTTGCAACTAGTTTATCCTACGCTAAAGGCTTAGTAGGAAATTCATATCGAGGTCCTGAAAATCATGGTAGTACGAGTGGTTATTGGAGTCACATTCATGCCAAAAATGGATCTGTAACATATAAAGCACACATTTGGCATCTGTAAAAAATATATTTTTTCGTTAAACAAAATGAGAGGGAAAATATGTTAGTTTATTCATTATTAGACAGCAATATACAAGGAAATAATTTTAGAGAATTTTTATTATACTGTTTAGAAACATCAACTCACTTTTCTATAACAGTTACAAATCCTCAAATAAGCCTTTCAGAGTTTAATAGGTTTTTGTATAAATCTTTTCAAACATATTCGTGGTATTGTTATAAGACATATGAAACACCTTTAACAATCATGCTATACCATTCCAGTCCCTTATTGTTACCAGAAATCATAAAATATTTTACTTGTTTGTTTCCTAAGAACACAAAAGGAATCGAAGATATTTGTTTTTTTAATAATACAAAAATAATGTTTGGAAGCGTTACACATGAAGGAATAGCTCAATTATTGCTATCATCGGAACCAGATATTAAATCATTTGAAAAGTTTGCTAAGTGGAGTAATAAAGTTATCACTCCTAAAGATTGTGAGTTTTTCCCTGATTTAAAAAAACTAACATAAATAGGGGAATAGAGAGGGTTCTCTACTCTATGATTCCCGCCATCCCTCTGCCCCTTTTACACAAGGAAAGGGAAACAGGTCAAAAGAATACATTCCTGTCGCTTTAGTGTCTTTTAGTAGAGGCAGAAAAATCTGTCAAGGGCAGACCACTGTAGGTGGTGTGAAATGTCCTTAACAGATTTTTGCCCATTTGAGCTTCGGGAAGTGGGGTAGTACCTCCACAAAATCTTGCTAACTGTTAAAACTAAATAACCCGCCGCCCACACAGCGGCACACCCAAGCAGGAAATCTTTTGAAAGGTATCTTGCTTTTTTCATGCCCGGAATCTGGGGAAAAGGAGAGCGCATATATGCCATGCCCGCACTGTAAAATTACAATCGTCAAACGGAGCGAAAACGAATCTGCCGTGTCTGCCACCTACCAGAGCAGGAAAAAATTATTCTCCGAGTACGACCAGCAATAAAAATATTATCCCTATAAAACCAAAGTCGCCCACAAGAAAATCCTGCTCCGCCCAATGCGCCGCCGGAGTACGCAGACCGCAATACTCTATGGAACGCTGCCGAAGCGCAGGAAAAACAATGGGACTCCCAGCTTGCCCGGAGGTTCGTGCTTGCCATTCCGAGGGAACTTCCCGGAACAGTATGCTGACCTTCTCCGTGACTACTGCCAGGCGTTTTTTGTTTCCAAAGGCATGATAACTGACTTCTATTGAGATTCATTTTAATCTGAAACCAATCTCGGAAGTGGAGCAGGTCAAAAACTGACCTGTTCCAGCCGGAGAAGTTCTTAATAATTTCATAAATATTTTTTGACTGATGCCGCCCGCTATTGAATTCTATTGCTCCTACTAATTGTGGATAACACAAATTATAGATTTTATGAAACAGAAGAAACAGAAATGCATAGCAGTATGCGAAAGATATATCGGGAAACTGGAAATGCTGATTACAAGCCATCGACTCGGCCGATGACTTGTATTTAACAATTTCTCTCTTACTGCCTCATAAACAGGTCTTTCTGACAAAATACTAAACCCGATTTCCAATGATTGTGCGCAATAACTCCTCCAGCTCATGTGCCTCCTCCTGTGAAAAGAGTGGTACTTTTTTCTCTAAAATAGTATCTGATCCTGACACAATATCGTTCTCCTCTGGTTCTGGTGCCTCTTCCGCAGCCCGAATCTCAGACTTCGCGCGCCGCTCTGCCTTGGCATTTTTCTCTTGTGCAAGCTCCCACAAAAGCTTTTCTTTCTCCACAATGCCATGCTCCAATCGCTGTGCAACTGTATTTTCCAAATAATCGGTTAAATTTGTCTTTAACATCTGCCTGCGTCCCGGCATGTCCACAATAGACATTGCGCTTAGATACAAGTAAATACCAAAAAGACTGATAATGTAGAATGGAAGCAAATCTACAAACCGCCGCCCCTCAATAATACCACTAAACACGCCAAATCCGGCAATAAATACGCCTGCCAGCATCAACTGTCCTGACAGATGCTTCATAAAATTAATGCTCATTCCCAGAATACGAATTCGATTAATGTACTTATCCACAAACACTGATATGTTCGCCACGCCGCCATTAAGCTTGTAGCAGTTAATAAAACGTTCCTTGCATTGATTAAGCAGCTTGTTGTCCACACCGGAAAGCGTATCTGCCTGCTGTATCATTCTTTGGTATATCACGCCAATCGCCACCTGATATAAGATACCGATTGCCATAAAGACAAGTGTCAGTAACATCGTCGTTGTTTCCTTTGACATTATGATATCTCCCCCTTTGATTGAATTGAAATCCGTAAACGCTCACTGTGATTTTAAGTATAATCATTTCCACACATTCCCACAAGACGTTTTGAAGGAGAATCGTTCGACAAATTCGTACAATATCTGTTTTATAATTATCAAAAATACTGTAATACTATGAAATTTGACTTTTTTTCCTCTAAAAATTTATTTTAAAACTGTCTCCGTCTACATAGATTGCCTTTGATTTAGTGATTGTTAGACGATCGTCTGAAGTAAAACTGAGCGTCTCTCCATCTCGAAAGTACATTCCTTCTGTCAGAAGCCAATCGCAGACGTTATAAAGAAAATCATAAATTTCTTGTAGGCTGTGGCTACTGTCAATCAGCTCAATTTCTAGCCTTCCAAATTCCGTCAACCCATAAGTGTAACCACTCACTCCATTTTCATCTTGAATCAGCCCTAGATATACCCACAGTGGAATTGGCATTTCATTCGTCCGCAGTTTCTTGGCCCACTCATGATAAAACTCTGGTTGGTACACTGTTCCTGTCGTGTAAATTCCAAGCGCGTTAGTCTCTGTGCTGCAAAGGTTCATTACATCTGTAAAAAAGCATGCTGCTTCAATTGAATTGCCGTCACCATTCACAACCGCCACAATTATATGGGCGCGATGCCTCTTCGCAACTTCCACAGCCTCTTTCCACAAGAAATTTCCCTCAGCATAAAATTCTGCCTCCCCATTTGGAACTGGCGCATCCATCAACGACACAGTAATCATATTGCTTTCTATCTCAAATACCAAAGTACTATCTCCATGCTTGTAATTTTCTTCTGCACCTCGAAAAGCTGTTATCACTGTATTACAGAGCGCATCAAAGTCAATATCTGCATCTTCTAGCAAAATGGAACCAATTCGCACTGCATCTTGCTTTCCTAACGCATCCCACTTTTCTTTGCGTTCTTCCTCACTCAAACTCTCAAACTCTTCCTCCGTTATGTCACGCCTCTCCAATTCTGCTAGAAAGCGGTCCTTCCAATACTGTTTTAAATACTCAATCATTGCGATACATTTGTCCTTTGCTGTTGCCTCGTCATACTCCTCAAACTCGCTAAAAGTATGCCCGCAGTCCTCTCCCTCCGCGTCAAACCCAACAACACCAACCTGCCACTTTGCGTCTAAATCTGGCTTATACTTTAAAATTACATAGTCATTATCATCGTATGTAAATGTTCCTACCGCTTTAATCTTAGCTGGTTTCTTTCCCAATTCATTTTTATGACTGAGCCATTGCGTCATAATTTTGACTGCATTTTTTTCATTCATTCTGTATATTTCCTATCCTTTCTATCAATTATCTAACCAAAAGTTTTTGCATTCTAAAATGTGCATATTTTATTGTCATTGTACATTTTACCATATTCTAAAATGGTTGAAAAGAGCACAATATTTCTATTAGTGAGAAAAACTCCCACTTTTGTATCTTGCCACGGCATGGACTTGTATGCTATAATGGAAATTACTTTTTAAAAATTTTAAACATAAGGGGTTTTCAAATGATGAAAAAATTTTTTGAAGAATTTAGAAAGTTTATCAGCAAGGGAAATGTAATGGATATGGCAGTTGGTATTATTATTGGTGGTGCCTTTACCAGTATTGTTTCCTCATTGGTAAATGATGTGATCAATCCAATTCTAGGTCTGTTCGGTGGCATGAACTTTGACCAGCTTACATGGAATATCACAGGTGATGTTACTCTGTATTATGGAAAGTTCATCACCGCCGTAGTTAATTTTTTGATTATGGCGCTCATTGTATTTCTGATGGTAAAGATTATGAATACAGCAATGTCCCGCATTCAGAAAACAGAACCAACGGCTCCTACCACTAAAGAATGCCCATTTTGCAAGTCAAAAATTGCAATTGAAGCTACCAGATGCCCACACTGCACTTCACAGCTTGAAGAGCAGAAACAGGACTAAAGCAGTTCTGTCAGTGCAGCAAACTGCGTTAATGTGAGCGCCTCACCGCGAATTGTTGCCGGTAAATTCATCTTTTCTAGCGCAGTTAAAACACGCTCCTTTGTAATATTTAATCCAGCGGCATTGACTAGCCCGTTGACAAGTGTTTTTCTGCGCTGATTAAACGATGCGTGAATAATATCAAACATCCGTTTTTCATCTGACACAATTGTCCGCGGTTTATCATAACATGTGAGTTTTATGACAGCACTGTCAACATTGGGGCGTGGCATAAAACAGCTTGCTGGAACAGTCATCATCACCTGCGGTTTTGCATAGTAATTCACAGCCAAAGAAAGGGCGCCATAATCCTTCGTGCTAGGTTCTGCCTGCATACGCTGTGCCACTTCCTTCTGCACCATAATTGTAATGCTGTCAAGCGGCACATGACTTTCAAAAAGCCCCATAATAATTGGAGTTGTAATATAATAAGGAAGATTTGCAACCACCTTTATTGGCCTTCCATTATTTCTTTCCTGAACAATTGTATTAATATTTACTTTCAAGATATCTTCATTGAGAATAGTAACATTGTCATACGCAACAAGTGTATCCTGTTTAAGAATTGGGATTAACTTTGAATCAATCTCCACTGTGACAACTTCCCGCGCACGCTCACAGAGATATTGTGTCATTGTGCCAATTCCCGGACCAATCTCCAGAATGCAATCCTCTGAACACACTCCCGCTGCATCTATAATTTTTTCAAGAATATTTGCATCAATCAAAAAGTTTTGACCATATTTTTTTTGAAATTGAAACTGATATTTTTGTAATACTGCAATTGTATTAGTCGGATTTCCCAGTGTTGCCATAGATTCTCTCCCTTCTCATATTCGATACATCTTTCTGGCATTTTCCGCTGTTCTCGTCACAACTTCATCATAAGACATTCTTTTAATCTCTGCAATTTTCTGAGCGATATAAGGTAAGTTATGCGAGGAATTTCTACTGCCGCGCTTTGGCTCTGGTGAGAGATAAGGGCAGTCTGTTTCTAACAAAATGCGCTCAATTGGAATCGCTGTTACAACTTCCTTTAATTTCTTTGCATTTTTAAATGTAACAACACCGCCAATTCCAATATAAAATCCCATTTTAATATACGCTTCCGCCATTTCTGCACTGTAGGCAAAACAGTGAATCACCCCACCGTTTTCCCCCGCATTATGCGCAGCTAGAATATCATAGGTATCCTTTGCAGCTTCTCTGGAATGGATAATCACTGGCTTTTTTATGCGCTTTGCAAGCTCCAACTGACGTACAAACCACAGCGTTTGCACGTCGTGCGCTGGCTCTTCCCAATAATAGTCCAATCCAATTTCACCAACTGCCACCACTTTTTTATGTGTACACTGCCTTACAAGTTGCGCAAATGTCTCTTCATTTAACTCTGTCGTCTCACTTGGATGCACCCCTGCTGCTGCATAGACAAAGGGATACTTTTCGGCAAGCGCAATACTCGCCGCTGTGCTGGGCAAGCTTGCACCTACATTTACTATCACCTCAATCTGACTCTCCTGCATGGAGGCGAGGAGAATGTCCCTATCCTCATCATATGCAGCATCATCATAATGGGCATGTGTTTCAAATATCATAACAGTCTCCTTTTTCCAAATATGGCTTTCCAAATCTTTCTTGTAATTCTCTGACTATTTTTTCTATTTAATTTTAGTTACAACCTATTGCTAATTTTTATCATTCTGCCCTTCCCCAAGAGGAAATTATTTGTACATAAATTTTATTTCATTATATCTTTATTGTATTGTGATATCAATATAAATTTTAGACTGTCTCAAAGAATGAATTGTAAGTATGCAAAACCGGAATGTGGTGGACTCCTCAAAATCATCTGGCATATATGGAACCGCTTTGCACCATTCTAAAATGCCCAAACAAAGGACTTTCCGCCGCAGCCTTATCTGACTTTATCAGAGAACAAAAGCGTTAGGCGCAACACATATGACTGGTGATAACAATAAATTTTATCAAAAAATTGGCTATCAACCCGCTGTAAAATGAACTTATTGGCAGAAGTAACAGGCACCGAAATTTGGTATTAAATCATTTCTGCCATCTATAATACCTCCCCATTTAAATTATCACTATAATTATGAATTTCTCTCCTCACTTGGCTGAATTGGATTTTTATACATATGCACAAGACAGAGAACTGCTACAATGATAAAAGGCAGTCCTGACAAAATTCCAGTAGGTGATGGACCCACAAAGAAATTGCCACCGTCATAGGTAAATAGCATTGCTTGTGGCATTAGTACATTGACTGCGCTGTGCGCAAATACTGCTGGAAAAATGCTTCCGGTCCGCAAACTGAGAAACGAGTAAATAACTCCCGTAACCATGCCAAAAATACACATTGCAATAATATTTACTACAGGAAATCCAACATTTTCCGTCCCATAATAATATCCAACTGCGACCAATGGCGCATACCATAAGCCAGATGCAAAACCGCTTAGAACCGCTGCGGGAATTGCGCCAAATTTTCGGTAAAGCTTGGGAAATAGATATGCGCGAAATCCCCATTCCTCTCCAAAACTGTTAATGCTATCAAGAACTGCCGCCGTAAAAAACTTTATCAGTAAATCTGTCTTGTACGCCGCAACAATATTTACCGCATCAATCTGTGTCCCTGCGTTTGCCGCACCCTGATTGTAAGAAGCGATAAAATTTGTCATATTGGGATCAAAATTATTCTGAAAAATTAAAAAATAAAGCGCTGCTCCTACAATCGTGAGTATGGTTGTGCCAAACCATCCAAATAAAAATAAAAATTTATATGCAAAAAAATTAAACTGAAAGCCAGACTTTACAAGTCCCTCGCGCGTCACTAAACGAACTATCAGCGCCGCCAATGCCGGTGTAAGCATCATCTGTGAAATCATATCGACTGCTTCTTTTACAAGCTCTACTTCACCACTTTGATACATTGGAATAACAGCAAAAATTTCTGAAATCCACGTTACACCAAAACACAACGCCAAAAAGTATAAAATCCGCTTTGTCTCAACTTTCTTGTCTGTGACCCCTACAAGTTCTCGCTTCTTAGATGGTTCCCTGCCCTGTTGTTGTGCCTCCTTACCTGTTCCCTGATGTCTGTGTGAAACCTGATTGTGTTTAAACTTTCTTGTAATATCAAATGCATCGAAGCTACCTTCATTCTCCTCTGACAACTCAATCTCTTGTGAATTGTCTGTCATCTGTAGGTCACTTACAGTTTCTATTTCTCTTTTGTCCTCTTTTTGTAATACTGCCTCGGACTCTTTTTCTAAATGTGTCATTTACTTCCTCCCTTTGATATTGTGTTCCTTGCTGTAACTATGCTTGCCGTCAAGCATTATTTGATTTCATTTGCCATTGTATAAAAATGATGATAAATCCCGCCAAGTGTCATAAGTTCCTCGTGATTTCCCTCCTCCACAATTCCCTCGTCCGTTAGCACCAATATTCTGTCAGAATTTCTAATACTCGAAAGTCGATGTGCTATTGTGAGTGTTGTACGTCCCTTTGCCAGCTCATTCAAAGATTTTGCAACGGCGTACTCACTCTCATTGTCAAGTGCTGAGGTAGCCTCATCTAAAATTAATATTGGTGGATTCTTTAGAAAGACCCGCGCAATACTAATGCGCTGCTTCTGTCCCCCAGAAAGCTTTACGCCGCGCTCACCGACATATGTATCATACTTGTCCTTCAAATTCTGAATAAACTCATCCGCCCCTGCGCGCTTTGCAGCCTCCATAACCTCCTCGCGCGTCGCGCCTATCCTACCGTATGCAATATTGTCATACACAGTTCCAGAAAAAAGATAAACCTCTTGCTGAACAACGCCAATACTCTGCCGCAGACTCCTCAAGGTCAGTTTTCTAATATTTTTGCCATCCAGCGTAATCTCTCCACAAGACACATCGTAAAAACGTGGTATTAAATTACATAGCGTCGTCTTTCCGCCACCAGAGGGACCTACAATCGCAAGCTTCTCTCCCGCATGAATCTGAAGATTTAAATTCGCAAATACCTTGTTATGGTCATCTGGATACTCAAAACTTACATCGTGAAATACAATCTCACCTTTTGGATTGACAATATCCTGCGCGTCTGGCTCATCAAAAATTTCAATATCCGCATCCATAATCTGCAAAAAACGCTCAATGCCAGTAATACCCCGTTGAAACTGCTCTGCAAACTCTATAATCCTGCGAATTGTAGCAATCAGTGTGGACACATACATCACATACGCAACCATATCCCCTGGCAGAATCTTACCATCCATCAGAAAAAAGCCACCGCCAATAATAATTGTCAGATACATTAGTCCGTCAAACACTCTTGTGGAAGTACTAAATATCCCCATAAGCATATAAGCGTGTCGCTTTACCTTTAAAAACTGTTGATTGCCCTCCTCAAATTTCTCCGATTCAAGCGCCTCGTTTGTAAATGCCTTGACAACCTTCTGCCCTAGTAAACTATCCTCAATCTTTGCGTTTAACTCACCAATCTGGTGCCGCTGTTCACTGAAAGTTTTGCGCATCTTTTTGTTGATAATGCGGCACACCACAGTCATAACTGGTACAAACACAAAAATCATTAGGGTAAGCGGCAGATTAACCCGCGCTAAAATAAGAAACGATATTACAATTTTAATTGCTGCAATAAAAAATTCTTCGGGGCAGTGATGCGCAAACTCCGTTACCTCAAACAAGTCATTTGTAATACGCCCCATAATCTGACCAACCTTTGTGTTGTTAAAGTAAGTATTTGACAGCAATTGTAGATGCGCATAAGCATCGCGGCGCATATCTGTCTCAATCTTTGCACCCATCACATGACCAGTGTTTGCCATATAGTAATTTGCCAGCGCATCAATAATGCGCAACACAAAATACACCAACGCAAGCCCAAGCACCATGCGCACCGTCAGAAGGGCCACATCTTCAAGCGCTGTATTGGTAATCTGCCTGATAATTAATGGCAGTACAATCTCGCATACAGTTGTCAATGCTGCACAAGAGTAAATCTGCACACAATGTCCTGCGATATGGCTTAAAATATGGCAGAAATCGCCGAATTAGCACTCCCGTCGAATACTCCTTATACTCATTTTTTTCCTCTTGCCGCATTTACATTCACCCTTATCCTCTTACTAATTAGAAATTCTTTATCTATATAAAAATCTCGTTCCTTTTCTATTATAACAGAAAAAAGAACGAGATGAAACAACTTCTATTGCAGTGTCACAAATTCTTTGTCAACAAATCCAAATAATTCCTGGCTGTCATTGCGGTCTTTTAGCTGAACATGGACAGCAATTTGATAAAAATGATTCTCTTGTGCAAGAATTTTAATATTTATTCCTTCATTTAATACAAAGAGCGCTGCTGCGTCCGCATCTGCTGAACTTTGTATGATTACATGATTCGCATTGATCATTCCTGTTTTGTAATGCCTTTTATTAGAGACGAATTGGAATCCACTATTCGTTTTCTGCAAAGTAACGATCCATCTACTGTTGTCAGACTCTTTCTCATACTCCAAAGAAACAGTATTTTCAGACCACCAATTACCAGATATGACTGTACACCAATCAAAATTCGTGTCTCCCTTCACAATATAAAAACTGTCATAAGGTTCTAAATAATAAAAGTTTTCCAAACCTATTTTTGACATCTTATCCAGCTCAACTCCTAATTTTTCTTGGAGAACCGCATCCATTTCAGCCGCGGTTATTTTCACAATATCCAGATAAGGCGCCTGACTGTCTAGCGTTGTCAGCAATGCGATTTCTTCCTTAGAAACCAGACTTGCCTCTGTGCCGACTCCATTATAAAACGTCTCAAATAAATCAATCTCCTCCGGTTTCTCATACTCGCTAGCCAACAACATATTATTCATATTGTTTGTTGCGACATTAAAGAACCCCGCATTAAACATCTGAATCTCCTCCTCAGAAAGCGCAATAGGATATGCTTCTTGCGCATCAGCAGCGTAAGCCCTTTGCAACATACAAACACTAATGAAAATCGCCAAAACCAAACTTAATATAATCCGCCTATTATATTTTCTCAATGTATCCTTGTCTTTATCGTATCCTTCCAAAATCTTATCCCCCTTTTTGTTTCTATTTAATATAGCACAAAAAGGGGGATAAGACAAGATAGCGTTTAGCAACTCAATAAAATCATATCATTAAAAGAGTTTTTAGATAATTTCTCATGTAATATTTCATAAAACAATTCATCTAAAGGATTCTCTA
The DNA here is from genome assembly GCA_014239155.1 of Lachnospiraceae bacterium. Taxonomy (GTDB): domain Bacteria; phylum Bacillota; class Clostridia; order Lachnospirales; family Lachnospiraceae; genus COE1. The sequence goes on along the minus strand of JAAZZQ010000076.1, from coordinate 94,648 downwards.
AATATTGAGATTCAAAAATAACTAAATTATGTACATCCTTTTGAAGATTTAAAACTATTGACTCATCAAACCAAAGTATTCCTTTCTTTGCCATTTGATCATAAGTAGATTTTATTTTTTGTCTGTTATCCCGAACATAATTCCAAATATATTCACTTGAATCATTCATATTGACATCTTTAATTCCTAAATGATTCAAGACCATTATTAAAGCGCCTTTTTTTAATCCATTGCGCGAATTAGTAGCATTATAGATATAGGTATCTAAATAGCTAACAGAAACACCAATCATTTTTTCGCTAAATAGTAAATTCTCGTTAAATAATATATCTGATAGAGATGACCTATGTATATTCCTTGGGCAATAAAAAATTGGTTCCTCAAAACCCTTTATTATCTGTTTCGCACTCATTTCATCTCCCCAAATACTTATATACTCTGTATAACTAGATTTGCTAAACAATAATTTGTTTTCATGTAGTAAAACATCTACCTTAGCATTTATAATATGACAATTCCTCTTTATTATATTTAACAAATCCCAATTATCTATTTCTTGATTTTCAAATTGTTTTTTGCTATTTTTTAATACCTCTATCATTTTATTTATCTCTAACTCATATATTCCACCTGCAATTGTTTTCATTACTTGTCCTGAAATCTGTACGTCACTTCTTGATAAATCGGATTTTATATCTTCCTCTACCACTTCTACATCTTTATAATTAAGCATTATAAAAGGAATATTAATATCTTTTAGCTGCCTATACGCCACCGTCTGAAATTTTACTGGCGAAATCATATCATTATAAAATATTAACCCTTGTTGATCTAATATTTTTTTAAGTTTCCTATCTTTTTCTTCCAATTCCGAGTCTTCTATATCCAACCATCCCATTTGATAAATATCTATATTTTCGGAAACATGCCGAAACCAATCCTTTTTATTTACCCTAAGCACCTCCACTTGCTCTTTCATATATTCAACAATAATACAATTTTCATTATTAGTTACATACGTCTCTAATCCCAATTTGACCATCCAGAAATCTATAGTTTGAGCGACAAATGCATTATTTAATCGAATTTTTATAATAGTAAATGAATCTTCGCCTATTTGTTTAACATCTAATGGTATATCATTTAACCATTCGACTTGTTTTTTGTCATTTTTGATATATATTTTCAAGGATAGTATCGCTCTATCCTTTTTCTTAGTGTACACTTCTGCATATTCCCCAATTAAAAAAATAGATAAAATTCCAACACCATATTTTCCAACTAGTCCTTCTTTATTATTATTTTTATTAGTTTTCCCAACTGTCAAAAAATAATCTTTAATTTCCCGTAAATTCATACCAATACCGTTGTCTCTAACCTCTAAATATTGACACTTATCTTTTTCATCTAGTATTCGGATATGTATTTTCGCATCTACGCCTATCTTTTTGCACGCATCAAAAGCATTTTGAAGTAATTCTCGTGTCACAACCTTCAATTTATTCTGCTGTTGATACAATGGTGCTATTAATAACTCAATCACATTTTCTGAAATAGCAAACTTTAATTCTCCAAATGCTTGGTTTGTAATTTCATTGATACACTTATATAATTGTTTATAATCCATTAAACAAAAACAAGTTACCTTAATATTTTTCCCGTTAAAGAGTTCAATTTCTTTCTCAACTACACTCTCATTTTCCTTATAATTTACAAAATCTACTACCCATATTCGTTTTAAAAAATCAACCTTTTGATTTTCTGTCATAATTTCCATCATGGCTGTCAATATATTTTTAATATTTCTATCGGATATACTATAACCGATAAAAATAATTGGATACTCGCAAAATATTGTAAATATTTTAGAGTATAAATATTTTCCTTTTTCTACAAAATCATCATAATCATCTTTTGTTATTATAATTGTATCCGGCTTTGTTACACATCCATGAATTTTATATAGATCGATCTTATCAGATTCATCCATAGAACTTAAAATACCTTCCTGCCCTATATGTACATTACATCTATTCTCAAAAATGATATCTTCTAACATTGTATCATAATTTGTTGTAATAATCGCTTTTGGATAAACTTTCTTTAATTCATTAATTTCAATAAATTTATTAAAGTTATCGGAACACAGTTTTATTTTTTGAGATAAATTCTGATACTCTTCTGCAACTTTCTCAATTTTTATTACATCATTTACCTTATCCATATTGGCTATTTTGTCCATTTGCGTACAAATGTCTTTATTTAAGTTGGTATTTTCATCCACTATCTTCTTATCTTTATAAGCCTTAACATACTCAATAAAAATATTGGCAATTAAATCCCTTAAAATACTTTTTCGTTTCTTCTTATCAATATCTTCTTTATCTGCATGCCGAAAGCAATAATATTCTAGTTCCTGTGCAATTCTCTCATATTCATGGTTATAAAGATCTTTTAATCCTTCATAATTACAATCAACTTCTCTTGCAATTCGTATTAATAAATTCTCCCAATTTGGAGATTCTAAATATCTTCTCGATAAACCAGAACCAATAAAAAATACCGGTTGCATTTTTCTTTCTTTTAATGTTTGATTCATTTCTTTTAATTTTTCTGCTATATTTGATTCTGACTCATTATTTAATATACTCATATTATATTCTCCACTTTCTATAAAAATATTGCAAAATTTTTAAAACATCATTTTTGTATTCACAATCATATCATTCTGAATCTGAAATTTCACTACACTTTTTGATGTATTATGCTGTGTCATATAAAACGCACCGTCAAAATAGTCTATATAATATGGTATACCATTTGGCATGGAACTAATCTGTTTGTAAATAGTTTCGTATTCCCCCACCGATAAGCTTGTCAAATCTGTTGTACGAATGATTGTTGCCTTTTTCTGATCCGCTTTCAAATCACATGCAACTGTCATATAATAATACTTTCCAATATTAAGTACATATGCCATTCCTGCAATTTCAGGTGTAACAGGATATCTTTCCTCAACCGCTAATGTATTCTTATCTGCCAATATCATATAGCTATTTGTTCCCGAGGGAAACAGAATCTTATCTCCTATGATGGAAAATGACCGGACATAGTAATCCTTAAGCTCAAAAATGTGCCTAATTTGACTTAAACAGACCATGTCTGTCATCAAATCTGTTTTAAATACATACATCTCACCTGTCATAGAACTCCATACAAAAAATGACTGTGTCTCTCTGTCATATTCAATATAATGAGGACGTTTTCCTATTGCTGTAAATGTCTGTACATGACGAAATCGAGAAAATTGCCATTGAAATACCAAAATACGGTTTCTTTCTGTATCTGTAACAAGAAACATATTCCCATCACTTGCAATGGAATGTGGCAACTCTACATCCCGCGTTAGTACTTTCCAATCCCTTATATCTGTCGACATCTGATTATGATATAAAATTTGATTGTGATAACAATCTACTATGAAATAAAAACCTCCTGTCTTTATAATTTGTGTAGGTACCTTTAGCTGCTCATAAGTATTTTCACCGTTTGGATAGGGAGAGCCTTTTATAGAAACTCCTGACTGCATTTCCATATCAACTACCACACTCGTGCCCGTCCGTATTAGTATACTTTCTTCCTTATAAACTACATCAGTAGAATAATTTTCCTGAACAGGGAGCACACTTGCGCCAATGCCCTCCTGTTCCGAAGCCCTTGCATCTATTTCAGACATTGTTAAAAGCAAGATAAAAGTCAAAATTAAGCATTTATATATGCTACTCATTTCCATTTTCCTCGCCTACTACATGAATGATCCCTATTGTTCCCATATAACTTGGCGTAAAAATGTGTTGAGGCACCTGCTGTGTAAGCATTCCATCCCACTGTGCATGAAGATGCCCTGCTAACACCTGACAAATATTTGTATCCTCTGCATAAACTTTATCAAGATATGCTTTTGTTATAGCATTTGGAATATAATCTCCTCCGCCCCAATAATACATTTTCTTTCGTACCTCCATAGACAACGCCTCTAAACTTTCATCTATCTTAGACGCATAAGGCACATGTGTTACCATAATTATTTTTTTGTTTTTTTCATATAAAGATGATATCAGATCAAGCTGCTCTTGGGGCATATCCTTTGTTGAGTTATTTACTCCTATCATAATAAAATCATCAAATTCCCAATATTTATCGTTTATATCATCTTTGTCAATTGTCTTATGTAATGCATGTGTATCCGTTTCTTTTAGCACTTCCCCGCCATACCAATATCCATAATCGTGATCTGCTCGAATATACAATATTGGCACTTCAGATTTTAATTTCTGAAACTCCTGCATAAATGCCTTGAGATTAGAATCACTGTAATAATCAAGCATATCTCCACCAAATATAATTCCATCAAAATCCCTATAATTTAGAAATTTGACAACTTCTGGCCACAGCTCAACACTTCGCATACCATCAGGCGTAGAGAAAAATTTATAGCGAAACTGAATTGTCTCCTCATTACCGGGCATCACGTCTTGCGCAGGATCCAAATCAGTAATCATATGTAAATCACTAACGATTCGGAGCAGAGGCTTTCTTTCAACGTTAATGATCAAATCAGTAATCATATGTAAATCACTAACCCATGCAAATGTGTACTCCTCACTCATTTCAGGAATTTTTATCGTTACCTCCTCACAAGTAAAATCAAATTCTGGAGCTGGATATATTACAATATCACTCTCTTCCTCAGATTCAGGAACACTGCTAATAACTTCTGAACACTCTGATGATTCAACTTCTGTCATTTTTGAGGTCTCTTTTTCCTTCTCTTGCGTTCTGATGTGAATAAGTGCTACCACCAATAAAAGCAATGCCAATACAACCAAAGAAAAAATTAATATTTTTATTAAAATTCCCTTATTCGACTTTCTGTTTCTCATTTGTCTTTTCCTACCCTTTTTCTGTCAAGATTTTTATTTGGTAAAGGACACGGATTTCATGCGCTCACGTATCCACTGCCGATTTTGGGAAGTCACGCCATTTTTACTATCAACTGGATAGTTTTCAAAATCATTAAAATACCAGAATCGATCTAATGCAATGTCTTCCCCAAGTCGTATCCCTTGTGTTTGTGCAAGATAATCTACAATGTCCTGATATGCTTTCTCTACTTCTGAGCAGTCCTCACCAGAATGATTCATATATGTAATATAATATTGTATCATCATCGGATTGTAATCCATTTCCTCAATCTGATTTGCAATTTTAATTGCGGCACCTTTTTCAGTGATCGTTCCATTTCCAATTTCTGTTTCAAGTTGTCTCTGTATCCACCATGAAAGTGCATATACATACCGCAATCGAATAGGATCATCCAATTCCGCAGGATCAAACATATTGCCTGCGGTATCACTTATCAATTTCCACGCCTCCGTTCGAGACCACATATCCCGCTGCGTAAAACTGTTAAATTCCTCCGCCATACGTTTGATATATTCTTTGTGAAATGTATCTCTTGTCTCTGTCAAAGAGGAAACATCAATCGTATACCCTTTAGCCATCAAATCTTCCCCGAAAGAAACTGCATCATTTAACTCCTCCATAATCTGTGCATAAATTCCACCAGATAACGAGCCTTCCATCATACTCTTATGTTTGAGTAGCGTCGCCTCATAGGAAGCATATGTATCCTCAATTTGATTTGATACCAACGTTGCATCTCCTGCTTGTTCTGCTATTTCTACATAGAGAGAAATTGCCTTTCTCAGCGTCTCCATTCCTTCTGGAATTGTTGCATCCACAGCAATCAATTCCTTTCCAAAATCCCGCAATTCATTTGCCTTTGCAAAATCAGGAGGACTTACTGTTTTTTGGGTATCATCTGCTTTTGAGTTGGAAGCTAGTTTTGAATCAGAATCTGTATTTGATTGTACATTTTGCGCAGAACTTAGTTCTGGCTTTGAATCAGACTCAGAAGTTATTTTACCTCTTAACAGCCATACTCCAAATGCTAGTGCTACTATAATAAGAAGAATTATCCATAAAATACCCTTATAAGATTTAACCACTTTTCCGCATTCTGGGCACTTTTTTACTCCCTGCGGCAAATCTGCATTGCATTTTTTACACTTGTTTTCAGAATACAATATATCTGGTTCATTAGGTATAGGTTCAGGATCAGGTTCAGGTTCAGGTGATACATAAGGAAGTACCGCCCAACATTTTGGGCACATTCGTTCACCACTTGACACTATTTCTCCACATTTCGGACATCTCAAAGGTTCATTCATCGCCGCATTTCCTCCTACGCATCTTCCAGAAGTTTATGTCATTTTAAATCAATTATTTTCTGAAATCCTTCGCCTTAAGTCAGGCAGTTTTTATTGGTTGACCTTGCTCTATTCCTTCAACAACATTTGTTGATGCTTCTGGAGAACTATTTTCTATTGTTTCCGTTGATTTCATAGACTCAATTGTCTGGCTATTTTCCTCTGATGCCTTTGTTGATATCACATTGTCTGATTGAGTAGCATTCTCTGGCATTGCGGAAGATTCCGTTTGCTCTGGTGTTGTTAAATCTGTAGGATCTATTGTTTGACTGTTTTCTATTGTTCCTTCTGAAGTAACTGTTTCTACTGGTTGACTGATTTTTGTTGCCCTTGTGATATCTTCTGTCTCTTCTTGATACTCTGACTGGTCAGTCCATATCGTATTCTCTTGAAACATTTCAGAAGAAAGAGATTCTATGGTGTCAAACATACTCTCAGTTCTACTTTCCGCATCAATAATTGATTCAGTAGGATTTTGAATAGACTCTTTCTGTTTTGCAACACGCGGTACAATAAGCAAAGTAGCTGTAACCAGCAATAACGACGGGGATATGCATAATAAAGATACTAATATTTTATTTTTTTTCCACTTCATAGTCTATCTCTCCCAATCCTTATATTAAAATAAAATGAACAATCACATATGCTATCCAAATTGCTGGTACAGATAAACCAAAACCTATGATACTTCCAAAAAACCATCCATGTATATCCTTTTTGTATAAAAAATTTACCACTGCCCACAAAGAAACACCACACAAAATACAAAAAATTGTTAACATGGCAAGCGGAGTGAATTGAGAATTTAATAATACTGTCATAAACGCTGATACCATAAACATGAGTGCTGGCAATATCGAAATGCTAAATGCAACGATCGGCAGTTTTATTGTTGTAGAATCCAACTCAGTTACTGCTTGAATATTATTTTGTTGAATATTATTTTGTATCACCATCTGAACTAGATTTGTATTTCTTCTTTCAGATAAATTTAGATTATTTTCCAGACGTTTCAAAAGACAAGCATCCAAACAATCTATTTGGCTCTTAAGGTTTTCCTCCGACAACAAATTTGAATTATTGATATAATAACATAATATTTGTTCCTGATATGCTTCCATCTGATCACCAATATTTGGCGCAAAATCCATAAGAAAAGTAAAGTGCCTTTCATCAAAAATATTGATATTCATTAAACTATACAATAAACTAGGACTTTGTCTAAAAATTTTTCTTGCTTCTATCTCATTACTTTTTGGATCTACCATAAATTGAGTAAGTGCTTTTAATCTTTTACTGTCAATAAAATACTCTTCAGAATCAATTATCAATTGATAATCTGGAATAATAATATCCTTCTTTCTGTTAGAAGCAATTTCCATATACGTAATATTTTGATAAGTCATTAGAATATCATTCCAATTTTTCCACCCTATTTTTTTGTATGTGTCCATAATTTTCACTGCTTCTCCCTTTTCTTCCACAATCTCTACAATTGCACAATAATTTTTTTCATCAAGCATTTCCTGACAATTATTAACAAACTCCAAAAGAGTATTATAGTCTGAATAGCTGCAAAAATATGATATACCAAATAAATATTTCTGTATTCTTTTACCTAGTAACTGTTTAAATATATTTTTATTTTCTTCATATCGAATCTCTTTGCATATTTGTTCAACCACGTTATAATACGGAATTATTTTTGGTTGCCTAATAGCATTACATATTCTGTTCCTCTCATTTTCAATATCTTTATTTATTTGATTTTGTACTAATTGTATCTCATCCTTTAGCTGAGCTTCAATTTTACTCTTTATTTCTACAAACTTCTCAGCACCATAATTTATTCTCTTAATTTTTTCATTTAATTCGTTAAAAGCCTGAAGCAATTTCTGGTTGTCACTTTTAGACTCACGCCTTATCCTATCAATATATCTTGCTTTTATCCAGTTATTAAATGTATCCTGTTGAAAGGTAATTCCCGGAATCGCCTCTCCAAGCATAATGTATGCCTTTAAGCGTTTATCAAATTCCATTTTCGTTTGTTCTTTCAGTAATTCTTCGATAATCTCATGAAATCTCTCTTGATATTCTTCTACAAAAAAACGCTCTTTCATAGTATTCTGAAACATTTGAAATCCTATAGATTTTTCCGGTTTCTGCATCTCTGTATAAGCATATATGGCAATCTCATCCTTAATTGTTTCCAAATCTGCTCTCTGCCATTTGCGAATACTTTTAAAAAATGCTTCATGATCTTCTACAGTCACTTTTTGTAGTTGAAACACACTGATAAATGCTTGAAACCATCCTTTTCTGACCGATACATCACTCTCCACAAAATCTTTGGCAAGTTGTACAATATTTTGTGGAAGCTGTCGTATTATTTCCTGTGGATTCATATTGGCAAGGTCCATCATTCCTTCCTCTCTTTTTGCAGCCATATCACGCGTATATAGCTGCACTTTAATTCTATTGGAAATTTTGGAATCCTCTCCCGCATATGTGGAGAACCCAACGCTACGACGAATATTATAAGGCAGATATGTATAGATTGTTGCAATTACATCCAGAGCGCGTACATTATACGCGTCACCTGTTACATCCAGAATAATACTAACTCTTTTTGACAGCGTATCTGCAACTGATAAAACACTTGCAACAATTGCTATTAGCTTTTCCTGCTCTATCGCATCGTAATTTAATACCACCGACTCGTCAATTGTACTTTGAAAATTATCCAGTGTACTTCCAATATAATCATATAGATTTCTATCTTTAATAAATGTTCGTTTCAAAAGTAACAAAAAATCTTCTCCATACAAAGATTCCTCCATATCCATAAGCTGAAAATGAGCATAGTAAGATGGGGTTTGATAATTTGACATTCTTGCATTTTTTGACAGCAATATCATTTCCTTTGGCAAACTCTCAGACAAGTCTGTGGTAACATAAGTTAAAGAAATTGGCTGGTTGGAAATACTTGAATATAGAGAAGTATTATTTACAAAATCATATCCTAAATATCCCTTAAACAATTCCTTTTCCTGCACAGGTGTTAATTCTGCTGATTTCGCTACTGTAACATAATTTGTACCATCATTGCCATATAATAATTGCATCATTGCAGCTCACACCCTTCCTTCCATTCAATCCCAAAACAAATTTTCTCTCTCACTTTCTGTATAGTATTCCACTGTTTTTCTAATGAATGGGTTTTTTACAATCTCCTCTTTGGTAAACTTCACAGGTTTAATATACCCCAGAACCGCCAATGTCCATATAAAAGGAAGCATAATCCCATACGGTTTTTTATCGCGGTTAATTCCTTCCTCAATATCAATCCCATACGCAGCAACTGAAAAAAAATTCTTTTCATGGAATATATCTCGAATACGTGGTACAACATTTTTCACATTTTGAGAGGTTAAATATCTTCTCACATTTTTTGCTAACCCTACAAAACTATCTTGCTTAAACTGTACTTCTCTGGCTCCTTCTGGCATATTTAAGTACAATCCCTCATTAAAGGTTGAAGAATACAACTGCTCTTCCTCTGCAATAACATCACTCATTGTAACCAATATTGCTGCTGGCGGAATCTCTTTCTTCTTTCTGCCTATCAATTTTATCATTGACTCAATATTGGTTAATATCATATCTATATCCAATTCAACCCTGTCGGATGATCCTTCATTTCTATGTTCAAGACGTCCATCAATCTGCACAGGCGCAACACAAAACCAAAACATATCAGCAGATTCACAGATTTTTCTGTGATTAATTATAAACTTCCCGCTTACTTCTCCTGTTAGATGCTCTTCTTCACTAAGTGGAACAAAGACCTCTCCCGGCAGATCAACAAATGTAAGAATGACATATTTTTTTGTTTCTTCTATCTTAATTTTAAGAGAAAATAAAGGGACTGTCTCAGCCGTAGTACTCGTCTTAATAACTTTTTTATTTTTTCTATATAAGTTCAATACATTTCTTTTAAAATCCTCAAACTTACGGTCTTTTGAATTTATAATTGCAATTTTATCCTCAAATTCAGAAGCACCATACATAGGCATAAGTTTCTCTACTAGCGCGGCTAAATATGCTGTCTTTCCGACACGGGAACTCCCTAGCATAACAATAACACGCTCCTCATACTGCCCTGCATCCATATAGAAGGTATCTCCACAATTTGGACATACCATATGTTGAAAAGACTCTGTTTCTCCATCAAAATATGTCACTATTAGCATATTTTCAAACTCATTGCCCCTATCATCTTCCACTGTATAAAACGCACAGCTACACTCAAGAATATTCTTTTCTGGATTTTCTGAGAGTAACTTTATTAACCTTTCAATATAATTTCGTTTTTTCATTTCATCGACATCCACTTTATGATATAAGCTCATTTTAGAACAAAGATCGTCAAAAAAACTCTCAGAAACCTCTGAACCCTCATCAATGGAATCAAAAATAGTTTTTTCTTCATCCTCATTAGATTTAATTGTGAGTTTGTCTATATCCATTTTTACCTGATATTTTCTTCGGATAAATTCAAGAACATATTTACAGTCTATTCCTAAATAATTTGCATGTAAAATCTCTGTCTGCTCCATCTGAAACCTTGGTTGATACATCCCAATACAGATCTCATCGAACAGCTCTTTTGCAGTTCTAAAAAACTCATTTTTATACTGCCTTTTTTCAAGGTCCTTCTGAATAATCCTGTCTATATTTACTGCCATCTGATTTGCCGTATATACATTCCCGCAATTTGTACAATGTACATTATGAAATCCTGCCATAATACCTCCCTATTAAATCTGTATAAACTGATATACTTTATCGTATGGTTTCTTCGCGATCAACGCAATATGCCCTGTATCTACTTTAAATGGGAAAAATAACCTGCTATCACCATTAATCGCATAATTTAATGGCGCTATATAATTATCATATTTTATAAGGACTACATTTGACGGAATGGTGAACTCCAGTTTTGGAAAAACAATCAAAACTCTGTCCTTTTGATAAACAATATGCCAATTTACTTCTTTTTGCTCTCCCAGCATAATATCCGTAACCACTGTCTTTTGTCCAGAAATTCCATTTTTCCCAACTGGCAGTAGCGTAAAAGTATACAGACCATTTTCGTTTGTCAACCTTTTCTCCGCATTGCCATTTTGCTTCCCGGGATAATACAGAACGCCTCCTAATATAAACTCAGAACCATCTCCGTTCTCAATTTCTTTTTTCTTATAGAAGATTTTCATGGAAATGAAATCACCACTTCCCCATTCCCAATTCACCTTTATGAAATTTCCTTCACATCGAATAAATACGTTTTCGGGCATGCCAATATCCTCCTTAGACAATCTCAATTCATATTATAAATATCTGAAAAGTCTTCTATTCTCCTAAATGCAAACAGCTCAAAACACATATTGTTCTCCCAATCGCATTGTATTATATCAGCTTCAGGCAAACTCGAACGAATAATGTTCTCAATTCTCTGAACATCATTGCTACTCCCAACTCGATTCGACGCGATAAACAGTGCCTCTGCTTCCCTTACATTTGTGGGTAAATAGAGCTTAGTTGAATAATAGGACTCCATCAAATGATTACTTTTCATATTATCCAGACGTTGGACAAAATCTCCCAAAACAGTCGCTATATTTTCTTGCAGCCACTTATCAACTTGATCTCTTAAATTAGTTATATTTTTTTGCATAGCATCAAACATATCACAATTAAGTACATCCATATCCCATCGGAATATACTATTATTCACTTGGATAGATGGTTGAAAATTAACTGCATTCAAAGTAGGATTCGCTGGCATCACTGCCTCTGCCCGAATAGAGACAAGAGCATTAATCTCATCTCTATTTCGTTTCTCATTCTCCCTAATATACTTCTGAAAATCAGGAGAATCTATCCGTTTTTTTAACACATTTACAAACTGAATTTTTCGTTCCAATCGAAATATTTTAGCGTCTATCTGCCAAAAGTTATTCTTAAGAGTATTGATAATATCTGCCCAATTTGTCCTGTACCCAATTCGATAATATGCGCTGTCAGAGATTCGTTCAGATTGATAAACTTTTATTTCTTTTTCATAATCCTTTTGAATGTCCTGTAATACAACATATAAATCATTCTTTACTGCATATAAGTTTCCTAGCTGTGGGGAAGCAAAGAATAAATTTATATAATCCTCAGAAGTACTGTCCGGAATATTTACTTTTAAAAATTCATAGCAAGGATTTTCACTGCCATACATACTTAGCATTAGCTCTCTATATGTAATATCTCTCGCTGTTCTAAATATTCCTGGTCGCAGGTATTCATTTAACTGATTATAATGAACTGGCATTTTGCAAAATACCATAAGCAATTCATCTGATATATAATCCATCATACCATCAATCACTTGATGTATCCTTCCCCTATATTCTCCGATTTCAGTAATACGCTTATGTTGCTGCATAATACAATCAATTAGATAATCTATAATTTTTTGTTTGAGAATATCAAGTTTCCAATATCCAACCACAAAATTGGAATCAATGCACCTTTCATAATTCCATGTCATACAAATGTGCTTTCTCAAATCTATTGACTGCAAAAAAATATGCATAACCATCGACTGTATTACATTTTTATATTTTGAATACTCAGACTTACATGTATTGTCCTGCGAAAAGATACCAATAGGATATTGACCTGATTTATTCTTTTGAAGTAGCGTTAGTTGTTCCCTGCATTTTTTACCATCCATCTTTGCATAATCGAAAATACAATAAAAACAAATCTGGCATCTATCATTCAGACCTTCCTGTTTTAACGCATTATGTAGCGCACGCATATCAGCAATCATCTGGCTGGCATCAAGGCTATCGGCCATAAAAATAATTGGAATATAATACTGGTTCAGCCTCTGCAAACTGCCATCCTCCATCTTTTCCTGAAAGTATAGTACTGCCTGATGCAAGGAATTTGACATTGTTCCACCAGGCTCTTTGGATAAAATAACAGCTCTTTCATTTCCAAATTTTGTAATGAGTTCTGCCTCAAGCATCTGTTCTATATTCTCAGAAAATTCCTTATATAAAATACACAAAGGATATCTTGTTATCTCATTAAATCGAATCCTGTCCTGTTGCGTCACTTTATTGACAATCTTGTCCACTTCAGAATTAATCTGCATTGAAATCATTGACACTTCTCCTCTTAAGTTCATCCTTTCTTTAAAAGCATCATCTCATCATAAAAGGCATTGTATCTTGCAATCATATTTCCCATACCAGCCTGCCTTAAAACTTTCTGGGCATCTATTTTTTTAAGCTTTTCCCTTGCCATAGCACAGCGGTCTATAAATGCATCCGAAAACTCTCGATACTTATTTTTTGCTGTTTCAGAATGGTCACTGCTTAGTTCCTTTGCATATTCATCCCATTCATCCAAATCTTCATTTTTAAACCTTTCCACAAAGTTTTGAAATGTATAATAGATAAAATTAGTTACCTCAATCGCTTTATAATCAGAAAAATACATTAACTCGTGCTGTTCTCCTGTTTGGTCTGTCATAATCACCATGTCATCCTCAAATGATATAATGCCTGTTCGTACATATTCATAAAACTTCGCCATTTTTTTATGTTCTACTACTTGTCTGTTAGATTCCTCTATGACTGGCAAACAACTATTGTAAACTTCATACATCTGCATTAACTTTATATACAGGAAATAGTTCATGCGTACTAATTGATACAAATTTTCATCCGTAACCCTGAAATACACATTACTCAGTGTGACAAGATATTCCTTAAGCATATTTTCGGATGCCATTTTTTTAATAAATTCTTTACCAGAGTCAATCATACCCTCCTGTGTATATTCAGGATCATTTATATATTTTGTCCTACACCAATCCACTATACTTTCCTTGTTACAGCTTGTGTCATTTTCAGGTAAGCAGACCGCTCTATAAATTTCTGTGGACTCTTCCTTTATAATTAATCCACAATTTATATATTTATTAACATTTGCCTTTACAGCCTGCATATAACTGCGCTCTCTTTTATTAAAATCAGCAAATGGCCACAAAATACTATTTGACAAGGCTGGCATATCCTTCCAATTCTCAGTTATATTTTCTCTTGTATGCATACCCGGAATGTTATTCTCTTCGTATAGTTTCTCATAATCATTGATATCTGCTAGAGCATAAAGAGGCACACCAATTACAAGATTATACCAATAGATACTATTCATATCCACACTCCTGGAAACATCCGCTCCATTTGCCGTAGCAAAACTTTGCATTGCTGCTGAAATTTTTAATGCAGTTGACGGAACCACAACATACCGATGGCTTGCCAATGAATTTAAGTCTAATACTGCTGATGTTGGAAAAATTACTTCTGCTTTATTCTTTAACTCATTACAAACAGAACTTAATCCCTTATCTAGTCCAGCAGTACCATACTTTAGTTCCAAAAACCTTTCAATTGTAAGATTCGGCAAATCACTATACTGATTTTCAAGAAAATGTACAAACACGTTCATTGGATCAAAATCCTCTGTACTTTGAACCCATCTCTTCTGTGTCTTTAGAATCTCATTTTCAAATGCGCTTACTAATCCGGCTGGTTGTTTTTCCGCAAGCATGTTATCCATATATGTAATAATTCGTTTCGTAGCTGTGTCATCACTTTCAGAGAAGTCCAATAACTGACCAGCATACTCTGCAATTGGGATTGTGCCATCTAATACACTCTGATAATCGCGGTCTACAATATCACGCATATACACAAAAATATCAATATATGTATTTAAACTCATTATTTTTTCCTGTATCCACGCAATAATCTGTTTTAGGCAATCTGAAATAATCTCGCTATACAGATATATCATATTGTCCGAAATAAGTCTTGCCACACACAATTCTCTATAATCTTCAATTTTTGCACTAGCAATTGGTCCAAAACACAATGGGGCATTCAATTCTATGATAATTTTTCGCATCTGTTCATCCATTTGGCTCTGCATGTTATACTGCCCCGCAATAAGCCCCCTGAGAGCCTCTTGATAATCTCTATCTAAACGATATAGAACACCATTAATATTTCTACCATCTAAAATTTTATCATCCAAAAGTTCCTTTAAAAAATAAATGCCACATTCTGGGTCTGTAAATCTTTTGTTATAGAAATCCTCCAGCTGCCCTATAATAAATTCTAAAACTTGATGTTTTGCAATATCCCATGCATTATACAAAGCTACATTCTGTCTCATATGATATTGCTTTAATATATTAAATAGACTACCGTTAACCACATCCTGCTTTGCTACCCTTCCTCCAATGCCTTTTGTATACTGCATTAGGGGTACTATTGACTTACCAATAATATTATTTGCCTGCTCTTCTGGAAGCATTGGAGCAATATGAAGCATTTCTTCAACATGATTTTGTTTTGGATGTTTATCCCACCCTTGCGCAAGCATATCCATCGTACCATGCGCAATATAAGCTAAAATCTGTTCAATTGGAAGAACCAGCGCTCCAGTTCCAATAACAAGATATTGATAATAAGCATTTTTTGGCACCGTTTTTTCACTGAGCACTTTTACCTTATTTGCAATTTCCTCTATTCCATTGTCTAAAAAAGAATTTGCTAGAAATCCATTGTCCATTTCATTCTTCGATACAAGATTAATAATATTGTCCACGACAACCCGCTTGGTAAATTTTTCCGGTTCTCTTACTAAACCATTACCACGTTTTCCTGAAACTAATACGCAGGAATCGAATATATGTTCTACAGAATCAATCTCGAATCCGGGAATATAAGTTGCCCTGTAATGTGCTGCCCCATCCATTACTCCTAGGTTCATCAGGGAATCAATCTCTTTTAGTGCGGCATAACTATTGTATTTGATATGTGCCCCCCTTGCCGTTACTGGATAGGCATCTGGCAGAAAAATATATCCATATACCTTTACTGCCCACGCATTATCCGCACAAATCTTTCGGACAATATATGGAATATCAATCACTGTCCCACTGCCTGTCCCACCGCCAACTCCAGCAAAAATATAGACGATCAATTCTTCTTTGGCAGAATCAACGATCTGATTATGTAGGTTTTGCAACTTGTTATAAAGTGTATTCCGAAGTTTTTGAAACGCACTTTGACCAAACAACAAATATCTTCCAGCTTGACGAATTCCACTCGCACCGTTCCCTTGAAGTTCTGCCTGTATCTGTGGATTTAACCACTCCTTAATATACTCTGGAATCAAGTGATGATTTCCAGATTTTAGTTTTCTAGCAGCACTAGAATCATACAATTGACATGCTTCCGGATCAATCGGCGTCGCGCTAAGCCCAACCTCGCCAAATCCACCTGTACAAAGTTTATCCAAGTCATTTCTATCTGTGTCAATCACTAGATACTCAAAATTTTTGGGATGGGTTTTTCCTTCTGGGCATTTGAATTTTTTGTACACATTTGTTTTAATACTCGCAACGGTACTACTGCCCTTCCCTCCAAGTCCTATAAATAAAAACTTGCTATCTGCTGGCTCTAACTTCTGTTTATTTGTCATAAAATCAGAGAATCCACCGCCTAACTGAAAATCAAGTTTGTCCATTCTTTGTCTCTGCACACTTGTTAATGCCATCCCGCTACCCCCTATTTATATTTTTTATTATAAATAATTACATTTTTCTATAGATAATATTGATTTGTATATATTCCTTTGATTTTTCCATCTGAAAACGAATACCAAATGTACGCTCTGCCACTGGCACTACATTTGTGAATCCTCCTGCCAATGATACTTCAAGTGCCTGTTTATCTCGAACCACCCCACCTTCAACAAATTGTACTCTCTTACTTTTTTTCTTTACTTTTAATGTAAATTCTCTGTTTGTTCCACACACTTTAACCTTATTGGCATTCGGAGACACCTTATTTATGCATTGCGTAAACTGTGTTTTCTTCTTATCAACAAACTCTGTCGTCAAATAATAACTACTTAAAAAACTTAACAACTTTTTAATAGTAAATTCGTGTTTTCCAACTTGATCTGCGTTAATATCTGTTAAAATATCAAATTCTGTAATACTAGGCGTGCCATATTCATCCATCATGCATGATTCCAATGAAAACTTAAATTTTCCTTGCAGTTTTTGCGACATTTTACGAAGTATTAAAATAATACACAAAACTACCAATATTAACACAATTGGAACTATCACAATAAAAATATGAAATTCTTTCTTTTCACAAATTAATACTAATATTAAGCCCACCTTCTCAGCAGACCCATTATCACCAAATACTTGTAATTTTACAGTTCCCTCTTGCAACGCAGTTACCTTTAAAATATTTTCGGTGATTGCTGCATCCACTTCTTTGGGCAACTCAGACAAAATATAAGAAATTTGGTCGCCATTTTCATCTATAAAATATTGATTTAGATCGATTTCCTCCCGCTGGCCTGTTGTAAGTCTTAACTCAATCGTATCTGGCGATACCACTAGCGGATCTTTATAAACCTCAACATAAAATGGAGTGCTGTCTCGATAAAATCCGTTTCCTTGAATATGTATGCGCACTTCATACACTGCGCGGTCTTCTGGCGCAAACGCTCCAAGCAAGCCGTTGCCATCCTTATCAGAATCCATCTCGGACTGTATCTCACTGCCTGTAGCTGTATTTACTACATGGAGATATCCCACAAGACTGCTATAATATTCAGCATCCGCAATCACTTTTCCACTCGATGATAAATAAGCCCTTACATCAACTGTCTCGCCCCTCTTAACCTTTGTCTTACTAACATCTACCATAAGTGATATTTCATAATTACAGATTTTGCTAACATGAATTAAATCACCAGATACTCCCTTCACACGAATGACCCAATCCCCCTTCATTGGAAGAATCATCTTCACTAAAGTATATCTGTTAGATCTTGTAAAAACAAATTTGTCACTATTGCCAAGATCCACGGGATCTTCATCCACCCTTGCAAGAATTACATCTTCAATACTTTTAGAGGATAATATTACAATATTGGCTTCTATAATATTCTCATCTTCTATAGAAAATTGAACATCTTGATAACTGCCATCTGCCTTAAATTCTTTCAATTTTTCAACATCAGAATCCCCTATAGCGCCAAATATTTTCTCAAAAAACATTGTAATATCATCCACATTGGAAGCAATCAGATATTGCCCCCCTGTAGTTTCCGTAATTGTCTTTAGCTCCTGTTCATCAACGCTTCCATTGTCATTTAACCCAATACAATATATTTTATATCCTCTCTCTTGAGCCTCTTGTACCGCAGCTCTCACATCATTTTCAGAATCTTTTGTACTTCTGCCAGGAGTTCCCACATCAATATCTGTTCTGCCATCTGTAAATAAAATAATAGACTTATTTCGGTTATCTCCAGCGTTATTTAGCATATCGACTGACTTGAGCAATCCCGCACCAATATCTGTATGGGCAGTTCCTTCATAATTGACACTATCCAATATATCCTTTAAATTCTCTTTATTTTGTTGTGTCATTTCCAGCATATCAGATGCAATAACCTTATTTGAAAATTCAATAAACGCAATGTTTGCATTTGTTAGCTTTTGCATATCGATAAATAGCTTTGCACCTTCAATAGCAATACGATTCTCGTCAGCCTTTATCATAGAACCGCTCTCATCCATAAGGAGCACAACATCTGTCCCTATACTCTCCTCCAACTCTCCAATTGTAATTCTAGAATTTGTGCTAGACTCCATATTTTTCACCAAATTGTCAGAGACCTCAGAATTCTTATTGGCATTGCCACACCCTGTTACAAATAATATTAATGAAACAGAAGCAATTGCTAATAACCTTTTTGCATAAATCTTCATATGCGTCTCCTTCTCTTATATAAATCTTTTGGCGATATCAATCTGTCCATTTACTTGATTTATCAACACTGCTCCATCTCCCAAACGAACCAGTTCTTCTGGTCCAATGCGTGCATATAGTTGTTCTGACACGCCTTTACCTCTTCCTTCGCCATGACCAATCAAAATATCTAATAATCCTTTGCCTTCACTATAATTATAATTTTCAAACTGTCTCAAATAATTGCCAATTAATTCTGAATACTGTTTTGCAGCTATTGCATTGGCACACTGAAATAATATGATCTTAGACATTTTATTCAGAATGCCAATTCCACTTGACGTCCCCGCTGTATCAATCTCTTGTATATCCTTAGCTGACAAAATTATAGATATCTGCGATGGCGCTATCACAATACTATTTTTTATTGCACTATTTTGAAAATTTACCGAATCAACCACCAATAAAAATTGCAAACCACTATCTAAAAGAGCATTTATCTCAACTGATAGATAATCCATTATTGCCACACTATTACTAGGCACTTTCACAGAAAGCATTGCTCTATTTTTTACTGCCTCAATAATGCTAATATTGGATGCTGGTCTTTGTCCACTCCATATCCTATCATCCATCTGTGCTGCAAAGTAATTTATATCAGCACGTACCTGTCGCAGAATATTATCTTGTGACAACGATATCAATATATCATCTCTCATACCTACTGGAACATTTCCTAATTCTCTTTGCTCTAGCACTTCAAGCTCCATATTAGATAGATAAAGCAGATTATCCAAATCAACTGGTACATTTTTATATTCTAAAATCTTTATATATTTCATTAACGCAGCGGCACATATATGTTGTTGCATATTCGCGGAACTCTCTCTTGCATCTCTTGGATAAACAGCATCTATCACTCGGCTGCTATTGAGACCATAAAGTGGTTCGTAACATGGATTCTCACTATTTACAAAACATACTGGTGTCTGAGGATATCGCTCCGCTTGAAAAACATACTGATTTTTAAAATCCTTTAACATATTCTCCAGATTCCAGTTATTATGAACAATAACAATTCCCATTTGACCAAAACATCTTGCAATTCCCTGTCCAACAACTCGCATTCTTTGCGCTTCATTTCCTCCAAATACAGCCAGGCTAGTCCCAATTTCCGAATCTGGAATCCATTTTGCTGCATTCGTACTTCCAACTTGATTAATATTTTTATTCCGCTTATTTATCCACTCACTGCCGTTAAATAACATACTACCTTTACTCCCCTCTTCTTTGTCAAACTAATTCTTGACAAATTCGGAAAATTGAAACAAAAAAGGGGTTGTCTCATCAGCAAGCCCCACAACAGCTTGTCCCTGCTTCAACGCTGTCTGATGCCAACTCTCAACTGTGTGACCTTCTCGTTCACGTATATTATACAATCTGTCTATTCCCTGATACTGATATCCTACTACATTCTCCCCAAATAATTCCGATACATATTCTCGCGACGCAAAGTCTGAAGTGCGAAACGCAAAAATAGAACCAAAACCTCCTGCAACTACAAGACCTTTCTCACGTCCATAAATATCATACAATTGATTTACTGATTGCAAGCCCGCTATAACTTTTACCCCCATACTTCTGCCAAAATTTAGGGCATCATCCAAATGCTGTAATCTGGGAAGAAGTTTCAGTTCATCTAAAATTAAATACACATTCCCTTTTTCCGTGTCACCTCTGCCCAAAGCTTCCTTTAACGCTAAATCTATGAGCAAACGATAAATTGGTATCATCGATTCCCCTACTGTCAAGTCATACTCCACAAAAATAGCACGCCCTCCTTTTTCTCGAACTGTATTTCTTATAGAAAATCGTCCTTTTTTGTCATCCTCTGCAAAAACTCCTAAAAAACAGTCATAGAGCATACTTTTAAGTTCTCCAAAAACTCCCAATGCCTGATTAGAACTGCCATCTCCAATATATGAAAGCAGACCTTCCATATCCTTATAATATCGAAAAACAGTATCGTACTTCCTACCATCTGCATTTAATAAAAATTGAACCAAGGATTGATTGTTGAGCAGATGACCGCGCCTATTAGGATCTTCCTTTGCCCTTCTGATAAAATAAATAATTATATGTGCAAAAATATCCCGCGCAGCATTACTGAAAAACGGCTGGGAAGAAGAACCTCTCCCACTAAAAAGAGACGCAGCTATCTCTCGTGCATTTATCTCATAATCTTCCGGATGATCTCCATCTGCCAAAACCTCATCAAATATATTCCATCTTGCACTGAGCGCGCGATATTCTTTTCCATTTCCTAAGATAATATCGCCATGTCGATAAAAATTTCTTTTAAAATCTCCCTTTGTATCAAATATAATCAATATATCATTTTCACTTGTATTCTCCTCATCGCGCAACTGTTCCAATGTCAGATTAAATACGTTCGTCTTTCCACTCCCTGTACCTCCTAAAAGCATCAGATGTCGAGACAATATTTGGGGATTTAATGTAAAGGAACTTTCTAAATTATCTCGATCCTCATATAGAACAATAGCGTCTGGTTGTTCAATATATACAGTCGTTCTAATATCATTGCCAAATATAACTTTTGTTTTTTCCATTTCATCTAATCCCCTATTAAAAATACAATTCTAATCTATTAAAAGCTTTATCAAAAATACAATAGACCCAATTAACAAGCAAGCACCACCTAAAGCCGCACCCAACTCCGGTATTATTTTGCCAATCACAAATATTGCAAATATCAGTGCAAAAATCTGGTATTTTCTTTTGGACACCAAGGCTTCCATTCGAATTAATCTGGCAAAACTATTGATTAACCACCAAATGATAAATGTCTCGATCAATATTCCAGCTAATGCATATGCAAAATTACTAATTACCGCACCAAGCGACGCACCAATTGCCTCTCTATTTTGTACAAATCCAATAATAAGACCAACCACAAAAACAACAAAGAATATTATCAGTAATACACTCCCTATCTTAGAAAATATATCCTTTATATTTCTACTTGTTCTAATGTTGTATGTATTATGCAAGTAAGGAATTGTATTATTTTCACTGTGAATATTGCTCCATCCAGTATTTCTATTTTCCTGCGAAGTAAGACCAGAATCCCATGTACTATTGCCCAATCCGTTATTTTCAAACTCATTTAACCCTGATATACCACTCTGACCAGTCATGGAAGATTGACTGTTACTCGCAGAATTTAAATTGTAATTTATGACATCCTGTGGTGATATATGTGTTCTCTTTTTCATAGATGACTCTCCTTCTAAAGCCAAATACCATATATATTGTTTACTCTATACCGATCCCAGAATCCAAACTATTGTCCAAAGCAACAGTTTCATAATGATAATTATTTTCTAAATCTAAGCCATCATCCATGTCACGCGTTATATAATTTTTTTGCGCATTATTAGAACACTGTTCTAAGCCATCCCCTTTCTGTTCTTCTATAGTGTTCTTATAGTCTTTAGAAAACTCTTGTTTATCATATCCCATTAATTGATTATCTGTCTGTAATTCCGCAATCGCATAACTATATCTTTTCTGTTCCTCCTGCAAGACGCTTAATTCAGAAACCATCTGTTTATAAAAGGAATCTCTCTCTGTATCATAACGCCCCATATTATTTGCACACACATACTGCCTTATCTCTTGCAGTTTAGCATCAATGCACACCTTTGTATTGCATTCACACTGTTGCAATATCTTTTGGTGTATTGTAATATCCTCATGTACTTGAGACATTGCTTTGCGATTCCCATCCCACTGGCATTGTTCAAAACGTCTATGTAGGTCTTTGCTACATATCATTACACACTCTTTAAAACTTTTCTGTATGCTTGTTTCTAATTTTACGGATTCCTTTTTTATATTATCCTTTGAATCCTGTAAATAGTTCGCGGCATATTGATATTCCTCTGCGCTAATTTCACACTCTTCATATGCCTTTTTTAGCTGTAAACGTTCTGAATTTCGAGAGGCTTCTGTATTTTGTGTGTAATCAGCAGCAATTTTGCCAAAATATTGAACACGTTTACTCATATATTCAGCAAAAAGTGGGTCTTTCTCATACCGCGCCTGCTCGCTCAATAAGATTTTAATTCCTGCATTGTTACTGTCAGTCTCCAAAGATTGCCTTTCGTATGCTAAGCCTTCTTTTTGATACGCCTCACCGTTTTCTGCCTTTAGCAGCGCTCTTTCCTCTTGAGTATATCCAGTATTCTCCTTGATACACTGTTCCTGATATGCATGATTTGTCTCATGAATAATTGTATCTAATGCCTCATATGGATTATTGCAGAGTTCCAAATTAATATACACTGTATTAGAATAAGCTGAATAACTACCATACAGACTAGAAGAACGCTCTTCTAAAATATTAGGAACACTTTTTATTCCGTTTTTTTTACAATATGTGGCAATTGTCTCATGCATTAAATCTAGCCTACTCTGTGAATCCAATTCTTTCCAAACTTTATTTTTATATTGTTCTAAAAGCTCCTCTTCAGAATATGTAGAAAATCTACTTTGACTAGATTTTGGCAAAATAATGTGGTAAAAAGCCATGTTACAGTCACACCTCACTTATATAATGAGCATTCCTGTCTTTCTCTAAAACCAGTTGCTGTTCAAATTTATATCTTTTATATAAAATATTATCTGATGGAAAATTATCCTCTATCAATTCTTCTATAGCAGTTATTTGCTCTTGTGCCTCTGCCATACGTCCTAAAATCCGAAGACAATCTATATATACTAAAATCTCTTCCAAATCGGCCCCATGCACAAATAACTCTTCCATAATGTTAACTGCACACCTCCTCATTTCTATGGCTCCTTGCAGATTATGTATTTCCATATACCAACAGATTACAAGATAAAGATATCCTTTTGCTCTTATATCCTCTGTCGCATATATAGCAGCCTTCAATTTACATATCTGCATATCTGCATAATCTTTTTTCAAGATATTTTGATATTCTGCTGACATTACAACAGATTTTGCCTTATCAGAAATTTTTTTTCCTAAATCAATGCTACAATAATGACAATACTTGCATTCCTGTATCAACGGCAATGCGCTTGCCTTTGTGGGTCTGCCGTCAAGTCCTATATCTGACTGATAGCGACTAATAGTAACTGTTTGTATTATTTCCTTTCCGCAACAGCCACAAACTGTCTTTCTTTCAATCTGTTTCACAAAACTTCCCACCTTTCCATAATATGGCAAACACAAAACAG
Organism: Lachnospiraceae bacterium; assembly: GCA_014239155.1. Lineage (GTDB taxonomy): Bacteria > Bacillota > Clostridia > Lachnospirales > Lachnospiraceae > COE1. The sequence continues at coordinate 70,107 of JAAZZQ010000076.1, read as the reverse complement.
CTGTTAAGTTTAATCTTTACCAGATATCTTATATTTATATTGGATAATTCTCTAATTTTAAAGGGAACTGTGTCAAAATTATTAGAGTCAATTTAGAAAACTATTTTTTGATAACTCTAATACGACATGAAATGTATAAATTATTAATTTTTTGTTAAAATATACCATATTTTTACAGCAATGTAAATGGAGCTATAGTTCCTATTCATTCGTTTCTAGGCTATATAAATCCAAAAAAACGCTTTCGTACTACAAAAAAATGTTGTTTCTCGCTTATACAAGCAGAACAACATTTTCTAAATAAAAATATTTATTTTTAAGCTTTTTCTTTTTTAATTATTTCATTCCTTCATTCAATACAGTCATAGGATAGTTCATCTCCATCAATGTATTTCCAAAACTCTGTTGTGTTAAATAAATATTATGCAGACCACACCACCCATCTTTTGGACTGTCTGACTTTAAATTACTAATATTTATTACATACTGTTTTCCGCGCTCTCCTTTCAGGGTAAAACCTAGATTTTGTTTATTCTTATCTTCAACTTCCCTAATATAATGAATTCCCTCTTCGAGATTCGGCCAATTTTCTAATATAGATTCACAATTTCTTTTTACTTGTATATTTTCCCATTCTTTACCGCTACAATATTGTATCAATTCTCCATTCACCGCAGTATAATATCCATTATTCGTTAGAAATTTTCTTATCTTTGGATCATTTAACTGATCTAGGCTATACCATGTATTCATATTGTCACTATTGTAGAAACGTTTTGTTTCATATGCGATTGTACTTACCTTAACATTTTGGAAAGTTAAATAAGTGGGATTTATATTTCCTGTAGATTGCACAGAAATAATATATGGAGACAGATAATTTCTCAACTCACAATCTCTCATTATAAAATATGCCTCTCCATTTCCACATGAGGTCTGTGTATTGTGGAGAAAGATGCATCCTCCTCCGTTCGAAAAAAACTCACAGTCTGCAAATGTAATTGTATTCCAACCTCTGCATCCAATTCCTACACAATAATTACTGTCAGAGATAATCCGACACCCCTCTATCAGTAATTCTCTGCCATAAGCATAATCCTGATCAATATGAATTGCATATCCCGGAAACTGACTTTGCCAATTATAAACAGATGTCAAATCTGTACTATCATAATCCCGCTCAATAAAAGAAACCATATTCTCCTTTGTTGGATTTGAGCCGCAAATCGTCATATTATATATAGTTCCAGCAGCAATCGTAAGTGGAATATGATGGTAATCCTTTGTATCTGACATCAATATACAATTCTCTTTATCTGTGCCAATTAAATTTACTGTCTTATCAATAATTTCAACATATTCTTCGTAAATACCAGGATAAATTAAAAGAGTCGCCCCAGACTCCACTTGCTCTACAGCCTCCTGAATACTTGTAAAATCTCCAGTACCATCTGCCATTACTTCATAGATAGGTCCTCCTTGTGCCACTGTTGTTAAATATTGTAACAATTCATTATTCTCCTTGGCATGTACCACTATTCCAATATGAAGCAAACACATAACCAGTATTAATAAATATGTTTTTTTGTACTTTATCATATGTACATATACTGCTACTCAAAATGTGGTAAAATGTACTCACATCGAGATGATTTGCCTAAACCTCACGGTTTTAGGTTACTGTTTCTTCGTGTCCAATTTCGGGCCTCCAAAGATTATCCTACTTTTGTTTCTATAACACTCCACAGTCGTATATTCCCGACTAAGCCATCGGTACTTATCTATAATTGCTTCTTTATGCTATCTTATAGATTGATGCATCTCTCAAATTTAGACTTGCATTGAAGTCCCTATCTTCCGTATAGCCACAGTCACATTTATAAATTCTATCTGAAAGTTTTAAGTCCTTCTTTATTTGACCACAGTTATGACAGATTTTTGAAGATGCAAACCATCTATCTACTATACGAAGTTCTATTCCTTTTTCCTTACATTTTTCTATAAGGATTCTTCTAAAATCATATAACTTTTGTTGTTGTATCGCTTTTGATAGATGGTGGTTTTTCATCATTCCTTTTACATTTAAGTCCTCGATTGTAATAAAAGATGGCTTGGTTTTCACAATCTCGCTTACAGTCGTTTTTACATAATTATTACGAATATTTGCTAATTGATGATGAATTTTTTGTACTTTCTCTCGTTGTTTTTGTATATTTTTTCCTTGAGTAGCTCCTCCTTTCTTTTTGTTTTCATATTTATAAGACAATCTTCTCTGTTCTCTTTTCAGCTTCTTTTCAAGTTTTTTTACTTTCTCTGTCTTGTTAATGTTCTTGTATTTCTTACCATTAGAAATGATTGCAAACTCTTTCACTCCTAGATCTATACCAATTCCATCGTTTCCATTGTTGTGATTTTGTATTTCTGGCACTTCAACCACCACAGAAATATAATACTTTCCTGCAATACAGTCTATTGTACCACTACTGATTATATAACCATCTTTTGTTGTTGGTATATAGCCTTTTTCTTTCAATTGTACCCACCCTAAAGAGGGTACTTTTATCTTGTGTCGTTCACAAAGACAGTCCTTTTTGTTATTTTTAACAAAATACATTTTTGGCTTATCTACGATTCGTTTCTTATATTTTGGAAAAGCGGATTGTCCCTTAAAAAATCGCATAAATGCTGTATTAGCATCCTCTAGTGATTGTTTTACTGCCTTGGAATACACATCTTTTATCCAATATTTATCAGGATTATTTGGTATATATTCGTTATTTAACCAAACAGAAAACAATTTTGCAGACATATAAGGCGCTCCGTTTTTATATCGTTCCTGATTATATGCTATAAACATATTATAAACATAACGGCAAACACCTCTTATCTGAAAAAATTTCGTTTTCTGACTTTGTGTTAGTAGGATTTCAGTGCGAAATCTTTTCTTCAATTTCTTTCTCCTCTTGTATTTGCTTCTTATTTTTGCAAAGTCGATATAGTCTACAAATTAAAACCATATAATATAGAAACAATATCTTGTACAAATTCTTCTCTTGGTGAAAATCTCTCATTGTCTGCAATTACTATATTTGTGTTATATTTTATACAAAACTTCTCAAGCCAATTATCATTAGAAATTTAACTTGATTTCTTAAATCGTCTTTCTGATTTCTTGTAAATCCCCTTGTATATATTATAATCTGGTGGTTCTCTGTCTTTGTATTTGTACCTTTAAACTGATTGAGATTCTTTTTCTACCCCATCTTTGTAATATTTTTATGGAAACACTAATAATTCAGTAAGAGCTTTGGCTTAGTTTGTGATATTTGATATGTTTATATTTCCCTTCTTTGAGTACATTCAAACACATTTAATCATTTTTATCAACAAATATAATTACTTAATATTCCTCCTATCAAAATGTCATTAAGTTTTATTGTTAGTAAATCCGCTATCTGCCTTGTACGGTCATTTGATAATTCCCATCAATCAAAATTAATAAATTATAATTATAAAGTATCAAAAATGTAAAAATACAAACACCATACAATGATACATAAAACCTGTGCATAATCATTTAAAAATATAAAATTGCCAAATACTATCTTACATTACCATATTAATCCAAATAAGTCAATTTGCTATAACAATATACCAGGACATACGCATAAATGATTTTATGATCCCAAATTTCATCTTTTTTATTTTTTTAAGATTTATGATTTGTTCCAGGTATTCTTCCGCTTTCATACTTATATAAAACCACTTCTTTCTCAACAACAATTTCTTCTTCCCTATTTCACATAATTTTAATATAAACAAGCTCCTTTTATTGATAATATTTAAGTTCTGCGCCGCTGTCTTATCCAATGTGCTGTTCACATCTCCTTAAAACGTTACATCTAAATGCGAGTGCATTATCTTAACGAACTAATGCTGCCACACCACCCTCGAAAACAACTCTATATCCACCGGGCTGCTTATATAATATCTTTTTTCGATTACGGTTTTTTCAGCTTTTATCATTGTTTTACTTACCATTCCAATGCTCTTTAAGCCTTTCCACCTACCCGTTTCTTCCATCCAGCCTATTTTACCGCATTAGTAATATTCCCTTGTCTCCATTCGGGAATAACTTTTTTGCTATGTTTTCTTATATCCGGTTTCATTTTTGATCTCTTTTTCTACCCAATTTATTTACCCAAAAATATTTTGTATGATACTTTTATCAATGAAAAATTATAAAGTAGTGATATACAAATAAAAGACAAAATCGACCTCTATACTTTAAGTCAATTTTGTCTTTTTCTTCACAATTAATATATGTTAACACCATTAAATGAGAGAGAGGACTATGTAATATTCAAATTCTGTTCTTTTTAAAAGCCCAAAATTTATTTATCACAAAATTAAGTGGTACACTAACAAGTAAATTAATAATAGGCGCAATAAATTCAGAAATATACACTACTTTCACCCAAAAAAACAAAAGTATACTATTTAAGAATAACCCTGTAAATGAATAAGAAATAAAAGTTCTTATCAATGCTCTAAAAACAGAACGTTCCTCTCCTTCTTGTAAATTAAATACAATTTTATTATTCCAATAAAATGACCAAAGTACACTTAATACAAAGGCAACTACTTGTGCAACAAGATATCCACTATTTATCAGAATTGCCATTTGTCGAAATATTAATAAACTAACTACATAAACAATATAAGAAATTATAGTATTACTTAATCCTACTATACCGAACTTTACAAATTGCATAAAGTTTTCATAAATCTTATCTGTCAAATCTTGTTTTATTAATTTAAAAACCATATTTAATAATATATATGCTAGTTTCCCAATCAAATTCCAAATTCGATTACACATATTATCAAACATAATCTATTCCTTTTCATTATCCAAAATTTACATGTGACTCAAAACAATATGATCTATTCTATTTTGATAATATTAGATCTTCTCAATTAATTCCGTATTTTCTGTAATAAGCAATGGCCGTATTGTAAATACAGTTGTCAAAGGGAATGCCAAAAACAACACTGCAAAATATCATAATACTACTAATGGCACGAACGCAGATGTGTCCCTGGTCCCTCTAATCTATCCCCATAATAGTAATAACACTTCTCATAAGGTTTATATACTGAAATTTGCGCCTTTTTATAACCATCTATTATACTTGCAGGAAACCAAATTTGTTGTGTATTTTCTAAAATCGCTTCTACATAACATTTTAACGCAATTGTACCTGCATTATTATTTCGTACCAAAAGAGTTAAAACCAAAATTATCCCCAAAAAATTGGTCTGTACACTGAAATAAAAAACTTTTCTTTTTTAGATATCAATACCATTGACAACACAAGATTTCTATTCGTTTCATAGACTACTCCCCTTATTTTATTTGTTTTTGCGAATGCAAATATTCTTTGAATATAATAATTCCAAAAATAAAGGATAGTTTCTATAATAATCTTGATATACACTGACGGGATTGATATATATAATACCAAGATTCCAGAAATCGTTGCTGAAAACGCGGCTAATATAAAATATCAAACTAATTGTCCTAATAAATTATCATTACCTTTAAATATCTTTTTCCTATTTATTGTGAAATTAATTCGGGCAGAACAGGATCCCGCAATATAATATTTATTCATTTATATACTGAAATAATTATCAATTCCTTTTCCATTTATTTTATCCCTCTCTTTTATTCTTCTATTAAGACCTTTGGAATTAATCTATTATTTCTCTTGCTTTAATGCTAAATCCTCCATTAACCTCTGTTCATATTCAAGAAGTTTTCTGCTACGTTCCTTAACTTTTCTACATGGAATACCAACATTTATAGTCCACGGCTCAATATTATGATTAATCAACGACATCGCTCCCACAGAGGCTCCTTCTCCAACAGACACTCCTGGTAAAATTGTACTACCAGTTCCAATAACTACATGCTTTCCAATCATAACTTCACCGGACTGAATACGTCGATATTTTTCTGGTACCATAGGATTTGTCATAAATTCACCGGAATAATCATCGCTCTCTGCATATATTGCAGTCCTAGAAGAAATTCCACTATAAGAATCAAGAATTATCTTGGAGTTACCTGCGAATAGTGAAGTATAAACAGCAATGTGTATATAATCGTAAAACTCAATATTACCACTTAGAATCGTAAAATCATCTATTCTAATATGACTTCCTAGTTTAATTTTATCAGGATTATATATACTACAATTTCTGCTTATATATACTTCCTTTCCATATTCTCTCAATCCCAATCTCCTCAATTCTTCTTCAGAATAATACGTTGTCATAAATTATGTTCTCCTTTTCTTATATGAGTAATAATATCGCAAATCTGATCTACCATATTTAAGTCTAAATCTGCATATAAGGGCAGGGTTAAAATCCTCTTAGAAACCCTTAATGCTACTGGCGTAGTGTTAACATCAAACTTTCCATTATAACACTCAAATGTATTTGTCAATGGATAAAAATACTTTCTAGGAAAAATATTTCTTCGTTTCAAATACTCACTAACTTCATTTCTGGTAGCACCAAACTTCTGTTCATCAATAAACACTGGAAAATATGCATAATTAGAAACAACCTCCGACTGTATTACATTTAATCGGATACCCTCAACACCTGACAAATTATGACGATAACGCTCCACTACTTTCTTACGATGATCTATTTCTTCATTAACATGCCTTAAATTACAAATTCCCATTGCAGCTGAAAATTCATTCATCTTTGCATTTGCGCCTACTCCATCAACTGACTCTTCATCACGAATGCCAAAATTCTTCAATCGGAATAATTTCTTACCGTAATCCTCATCGCTATAACAAATACCTCCTCCCTCTATCGTATTGTACACCTTCGTTGCATGAAAACTAAACATAGAGACATCGCCCAGAGTGCCTACTCCTCTTCCTTTATAGGTCTCTCCAAAAGCATGTGCTGCATCATAAACCACCTTTAGCCCATACTTTTTAGCAATCCTATCTATTTCTTCTACTTGGCAGATATTTCCATAGACATGAACAGGTAGAATAGCAACTGTACGATCAGTTACTAACTCCTCTATTTTGTTGGCATCAAGTGTGTAATCATCTTCTCGGATATCACAAAATACAGGTTTTAGCTTATTTCTTACAATTGCATGCGTTGTGGAAGCAAAAGTAAACGGCGTTGTGATCACCTCACCTCCACTTAAATTCAACGCCTGAAGCCCCAATTCCAGCGCCATATGTCCATTAGAAAACAAAGATATGTAATCTACTTTTAAATATTCTTTCAATTGAGAAGTCAACTCTTCATGTTTGCATCCCATATTTGTAAGCCAATGGCTATCCCATATATCTTTTATCTCCTCGATATACTCCTCCATTGGAGGCATTGAAGCACGTGTCACTAAAATTTTATCCATCACAGTTCTCCTTATGGTTTTCCCTTTGTATTTGTTTATAATCACAATTTACTGTCTCTCTAACTGTAGCTCTTGGCAATTTACTCGCAGACAAATACAATCTCCCAAGATATTCTCCTAATAGTCCAATACCAAGCAACTGAACACCAGAAAAGAAGATGATTACCACTATGGTTGAGGTCCATCCAATTGCTTGAGTATCACCAAACAATCTCTGAATAATTAATATCACTGCTATTATAAAACTAACAATAGTAATTGTAGCCCCAAGTCGTACAGCAAAGCGAAGAGGTTGTACTGAAAAATTTAAAAAACCATTTAACCATAATCCAAATAACTTTCGAAATGTATAATTCGATTTCCCATTTGTTCTTTCTCGGTGATCCACATCCAAATTCGCTACATTTTTGGTTATTGCAAATATAATTCCATATACATACGGAAAATTATTGGCATACTTAACCATTTCCTGTGCAACAAACTGTCTCATCACAAAAAAACTGTTAATCCGTATATCTCGTGGTTTTCCCAGCATAATCTCTGTCATTTTATTATTTACCTTGCTGCCAAATCTACGAAAAGCACTTTCCTTTTGTTCTGGATATCTAGCAAATACAACATCATAGTTCCCTTCTTCTAGCATATGAAGCATGTCCAAAATGGCTGCTGCCGGCATCTGCATATCATCATCCATTTCAACTATATAATCACCCTGAGCATATCGATAGCCTTCCATTACTGCATTTGTCTGTCCCACATTTTTAGATAGATGAAGCACTTTAATTCTTTGATCTTCCCTTGCAATCTTTTTAACCAATTCATACACGCCATCAGGACTATAGTCGTCAACCAAAATAATCTCATATGTATATTGTTTCTGTTTAGAAAAAACAAAAGTAATTTCATCTATAACATTTTGAATTGTTTTCTCCGAATTGTATAAGCCTATTACAATGGAAACCTCTTTCATTGTACATTTTCTCCCTGTTTCTTTCTCCTGAAGTACCCCTCTAATATTATTGTCACGATTACACAAATTCCAAAAGAAATCAATGTATACGGATATCCAAGAGGTTTATATACAAGCTTAATGTCATGTTTTCCCGCAGGAACCTCTACCCCCATAAAAGCTGTATTTACATGATATATATCATCTGCCTCCACACCATCTATATAAATTTTCCAACCTGGAATGTAAGGAATACTAAGATAAAGCATTCCTCCCTTTTCTGAATTTATTTCCCCCCATATGTGATTATTTCCAGTTTTATTTGTTACTATAAAACGGTTTTGTGACAATTTTGATGCATGTTCTCGGTAACTGTTAATAGGAACTGCAAGCACCTCAACACTATCAAATGTATAGTTTCCTATATCACTAAAATTTAAGGCTATTTGTTCATTAAAAGATTCATAATACCCAAGATTTACCATATAATCTTCATTTCCCCGAATCCCTTGAGGCTCTCCTGCTGCATTAACCAAACGTTTTTTAATGTTTTTTTGTTTTGTATTAATATAAATTGAAAAGTTTTCATATGGTGTATGCGATAAATAGTTAGAAAAAAATGTACGTCTTGTATACATATCATCCTTCATGTTATTTAGTTCCCATGCCGTTTGAGCTGTCACAGGTTCTTTTCTTAAGTTGCGAAAAAGTACATATACTTCGCTTTCCTTTATCTCCTGTTGTGGAGTAATTGTCATATTTTTTTGAGCTGATGTAATTTTAAATGTATTCCCTGTAATTTCATTTCCCTTTGTATCACATAAAGTACTTGGTATTTGCAGTATATCTGTTTTCAATTCTCCTATTTTTGCCTTTGAAATAGAAATATTATCCAAGTCCTTATCTGAAAGTTCTACACATTGCATTAATAACTGTTCACGTTCTAGTGGTTCATATTGTAGAAAATCACTCTCTGCCATAACAGTATCATAAATATATCCAAGCCCTGCGGGGTATTCGGATTGCATAATGTCTACGCCATCAATAGTATCTTTTTTCGTAAATCCATACCCTGCATAACCTGACTGCGATGCATTATCACTCAAAAAATATTTTACCCCTAATAAAAAATCCATACGAGCACGATTGTCATTGGAAAAGATACACACACGGCGATACGTTCCTGCGCTATTTTTCATTAAATCATTAAACTCCAGCCATTTCTTGTCTAATGTAGACAAATATTCAGATATTGAGGATGCCTTCCAATAGATACTAATAAGTGCAGGCACATGAATTTCTCGCACTGTATTTCCGCTATTATTAGGATGATCCACTGTATCTACACGATAAAAATCAGAATCACAGATAGACTCAACTGCTCTCATTGCTGTTGACTCATATATATCATAAGCATTCCCATGAGACATATATATGCTCATACCATTCCCCAGATTAGGACTATAATAAACAACTGGTGTCACAACAATATTGACTAATGTTATTAAAAATAACCTCTTAGAATACAATATTCTGTTACCTTCTGCCCTATTAGTAAACAAATTAAGCATTATCACTCCAATAAATAGGTTTATACTTATAATCAAAAAATCTGTCACAGACAATGCTTTTACAATAATCGTACCAAATAAGGTTAAACCAAATATAATTCCAAGCCAAAGTTTTGCACTTTTCTTATAATGTGGAATATCATCTATTCCATAGTCTTGTATATCTGCTGCTGCATATACAAAGAAAAAAGCAAATATATAACTCCATCTGCCAGAGGAATAACTAAAACCATTTAGTATACTTTGTATTGGTGGACATATTGCAATAAAAGCACAGACAAAAAACATATATCTAGAAATACATTTTTTGGAAGTCTTTATTATTGCTGGAATCATCAAAACAACTAGCATATTCATACTCTGAAATCCATAACTAATACTATTATCTATTACCCCTACAAATGCAGGAATAAATCGTACCAATTGTTTAAATGTAGGCAACAAACGTATATCTACTCCACTTCCTGTACTTGCCTGAAGCAGCGAGTAAAGTGCAGGGAGCAAAATGGGCATTGCCAATCCTCCTCCTATGAATGCGTATACTATGAATTTTATCATTCTTATCGTGAAATCTTTTATTGTCTTACGTCTCTCTTCTATAAAATACTTTAGTATAATGTAAAGAAACACGGTTAGAGCTGACATGTATGAAAAATATAAGCTTGTCATAACAGACATCATAACACTTAGTATAAGAAGCGTAGGAGATTTTTTATTGTCCACACGATCGACTCCCCATATAATTAATGGAAATAGTATTAACTGATTTAAAAAAAACTCATGCCGAAAAACAATCAATCCCCATGTACAAAATGCATATCCAACAGCAGAAAGTAATGCAACGAAATCTTTTTTGTTGTGATATTTTAAAAAGCCAAACATTACCAATCCCGCCGAATACAATTTCAGTATAATTATAATAGAATATGCAATATCCAAGTATTGATTTGGAAAAAATGCCGCCAACCAACAAAATGGATCACATAAGACTAATGCATAATTACCAATCGTATCTGCTCCAAGCCCTGTATCCCAGCTCCAAAAGGAAATACCTTTTCCTTGTATTAAATCAGTTATAATCTGTTTTACCTTAACTAAGATAGGATAATATTGTAAATAACCATCTGAATTCCAAAGAAGCGTTTTTCCATACATAGCAAATGGCAAAAAAATTAAAATTCCTACACCAGCAAATAAAATAGAATACCATATCCACACTTTCTGCTTTGACATTGGCAAGGTGTCCTTATCTTCGCTCATTCAAATTCCTCCCTAGCATTAATATTTTATCGTTATGTCTTATCTCCTACGAAATTCTATATTTTATTCTTCTTTACCTATTCTCTTAATGTCCTATAGGTCCTTTCTGCATGATTATTATAACAAGTAAAAAATTCTTCCGTTTTCTTTTTATATTGCTCTGGTATCTGGCAATCATTTTTCAGTAACTTTTCCTGAGAATCAATTAGCTCATCTGGCTCAATAGTCATTTCCCCGAATCCATCTTCAAGTGGTATATCCAATTCACGCCCACCCCTCACAGAACCAAGCGTGCGGATTTTCCGCGCTCGGCTCCTTGCAAAGCTAACTATTCAACAGTTCTCATACATACACATTTACATATATTTTAGGTGCTGCCAAAGGGTAGACTGTTAACATGTTGTTAAAGAGCTCGTCCACTCTACTGTTTGTAACCAAAACTCTTCTCTATATTTTTGTTATATTGTCTATATTTTATGTACTTCATTATACAGTATTTTGTATTTTCTCATTTATAGTCATATACTATCTCACAATTGTCTTTATCGTAGCACAAAAATATATTTTCTATTCTTTCCCCTATAAAAGCCTTTTATTCCCTCAAAAGCTAATACCTCACAACCCTATTGTGAAAAAAGTTCATTTGACAGCCACTTTCCTTGCACTCAATAATCCAACTTCTATCAATGATGGAATTCTTGTAAAATAATGATTAATCACAAAATCATTTACATATGCAGTTCTCACTTTAACAATAACCACATTGCATCCAAAATCCCTATTTTATACCTCCCATTGCATAATTGTCTTTCCAAAAGAACAATTTATGTCATACTCAAATGCACCCAACATATCATTTATAGATCTCACTTTTATTACATTATTCACTAAATTTAATAAGTACTCTTTCAACTTTGGATATTCATTATACAACTCTATGACCCTTTCAAAGTCCTTCTTTCCACTCCTGCTACTTCCAAACACACGCAACCCCTTTTCTAAAACCATTCTCGTATTAATGGGTACTGCATTTTCTGATACTCCCATTAATGCTATGGAACCTTCAGGATTAATATGATCTATAATTTGCTCTAAAACATTTTGTACAGCACTTCCTCCAACACACTCAAACGCATGATCTATTTTTAATTTCTCCGGAATATTATTCACATTAAAAACCTGAGCTGCGAATGTAAATGTTGCTAATTTTTCTTCATGCAAACCCATTATATATACTTCACAATTAGGGTATAGCTCACTAAATATCGCAGCAACAATATATCCTAGGTTTCCATCTCCCCATATACCAATTGTTTTTCTTCTTTTATGGGAAAATTTTTCAAATCTCATAATTGTATGAATACAAACAGAAACAATTTCCGTAAATGCCCCCATTTCATCTGATATCTCACAAGGAATTTTAACTAATCGCTCCCCATCCATTTCGACATATTCTTGCATAAATCCATCACAAGTACTTGCTCTAAACTTACTACTTCTCAAATAATTTTCAGCCACTATTTCGTCTTTCTCATAGGGAATATTAGGTATCATTATAACCCTGTCACCTGACTGAAATTCTCCTTTTGGATCAAAAATAACTCTGCCAATAGCTTCATGAATTAACGCCATTGGAAGCTTTCGCATTAAAACACTTGCTTCTCTTTCACCTTGAAAGTATCTCTGATCTGCATGACATATGGATAAATATGTTGGTCTAACAATTATGCTACATTTATCTAATTGTATATCTGAAAAATTTGCCTCAATTCTCTTTGGTGAAATTAATCTATATACTACGTTCAGCATTATTTTCTCTCCTAATCAAAGCCTCAGCAACCTCTAAATCATATGAATATGTTATTTTTGTATTAAATACTTCCCCATTGACTAAATGAACCGATTCACCTTTTGTCACAAGTATTTTAGCTGCATCTGTCAATACTTCCTTTTCTTCGAATGTCAAACTATTAAAAGCTTTTCGCAGTTTCATAGCCTTAAAGGATTGTGGCGTCTGACCCTGATACATCTTCTTTCGATCAGGTATACTACTAATGACATTACCATCTGCACTTTCAACAATAGTATCCGATGCCGTAATAACTGTGTCACATGCCCCATATTTTATGGCACTATCTATGTTTTCTTCTATGATTCTATAAGTTACAAATGGTCTTACAGAATCATGTGTAACTATTATTGTATCTTCGTCAAGTACATATATATCTTCTATATAATTGATTGCATTCATAATAGTTTCATTTCTTGTGCTTCCCCCCTCAATAACATCAACCCTGTCATAATCAGGTAAATATTTCATTATAAGATTTTTTGTGTGTATAATCCAATTCTTAGGACAAAGCACAATGATTCTTTCAAATCGAGGGTTAATATAGAACTTTTCTATTGTATGGATGATAATAGGTTTCCCATTCAACAACAAATATTGTTTAGGTTTATCTACATTTCCCATCCTTTCGCCACTTCCGCCAGCTAATATTACTGCATATATCACTTTACTTTACCTACCTTTCATTTACAAACTCTTTTATTACATCTACAATACGTTCCGTAGAATGCCCATCACACGCTCCCATGTATTTTTCTTTAAATTCTGCCAGCTTTTCAAAATTTGGTTCCTTAAGATTTCTTAAAATAGACTCACAAAGTTCTTCTTGATTGACAGTAAAATCTCCATATGTATCTTCTGGGAATTCAAGATAAAAGTCCCTTTCATACTCATCATAATCAGGACAATAAAATATGATTGGTTTATTTATAATACAACATTCAAATATTACTGATGAATAATCTGTTATCATTATATCCGTCACTAATATGAGAGCATTTGTACTCTCAGATATATTCGAAATATTTGGGTATTCCTTTCCACCAAGCAAATCCTTTGTCACTCTAGGATGATTCTTAATAAGCATTACCACCCCCTGTGGTAATGTTTCTGAAAATATCTCCCAGTCAATCTTTGGATCATTTGCAATTTTCTTCCCATTTTTCTCCCTAAAAGTCGGACAATATAACACAATTTTCTTATTTTGATATTCAGGATGCTCTGCAAAAAAACGTTTTTTTGTTTCCTCTATAACACTATTATCATAAAACATATCTGTCCTTGGTACACCTAATGCTCGTATTTTATCTATTCCAATTCCAAACGCCCCTGCATAATCCGAGCGAATATTTTCAGAGCTTACACAAACCACATCATATTGCCTATGTATAGCTTTTTCTTTCTGCCTGTCATTAAAAAGATAATCCAGTCCGAATTTTTTAAATGCCCCACACGCATGCCATATTTGAATAAGCTTCTGTTCTGGTTTTAATTCTACTCTTTGAAGATAATCACAATAATCGTCCGTTACAACGACCTTACTCGTAAATAAATAATACTTTAGCCTCCACTGCTCCAGTTTTTTAAGTCTTCCCATTCTCGCAAACACCACCTTCTTGCAATCCAAGGCATCATAAACAACTTTGCTGTTTTCCAATAGGATCTTATTACTTCTCTGTGTATAAAACAATACTCTGTTTTTTATAATACAATGTGTTTGTATCACATCCCTCAACTTTCTGCCTATTTGCGAAGCTTTGAGTTTTCCAATCTGTTTATATCTTTTTCTATTATTTTTGTTCCGTAACAGCTCAAACTTTTTGACAAATTTGTACGATATCCGCGGAAGTGTCTTCCCTACACGTTCCAACAAAAACTTCTCATTAAAATATGAAAACACACATAAGTCTGCTCTTTTTCTGCATACCAAATTGTCATATAACCATTTTATATCCGAAACGACATTATCTGTAAAATAAAATCCCTTTTCGTTTAATTGAGAAATTATTAACATTTTATTTCCGAGTATATTATCAAGCATACTTATATTAAATGGAAGTTTTTTATTTATATACTTTCCAGTGTATAATACAGTATTACACTCCATAAATGATGCATACTCATCATTCACTTCTCGTATTGGTACTGTTACAAATCCGCAATTCGTACCACTACAAGAAAAATACATATTTTTTAATGTATTTTCCCGAAGTAATATGTTCTCATCAATTATATTGATCAAATTACTTCTTGCATACTTCAAAACTATATTCTTATACTCTGCTATTGAATGTGCATCAATAAATCTAAAATTAGGCTTATTCTTATAGGACTCATCTACATATTGTTCTAAATCCTTTTGCACCAAAACCTCAAACGAAACAAAAGTCTGATTATAAACCGAATATAAGACATTATTAATATACTCTATTGACACATTATTTGTTACTGCAATCGTAACAGCAGGAAACTCTGTGATCTGTTCTTTTGACAATAAACCTTCCTTTATTGTCAAATCTTTATTATTCTTAATTAGATTATTCAACTTGTTATCAAATACTTTACCTTTATACTCTTCAAACTTCTCAATAATACTCTTTTCTGTATCCTCATCTGTCTGCCATAGTTGCCTGTAGAAAGCATTTATTATGCTTGTTTCAAGCTTATAATACAGTTCTGCCATATACTTTATCTTTAATATTCTTAATTCATTTATTGATGCTTCCGAAGCACCATTATCTGCATATTGCTCCATTTCATTATCAAAACATTTATCCATTACTTTGATTATACTTTCATGGGCATAAATAAAATCATTAAATAATTTCTCGTTAGTTTGTTGTGTAACACTCTTGCCCGCCCATAAGGAACGTTTTCTGTATTCATATGCCACAATAGTGCATCCTACTATTTTCTGTGCCTTAGAAACACACTGCATCACAAACAATCCATCTTCAGAATATGCGATTTTTTCAAACCAAACCTCACTATCGATAACAAACTGTTTTCTAAATAGTTTATTACCCAACATAATACTCCAAATTAAATCATAATCAAATTTTGATATTTCCTTCTTTTTTGCTAATGTTTTGGTTTGTCTATAAATGCTTTCACCAGCTACACTAAACTCACGCATTCTTCCAACAACAATATCAGCTTTTTGCATTTTAGCCACACCAAACATTTTCTCCAAAACCGTTGGTCGAATCCAATCATCAGAATCATAGAATGCTATATACTCACCTTTGGCAAGTTTTATTCCTCGATTTCTTGTTTCTGACACCCCTTTATTTTCTTGAAAAAAACATTTAAACCGCTCGTCTTCTGCTGCATATTTTGCCATTATTTCGGCTGATGAATCTATACTTCCATCATCAATCATTATTACCTCAAATTCATCCAAAGTTTGTGTTTTAAATGATTCTAGCGTTTGAACTAAATATTTTTCTACATTGTATACTGGTAGAATAATTGAAACTTTTATATCGTGTACTCCCATATTCTCCTTCTCCCTCATTTTACCCAAATAAAAAGGTACTTCTTTTTGGGAATATCAAAATCCTATAGCTTTTTAATATACCCATACCATTCGTTTATATCGCCTTGAACAATATCTGTTGACAAAAAACACCTTCTTTGCCGATATAATATATCCTTATACAAATATGACTTGTCTGGAAACAATCAAAAATAATCTCATCTTCTTGTGATGATATTATTTTGTCACATAAAAGAGTCAATATTTTATATCTTCTCAACTCAATTGTAATCTAATTCCATCATATAACTCAACTCTATTTATATAAAAACGAAAACTTTTCGCCTTTGTAATTACTTCATCCATACAAAACGAATAATGTTCTTTCATACAAAAAATTTCTGCACGAAATTCTATAATTGTATTATCTTCTTGTGACCTTAAAATAACCTCTATATTATCAAACTCTGAAAAGTATCTAACATATCCTTCACTTATTATTTCATTTGCCAAAATGGAAATCAGCTCATATTTACTTTCATATGCACTTGTATCAGCCGAATTGTAATAGTCGCCTATTATAATTCTTACATCATCTGGATAAAATACTATTTTCTTTTTTCCTATATTTTCTTGCTTTAACAATAAAATTGCTGTTTTATAATTACTTAAAAGGTTTTTCTGTTCAATAATTATTTTATTATCTATTGATTGTAATGCCTTCATAATTAATTCTTTATATTTTAGTATTTCATCTTTTCTTAAAACCCCATCCTCTACTGATATATTTACACCTAAACGCCATTGCAATTCGTACATTCATGAGTATTGTACAAACTTAGGAATATAACCTTTGTTAGCTTTTGCATTCTTTAAAGAATATAATATAAACCTTTCCATAACTGGAATATAATAACTTGATCTAGTTCTACCCAAATCAACTGCTGATTCTCTCGTAGTGTGCTTTCTATAATAACACCTTCCTATTCTTATACAAATCTGTAGCCGTCAACTTTTTCACATATTTTGCAAAATCGTCTTTTTTCTCAAGAAATTCTAACAATATTCCTCTGGAACATTAAATGACACCACACACATACTCTATATCTCCGAGTTAAAGTGATACAATTTCTGTCTTCCCGATCCTAAAAACATCATAACTTTCTAATTTCCTCATACACTCTCCTACAGTTTCCTTTGTCACAATAAGGAAATGTTTTTTCAATCCGTTTTCGATAAACATCTTTTAACTGACATCTATTTTCCATATATTCAATAATACGATTCACTAATGTTTCTGCTGTATACTCTACTTCTCCAAAACCATCTTTTTCATAATCAAAATATCCTTTACAATACACATGATTACCTGAAAAAAACTCCTCTGCATCCTGTTGAAAATAAATCACCGGTTTTTTTAGATATGCAAAGTCAAAAACAGCCGATGAATAATCGGTAATAATCAATTTTGAATCTGCATATAAATCTCTATATCGTGTGTTCTTGTCCAATATTTCTAGTTGCTTATTACAATGAAAATATTGTATACATTCTCTTGGCATAGCCGGATGCAGCATCAGTTTTATTTGACAACCAAACTTTTTTGCTGCCTGAAACAATTTATTGTCTGACAGCACCTGACGGTACATTTCACAATAAGAACTATTTTCAAATCCTTTGACCAATGTTCGCGAATCTGTATGATCATTAAAATCACATGTTAGATAAAGCCGCCATGTTGGCATAAAAGTAATGATATTCTTTTCTTTTTTATTTTGATATAGATAATCATAACGTGGAAATCCTGTGCATTTTACCTGTTTTTCCGTATAGCCATATGGATACTGAAAAATTGACTGGTATTCCATATTGGTTGCTGTTATAAACAAACTAATATTGGCATCTGTTTTTTTTAGCCATTTGCTGGAATCATCTTTTGTTATTCCATGCTGCAAAAACACAAACTTCTGTTGGTGTTGTATGTCCCCGAACAAATATGATAAATCAAAGAAACGATTATATACATACTCGTCTGCTTGTGATGATATTTTTTTATCACATAAAAGTGATAATACTTTATGTTTCGTAGAATGATATGGCACTACTTTGCCAATTTTACTTAACCGCCTATAATCCTTTGAATTTTTCTCTAACACAAAATACGTATCGATATTGGAATTGTTTTCAATTGTATTCATATACGTAAAAAACGCTTCGCCATTGTCATCTGCTTTTGTCAACCTATCACTAATTAGCCATAACTCTTTTCGTTTCAATGGTTTTAACATCATATATATCTTTCGTGCAATCCAACCACGATACACTTTCCTATCCTTTTGGGACAGCATTTCTCTTTGAAATCTTCTTTCATATTTTTTTATAATATTCTTATCAATTACCCTTGATAAGCACAACATATTTTGGGAATATGTCAATAGCATTCCATCTTCATATAGGTAACTACTTTTTAACTGATTGGTTAATGGGAAAAATTTTCCAAACCAAATATATTTGATTGCAATTTCACCTTCTTGGCTATAACGGAAAAACTGAAATTTTATTTTATTAGGTAATTCACTACGCTTTATATGGAATCGAAAGTTTACTACTTTTTCATCTTCCAAATATCCTTCTATTTCTTGATTCTTCAATTCAGCCTCATATTCAACAATGGATGTATTTAATCCCACAGCTTTTAATACAATCTCTGATTCTGCTATTTCAATATCAGATTTTATCGTTCCTTCTATAATAATATATCGTGGTGTAAATTCTATAAATTCACAAAATAATCTCATATTTGAATCATGATATCCGTTTTTCAATGACAAAATTTCCAATTTACATCGGTTATCAATATATCTTTGTTGCCAAATTATCTTATTATTTATGTAATGCAGTGCTTTTATAATTAACCTTTTATATTGCTGTTCTTCTTTGTTGTTTAATACACCTTTTTCAACAATTGGACAATTGTTGAAACGCCATTGTAAGTCATACATGCATGTATATTGGACAAACTGCGGAATGCATTTTTTTTTGTTATTTGAATTTAGAATAGATTGTAGTATAAAATTTTTAATATACGGAAGGTAGTAATTAAATTTACTTCTTCCCAAATCAACCGCCGAATCTTCTGTATCACGCTTTCTATATAAATAACTTGTTTCACATACAATTCCATATCGCATCTTATCCAACAATATATCTATTACAAGCTGCGCATCTTCCGCGTAAGATAATTTTATGTCAAAATGCCGATTTTTAAAACATTCACTTTTTATTAATGTAGCACTTAATGATAGTTGTATATAATCATACTGTTTTTCCAAATCAACAATTCTTGTCTGTTTAAATTTATAGTTCAAGGGATGTGTCCCATTACTGCCATAATATTTCATTGGTATCGCAACAATATCTATTTTATTCCTATTCTTTTCCAGATATTGATACATTTCTTCCAATGCATTCTTTTCTAGCATATCATCTGCATCTGTAAAGTTAATATATTTCCCCTTAACATATTTTAACCCTTCATTTCTCGCTGAAGAAACCCCTCCATTACCCTTGTGAATTACTTTTATATTCTCTGGATACTGTGCAACATATTTATCACAAATTTCTCCCGAACTATCCTGCGAACCATCATCTATCAATATAAGTTGTATATTTTTCATTCCAATGGTCTGCTTAAGAATACTTTGTATCATTTCTTCTAAATATTCTGCCACATTGTATACTGCTGTGACAACAGATACTTTATATTGTCTTAAATCTTTCATAACAATCCTCTTGCTAGCAATATTAGCATGAATAAGTTCTTCTTGCTTTGCGTATCTTATATCTTTGTACCATTCGAATCGGTATAGTGATTATCCAATGCCGGATTTCATGAAATACAAAAATTTCGTAAATCCGCCACAATAAAGAAAAATGCTTTTTCAAAGCAGGTATCTTGTGATATATCCCTATCGTTTGTTTAGCTAAGTATACATTATATTCTTTATAAGGCAATCTAATATATTTATCTGCATTGAGGGAACCTTGGTAATTCAAAAAACGTTCACATAGCACTTGGTACTCCTTTGGTAATGCGCCAATGTATTTATCAACAGACATATTCTGCAAATAACTTTGTATTTCAATTATCTTTTGATTTGTACTTTTTGTAATAAATGACGCTTTTTGATTTACTATCCATCCATAATCTTGAAGTATCCATGCTAAATATTCCTTATTATATTTTTCAGCATACTTTTCTTTTTTTTGCTTCATTATAATTTGTAATAGCTGAAAATTCTTTTCTGACAGAATCCGCTTTTTCTGACTCATATTCATTGCAGACTCTTTTCTACTAATTTCATAATGATAAAGCTTGTCTTTGACAAAACAAATACACTCTGCCTTAGCAAATGTCTGAAATTGTAGTAACTGATCTTCACCAATATCTATAGACTCATCAAACAATATGTTGTTATTATGCAAAAATTTGGTTTGATAAAACTTATTTATTACATATGGCTTACTCCCATGTTCATAAAACAACGCCTTCATTCCATTGCCCTGATATATTACATTTCGTGTTGGTGTACAATCAAAAATCCCCCTCTTATCACTACTTGGTTCTACTGTTGGCCATATCCCATATACTACTATCTGTGCTTGGTATCGTTCTGCTGTAAAATATAATTGTTTCAATGCATATCGTTCTATCCAGTCATCCGCATCCACAAACGCGATATATCTTCCCCTTGCTGCTTGAATGCCCACGTTTCGAGCTGCCGATACTCCTGTGTTTTTCTTTTCTATCACTGTTACTCTGCTGTCTTTTTTTTCATAATCAAGTAATTTTCGATATGAACTATCCTCTTTTTCACAAATGCATAGGATTTCAATATCTGCTAGTGTCTGTTTTAACAAGCTTTTGATACATCTATCTATATACTGTTCCACACGATATACTGGCACAATCACCGATACTTTGCATAGTCTTCTATTACCCATATAATAATCCTATCACTAATTCATAAACTTCACATAATGGTCCAATACTTCTTTTGGTTCCCCAATCTCCTTCATTTCACCATCATGAATCCACATAACCCTATTACAAAAATTCTTTAGAGTATCAATACTATGTGACACAATAATCACAGTCCTATTTTTATCATTGATCAATTCTTGCATTTTGTTCAAACTTTTCTTTTTAAATCGTTCATCTCCAACGCTCAATACCTCATCCACCAGCATAATATCTGTTTCCAGCATAGCCGTTATTGCAAATGCCAGTTTGGAATGCATGCCACTGGAATAGGTTCTTACAGGTCTGTCAATAAAATCACCAATCTCTGCAAAATCAATGATTTCTTCCATTTTGTTTTGTATCTGTTTTTCGCTAAATCCTAACAACATCCCCGACAAGGAAATATTGTCCCGTCCTGTAAGATTATCCTTAAATCCGACTCCCAGCGCCATTAAGGAAACTGTATGTCCTTTTAAATCAATAGCACCACTATTAGGAGAAAATACACCTGCAATTGCGCGCAGTAATGTGGATTTCCCACTGCCGTTTCTTCCTATGATACCGAGTATCCCGCCTTTTTCTACCGTAAATGACACATCTTTTACTGCCTCAAACACTTCTTGGTGTGCATGTTTTTGAAATAGATTGTGACGAACTGTGATATTTTTCATAATTCTATAATGAATACATACATTTTTTGCTTCTACTACAATTTCTTTATCTTCCATTAAATCACCTTCACATAAGCGTTTTCATTCCGATAAATCGTATATACTCCCAATGCCGCTAATACGATTGATACTATTGCCCACATAATCAACAAATCCATTTGTGGTGCTTTGCAATACAATATTGCATTTCTCATAGACGCAATACAGTAAGCAATAGGGTTAAACTGCTCCAAAAGTTCCCCAAATGGCGCTGGAATCCGGTTTCCTACTGAATAAAACGTTCCTGTAAAGTACATTAACATACTAAGCACAATTCCCACAATATAGGATAAGTCATTGATATATACACCAAAGTGCATCAAAATAGTACCTAATCCAAATGTAAATAAGAAAAATACAATCATAATCGGAATAATATACAATACATTCACCGATAATGGGACATGGAATATGAACATCATAATTACGACAATTGCAAACGATACAAGCATTTTAAAACCATTCACCAACATTCGCGCAAAATACAATATAAATTTGGGCAAGTATATTTTAGAAATAATGCCCTTATTAACTCTTACAATATTGACACTGACATTTATCCCTCTTGAAAAAAATGTCCACATAGCCAGTCCCGAAAAAATAAACACTGGAAAGAACTGTTCTGATGCCTTAAATACCACACCAAAAATTAATGTATATATCAGCATCATGCAAAATGGCTCAATCAGCCACCATAACCAGTCCAAATAAGCATTTGCCACTTCCGAACGCAATTCGGCCTTTGCTGAACATACTGCATAATGAAAATATTTTCGTATATCACTTTGAAAACGAAACAAATACATTTTTAATTTTTGACTTGTTATATCTTTTTCGACTGCTAGGCATATTGCAAATGCTATACAAAATGACATAACGCATCCAAATAGTGTAAACTCTATTTTGTGTGATACTGTCATATACACAATGCCTATCCCCTTTATACCTTTTGTCCATGCTATAGTATACATTAATCCACCTACGATTACACCATAGATAAAGAAAAAGGAGAGTTTCTTAAGAAACGTGATCTTCCCATGACAAATGTAATTATGTACAAATAAAGCAAATAATGTAGGTACTAATATAATAGCACTATTTATAATATACATTCGTTGACTCCTTTCCTGTTTCATCTAGATTATTGACTGCTCCCAAGCATTCTAACATAATTTTCATATAAATGCGATTATTTTATTAAAATAATCGCATTTTTCTGTATCCAATTGTTACCACGAATTTATTCTAATGTTTTTATTTTGTGATAATAACTTCCGTTTACATTTAACATTTGAATTTTCATTAAATATGCAGCCTCATCCACCAATTCGCCCCATCTAGTTTCTATTTGTAAACTAAAAACTTTGCTAGGGCACTTCCTTTATTTGTACCACTACTGATACCAACTTTTAGTTTGTTGTACTTAGTGTTAAATGCTATAGTTGTACTTGCATAATCAAATTTAACATCGGTCTCGCTATATGAGTAAGCTGGTATTTTTTCATCAATACCAGCTTACTCTCCCATTATACCCAAGCTTCAGAAAAAACCATCTTTATAAGAATTATTTTATTAGCGAGCATCTCTCATTGCCTTTTTGACTATATCCCTCTCGTTTTTCCAGTCATAACCATCCCGTCTTACCAATCCAAACCACCAATTCCGAAATATCACATTTACAAATAAGTCCATCCAATTCACAATTCTATCCACTATGGTACCATGTTCTTTTAACATCCATATCCGGTTCCTAACAGCATAATAATCCTTCCAATCATACCGTCTTGGATATAATGTGACATTCTGCTTCGTCTTATGATCTAATATAGCATTTGTAACAACTACAAATTTACTATACTTTCTTACCCGCAGCGAGTACTCGGCATCGTCATGCCAGATAAAATACTCTGAATGCGGTAAACCAATTTGTTTAATAAGACTACTATCCAATAACATTCCACAAAAAGAAGCCACTTCACACAAAAAAAATGACTTCTGGTACTCTTGTTCTGGGCAATTTCGGAATCGTATTCCTACCTTTGATACCATTCTCCTATGAAATATATCAATTATATTATTTGTTTTCACACATCCAGCAAATGCTTGATATGTTGTTTGAGTCCGTCTTGCACACAATAGTAATTCCATATAGTTATTGGCAAGTATCGCATCATCATCTATCAATAACACACATTCCATATTTTTCTTTACGGCACATTCAATCCCCTTCGCGAAACCTCCTGCTCCGCCAATATTCTGTTGTAAATTTACAATGTCATAGACTTCGCTTTCTTTCTTTAATTCTTGAAGATATGCATTTGTTCCATCTGTTGATGCATTATTTACAACAATAATGCTTGCTGCCCGCACAGTCTGGTCTACTGCTCTATTAATACATTCTCGTAATAACTGCTCCCTATTATATGTTACAATCACAATTGCATACCTGACCTGTATCATAACAATTCCTTCAATCACCCTTCCATTCTTATAAAGACATTGTACCACAGTTTTTTTTTAATTGCTAGCACTTTACACCTTAAAAAATTAATGCAAAAGAACATATAATCAACTCTTTTTTATATAGCATAAATGATCAATAAATCCTTGGTGTTATCCCGAGAAAAAACTCATCTTTAAATTGTACTTTTCCTTGACATAACACCATTATCAATGTAGAACTTATCTTTCTCAATCCCCTAAGCAAACTGTTGTTGTATACATTTACTATTTTTCCATCCATATTTGATCTTTTCCTTTTCTTATTCGGATATCACTTTTACGGTTATTAAGATTCTCTTTCAAGATCAGAAAACATAAAATTGCCTCCTAACGAATCTTCCCTATCCCACTATCACAATATAATATCTATTATCACTCACTTGGAACATAGACTGTTGCCTATAATCGTAAAAAATCCACCAAAGACAAAGTCCCTGTGATCAATACCTCAAAAATATTTTTAGACTGATATCTGCCATTATTTACATTAAAATATGCATTAGAATCACCTGATAAAAAACCTCATATATTTCCATTATTTATATGTCTTATTATAGCTCATACAATTTTTCCTACTCAAATATGATATCCCATTGTATCCTTTTTTATGAACCTTGTAAAGTAATTTCATCCAAATCCTATCACCAAATACACTAGTTTACAACTTTTTGATAATTTGATTGTTCAAGGCTCTCTGAATTAAGGAACCTTAATAGGGCTTACTAATTTTTCTGGGTTTCGAGGTTTAATCCCAAAGTGATAAATAATATTTTGGACTTAAATTTTAACTTTTTGAGGAATTGGCGTACTAGTTTCGACCAGTCCATTTTGCTGTTAGATCGCTTCAAAGCCATAAGACAGATTTCTTTTTCTGAAATCTCTTGTGAAAATCTTTTTTAGACATAACCTTTATCGCAAGAATTACAAAGTTTGATTGTGCTTCAACAATATCACGCAAACCTTCCCTGTCATCGGTGAAAGCTAGCGTTACTTCAAAGGCAGTAATATATCCTTCCAAAGTAATCAGGGCATGCGCTTTATAGCCAAAATAAGTTTCTTTTTTAGAAGGACATTTTCCGTAATCTGCACCATATCCCCAAAATGAACGACAATACCGCGCTCTTCCAAATTTGCAGACAGCAAGAGGGAAACTGTCTATCACAAAATATTGACTAAAAAGCACATTAAAAACAGAAATAATTTTTTGCCGCAGTAGTTCTGTCGTTTGCAGAAGTGCACATCTTGTTCTGTTAAAACGGCTCTGGCTGCAAAATTTTGGGAAGAGATGGTGGTAGTTTCATCTTAAAAGGAAAACTATGCATTTTCCAAATCAATGCCTACAAGCTCGCCACAAATGCTGATAGTAATGATTTCAGAGTCGGACCGTTTAGCATCTAACACATGCCGCCTGTTTATGACTTCTGGTGGAGCAAACTGATGATACAAGTCATCAATGATAACATAAACGATTAAAATAAAGTCTTCAAAAGTTGCTATAACAGTGGTATTATTTGGAACTTCAACATAATAATGCCTTCTTTCAATTTTGTATTCCTTACAAATAGGATAGCATATTTTGTTGAAGTCTCTTTAATTTAATTTTATCTAGCATAACGAGTCAAATTAACAGATTTTCTGCAGGTACATAATTTTTTCTAAATCAACAATTATCTTTGTAATCTTATACTCCGTACACACTTTTTGAAAATTCTGAAAAACCATACCTAGCTTATTTTTATCCAGCATCTTCCTCCCTTACGTCTGCGGCAGTTCTCCCACCATAGCAATAGCCTGTTCTATTGTATGTTGAAATGCCTCCATCAAAACCCCCTTTTTACTGTTATCAATGTCCATTTTGTCTATAATGTCATTGTAGATACCTGCTGTGGACATAAGCGAATCCTGAACCGTCCTCACATATGCACGGTTCTGTTCTACAGCATGGTCAATCGCTGTGCGGACCATCGCTGTACCGGAGGCGCGCTCCTTTATCTCATCAAAATACCTCCCAGTTTCCTCCATACTCTGAATGCTGCCAAGCACTGCCTCATCTGATGCCTGTATATATTGATTTAGCTCCTTGCTCTTCTGCTCCACTTCCGCAACACATGCATGGATACCATCAACCATATCCTGACTCATCTTTGCCAACTTTCCAACTTCCTCCGCAACTACTGCAAATCCTTTTCCCTGCTCTCCAGCACGCGCTGCTTCAATGCTTGCATTTAAGGCGAGAAGGTCTGTCTGGTCAGCAACCTCACTAATGCCAATCAGGCTATTTCTAATCTTATCGAGTGCTTGCTGTAACAGACCAAACGTGTCTGACATATTCCGAAAGTTTTCCTTCACAGAACTAGCATCCTGACGCAGACGTTCCATCTGACATTGTGCATTTGCCACGGACTGATTAACTTCTGTCTCCACATCATTAAAACGATTCGCTGCAGTTGTGATTTCCTGAAACCCATCATCCATGTCATTAATGTCATCGCGCAGTCCTATAATATCCTTTTGCAATCCTGCAAGCTGCTCTCTTGCATAGCGCATTTTCTGTGTTGTCTGAAATACATCACTCGCCAATTCATCCACTACTTGACAAGCACTTTTTAGCGCGTAATCCAACGGATATTTGTCAAATCCTGCCCATTCGTCCTGTACACTGGCTGCCATTCCTATCGCTTTTTTACTTTTAAATAATCTCAATGTGCATTCCCTCCTACTCAAATGCCAGACAACACATTGTCTGATTCACAAATTGTGTATTGTAGTGCTCACCAACTCCCACCATGCCAGCATGCGAAAAGCTGCGGCACATATCCGCAAGATAGTTGTCCCAATAGTGGTCATCATTGAACATAATATAGCGAAATAGGCAGTTGACAGAAAGCACTGCCGATGCATTCCCCAAATCCTGCCGAATCCGCGCAATGGTATCCTGCACAACAGACTTGTAATCCCCTGTATTTAATATGGTTAAAAAATCCATTTTGTTTGCTGGCCGAAATGTTGTGATACTGCCGTCTGGCTCCACTCCCTTTATAGAAACAATGTATGTATCGGAATTGCAGACATGCCCAAACGGATTTTTAAACGTCTGTGTTGTAATCTTATCTCTGCGAATTCCCAATTCAGACGTATACACTTTCTCTGCTGAAATATTCTCTAAAGTGCGAATTTTATATGCTTTTGGATCTGCATCCGTCACCATAAACTGCTTTGCATTTTCCTGAGGATGGACATAGATATTTTCCTTGTAAGATTTGATTTTTCCTCGTAGATTTTTAAAGAGGAAAAAAGCACATGCATCCTGATAAATCTTTCCATTGCACGCAACCACTGACGAATTGCTTGTACCGCCCGCAAGGTCATATCCCGCGCGACACAGATAATTTGACAGTGTTGTGACAGCGCGCACATCCGCACCCGCTGAGCAAATATCAAAGCACGCTGTTTTTCCTCGCTCGCCACCCACTGCTTTTACAGCATTTTCCAGACGTCGAATATATTTCATAGGCATGACAGAAGCCTGTTCAAGAACGTCTGCTACCACCTTTATATCATCTTTCATTGCAATCACAGTGACGCCCGCATCAAAAAACTGTTTGTCCAAATATGCCTGACCGACTCCCCCAATAGATGGTATACTAGGAAAAATCTTTTCCACTTCTATTGCAGTACGCTCGAGCAAGCTCTCGTCCGCAACAGAAAAAAACAGCGCTGCAGGACACGAAATATTTCTTAGGGCTTCCGCAATATCACCTTTTTTGCTACTGCCAAATGTTAATTTCATATTAACCCTCCAAGTTGCCAAACACTCTGTATAAATATTTTTTATCTTGAGTGTCAACAAAATTTTGTCATTATATATCTCTAATTCGTAAATTATTATTATCATAACATAGAATGCTCTCTTTTCCTACATTTTTTTCAAATTAGAGAAAGCAAATCGTTACAACTTAGCCTAGTGCTCCATCCAGTCAGAAGTTAGACTTGTGGGCTGCATGGTTCGTGCCATTACTAGGCGATTTTTTAACGGCAATGCGGTGGCATTGTCTAGAAATCTCAACGATGCAATGGTGCCAAACTGGTAGTTTGCAAATCTAATTTCTAGCCGAATGAGGCACTAAAACTTTACGCTATGCTGCAAAGTCTGCAAGAAAACATAGTAGCGCAGATGCATCAAGCCACCACAAAATGGTTATGCATGGCTTGATGCATATAACATAAAGCCATAGGTTGAACTATTACAAACAAATAGTTACAATTCCGCATTCAGTGTTTGGCACATACCAACAGTTGACTATAATTGTTGGTTTTGCTACAATAAACACAATCAACAAACTTACAGAAATTAAGAAACTAAAGAATTGCTTAAAAACATGATATTGTTGTGGTACAATGGAGGAACTTCGATATGAGCACAATACCGGTTGGTGATATCAGACCACTCCGCGTAGGGGGTCTACTTTTGCCGTCCAATGTATTAATGGCACCTCTGGCGGGATATACTTGTTATCCATTCCGAATGTTGGCATATGAGCTTGGCGCAGGATTATGTTTTACAGAAATGTGCAGTGCCAATGCGCTAAAATACCAAGACAGAGCGACAAACCGTCTTTTGATGACAACAAAAAATGAGCCGATAAAAGCCGTGCAGCTTCTTGGCGGAAATCCGGCTGTGATGGAGCAAATGGCAAAAAGCTCTCTCTTGGAAGACTTCGATATTATTGATATTAATATGGGATGCCCTGTGCCCAATGTGTTTAAAAGCGGCGAGGGAAGTGCACTGATGCAAGACCCCAAACGCGCCGCGGCAATTATTCGAGGGTGTAAGAAAAGTGGTAAAATTGTCACGATAAAATGTCGTGTAGGAATCCGCGAAGATGAACTGTTTGCCGCGGAGTTTGCCCGCGTGTGTGAAGACGCTGGCGCAGATATGATTACAATTCACGGGCGAACGCGAAGCATGATGTATGACGGAGCACCGCACCAAAAAGAAATCGAGCAGGCAAAAGCGGCTGTCTCTATTCCAGTGATTGCAAACGGTGGTATTTTTTCTGTGGAAGACGCTGCAAAAATGCTTGCAAGCACTGGCGCAGATGGTATTATGATAGCGCGATATGGCTTGGAACATCCATTTATTTTTTGTGAACTGACAGGAACGCCTTGTCAAAAAACACCCTTACAGATTTTGTTAGAGCAGCTAGAATTGACTGAACAATACTACGATGAAACATTTACATTAAGTTATATGAAAAAAATTGCTTCTTATATGATGAAGAAGCGAAAAGGGACAAAACGGTATAAGGAAAGTTTATATAGAAGTGGAAGTCTGGAAGAGCTGCATAAAATAATTACACTTATCTTCGCAGACCATCCACAATGAGGAAGCAATGACAGAATATTATCAGATTGAAAATGGAATATTAAAACGCTATACAGGACGAGATGAAATGATAGAAATTCCAGAAGGAATCCATACCATTGGAGAGGGTGCCTTAAAAGGCTGTGTATCTTTAAAGAAAGTCCTTTTGCCACAAGGATTAAAGTACATCTCGCCCGATGCTTTTAAGGGATGTCGCAGACTAGAAGAAGTTGTGATTCCAGAAGGCGTAACCGCAATTGGGCGATATGCATTTCATCGCTGCCATGCACTAAAACGAATCCTCTTACCACTCTCTGTACAGGAGCTAGGAGAGTGTGCTTTTTTATATTGCGACAGTCTACAAGAAGCACAAGTACCGGGCGTTAGACGATTTGGAATGGCGGCGCTTGCAAATGGCATGTCTCTTGAAAAGCTTGTAATCTCTCGCGCAATAGAAACAGATTGCATCTGTGATATTTTTACCGGCTGCGCACGGGTCAAAGAAATCGCTTTTGCAGACGGGGAGCACTATTTTTTGCCAAATGTGGTGGAGGCAGCATCAGAAACTTTTTTTCTGCCACCTCTTATGAAATTGGTGGTGCAAGATATTGTTCTGCGTATGATGGAGCTTGAATATCGAACATTAATTCGGTTTCGGATTAATATTAAACATGTAGAAGTGCCAGAAGGAATTGAAATTCTTGCCAAAAGCAGTTTTTATGATTTGCGCGGAATTGTAGATATAAAATTACCGCAATCGTTACATCTAATAGAAAGCCGTGCTTTCCGCAACTGTATTGGTCTAACGCAAGTAATTTTACAGAATGATACTGTCTTAATTGAAAAAGATGCCTTTCGCAACTGCACAGCGCTGCGCTCTGTTCAGACCAGTGATGGTTCTGTGTACGTGTTCCGCGGACTGTCCGATATTGACAGAATAAAGCCCGGTACAACACAACCAGTACTTGTTCCTCTTTCTGAAATTCCAGAGTCTGTGCGTGTAATTCACCGGCAAGTTCTGGGAAATTTTAGAATTAGCGGAACAATTCTGCTACAATATTTGGGTGCAGAATCCAGAGTGATTATTCCAGAAGGAATCACAAGAATTGCAGAGGAAGCCTTTGCAGGCATTGAGACAATTGATAAGGTGATTCTTCCAGAAAGCCTGCGCGAAATTGGTGCAGAAGCGTTTCGGGGGTGTCTGTTGCTGCAGACAATCACACTGCCAAAAGGACTTCACAGCATTGATACAGGCGCGTTTACAGACTGTGTAAAACTGCTGCGCATTGAGATTCCAGATCAAATTCATACCTTGCCAGACCGAATTTTTCGGCACTGTAAAGCATTACAAGAAGTCTGCTTGCCAGAAGGACTCACACAGATTGGAGAGCGCGCTTTTTATGGTTGCCAAAGCCTGAAAAAAATAACATTGCCAGAAAGTCTTACCCGCATTGAAAAAATGGCATTTTATCGCTGTGGGCTGCGCGAAATTCGGATTCCTGCCGCAACAGAATTTATAGAAAATCTGGCATTTGCAAAAAGTAACTTGCAAAAGGTACAGATTGCGGGCGGATATAAAACAGGACATCACTATGGCATTGATATTTTTGGAGACTGCACACGATTAAAGACATTGATTCTTGAAGAAGGGGTTTGTCATATTCCAGATAAATTTGCATATGGCTGTACTGCACTAACGCGACTTATTTTGCCAAAAACGCTTAACTCTGTAGGAAGACATGCCGTTGAGGGCAGTCGCTTTTTGGAACAGTGGAAGCAGCATATAACAGAAACAGAGAATACAATTCTTTGGAATGGACAACATCTTGAAGGCGAAGTATATATTCCAGATACAGTGACAATGATCGCGGGCGGTGCTTTTTATGGCAACACAAAAATTACAGCAATCTATCTTTCTGAGCAAGTGCAGTCCATTGGCGCTGCGGCATTTAAAGGTTGTACGGCACTACAAAGAGTTGTTTTGCCTTCTAAAATCACACATTTAGAACCAGAAGTCTTTTCTGGATGCAGTGCTTTAGAAGAAGTTTTTGTGGCAGATTCCTTGGACAAATGCCACTTTCCAGAATGGCAGTTTATTGGCGAGCGCGCCTTTTATCAGTGTGGAAACCTGCAACAAATCCAGCTTGCACAGACAGTAACTATCGAAAAAGAAGCGCTCTACGGATGTGTTGCGCTGCAAAATACTGTGGTAAATCCTGCGCTGTGGGCAGGGGAATGTGCTTTTGCAAACACAATGTTGGCCGCGCATTTGGAAAATGGGCTTTTTGTTGTAGGAAACTTGATTGTTTCTGGCGCAGACTGTGTTGGTGATCTTGTAATTCCAGATGGAATCAAAGGAATCTCACCCTACGCGTTTTCTGGAAATCGCGCTGTGAACAACGTTCTCTTTCCAGAAAGTCTTCAGTGGATTGGAGAGGGAGCATTTTTTGGATGCAGCAGTTTGCAACCACATCTTCCAGAACACTTACATACAATTGAAGCACACGCCTTTGAAAAGTGTTGCGCGCTCAAGGAAATACAATGTGCTGCCTATCAGATTGGAGAAGCAGCTTTTGCTGGATGCGCTGCACTGATTAGGGCACATCTTCCTTTGATAAAACGCCTTGAAAAACGACTTTTTACAGGTTGTATCAACTTGGAAACTTGTTTGTGTGAAAACGCAGAGGAAATCCAATCCTTTTGTTTTAGTAATTGTATCAAATTAAAAGAATATAATTTTGCATCTTTATCCTATGTGGGTAGCTGTGCCTTTGCAAATTGCGAAAGTTTACTGTCTGTAACATTTCAAGATAACATCTGCCTCGACGCACATGCGCTGGAAGATTGCAGCCGACTAACAAAAGTTTGTCTGTCTGGACCGCTTGGATTCATTTCTTTAAAAGAGTATGCATTATCCGGTTGTACTTCACTTCATGAAGTAATCTATCAGGCAAAAAATTGGGTATTTCACGGTTACGCAGATCTTTTGTCCGACGAAATTCCAGAACCTGTAAAGTTATTGTATTACAGTGCTTTAAGCTGTTTTTCCGTGGAAAATGAAGAAACTTTGACCAAATATCGCGGCAGCGCGACGCTGGTATGCATTCCAGCAGGAATAAAGCGAATTGAAGCGGAAGTGTTTCGAGATGCAATGCAGCTTTGTGAGGTAGACATTCCAGAGAGCGTGGAATACATTGGCGCAAGAGCCTTTCACGGCACAACTTGGATTATAGAACAGCGCAAAGTATCTCCTTTGGTGACAGTGCGTGATATGTTGTTAGATGGCTCTTGCTGTGTTGGAGATGTGATTATCCCGCCAGAAATTCGCCTAGTGTGTGGCTGGGCTTTTGCAAATGGTCTGGAAATAAAAAGCATTCAATTTTTGTCAGAACGGGTGCGGGTTGAAGAATATGCCTTTCGCAACTGTATTTATCTACAACAAATGATTCTGCCAGATAAAACTGTTGTTGCTTTTACTGGTTTAGCCGACCGTGAAAAAGAGTTACCGCCTCTTGCAAAACAGGCTGTGCTTGACAGTCTTAATTGTTTTAAGACAAACAAGGAAAATGTTTTAATAGAATGCACAGGAAATATTTCTTGTTTGCAGCTCGCAAACGGCATAACAGAAATTGGAGAGGATACATTTCAAGACGCAAATTTATTGACAGAAGTCACCTTTTCTAAAACAGTGAAAAAGATTGGAAAACGGGCTTTTGCAGGCTGTAAGTGGCTGCGCGAAGTGCGACAGGCATCTAGCGTAGCCTGTATTGAGGCACATGCATTCTCTGGATGTGGAATGCTGCGCTTTGTAGAATTTTCAAATGCTCTAAGACAAATTGGCGCAAGAGCCTTTGAAAACTGTACTTCCCTCACAGAAATACACATTCCAGAGGGCGTGGAAGAAATTCCAGAGCGCGCATTTTATCGCTGTCATAGCTTGCAGAATATACAGCTTCCCTCTACGCTAAAAAAGATTGGCAAAGAAGCGTTTGCCTTTTGCGGAAAGTCCCTTATTATTCAGATGCCAGAAGGAATAGAGGTCGCGCAAGATGCTTTTCGCAACTGCTAAACCCTATCTCCAAAAATAGGAGAAATGAAATGAATTATCGAATGTTAGGCAACACAGGACTTTCTGTATCAGAGATTGGCTTTGGCACAATTCCAATTTTGCAGGGAAATATTCCTGTTTTGCCAAATTACTTTAATTTGAGTGAAAAAAAAGCCCTTGCAGTGATGGAATATGCATATCAATTGGGCTGCAATCTGTATGATACCGCAATTGTGCCAGAATATGGAGACGCAGAGCTCAAGCTTGGTAAATTTGCTGCCGCGATTGGCAGAGAACACATTGTTATCTCAGACAAAGCACGCTTTTTTAGCGGCGGTGAAATGTATCAGGCAGTGGAAACTTCCTGCAAGAATCTTGGTACAATCCCAGATTTATATTTTGTTCATCAAGTAGATGCAGACCATGAGAATGAAGTGTTTGGAAAAGGCGGAGCGCTTGACGCACTTGCAGAATTAAAAGCGGAGGGAAAAATCCGCTTTGCAGGAATTGCAACACACTACTATGACATTCTGTTGCGAGGCGCGCAAGATGACCGTGTGGATGTTCTACAGGGAAGTGGAAATTTGTTGGAGCGCGGTATGTTAGACCGTCTTCGCCAAGAACCGCTTTTTCAGAAAAAAGGCTTTCTTGTCAACAAAGTATATGCGGCTGGACTGCTTCCAGCAAAATTTTCTGTGCAGACACTGATTGACTTTGTGTTGACCTATCCCATTTCTAGCGCACTGATTGGACTTGGCACAAGAGAACAAATTGACGCTGCTATGGGCAGAACCATTGATTCACAAAATTTTCGTAGTCCTTCTTTTGCAGAAGTATTGTCCGTGCTAGAAAAAGAATACACGCCAATTCCCTGTGACAGATGTCAGCGGTGCGTTTGCCCTTATGGAACAGAAATTCATACACTTTTTCGCCAATATCACTATTTTTATTTGGGAAAAGACCACTGGGCATTAAAAAAACTGGCAATTGGAATTACGGAAAGTGCAAAGCATTGCCGAGAGTGCATTGAGATGCCTTGCATAGACGCATGTCCGCAAAGGATTCGTATTCCCCAAAAAATGCAAGAAGTAGAACAGTTGACAGACCAATAGAAATTGCATACAATTGTCTCAAAAGATGGAACAGGTCAGCTTGTCTGAACTGTTAGCAAAAGATTCAAAACAGGGAGCAAAAACAAGTGAACTATATTGTATTTGATTTGGAGTGGAATCAGGCTGCGGATATACAAACAAGACAGGAAAACAGCCTGCTTTTTGAAATTATTGAAATTGGCGCAGTAAAATTAAATGAAAGGCGGGAGCAGATTGCAACGTTTCATGAGTTAATTCGCCCTCAGGTATTCCACACTATGAATCAGGTGACAGGAGAACTCATTCATCTAAATATGAAACAACTTGCAAACTGCCGCTCTTTTCCAGAAGTCGCTGCGGATTTTATTCAATGGTGCGGCAGCAATTGTATTTTTTGTACATGGGGAAATCTTGACCTCCCAGAATTACAGAGAAATATGGATTATTACCACATGGCACCCATATCCTATAAACCGTTAAAGTACTATGATGTTCAGAAGCTTTTTAGCATTGCATTTGAAGATAAAAAATCAAGGCGCACATTGCAATATGCTGTTGACTTTCTTGGAATGGATAAAGACGTTGCATTTCACAGGGCGGATACAGACGCCTATTACACAGCAAAAATTATGCGGGAAATCAAAAACCAAAAGGTCTTTGACAACTATTCCTTTGACACATATCGTCTGCCCCAAAGCAAATCGGAAGAGATCTGGATTTGTTTTGAGGACTACGCAAAGTATATCTCAAGAGAATTTCCAGACAAACCTACTGCTATGGCAGACCGGAAAGTGCTCTCAACCAAGTGCTTTCTCTGCGGCGCAAAGACCAAGAAAAAAATTCCTTGGTTCACCAACAATGGAAAACATTACTACACGATTGTCAGTTGTGCCCGCCACGGCACGATTAAAGAAAAAATTCGCCTGCGCAAGTCAGAGAACAATCAGATTTATGTGGTAAAAACCATGAAACAGGCAGGACCTGAAATCGTGCAAGATATTCTTGACAAGAAAAATCAGGTACGCAGCAACAGAAAAGAACGACGGCACAGCAAAAAGGAAGACCTACTTTAACGCCTTCCTTTTTTGTTGACACGCCTGTACCAGCGTGCATTTCTCCGTGCTTCTCGCCTTGCTGCGCGCGCCTCCCGCCTGCGGCTGCGCAGTCGTCTGCTGCTTTGTCCCCGCGGGGAAAAGCTATAACTTTTTAAAATTGATATAACAAACAATATCAATAGAATTAATCCAGCTATAATAATAATTCCAAAGATAACTTTTTTGACATCAATATAAATAATATTTGTTGTCTCTCGCGGTTTATCAGACGCTTTTACAGATTCTAGCATCTCTCCTTCCAAAGTTTCCGGTTCCAGTACAGGTTCATGGACTGGGCTGTCGGAACTAAAATGAAAGGTAGGAACACTAGATTTATAAAATACTAGATTACAGTCGCCGACAGGAATATCCGAATAAGTGTAATGAATCGACGCGATGACATTTGAATCTGGTGATTGTTCTGTATAGGTCAGTGTGGGTACTGCCTCTGAAAACTCCGCAGTGTTTGGAAGTATGATATATGCGTCATTCTCTATCGAAATTAATGGTGTAGAGTCCCCAAAAAGATCTTCTTCTGTGTCAAAGAAATCCATAGTATCAATATTATATTTCGTCTCATTATCCCGAATAGATACCCGCTTAAAATTCTCAAATCCATACTGGAAAAGCGTCACTGTATCCTCAAATTGATACGGAGTTTCCTCCGTAAAGATGACACATACAAGCTTCATGCCATTCTTTTCTGCAGCAGATACCAAAGTCTGGCGCGACTGTGATACAAATCCAGTCTTACTTCCTAGCAGATACTGATACGCATACGGTTTTCCCTTATAAAGTTGATTCTTAGAGGAAATCCACACATCTTCCTCATCTTCTGGCTTTAACTGAAAATGATAACTTGGTGTGGAAGACATCTTGCACAGCAAGTCATTTGAAAAAAACTCACATCCAATCAGCGCAAGGTCATAGGCACTCGTATAATGATTCTCATCAAAAAGCCCATTGCAATTTACAAAATTGCTGTCCACACCACCGAGCGCTTTCACCTTTTCATTCATGATTTTGCTGAATGCCTGCACACTTTTTTCTTTTCCAAGTTTCTCTGCGACATGTTCTCCAACAGCGCTCGCAACTTCATTTGCTGACTGGACAAGCACGCAGTAAAGTGCCTGCTCCATAGTGATAGTATCACCTGTGTCCACGCCGCCAAGCCGAGACCCATCAAGTGGAACATCATAGATAGCATCATGAGAAAAAGTAACTGTCTCATCCATTGTGCAGTTTTGCATAGCAATAAGACATGTCAAAATTTTGGTTGTACTGGCTGGATATCCCTTCTCATGGATATTTTTAGCATAGAGAATTGTATGTGTATTCATCTCCATCAAGATAGCAGACTGTGCACCGATAGCTGGTCCCTTAGGCCAGTTTTCAATTGTGTTTGACTGAATGGGAAGCGACTTGCGCTGTTCCATCTCCTCCATATAATCCACTTCCGCATATGACACTACAGACCCCGGAAGTATACTATCTGTAAACGCAACACTAGAAAAAAGCGTCACAACAAGCATTGTGTTTATTGCCAATCTATATAAAAACTGTCTTATTCTTTTCATGAACATTCCCTTCACAATATCAGTTGCATATTTCTATATTAGATTGTACACTATTTGTTAGAAAAATGTAACCTCATAAAAAATTAATCTTTTAAAAATATATCTTGTTTTGTTACTTGTAAAATGGCAAAAAAAACGATATACTTAACTCATAACCTTTAGTGTGCTCGGGCACGCTAGAAACAATTGTATACGCAAAAGAAAGGCGGCGATTATTATGTATTATGTTGGTATTGACCTTGGAACCTCGGCAGTAAAGCTTCTATTGATGGAAGGGACTGGACAAATTACAAATATTGTATCAAAGGAATACCCTTTGTATTTCCCAAATCCGGGGTGGAGTGAACAGAAGCCAGAGGATTGGTGGAGTGCAGTAAAAGAAGGGCTAAAAGAACTGACAAAGGACTGTGATAAATCACAGGTTGCAGGCATCAGTTTTGGAGGGCAGATGCATGGTCTTGTTATTTTGGACGCAGATGACAATGTGATTCGTCCGGCAATTCTATGGAATGACGGCAGAACACAGGAGGAGACAGATTATCTAAATCAAGAAATTGGAAAAGAAAATTTGTCAAAATATACGGCAAATATTGCCTTTACAGGTTTTACTGCCCCCAAAATCCTTTGGGTAAAAAACAAAGAACCTGAAAATTTTGCCAGAATTAACAAAATTATGCTTCCTAAAGATTACATAGCCTACAAACTTACAGGAAGCTTCTGCACAGATGTCTCTGATGCGTCCGGTATGTTACTGTTTGATGTTGAACACAAGTGCTGGTCACAAGAAATGATGGGCATCTGTGGCGTACATGCCTCCCAGCTTGCAAAAATCTATGAGAGCTATGAAATTGTAGGCACCTTAAAGCCAGAGGTTGCGGCGGAATTAGAGCTTTCTGAACAAGTGAAAGTGGCAGCAGGCGCCGGAGACAATGCGGCAGCAGCAGTTGGAACGGGCACAGTGGGAGATGGCATGTGTAATATTTCACTTGGCACAAGCGGAACAATTTTTATCTCCAGCAAAAATTTTGGCGTTGATCGAAACAATGCCCTTCATTCCTTTGCACATGCAGATGGAAAATATCATTTGATGGGCTGTATGCTCAGCGCCGCTTCCTGCAATAAATGGTGGATGGAAGATATTTTACAGACCACTAAATTTGCAGAGGAACAGGCTGCCATTACAGACGACAAACTTGGAAACAATCATGTTTATTTTCTGCCTTATCTAATGGGAGAGCGCTCCCCACACAATGATGCTAATGCCCGCGGCACTTTTATTGGCATGACAATGGATACCACGCGCGCAGACTTGTATCAGGCAGTGCTTGAAGGTGTAGCATTTGCTATTCGTGACTCTTTTGAGGTGGCGAAAAGTCTTGGCATTCACATTGAGGCTTCCAAAATCTGCGGTGGCGGTGCCAAGAGTCCACTTTGGAAAAAGATTTTTGCAAATGTGTTAAATATTCGCCTTGACCTTATTGAAAGCGAAGAAGGTCCCGGCTATGGCGGTGCAATCCTCGCAGCAGTTGGATGTGGTGAATACGCTTCTGTGGAGGATGCCGCCGCAAAACTTGTCAAAGTGGTTGACAGCGTGGAACCTGACCAAGAACTTGCCGGGCGCTATGAAGAACGCTACCACAAATTTGCTCAAATTTATCCCACTGTGAAAGAACTCTTTCCCAAGATATCATAGTCAACACCCCCCGCAGCTTTGCTGCGGGGGATTAGACCCTTGCGGCATTCTCCTATCTGCTTCGCAGTCGCTTGGCTCATTGCCCGCAGAAGTCTTTATATAGACTTGTGAACTCAAATAAGAAAGAAACAACTAAATTACTTTATCAATATGCTGTGGTCTGCGGTAATTTTTTGTATTTTGTATCCGAAACTGCTTTGGCGTAATATTCTTGTATTTCCGAAAAGTCTTAATCATATGACTACAGTCAGCAAACCCCGCGGCCTGACTGATATACGTCATGTCATAATCTGTATAAAGCAACATATCCTCTGTCTTGATAACACGAATATATTCAATGTATTCCTTACAAGAACGACCATAAATTTGACGGAATTGTTTGGCAAAAAAGGAGTAGCTCATATTACAACGAATAGCAAGCTGTTCTACCTTTAGCGGCTGATCGGAATGTGCGTCAATATATTCTGTAATTGTCTCTATAGAGCTGCCGGAAGGAGCCGAAACCTTATATGAGGGCGTAAATCCACGCCTGCGCCAGATACGGAGCATATTGACAAGGATGCAGTTGAGGTAAGAATACATAATCATATAATAACCATAATGCATGGATTGTGCTTCTTTCACACAACCACTAATAAACTCCATAACCGGAAATCCTACAAGCTCTTTTGCGGAAAAAAAGAAAGAGACTTCTGGATCTTCCATCGCCTGCAACACTGCACTTTTAAGCTGCGGCACATACCCAATATTTTCCCGAAAACGATTTAAATCAAATTTAATTACATAGTAAATTAAATGTTCTTCCCTTCCCGCTTCATGACAAATTGCATGGATGCTTTTAGGCGGCAGGGCAGCCATATCACCCGGATGTAAAAGATACTTTTTCTCATCGCTTTCAACGACTGCAGTTCCTTCCAACATCAGAATAATCTCCATATAATGATGCCAGTGTGAGCGCACTGGAAAACAATGTTTTTCCGTATCAAAAAGGAGTGCCTCATAGGGAGAATTTAACAGATCTCCCGGTTCAAACAGGTTGTACATATCTCAATCCTCAGTTACAATGCAAGTGCTTTTACTCTCACCGTAAAACAGCATTGTAGCCCGCAATTATCTCGGTGCTGCATCATATTAATTTGTTATTTTTGCTATTATAGCATGGATTATTTGAATTTTCCAGCGTATCTTTTATTACTTTTCACGCTTATTTGTTTTTCGCAAAAATTTAGATATTGTTGACGTAAACAACAACTATTTTACACACAAAAAATTAAAAACAAACATTTTAGTACATGACGTTCACTCTTTTTGCAGAGATACAAACAGTCACCTATCTTTTTTTGTACTACTGGAAATTTAAAAAATATATTGACAACCATATGTCGGTAGTGTATACTAAAATTCGTTAAATGCCCAGATAGCTCAGTCGGTAGAGCAGAGGACTGAAAATCCTCGTGTCGCTGGTTCGATTCCGGCTCTGGGCATTGTGCGGGTGTAGTTCAATGGTAGAACACCAGCCTTCCAAGCTGGATACGTGGGTTCGATTCCCATCACCCGCTCTATATGAGAATAATTTTTAAATTGCTACATTGTAATATGAAATACGACAAGAGTTATTAAAATTTTATCGCATTTCTTTTTTTATACAATTTTGTAAGGGAATGTGTCAAAAGTTTGCGGACTTTTGGCACATTCCCTTTTTATTTTTGAACGGTATGATAGGTAAAGAACATGAGAAAAGGCAATAGACGGTTGAACTATGAGGACCGCAAGAAAATTGAAAAAAGGCAGAACAGGGAGCAAGGGTAGTTGTGATTGCTGATACAATCGGATTCCACAGATCAACTATATACAATGAGTTAAGCGTAGATGCATACCCTACCGGGTAGACGTGACACAAAGGACGGTGTAGGCATGGATTTTACAGCTGGAGAATTACAGGAAAAGGCAGATTGTAACGGTTGCGGATACAGACGCTCCAAAACAGGAAGCGGACCGACAACATAGAATCACGACAACACAATATACGGCGTATCAGACCTTAACGGCAATGTATGGGAATGGTTGGCGGGATTACG
Source organism: Lachnospiraceae bacterium (assembly GCA_014239155.1). GTDB lineage: Bacteria > Bacillota > Clostridia > Lachnospirales > Lachnospiraceae > COE1. Next base: position 28,354 of record JAAZZQ010000076.1, on the reverse strand, counting down.
CCTGTTAGATGGTGTAATAGAGCATATCCCGAACAATGACACAGCGTTAACAGGGGGGCAGAGGATAGCAAGGTATGGCAGCAGATAAAGACGAAAAAGGGACTGGTAAGGGTAAAGGTTAAGACCGGGAAACCATAATAACAGACAGGGCAATAGTCACGGATTACACAGCAGATTATGACGGCACAAGAATAGCTGATTTAAAGATTGATTTACAAGAAGTCCTCTTCGGATGCATCCGCTCTTAGCTTGTCTAACCTCCGCTCCTTCGTCAACGATAGTATTGGCTTTTGCTCCGCTTTTTATGAGGTAAGCCGCAAACTGATTACTGAATAACTGTATGGGGTGCGATAGCATCCCATACAAGGAAAGCGAGGATAATTTATGTTAGGAATAAGGAAAAAGGCAAGTCAATAATAAAATGCGATAAGTGCCACAGGATAATCAATAAGTTAAACCAAAATGGAAAAAGGTAGGCGATATTGCGTATTACTATCTGAAATGCGCACATTGTAAGGTAGTTAGGAATCACACGAACCATTAGGCAAATGTAGCACGAAATAGGAAAATAAAAGAATAATTTTTAAATTTAAAAAAACTCTTGACAAAACATTTTACTTGATGTAATATATAAAAGGTCTGATACGGAAGATGACTATATTCGCGATAGTGGCGTAGTTGGTAACGCGCGACCTTGCCAAGGTCGAGACCGCGGGTTCGAGCCCCGTCTATCGCTCTTATAAAAGCCTGTAATTGCAAGAAATTACCGCAATTATAAGCTTTTATTTTTAGAAAATTTTTTATGTACGTATATCGTTACAAAAAAGATTATACTTAAAATAAATTTGCTTACATCGTATGCGAGTTTGACTCGCTATTCGCTCTCTCAATAACGCCCGCAGATCTACAAGGATTTGCGGGTCTTTCTATGCATTATTACATATTTGTATCAGAAAATATATGAAAGAGCGTGACAAATAGCAGGGGGATTTTATATGAAAGTTGGTATTTTTGATTCGGGCATAGGAGGCTTAACGCTTCTCCATCAGGCGATGATATTGATGCCTCAGGAGAATTTTTTATTTTATGCTGACACGGACCATGTTCCATATGGAACAAAGAGCAGAGAACAGGTTATCTCTTATGTGGACGACGTGATACAATTTATGATATCCCACGACTGCAAAGCAGTAGTAATTGCATGCAATACAGCAACCGCAGTGGCAGCAGAGTTGATGCGAGAGCGCTACACCTTCCTTCCAATTATAGGGATAGAGCCAGCCGTCAAACCAGCCGTGGAAGAAAGCGCTGGAAAACGTGTGATGGTAGTTGCAACTCCGCTGACAGTCCACGAAAAAAAACTGAAAAAACTTGTGGAGCGTGTGGATGATGCGCACCTTGTTGATTTGGTGGAACTGCCCAGACTTGTAGAGTTTGCTGAGTGTGGAGAATTTGTGTCCGATCAGGTAACCAGGTACCTGCAAGAACAGTTCAGCAGCTACACATTAGAACAGTATGGGGAGTTGGTACTTGGCTGCACTCATTTTAATTATTTTAAAGATACCTTTCAGACATTAATGCCACCATACGTCCATATTATTGACGGGAGTCTTGGTACTGTGCGTCAACTTATGCGTGTGCTTAGTTCTAAGGGATTACTGACCTTATCCCAGACAGAAACAGACCAAAAGGAAAACAATAATTGGGAAACGCTAAAAAATGACATCTGTGTCAGATATTATACCTCCGGACATTTGATTACAGACCCTCTGCAGCTCAAGACTATTCAACATCTGCACGAACGGCTTGAATTAATGCGAAAAATATAGACAACAAATGCGTATAGCATCTGCTGTCTATATTTGATATTATCTTTTATTCTAAATTTAATTTTTTTGTCATCATATGAAGATTGATAAAGTACATAAGAACTGCTGTAATAACCACTATAAGCAGCGTCATATTCATGGTCGGCGACATAACACCAAACACTGTAATATCATCTTGATATGCTCCCCTTAGCATTCGACCATACATTGGTATTGCAGTAAAGCTTCCTAAAATTTGAAGGATAAACTGTACTATAAAATATGCCGCAATTGCTCCCACAATTCGATGCTTTGTAAAGAGCTGACCCAAAGATACACAGCCAAACACTGTGATAATATTGGCAATAAGTGAGATAAGACCATAGGCTATTAAATATACAAAATATAAACCAAAACTTATGCCAAACTCATCCTCAAACTCACGAAATGCACCGATAAATACCTCAATAAATTCTCGGTAAAATTGCGCATAAGTATATTCCATATAATCTGGCACAAAAGAAAAAACATGATGTAATCCCACCTGTATAATAATAAAAATACTGGTGACAATTGCCACAACCATTAATAGATTCGTAACAACCGCTGCAAGAATTTTTGTATTTAACAACTGTTTTGCAGATACAGGAAGCGTATGGGTCAAATATCCTTGATCCGTGTAACAGGTTTTGTAAAAACGAATCACAACAATTAGCGTTGTTCCAAGAGAGCAACCAATAAGCCCAAAATAATATAAAAAGATAGAAAATATTAATGCTATTACAGAATAACCCACAATGGTCTCGTCAAATTTGGGATTGATGGTTAAAATAACCCCACAAGTTAAAATTGTTGTTCCTGCCAAAACAACCAACATAATTAAAAATGGAAGTTGAAGTCCTTTCCATTCATATTTTAATAGTTTCCCTAACATGCGTACACCTCCCTAAAGTAAGTATCTACCGATTTCCCCATCTGATCTCTAATAGAATCGACAGATGTATACAGCATAAGCGAACCATTTTTCATAAAAATCACATCATCTAGAACATTTTCTATGTCAGAAATCAAATGTGTTGATAAAATAATCGTGGAACCAGGATTGTAATTTGTAATAATTGTGCGCAAAATATAATCCCTTGCAGCAGGGTCAACACCCGCAATTGGCTCATCAAGAATATACAAATCTGCCTGTCTACTCATAACAAGAATTAATTGTACCTTCTCCTTTGTACCCTTAGAGAGCGTCTTTAGCCGCGCACTGGAACTAATGCCAAGCGCACTGAGCATATTGTATGCCTTTTCCGTTGAGAAATCTTCATAAAAATCAGAAAAGTATTCTACCATCTGGGAAACTTTCATACCGTTATCTAGATAAGTACGTTCTGGCAAATAAGAGATAACTTTTTTGGTCGCAGGACATGGCTCCATACCATTAATTAAAACAGTTCCGCTCGTCGGCGCCAAAAGTCCGTTAATCATCTTAATCAAAGTCGTCTTTCCACAACCATTCGGCCCTAAAAGCCCAATAATTCTTCCTCTTAGAATCGTTAGATTCATATGAAAGACAGACATATAATTCCCCATGCCAGGATAGCGCTTGCATAAGTCATTTAACTGTAAAAGTGGCGTGTTGGCTGCGTATGTACTTTGAACATATACAGAGTCCCTCTGTATTTCATGTGTCTGTGAAGATTCTGTCATATTGGATGTACTTCCATTATTCTGCGTAAAATCTTTCTGCAAATTAACTGGGATATTCGATGTGTTCTCATCGCTATGCAACAAATTATTTTGTGTCTGAATTTCCTGTACAGGTACCAGATTATCCGATGTATACACAGAAGTATTCTGTGTGTTTTCGTTCTGTGCACCATCTGCCTGTGTATATGCAATACTGTTATTTTCGTTCACGTTTGTTCCCTCCCTCGTTTTGATTCTTATTTTTATTTCTTAACAATACTTTCAATCAGCGCCATAATCTCCTGATCATTGTATCCTAACTCGCGCATATTTGCAAAAAAAGTATTAATCTGTGTCAGTGCTAACTGATGTCGAGCATCCTCTATTTTGAATCGGTCTTCTGTTACAATACGACCACTGTTTCGCTGTGTCACAACCAACCCGCTTTGTTCTAACTCCATAAAAGCCCGCTGCATTGTATTGGGATTAACATTTGCCTCCGCAGCCAACTCTCTAACACTTGGCAGGCGATTGCCAGCTTTGTAAATACCACACACAATACGAATTAATATCTTGTCATACAATTGTGTATATATGGGGCGGTCAGAACTCATTTGCCATGCCATAATTTACCTCCTTTTTTGATTAATAACCTTCCTAAATAAATTTGAAGGCATTAAAAAATTATGTTAAATTCCATATGTACCAATTAATTAATACACTAATACAATAATACATTTAGAAAGAAATGTCAATCTTTATTCTAAAATATTTTATAATTAAAAGGCTTTCAATGCACTATATTTCATGTTACAATATCGTTTATGGATAAATTGAGACAACTACTAACAGATTATATTAATAATAAAGAAGTGATACTGTGCGCGACAGTTAGCAATCCCCGCAATCGAGAGAAAATACAGAGACTTCGCATACGGCCGGTGCTCAAAAAGGAGGAGCTTTTATACCAGTCGGAGCGACTTATAGGGACAAAAGCTTATCACCAGAATCTACACCCTGATGCAATTCCAGACCTGCTTATAATGTCATTAGATAAAGATTTCAAACAGCTTGAAGTCGAGACAGAGCGCCACAAATTAACAGTTCTTGTGAGCAAAAAAGGGAAACAAACGATAAAGGAACGACAAAAAACGTTAGAGGAACAGGCAAAGAATCAGCAAAAAGATTTTTCACACAACAAACAAAAACAATATATTCTCCCCCAAAATCAACCAGTGCCTTTTCTGATAGCGCTCGGTGTACAGACGCCAGAAGGAACGATAACAAAAGCAAAATATGATAAATTTCGCCAGATTAACAGATATCTTGAATTTGTGCAGGATATTTTGTCCTATCTGCCCCAAAAGGAAGAACAGCCACTAAAAATCATTGACTTTGGCTGCGGAAAATCTTATCTAACTTTTGCATTGTATTATTATCTAAAAGTAATGTACCAATATAATATCTGCATTGTTGGACTTGATTTAAAAGAGGACGTCATTGCACGCTGTCAGGCGCTTGCGGATAATTTGGGATATGATGGGTTAAAATTTCAAGTAGGAGAGATTGGTTCCTATGAAAATACAGAAAATGTGGATATGGTTGTGACACTACATGCCTGCGACACAGCAACAGACTATGCGCTTGCCAAAGCAGTAAAATGGAATGCGCGGGTTATTTTATCTGTGCCATGTTGTCAGCATGAACTAAACAGACAACTCTCCTGCGATGCGCTTAGACCACTTTTGAAATATGGTCTGATAAAAGAACGCATGGCTGCGTTAATCACAGATGCAGTTCGTGCAGAATTGCTAGAATCGTATGGTTATGATACACAGATTCTTGAATTTATTGATATGGAACATACCCCCAAAAATATTTTAATACGGGCAGTGAAAAAGGACCATATAAAATACCATGCAGGGTCAAAAACGCAGCAATCGCTCAATGCGCTGGAAGCGTTTTTACAGATTAGCCCTACACTTCAAACACTCTTGGAAAAGCAATAAGAAATGATTTTTCAAACATGCCCTAAGAAGTAAAAATATGGAGTTTTATTATTTATGAAAAAGTTCATTGGTAAGCTGACTGTCTGTATAGTGGTCTTTGTTATCACACTCTTTGTGAGCAGCAGTATTTACAATCAGGGAAATAAAGAACTGACTACCAATATGGCACAAGCCTCCCTTCCATTGGTCCATATTATGACAAATGGTATCCCTTACAACTATCTGCATGGATTAAAGCAGGAGATGGATGGAAGCTTTTTTCGAGATACAATCACGCCGCTTGGAACTGGTCGTGCATTAACCTTCGTCATTGACAAATATAAAAATAAGATTCAAGAAATTTCTTTTGAGGTTAGAAGCATTGATGGAACACGTCTTGTAGAGCGAACAGAGGTAAGCAACTATACAGAAAGAGAAGACCAAATACAAGCCACTGTCACAATCAAGGACTTAATCGATCCCCATGTGGAATATAACTGGATTCTAATGCTCAAAGTAGAAAATGAAACTTTGCGATACTATACACGTATTATTGATGGCGAATACAACACCTATGGCAAATTAATGTTTGTAAAAGACTTTCACGATAAGACTTTTGACAGAGAACAAGCAAAAGATCTTGTAACATACCTTGAATCAAATGCAAAGGGGGACAACACAACTTTAAGCCGTGTGGACATTCACTGTAGTTTAAAGCAGATTACTTGGGCAGATTTAAATATCAGTCAAATTACAAAACCACAGATTACTATCAGTGAGATTGAGGAACAAACAGCTTCTATCCGCATGAATTACCGCGTACAGACAATTGAGAACAGAAAAAAATATTATTATAATATTGTTGAATTTTATCGGTTACGATACACACCAGACAGGACATATCTATTGGATTACGAGCGCAGCATGAACCAGCTCTTTGATCCGGAAGCAGATGTGTATGGAGGCAGCAAAATTATGCTTGGTATTCGGGATACCAATGTTCAAATGATGGAAAGTGACGGCGGCTCAAATCTTGCCTTTGTGAATGAAAACCAACTGTTTTGTTACCATGCGGCAGACAAAAAAATTGCGTACCTTTTCAGTTTCTATGATGGAAATGATCCTAGAAGCAATTATGACAATCATGATATTAAGATATTAAATGTAGACGAAACCGAAAATGTGCGCTTTATGGTCTATGGTTATATGAATCGCGGAAAACATGAGGGTAGTATTGGCGTGCAGGTCTGTGAGTATAATGGAATGCTCAACACAGTGGAAGAGCTAATCTTCATTCCATATAACAAAGCGTACGCAACACTAAAAACAGATATGGAACAACTTTCTTTTATCAACAGAAACGGTGTTTTTTATATCTATTTAGATGGCTCTATTCTTGCAATCAATTTGCTAAATCTAAGCTGCGAAGAAATTGCTTGGAACCTCCAGCAAGGAAGCTTCCAAGTGTCAAACACGAACAAAATGCTTGTATGGCAAAATTCTGCGGATGCTTACAATTGCACAAAACTTATTCTAATGAATCTTAACACAGGTGAAAGACAAGAAATTCGTACTTCAGGGGACAATCGAATGCTGCCACTTGGATTTATTGGTGAAGATTTAATTTATGGTGTGGCACAATATGAGGATATCAGCATAGACTTCTCAGGTTCTGTAACCTTTCCAATGAACACTGTTTATATTCAAGATGAACAGGGAAAAATTTTAAAAACCTATCAGCGGGAAGGCATCTATGTCACTGATGCGTCGATTGAGAACAATTTAATCACTCTTACGCGCGTGGCAAAAAACGAAGATGGAAGCTACAACAATATATCGAGTGACCAGATTGTAAACAATCTGGTAGATGAGAGTGGATACAATTCCTCCGAAGTTGTTGTCACGCAGACTTATCAGAAAATAGTACAGTTAGTGCTTAAAAACGCGATAGAGGCAAAAAAGCTTAAAGTTACCAATCCGCTTCAAGTATTGTTTGAAGGCTCCCGCGAGCTTGCCGTAACTGTAGAAAAACCAATCAGCCGATATTATGTCTATGGTCGATATGGAATTGACGGAACTTATACACATGAGTCGGAAGCAATTAATCTGGCTTACAATATTAGCGGAACTGTTGTCAATCAGAATGGAGATTATATCTGGAAGCGTACAACAAGAAGCGTTAGAAATCAGATTATGGCAATCACTGGAAAACAAAAGACAGAGGGAAGTACTGATTTGGCAGTCTGTCTTGAGACAATCCTTGAATTTTGCGGCAGCATTAAAAATGTGCAACCCATGCTTGACAATGGAAAAACAGTCAAACAAATTCTTGAAGAGAACTTAAGTGATGTCACAGCACTTGATTTAACAGGAGTGAGCCTCGATGCAATCCTGTATTATATAAATCAAGATATTCCTGTCCTAGTATCTCTTGAAGATGACCGCGCAATGCTTGTTATTGGCTTTAATGAATTAAATGTTGTTGTCATGAATCCAGAGACAGGAACTGTCTATAAAATAGGAATGAATGACGCGACCAATCTATTCCGACAAAATGGAAATGCATTTGTGACATATTTTCGGAAGAAATAGACGACACTTCAAACCGGCAGGTGTTTGATGTCAATCTATAAAAAGGAAAAAGAAAATTGGGCAGAGAAGATTTTCCCGGCTCGATTTTCTTTTTCATTATAAGTATACTGGATATTGTTTCGTGGCTAATACTTTTCCTCATAGTTTTTTGGCATTACTATTGCTGTTACATCCACAGTTCCTTGAAAAATAGTCTGTAGTTCTGCTCCTTTGGATTAAAATGCGTAAGAATAAACCGAAAAATTCAGGATTACATCACCCAAATTGTTTGTTAAAACAATTATTTGCCTAATAAATTGAGTTCGTATAGTGAAGTGTTTTCCCCTCTATCTCCTTAACAACATTTCCAACAATCTCAATGTATTCTTTATCGTTTAGGTTCCCTATCATGTAAGAAAACTCACTCCCGAGACTTTCCGGCAACAACCATAATCTGAAAACCAATTGGGTTATAGACAAAGATTACGCTTGAATTACTTTCCTCAGCAAATTCTGTAGCAAGCAGTAAAATTAGATGGAAAAATCGAATATGCAATGATAAAATATAAGATGTTAAGATATATAGATCAGAAGGAGATCGGAAATGCGTAAAATTATTTTATTTATTGCCATGAGCCTTGATGGATATATTGCTGATGATGCTGGCAATGTGGATTGGCTCACAGGGCAGAACAATGCTGTAGAAACAGTTAATAGCTATGCAGATTTTGAAAAGAAAGTAGATACTGTTGTTATGGGATGGACAACCTATCATCAAATCATTACAAAATTATCTCCCAAACAGTGGATATATGAAAATCTGCAAAGCTATATAATCACACACAAAGAGTGTGCGTCCACCAGCAATATTACCTTTATATCAGTCGACCCTTGTTTACTTGTAAATGAGTTAAAGAGGAAAGAAGGCAAAGATATTTGGATTTGTGGAGGATCTGATATTATCTGTCAACTAATGCGACAAAATCTTATTGACACTTACTATATCTCAATTATTCCAACGATTTTAGGGAGTGGTAAACGGCTTTTTAATACTGTGGAACAAGAGATTAAGCTGCGTCTTGTCTCTGCTCAAAATAACAATGGAATCATGGAGTTAATATACCATAAACGCTAAAGAAAATATGGTATTATGCAGTATCAAACGCGAATTATCATTGACTGACAATTATGCCAAGTAATGAGTTGTATTGCATTATAGCAATGGAATAAAACAATTATAATTTGATAAGAGGTACTTATGAATTACAATATTTTTTCACAGAAACAAAAAAGGGAAATTTTAGAAGAAGCTATCCTCACACAATCTCCAGAGGAAGTTGCTGCATTGTACATGCAGCTTGGACAGGTTAAAAATACGGCGCGGGCGTTAGGGATTGCTTGCCGTTTTGGTGGATTGGAACATGTTAAGGTTCTTGTCGAGGGTGGTGCAAATTTTACATATGAAAAACCTAAAGATGAAGAAGGCTATTTTTTATCTTTAATATATTATTGGCTACTACTATTGGAATTGAATGAAACACTTCGGAGTGCATATTTTATTGATAGAAGGGATTCTTGTTTTACAAACATAGTGACTATTAATAAGAAAAACATCCATGTATTGCCGATGGAACAGCGTGCTGAAATTGTAAAATATCTGTATAAATATCGCGAAAAAGTCTGTCTTGACGTTGAAGAATTGCTTTACTATGCGATTATAAGCGACAGTAAACAAATTATAAAAGTTCTGAAAGAGTACGGTGTAAAATTTTCGAAACAACGGATAACAATGCTTGCAGAAAATGGACGTAGTTTTGAGTGGATGGAGTTTTCTTACATGATAAGGAATCTAAATGATAAAAAATATATTGAGATTGTTGGAAATGTTGTGAAGGAGATGGGTGGAAAGACTCTTCATTATACAGACTCAATTTATTGGGCAAATTGTAACCACAAACAATTTCGGTTGTACAATCCTGAATTTTTTCGGTTTATTCTCACACACTTCAATCAAAAGAAAATGAATAAAGCAAAGATTATGAAAGGTGCAATTGATCAGAATAATGTGGTATGCCTTGAAATCTGTGCAGAAAATAGTTGGCTTGATATGCCAAGAAAACGCGATGAAATGATAAAATACGCCTCTGAACACGACAGAACAGAAGCTTCTGCGTGGTTATTAGACTTTAAAAATCGCACTGCCAATTTTGCTTTAGAGCGCGAAAAAGCCGAAAAAAAGATGATGCGGGAGCTGAATGCCAATCCTAATTCTGTGACCGAATTAAAGAAAATTTGGGGTTATGAAAAACGCGACGACAACACAATTATCATTACGCGTTATAGGGGTAAGAACACCGATATTGTTGTTCCTGAAAAAATAGGTAATAGTACTGTGGTGGAGATAGGCGCTAGAGCTTTTTCCACTACGGCATCACGCCTAAGAGAAGAACAAATTTATTTGCGCAAGGCAATCACTCGCATATTGCTACCTGAAACAATTGAAGTGATTGGTGAAAGTGCATTTTATGGTTGTCAGGCATTGACACAAATATCGCTGCCCGAAACAACAAAAGTGATTGGTGAAAGCGCATTTCATGGTTGTCAAGCATTGACACAAATCAATATTCCTGACCAAGTAATCCAAATTGGAGCAGGTGCGTTTTCAAGATGCAAGAATTTATGTTCGATTCATCTTCCCAAAGGAATTACAGAGATCAATCCATATACATTCAGTAGCTGTCATTCTTTGCAAAGCGTGACAATTCCTGAAAATGTTACAGTTATTTCCAAGTATGTGTTTTCTAACTGTTCTGTATTGGAAACTGTGGTAATTTCTGAAGGCGTTGTTGAGGTTGGAACACTTGCTTTTAAAGAGTGTACTCATTTAAAATCGGTTGTGCTGCCTCAATCTATTCGCAAAATTAAAAACTATACACACAAAGGACAAGAGCCACAGACCATTTTTGAGGGGACTGTGGAGGTAACAGCAATGGTAATCCCAAAAAGCTATGCGGAAAAGTACTGTCGACGAAACAATATCAAATATATTTATACTGAAAAATAAAAAGAAAATCGAGTAGGGAAAATCCTCTCTGCTCGATTTTCTTTTTATCTTTTATGGATTGACACCAAGCGCTTGCCAACTTGAAGCGCCAATTATAGGAAGCGCAAATTGTGTGTAAGCCGCCGATTCAGGGGTATCAATAAATTTCACGACATTGTAAATCATCTTCTGTGTTGTAACCTGTCCATTTTCATCACAGTTAAATAGGCCGCAGGCAATCTTGTCCGAGTTTTTCTCATATACATTATCCACTGCCCTATGTACTATAAATCCTTTGATAAGTGGATTCTTTTCTGCAAGTTTGTATGCATAGGCAAAAGATGCCGCCTGTGTTGCCTCGTCGGAGGTCATAGAGTTAAATAAAATCTCTGAGATAATAATGTATCGTACTTGACCATTTGGTGCAAGGAAAGATGGCTGACTTAAATAGGAGGTAAACACTTCCAAGTTCTGTGGATTAATCATCTTTGTATTTGGTGTGTGGTCAATTAAATTCAGCCGTTTATAGTTGGTTGGCATATTCCAGAATTTTGCCGCAGTAAGTGGAACTGGATGTGGATGCCATGCCACGCCCCAATCAATATTTCCGTGGGAAACAATATCTGTATTAAATGCATCCATAAATTTTCTTGCGCCATACTGGTTTTTCGTTCCGTCTTCCCAGTTCCATCTCTGGTCTACGCAAGTAAGCACTCTGGCATTTGCATTCTCACTCTTAATTGTGTTATAGCACAAACGGAAAGCCTTCTCATACTCATGCGTAAAATTTGTTACATTGTAATTTCCAGCAAAATACCAAGGATTATTGTTGTTGACTTCATTACCGATTGCCCAGTTAGAAATAATTCCAGTTGCTGGGTTGCTGTAACGCGATGCGAGGAAAGACATCAGTGCTTGAATGTACTCTGCCCCCTGCTGCTCATCCGTGTTAAATGCATAGTGTCTATATCCACCAACACGTCCAGATGGCTTGACAGTAAATGCTGTTTCCGGATGAAAATAGTTGACAATGTTCATTGTGACTTCAACATTTTGCGTGGCAAAGATACCCATAATCAGATCATATTCTGCCACAATCGTCTGGTTAAAAACATAGTCTTTTCCATTGTAAGTATAAGGAAGCGCAGGACCAGGTTGGAAAAATCTGTCAATTGCCAGCTCATAACTTACATGCTGTATGCCAAGATCGGTAATTGCACTCATTGCATTGTTATCCGCTGTAATTCCTTTAATAGACGTAGTTACAGGGTTTGGTGCTGTGTGTTTCGCAATGGCTTCTGGGTTTGTGATATAAAATTGTTGGCTAACAGGTACAAATGTTCCACCTTGTGGTGCTGCCACAATAAATTTTGAACAAAGTTTGGAATTGATTGTTCCATGATCAAGTGTTGTCACAAATGTAACCACAGGCGCATTGGCTGCAGTCGCACAGAAATCAGTTCTTCCTTTAATATCATTTTGGTATTGTTTCATCTCAAAAAGATACAGATTTCCGTCATCACTTGTCACGCCAGACACTGTGGCAACGACCGTTATCTGGTTATCGCCACTGATAATACATTGGTTAATCGTTGCTGTTCCAGCAGCGGCTGCGGTCAGAGACATAAAACATACAAAGACCATGCAGAGTGCTGCCCAGAAAGTAATTTTTCTCTTCATTCGATACCTCCACATAAAAAATAATATGAACTTGTTTCTAAATACAAAGATTATAGCATTTCACCTATTTATTTGCAAGCGTCAAAGTTTGGCACAGCACTGATACTTAAATTTATATTTACTATCTCAATATTATAGAAAGCTACTATTCTATTCCTTATGACCACCTTTCTTTTGGAAGATATTGACAATTGTCCTAATTGACCGCCTTGATTTTGAAAAACCATTAGAAAATAACACTTATAAAGAATTAGCCTGTTACTGAATCGTATCAATAAGCAGCATAGACAAATAGAGATACAGTGACCAGATTTCAATAGAAAAATAACAAACTTGCGCAAACTACGCACGTCATCGCAGGTATGATATAGTGTTAATGGTATTATGCAAGAATGGTTCTAATGTGCATTACAAAAATTCAAAAATGGCAGATTTATGTAAATATAAAACCGCCATTCTCTTTTATTTACTGACAGTCTCTGAGTATCTTATGCATCCAAAAATGCGGGCAGGATTGCTCAAAATCCATTTCACTGCACTGTTTATAACCATTCTTTTCATAGAATTTTACAGCCCCAGCCTGCGCATGCAGCAAAATACATTTGCCGCCGCTTTTCTCAATTTCTGTCTCAGCACATTTTAATATAAAGGAGCCAAGATTTTTCCCACGATATTGTCTCATTACCGCAATTCGTCCAATTATATAGTTTCCAGCAGTCTTATCTTCAAAAAAGCGACATGTTGCAGCGGCAATGTTATTGTCATACAAAACAATATGCCTTGCACGTTGATCTATCTCATCAAACTCATCCTGAAATCCCTGTTCCTCCAAAAACACTGCTCGTCTAATTTCCGTAGCCTCACTCGGCAGGGTATCATAAATTAGCACATTCATTTTATAACTTTCCTCCCAAACCATTGTGTATTCGTTTTCCCTCGTAGTCTCCTCAAGTTCCCTGACAATATAGAAAATCCCTCCCTGAAATAAAAGGCAATCGCCTGCTCATGTAATAAGCATAATTATACAAATCCCGGAAATGAAGAACCATACATTTACACCCACCCTTTTGTTTTCACCAATTGATCTTTTGATACAATCTGCGGAATAATAGACTATATGACTGGCTGTTGAAAGGTGCTGCCAATACCTCACACAGAGCATAATAAATACTGTCCATACTGGCAGGTCAAAAAAGAACAACAACACCGCATAAATCAATGCAACCATCCTCATTGCCATATCCGAAAAAATAGAGATAAACTTTCGGTTATAACAGTCTGCCACAATTCCTGCCAACGGACTAAATAAAGACATTAAGAGCTAAGCAGCAAGCCGTGATATCCCAAACATCAAAGGCGAAGATGTTTTCTCTGTAAGCCATCAAATCAGTGCAAGCTGAACACTGTAGTTACCCAATATTGAAATTGCCTGACTTAATGCAACAGTGACAAACTGTAATTTCCATTTCTGTATTTTTTTCATATTTAATTGTCCTCTCATTTTGAAAAAATTTTCTTTCAATAGGGAACAATATCAAGTGTGATAAGTCCCTTTAGTTTGCTGCTGCCGACATCAAATTAGTATGCATCTACTTTTCTATGAAAAAACAACTACCTGACCTCGAAAAAATCCAATCCTAATTTAATCCCACAAAACTAACAGTTGTCACAATATAAATATTTTGTTATAATTTATTCATGCACCAATATCAATAAAGAATTGTAGAAAAATTAATAATTTTATTAATGGTTGTAAAATCATTCCTACTATTTATAATATCACAATTTTAAAGAAAGGAATAGTGCAATTATGAATCCTAAGCGAACAGCCATACTTACTCTTTTGTCTGCCTGCCTTATCATTTTTATTGTCATTTACGCATCCGCTCCATCTGCAATCGCTTCAATTGATAATAACTCCTCGTCAGACTCTAGTTACCATTTAGCAGATAGCATGATCAACAATACACTTGCGATCAGTAATCTGGATACAGACACAAATAATCTTGCTACAGATAAAAAAGTGCTGATAGTTATTCATGAAAGCGCAGATATTCTCCATTATAAAGATGGTGTACCTTATATCCACGATATCCTTACAAACAATACCAATAAGACCATTATAGAGCAATAAATCTGAATTTAATGAGGAGAAAATTTGATGAATGAGTTTAATGAATTAAGATTTTGGGCAAAAATAAAAAAAAGACCTGAATTGTATCTTGGGCAAAGGTCTATTGTTCGCTTGGATATTTTTATTAAGGGCATATCATACGCATTGAATTATAACCATGATACATTTTCATATTTTAACGGTTTTGATGATTGGTATATGAAAAAGCAAAAAGTAGATATTCGAAATGGTTATGTGATATGGTGGAATCATATTCTATATATAAACGGTAATCAGGATGATGTAGCTTTTGATTTTTTTATTAGGTATTTTGAAAAATATTTGAAAGAAATACATAATGTTACATTGCCAGATGTTATTGGAGGAATTGAGTTGAAGAATTTTGACTATTAAATGGATTTAAAAATCAACTTTCTTTGTTGCTAATTGCTATTTGTAGAAAAGTAGAAAATCGGGATTTGCAAAGAAAAAAACTATGTATAAAGAAATGTCTGCTTTTTCCTTGTTAATGTTCTTTAGAGAAAATCGGTATTTAGCTTATAATTTGTTACGTTTTAGCTCTTTCGAATGCCTTATTTTGCAAGGCGTTTCAGATATGTAAATGGTGCTGACGATATTTTATGCCTTTTATCCTCAAATGGGACTTTTGTTGCGTAACATTTCAAAAACCGGTTGCTAATTTGTTGGGATTTGCTATAATAAATGCGTGGCAACCTTTTGGCAACAGAAAATCAGCAAGCCATAATAAATGATGTAATAGAAGTAAAAAAGGGTGTGTATTTGCATAAAAACTTAAATAAATACAGTTAAGAATAACAAAGAACACGCCGAGGCACAGTATTGTATGTTGGCTTACAATGAAAATGGTTTGCCGTTAAAGTTATATTGGAATTTCCTTGATAGCAGCGCAAAAATCAGTTATGAAAATATTGTTCAACGAAAGGCAAACCTTTTACCCAATGAGACGGAGAATTATCGCGGCGGCTGGTTCCTATATAATGGTGAAATAGAGAAGAACCTTCCAAAAGATGAAACTGGCGGACCGAGTCAAGTGGTATACACATTGCTTTGTATCAAACAAATTGTTTTTGAAGATGGCATAGTCTGGGAAAACCCAAACTATGAAAATTGGCTTAAAACATATTCAGGAAAAAACAGATATAGACGAGTTACAAAATTATTATCCATATAAGTATACGATAGAATTGGACTAAAAGAGTACTATACCGAAAATATATCATTTTTACAGGACAAAAAACGATCTGAAAGGAACAATACATGCTATATATTTTCACTGCACTCTACTGTGAGGCACATATTTTTATCAAGCAGTTCAATCTGATAAAAAATCAAGAAACTACCTGCTTTCAGGAATTTTATAATGAGATATGTGGTATTCGGCTTACAATTACTGGAGTGGGTGAAATCGCTGTTGCAACCGCAATTGGCAGTGTATGTTCTGTATACAAACCGACACAAGATGACTTGCTTCTCAACGTGGGAATCTGCGCACACACCACAAAAAATAGTGGAATCTTCCTGTGCAATAAAATAAAAGAAAAAGCAACTGGAAGAACCTTTTATCCAGATATGTTGTACCGCCACAATTTTTATGAAGGAACTATTGTGACGGGAATGCTTCCGTGGAACATTAATAATGAGCCTCTTGAGACGACAACAGTTCCTGCTGGAAATTTATATGATATGGAGGCAGCGGCAGTCTATCAGGCAGGGGTTCATTTCTTTGGTCCGCATCAGATGATATTTCTAAAAATAGTATCTGACAGAGGCACTATTGATGAAGTTTCTAAGGAGCGCGCAACACTTTTAATGGAACAATATCAGGATTGTATCATTGATTATGTCCTGCGGATTTGTACCATAATACAAAAATTAAAAAGCCACAACAGTGATTTGTGTCAGGAGGAAAAACAACTTCTGGAAACATTTTGTGCGGATTTGCATTTGTCTAAGACAATGAGAGATTCTATGAAACAATATGTTCAATATTTGACATTGACAGGAATCAATTATATTTCTGTAATACATGATATGTATGAGAAAAATCTGATTCCCTGTAAAGATAAAAGAGAGGGCAAACAGCGTTTTGAAGAATTTAAAAGAAGATTATTTTAACCCATTTTTCTCACATATCTATGTTCAAAAATCAATTAAAAATCATGCGCGCACACAGAAAATTCTGGCAAAATTTCCTTCTGCAACAATTATTGAAATAAACCACTACAAAGATGTCTTCTGTAGAAGCAAACAGAACAATCAACTTCAACACAACGCGCAGAAACTAATACTGGCTGCCAAACAAGGAACGTTACTCTATGAAGGAGCACCCGTTTGTCAAAGTTTTGGCAATCAGTATTTTTACTATGCCTCTTGTGTCATGAATTGTATCTTTGACTGTTCCTATTGTTATTTAAAGGGAATGTATCCTTCTGCCAACATTGTTGTATTTGTAAACATAGAAGATATTTTTACGGAAGTTGAGCGAATATTGCAAAGTCATCCATTATATCTATGTATTTCTTATGATACAGATTTACTGGCTATGGAATCTATCACAGGTTATGTGCAAGAATGGTATTCTTTTGCAGCAAATCATAAACATTTAAAGATTGAAATACGAACAAAGAGTGCCAATAAATCTTTTATTCAAAACATTACCCCAATTCCTGAAGTAATCTATGCCTTTACGTTATCTCCGCAAGCAGTTATAGAAGCCTATGAACATTCTACTCCTTCTTTGTCAGAAAGACTGTCCTGCGCAGCAGAACTGATACACATAGGTTGCCCTATCCGGCTCTGCTTTGATCCAATGATTTATATACCCGACTGGCAATTGCATTATGCAGAAATGCTGGAACAAGTTTTTGCCACAATTGATATGCAAAAAATTATGGATGTAAGTATTGGAACGTTTCGCATTTCACAGGATTATTTAAAAAATATGAGAAAGCAAAATCCAGAGTCAGCCGTTATCTGGTTTCCATTTGAAAAAGATAATGGTTACTGCCATTATCCAAGGAACTTAATGGAGCAGATGGAATGCTTTTTAACAGAAAAATTAGAGGAAACAATTTGTAAGGAGAAGATTTTTCGATGGAAATTATAAAAAAACAAGCAGCAATTGTAACCGGTGCATCCTCTGGTATTGGATATGCAATCAGCAAAAAATTAAGCGCGCTTGGATATGAAGTGTTTGGCATTGGCAGGAATTTTGAACAGACAAAATGGCAGGCGGAAGATTGTGTTCATCCAATTGTCTGTGATGTGCTGGACACCAATAAATTATGTGCATCTCTCAAACAGATTATGGCACAGCATCAAGTGTATATCCTAGTGAACAATGCAGGCATTGGATATTACGGGCCTCACGAGGAACTAAGTCCGGATAAACTTAAAAAATTAGTGCGAACAAATCTGGAAGCACCAATGATTTTGACGCAGCAGCTTTTGCGGCATTTAAAGAAAAATGCAGGTTATGTCATCAATGTTTCCTCTGTGACAGCATCACAATCCAATCCTCATGGATGTGCCTATGGCGCTACAAAGGCAGGGCTCACAAGCTTTTCGCACAGTTTATTTGATGAAGCGCGAAAATATGGGGTAAAAGTAGTGACTATTTTTCCAGATATGACACAGACAAATCTCTATCGCAACGCAGATTTCCGGGAGGGAGATGAGATAGAATCATACCTTCTTCCAGAGGAAGTCGCAATGACAGTAGAATGGATTCTTGGACAGCGAGAGGGGGTTATTGTCACAGACATTACACTAAAACCACAATTCCATCGTATTAAGAGAAAAAGTTGCAGTTCAGTCTAGGACTTTGCATTTACTGCAAATTATGGCTTTACAAGTCATGTAAAACTGTGTAGTGACAGAAATGCATCAAGCCACGGGACGTGCTTTGACACTACGAATCGCTTTTGCATGACTTGATGCTTGTAACAGGAAGCCAAGAGCTGAACTATTACAAGAAAAACGTAACCGTTGACTCTTCGCATTGACAATATTGTCAATATATCTTATATTATAAATGAGCAAATTTCAAATTTTGCACAAAACTGTCCTCTATACAAAGACAAAATTAAAGTTTTATACTTAAACTGTCCGCGCGCAGAAGACAAAATACAATATTTTTTGTATAGTTTTTAGATTTGCTCATTTATGGTCCTATACTATTTTTGCTACAAATGTAAGATTTAAGGAGGAAGATTTTGTGAAATCACTGCCCCAAATTTCAGAAGCTGAATTTGAAGTTATGAAAATTATATGGAAATATGCTCCCATTAGCACAAATGAAATAACAGACCATTTGGTAAAGACAACAACTTGGAGCCCTAAAACAATACAGACATTGATTAAACGTCTAGTGACAAAAAAAGTCCTTTCTTACGAAAAACAAAGCCGTGTGTTTGTCTATACGCCATTGATAGATGAACGTGAGTATATCGGACAGGAAAGCAACACCTTTCTCAATCGTTTTTATGACGGAAACATTACGTCTATGCTGTCTGCCTATATTGACAATGACAGACTATCAGAATCTCAAATTGATGAGCTTCGCTCCCTTCTTTCCAAAAATTAGAAAAAGGAGGCGATTGATGTGCCAGAATTTATCATTCGATTTCTAATATGCAATATTTTTATTAGTATTATTATTGCAATACTCTTGCTTTTAAAGCATTTGCTTCAAAATAATTTAACTCGTCGAATGCATTATAATTTATGGTTTTTGTTACTTGCATTGTTAGCGGTTCCGTTTATTCCCATTCAACCAATCTATTTTTTGCAGATTTTAGCTTGGTTTAAAAACTTTAAAAATATATCTGGGTCTCCTAGTGAAACAATTACAGAACAAACTGCTGCCCAAAATGAATTAAGCTCCGCAAATTGGATGAATGATTTTAGTATATCCGTCAGTAGAAACACTCCCTCAACAATTGGCTTTGCCCTAAGTATCTTGTGGGGAATTGGTGTTTTTATTATGATTATGCTGATTATAAATTCAATATTGCGCCTAAACAAAATTAAAAAATCTGCACTGCCATTACAAAATGCTGCTGTACACAGACTGTATTGTAGTTGTTTAGATGAAATGCATATAACAAAGCCTATTCCAATTTATAGTACCGCTTTTTTGAGATCTCCCATTATTACTGGATTATTTAAGCCATGTATATACTTGCCGATTCATTTAATTTCTGATTATAATGCAAACGATATTCGATACATGTTGCTCCATGAGCTAGGGCATTATAAATACAAAGATGCATTGGCTAATTATTTGATGAATATATTTGGCGTGTTATATTGG
Source organism: Lachnospiraceae bacterium (assembly GCA_014239155.1). Lineage (GTDB taxonomy): Bacteria > Bacillota > Clostridia > Lachnospirales > Lachnospiraceae > COE1. The sequence goes on along the minus strand of JAAZZQ010000076.1, from coordinate 8,112 downwards.
TTTAATCCCCTTGTGTGGTATTCCCTAAAAGAAATGAAAACTGACAGGGAAGTTGCCTGTGACACTGCTGTGTTAAAACTGTTAAACGAAAATGCCTATCAAGACTATGGTAAGACTTTGATTCATTTTGCAGAAAAGATATCACTTACACCATTTCCTTTTGCTACTGGCATCAGCGGAAGTATGAAACAAATGAAAAAACGTGTGATAAACATTGCAAATTATCATCCTGATTCCTTTAGAAAAAAAATACATAGTATACTTGCATATCTTATGATTGCCACTTTTTTATTGGGTGCGACTCCGTTTCTATCCATACAGGCAGCGGAAAAGAATCATTACTACTTTAATGAAAAGAATCGTGATATCACATATATTGATTTGAGCGATGCGTTTAAAGAATATCATGGAAGTTTTGTGTTATATGATGCAACAAAAGATTCCTGGCTAATTTACAATAAAGAATATGCCACGACGCGTATCTGCCCAGCTTCTACTTTTAAAATATACAGTGCTTTATTGGGTCTAGAATCCGGAATAATAACCCCTGAGCAATCCTTAATTCCTTGGAACGGGCAAACTTATATATATGACCTATGGAACACAAATCAGACCTTAAAGTCTGCTATGCAAAATTCTGTCACCTGGTATTTTCAGGCACTTGACCGACAATCTAGCCTTTCATCCATAAAGAAATATGTTCAGGAAATAGGCTACGGCAACCAACTGATTGAAGGCGATTTGTCTTCTTATTGGATTAATTCATCACTAAAGATATCGCCTATTGAACAGGTTGAACTGCTAAAGAAATTGTACTACAATGATTTTGGATTTTCACCAGAAAATATCAAAGCTGTAAAAGATTCCATCCGCCTTTATTCTACAGATAGTGGCACACTTTCTGGAAAGACAGGCACAGAAGAAATAAATGGCTATAATACTTCTGGCTGGTTTATTGGATATATAGAGCAGAACGATCACACCTACTTCTTTGCCACAAATATTCAAAATGAAACACTTGCTTCTGGTCCTCTTGCCACAAAACTTACATTTTCTATCCTTTCTGATTTAATACTATGGGATATCAAATACGCTGAACAGGACCAAGCCTATTACCACTCGGATTTCTAATTTGACAATATGGGATACCAAATCAAATGGGGAAGATTTCTCTTCCCCAACTTCTAGTCAGATATCTGTCAGCTTTTCTGACAATCCTGTTACAGTTCTTTCTCTTAATTTTGCAAACCAAAATAATAATTAAAGATACTTTTTCCCACAGCAATTGAGTTAGATGAACCATACCCATTTGCAATTCGTACTGCTATGGTTATCTGTGGTGCTTTTGCAGGTGCATATCCCACAAACAATGCATGGTCTGGTCTATTTTCTGATTCCTGCGCTGTTCCAGTCTTTCCTGCAATCTTAATCTCCATATCACGCAAGGCAGAATTGTTTTGTGCAAACTGCTCCATTCCCAAATGTACCGTGTCCCATATGGTATCTTGCAATTCCACCTTGTTTTCTAACACCACATCCGTCTCTATTAACGCTCCATTTGTATCTGTTATTCCTTTTATTAAAGAAAGCTGAAAAATATTTCCTTCAGAAGCAATTGTATTCACATATCTTGCCAATTGTATTGTTGTATAATTATGCGTCCCCTGTCCAATTGCCGATGGAATACTATGCGCATCTGTTACATGAGGCTGTGATTCTGTTATCTCAATTCCCGATTTTTTATCCAAGCAAAAGAGTTTTGCATATTTCTGCAAACGTTCTAACGCAATATTATCTGTGTATTTTGTTCCATCTACAGCTCCCAAACGATATGCTATCTCACATAGATAGTCATTACAAGAATACTGTAGTGCTGTTGGTGCATTTATAACATTACCATGCCCTGTATGCTTCCAACATTTTAAGTTGGGGATTACCTTATCAAAAACCCCATCACATAGTACAGAACTATCGGGAGAAATAACGCCCTCCTGTAAACCTGCAATAATTGTGATTGGCTTTAATGTGGATCCCGGAGCTGTCAATTGCTGTGTCGCCCTATTGTATAATGGCAGCGACTTGTCATTTAAAAGCTTATTATAATATGCAGAATCCATTTGATTTGCCAGACGATTGTTGTCGTATCCCGGATAGGATACTAAAGCCAGTACCTTTCCCGTTTCCTGTTGTATGACAACTGCCGATGCAGAACAGGGGTCTAAAGCTAATTGTGCTGGTGTTATTTCTACTTGCTGAATTTTCTTTTTTATAAATGAAAATGCATCTATTGACCCTGAAATTAATTTTTCATAGTCTTTATCAATAAAGGATAAAATCTGCTGGTCATATAAAAGCTGGCAAATATCCTTTCCACGGATACGATCCTCAAGGAGCAACCACTTAAATAATACCTTTTTAAATTCGCTGCTATTTGTTATTTTCTTCTCTATATTTTCTACCAATAAGACATACATTTCCTCTATTGTATAATACCCCTGTTTTGAATCAATTGTTTTGGGTGTAATCCAGCCTTTCTCTATTGCATAAGTCAAAAATTCTTTTGCGCTAATTTTGTTCTTGTCTTTCCACTTTTTATATATTTCATCCTCTTTATCAATAGAAGCATCATTCAAAAGTTCCATTTGACTTGTAATGTACAATATATATTCCTGCATTTCCTTTGATAAAAGATTATAGTCTGTATTGTTCTCCAATAATTCTTTCCTTAAAGACTCTGACACTTGTCTATTTTTTTCCTCTAACAGCTCTGCAATATACTGTTCTAATTCTGTTGCATCAGCACTATAAAAATCACTCAATTGAATAACCGAATTATCAACCAACGCTATATAGACATCATAGATGGGAATCCGAATATTTGATGTATCGGAAAGATGTGTTTTATCAAATGTTTTCTCATTGATTAAATTGTCTGCTATAATTCTTGCTAAATTTTGTTCTAAGATATTATAAATTGTTATCTGCAACTCTTTATCAATAGAAAGATATACATCTTTTCCACTTGTAGATTCGCTTATTATTTTCTCTTCTCCAACTATTTTTCCCATATTGTTTACTGTTATTTGTCTCTCTCCGTCAATTCCCTGTAATTTATCCTCCAAATACTGTTCAATTCCTGCTTTTCCAACAATAGAATCAGACGTATAATTTTTATCAGAATTGGCATACTTTTCTATTTCTTCTGATGAAATTTTTCCTATATAACCAAGAATATGAGAAAATGCTTCTCCTCCAGCATAAACCCTATCCCAATCCTGCCCAATCTCTATTCCCGCTAAGGATTGCGTATTTTCCAATATATAGGCAACTGTTTTTTCCGAGACATTTCTTGCCAAAACAATAGGCACATACTTTTTATATGCATTTACTGATAGCATATATCTTATCCCCACAATTGTTAAAACTTCCTCTTGTGTGTACTGTTTTGGCAATCCATATTTCTGTAATTCTTCCTTGGAATAAACACTTTTTCCTACTCCATAAAGTGCAAACTTGCTATTTCCTGACAGAAATTCAATAATATCATTTGCACTCATATTTATTTGTTTTGATGTCATAGTATTGGAATCTGCCTTTCCAAAGATATCCGCTTTAAACCGTGTTAATGATTCCCCCGTCACCGTAAACACATAATTACCATCTTCACCTATCTTTATTTTTAATTCATTATTTATCTGTTCCTTATTTTCATTTAGTTTTGTTACCACATTATAAATCACGCTATTTATCGTTAATTGACGCTCCCGTTCTGATAAATAAGAACCTTCATCCACCATTGTAACTGTATAAACCAATTTATTGTATGCCAAAACATCTCCATTACAATCATATATTATTCCTCTTGTATTAGAATCTCTGACAGTCCTTGTAACCTTAAGTTCAAAATCTTCTACATAGCTTTGCCCATTTACAATCTGTAACACAAATAAACGATAAAGTAAGATTGAGAAAAGAACTACAAATATAAGAAACAGTATAAAACATCTTAGACTTTGTTTTTTTATACCGCCCAGCGCCTCCTGATTTGTATTGTGAAACCTACCTGTCATTTTCTTCTTTGTCCTTTCTAAAATGCATAAAAAATTAGAGAAAACTAGCTGATGCCAGTTGTACAAACGATTCTTTGATAAGACATATCAAAGCATTTCTATACCTAAATATTACAATTGTAAGACTTATGTGTAAAAAAATTTGCAAATAATTTCTTTAAAGAATCCAACAGCACAATAAAAGACAATCTAAAATACTGATATAAATATTACATTAGTAAGATTTATATGTCAAGTGGTTTTTAAAAGATTTTCCTTTTTGCTGGAATCGTTCAGCCATACAAAATGGGCATGGCTAAACTGTTTCCATCTGCTAAACATACAATTCTAAATTTGGGCATTGTACCACACTGTTCGGAAATTCTATTTGATACAGCAGTGCACTATCCTTCCCAGTTCGTATAACGAATAATAAATCTCTAATACATTGACAAAGTATTGTTACCCCTATGGAATGCGGAGGAATAAGCCGTAGCGATGGCTACGGCGATTGACGACAACAAAGGACTCTAGTCCTTGGCAGATGAGCAAGCAAACAAGTCAAGGTATCCGTTAATTATTATTCATTGTACTTGCTTTCTCAAATACAGGCATATATTCTATAGGTGCATCTACGCAAACAGATTGCTTACCAACAAATTTTTCTCCAGTCGATGTCAATGTCCATGTTCCCGCTGGAAGATAAACAGTTCTCTCAAACTGATTTAACTGTAAAATAGGTGCTACCAAATATTTATCACCAAACATATATTGATCTTTCAATTCCCAACATTTCTGATCGTTTGGAAACTCATAGAACATTGTGCGCATAAGTGGTGAACCATTTGTGTGTGCCTCTTCATATAATTTCTTAATATAATTATGCATACTTATACGAAGGTTATAATATTTCTTCATAATTAAGTAATTCTCTTCTCCATAACTCCACAATTCGTTAGGCTGCCCAGTATGGAGATAGCCGCCGCCCCAATCACGCGTATCCAAGGCAGGAATATTATAAGGACCTCTATCGCCATGCATACGCATAACTGCTGTATATACAGCGAATTGATACCATCTAATTAACAATTGCCTAAAATCAGGATCATTGACATCATCTGTCATAAATCCACCAATGTCTGTAGTCCACCACGGAATACCTGCAAGCCCCATATTAAGACCACATTGAAGCTGGTCTTCAAAAGCTTCAAAAGACGAAGGCACATCACCTGACCAAACAACATTGCCATATTTTTGAGACCCCGCCCATGCACATCTTAACAAATTAACAACTGTGCTTTTACCTTTGCTCATTTCATCATAAAATACACGGCTATACCACTGTGGATACTGATTGCTTACTTCAAGCGCTGGACCACTAGAATATCTATAGTTTTCAAAATCATATACCCCATAATCAGGTTCTGAATTGTCAAGCCAGAAGCCATCTATTCCCAAATCATAATAATTTTGTTTACACACTTCCCATACATACTTGCGCGTTTCAGGATTAAATACATCAATCTCAACACAATCGCCTTGATAATCGTAAGTCTGCGCAGCACCACGCTCTGTTCTGATTAGCAATCCTCTTTCCATCATTGGACCAAAGTTTTCACTTTTCCTGTCAACAGATGGCCATACTGAGACAATAACCTTAATCCCCATACGATGAAGTTCATCGACCATCGCTTTTGGATCTGGCCAATACGTTTTGTCAAACTTCCAGTCACCTTGCAGTGTCCAATGGAAAAAATCAATGATAATCAAATCAATTTTAATTCCTTCTTTTTGATATTGACGAGCGACGGTTAAAACCTCCTCCTGCGTTCGATATCGCAATTTACACTGCCATAATCCCATCAAATCTTCGGGAAATATATCCGCATGTCCCGTGGCTTTTGTATAATTATCAATAATACCTTTTGGTGTATCTGCCACTGTAATATAATAATCCAACTCTTTTGTAGATCTGGCAATCCATTCTGTATAATTATTGCCAAAGGTGACACGGCCTACTGCCGGATTATTCCATAAAAAACCATATCCAAGCGAAGAGACAGCAAACGGTACAGAAATTTGAGAGTTCCTCTGGGCAAGTTCAAGTACACAGCCTTTTAAATCCAAACAATTATCCTGATATTGCCCCATACCGAATATCTTTTCATCCGGATTTGGATCAAACTTAACATTTAAAGAGTACTCATTGCCTCCAATAATTCCTTTCCACTCACGATTCACAATTTTCAAACAACGGCTGCTCTTTGAAATGGTCCCATCATACATACGATAATACTCACGAAGAATTAATTTATCATCTTTGTAAAAAGAAATAATACCAACAAAATTAACAACTGCTTTTATTCGTCCATTTACTATAGTTGCTATTTCTCGCTTATCAAGTGTCCCATCACCAACCCAATGTTTGACTGACTTGACTTCTACACATGCATCCGTTTTAGCTGGAACCTCCGTTAACGCCCAATCATTCCCTGTAAATTGCCCTAACATTGTACTTCTAACTCTAAGAGAATCCTTCCCCCAACTTTCTATCCGAAGAATCTCTCCATTGTTATAGCAAACCAATGCCCCATTTTCTTTTTTGAATACCATATTAAATAACCATACCTTTCTCCTAACCAAAGACTATTATAATACAACTACCTGACCAGAAGGATATATTCCTACCCATGAACACGGAAAATATCCCTTCTTATAAATTTCTATCAGCATCGTAAAAAAACCAGAGATATCCAATATTTTTTCAATGCATCCCCATGCTATATCCCGTTTAATATCATCAAAAAGTTCAAAACTAACTGCTGATTCTTCCTCTAAATGTTGTCTATCTATATACGCACCAAATTTTTCCCAAACAATATCGCCAATTGCTGCCGAAACAGTGTCAAACACTTCATCAATAACATCATCACCCATTTTTTCTATGGCGATATCTTCCAGTGCACAAATCTGAGACTCCCAAACCGCAAAAGATTGCTCTCCCCATTTGTCACACGCCTCATAAAGAGAAAAAACCATATAATAATTTTCATTGGGGCACCCGCTGTGCTCAAACCAATTTATAGAATGCATTTCACTCAAAAAATCTTCTATTGCTTTGTGAGGCATTCTTCCCCTCCTCTTCTATTTTTGTAACAGTCCAGCCTTTGACTTCCACATCATCAAGTCATACATAATCGCTTCGCGATGACTTGATGCACTTGTGCCACTACACAATTTTACATGGCTTATAAAGCCATAATTTGCAGTAAATGCAAAGTCCTAAGCTGAACTGTAACCTATTTTTACCTTATTTTTTGATTATAACATTGATATCCATTGGATTCAATTTGTTTTGTAAAATTTGCGAAACGAACTCTAACAATAATATTTTGCAAGTAAAATCAATCAAAACTATTACTTCTTATTGCATATATTAACACTACTTTACAACTTTTTTATAAATAGAGAATATTATTAACGCAGATTTTTAAACTATTTGTGACACTGCAATGCATATAAAAAGTTTAAAGTCATAGAATAATGTTTTTCAAAAAACATCAACCCTTTTTCTATGTAGAAATCAACAAATCCATTTTGCCTTCCTGCTCAAGCAAAATGGCAGCATAGGAACATGACAAAGGATAGAGATGATTAATCATGTCATAATGAAAGAATCCCTCATCTAAAAAATCAATGATTTTTATTAAAATACAGCAGTTTACAACTTTTTAGTGATTTGATTGTTTAAGATCCTTTGAATTAAGGAGTCTTAATGGAGCTTGCTAATTTTTCAGGATTTTGAGGTCTAATCCCAAAGTGATAAATAATATTTTGGACTCAAATTTTAACTTTTTGGAGTATCAAATATTGTATCCTATAGCAAAATTTGCACCCTTTAAATCAAAAAAGTTGTATTTTCACAATGTCATTAACTTAAGGAAAAATAATAATCCCGGACATCTTTTTATGCTGTTTAAGCAAAAAGATATCTGGGATTATTGCATTTTTATCCAGCAAAATCAATCGTAGGGTTTCTGCGTTAACGGCAAGAGGGCATAAT
>JAAZZQ010000026.1 GCA_014239155.1 Lachnospiraceae bacterium | reverse complement strand
GTATCTGATAACCGTGGTGTTGGTCCCTGCATCCTTGCTATGAGAATGGCTCTGAAACACTTCAAAGAACTTCCCGAAAAGTTTAAATTTATTGCAGATGGATACAGTGCCTATCCTCTAGCTGCCCAGCAATTCTTTCGGGAATTTGGTGATAAATTTACGTTTGACATCACTCAGGTAATCGGACTTACCAACGATGATGAGGTATCCAGGGAATTTCGTCCATACAAGCAGATGATTGAACGCTTAAACCGTACATACAAAGCTTCCTACAGACCAACCAACGGATTCGACAGCATCGATGGCGCAGGCTACAACTTAGCCCTGTGGGTTGCCTACTATAACTTTCTACGTCCCCATAAGCATAATAATTACAGGGTGGCGGAAGCCTGCCACAGCCTAATATATTTACAGTTTTCAAGGTTCATTTGAACCTTTTTTCTTTGCTCAGTTTTTTCATAGATTATTTGACACTACCTTTCTGTTATTCGCTCCAACCATAAAAGTTGCTATCACTTTTCACACACTCTTCCATCATCTAACTCAACAATCTGATCCATTTCATTCAGAATATTAGTTCTGTGTGTGACCACAATTACCGTTTTATCAATTAGCTTTGTATGCAGCAACGAGTTGATCTGCTGTTCAGAATACTCATCTGTACTGGAAGTCGCTTCATCAAAAATCACAATAGGGCGATCATATAGCAACGCCCTTGCAAGAGCTACCTTTTGTTTTTGACCTCCAGAAAGTTTTGTTCCATTTTGTCCCACCTGATAATCCAGTGATACCTCTGATATAAAATCCTTCAGTCCACTATCCTCACACATTTCAAGAATTTTATTATCCTCTACTTGTTTGTAAAGACAAATATTATTGCGAATGGTATCATTAAACATATATATATCCTGACTCACAACAGAAATCATATTCCGGTATTTTCCCAATTCCATATCTGCTATATTACTGCCGGACAATAATATCTTACCTTCAGTTGGCTCATACATACGCAGAAGTAAATCAATAATGGTGCTTTTGCCAGAACCATTTTTCCCTATAAACGCTATCTTACTTCCCTGCGGGATTAGCAGGCTAATATCTTTCAATACTATCTTCTCTTTATCATAAGAAAATGAAACATTTTGCAACTCAACATCTCCATACTGCGGCAAAACAACAGCATCCCCATTATCATTTTCCTCTTCCAGCTCCATAAACTCATAATACCGCTTTGTAGATGGAATTATCCCTGATAATAGATAGCCAATATTTAATATTGCTGAAATCGGTCCCGTAACATATGCACTGTATGTAATAAAGGCAAATACATTTCCCACCGAGAGCTGCATATTGAATACCATGTTAGCACCAACAATATATATTAATGTCGTTAAAACCCTGACCAATATTGTATCTATGGTACTGTTCCACTGACCTAGCATATGCACTTTCTTCTTACTATTTATCACCTGCATCTGTTTATCTGAAAATTCTTTATGCTTATCGTTGAAAATGCCAAAGAGTTTAACTTCCCTAATACCTCCAACTGTATCTCCGAACCAACCTGCATACTTCTGATTATCATGTATAAACTTATCTATAAGCTGTTTTCGCCTCTTTGCAAAATATCTCATTATTATGCATTTAATTGGTATGAACAAAAGCACTAATATGGTCATGCGATAATCAAGTATAAACAAACCAATTATCCCTCCAGTCATACTAAATGCCTGTGTAAATACAAAAAATACGCTTTCATCGGCAATAGAAGTTATGTTTCCAATATCAACATTTATATTATCAAATATTTCGGCATAATTCCTGTTACTAAAAAAACTTACATTCATTTTCATCAAATGCAAAAAAGATCGTTCTGATAGAAAATACTGTATTTTTGCCGAAATATCAATTCTCATTTTTTCTTTTAACAGGTTGATGGCAGCGTATATCATATATACGGCAAAAGAACATAACACCAACTGAATAAGGAGTGTTTTATTCCCGCCAATAAATCCATCATCCATAATGCTGCTACTCAGTAACGGTACACAAAGGTTCAATCCGGTAGAAAAAAATAAGCAAATCATAATTACAGCAATTGTTTTTTTGTAATTACTGATAAGCGCTATTAACCTTCTTACTGCCTCTTTATTGCTCATCATTCTCTCTGCTTTCCCCTTCTAATAATTCTATAATATAATTTCCAACAGTTTTTATAGAATCTGCAACAGTTCTTTTCCCATATTCGCTTGATATGGTTACATACTTTTCCGTTGCATCTATAACAATGTCAGGTGAAAGTTTAACATTCTTCGCTGCTGATTTTTCATCAATTCCACTAATATCATATAATAATATATCTATCTGCTTATAATACAATTCATTTCTAATAAAATTGTTGATCTTATCTGCATCTGTAATTTCTGTAGGTATATATGTTATTCCATATAGCTCATATAAAATGGCATGAGAAATACTATATGCATGATAATCTTTTTCCTTAAATATTTTTCCAAGTCCATAGGTATATTTTAGGGCATACATCCCCTTTATAAAGATTACCGGAACCTCTAATACATCTTGTTTGGCTATTTGATTATAACGGATCTGCTGTATTCTGTTATATTTCGACCAAATGTAGTTATTGCTGCTTACAAGATCAATGACATCATCACCAATATATATGATGTTTTTGCCTGCTTCTAACAACCTTTTTATATCATCTGACCTTTGTGAAATAACAGTATCCACAATCTTAAGTGACCGTTCTATATCTTCACTAATTATCCTACACTTGCACCATTCAGGAATCAGGTTATGTATATTTTGTGCATATGCCTTTGCCACCCAATCAATTTCAAAACAATTGACTTTTAGCAATTCATTTCCAAACAAATTTCTAATTGCTATTGGACTAATTCCCCTTTCATACATATTAATTATTTTTGCTGTAATTTGTGGAGCTGCTATACTGTTACACCATCTTGTCGTTTTCTCCATGCCGTCTACATCGATTTTCTCACTGCCCAAAGTTTCAAACAATCCGAAACCTAAATTTGTATCATATCTTACGGCACAATCTTTTATATCTTTTTCCTCAAAAGCTCTAACACCCAACACATTTGTAAAACTTGCAGGATAAGTTACATATCCAGCATTAGAATATGCTCCTACAATAATGATTCCTTTTTCTACACAACGATTAACTGCACTCAATAATAATTCTTTATCTTTAAAAAAGACACTTCCCAAGCTCAGATTTATAATATCAACATCATTTTCCATGCACCACGCAAAGGCAGTACATAAGGATTGAACATTTCCCCTACACTGCCTGTTAAGAACTGACACACTGCTTATCAGAACTTTTTTTTCCGAATGTTTGACTATTACTTTAGCACATCCTGTACCATGAGAATTGTTTTTGCATATCTCAAAAGAATCAACAACTTTGCCATTTCTTATTTGTATAGTTTTATATAAATTGATTTCTTTTCCACATATGCCATCATCAATAATACAAACATGAATCTTTTTAATTGACATTCTTTTCTCCAGTTTGACTTATAATATATTCTAATAAGCAGTTATATTTATCAAAGTTTCCTTCTAATACAAGTGGGTTAAAATCAATATGAAATTCGTTTTCTAATTCCATATAAAGTTTCAGCAAATCTCTCGCCTGCATTCCAATGCAATCCCTTAATAAACTTTTTGAACGCTGTTCATCTGTAAGCCTGTTAACCGCAAATGCCATTTTTTCTATAAAAACATAATCTAATCTTTCTTTAATATTTGTTTTGTTATCTTCCATATGCACCTCACATAAACTCTAATGAACCATATTCTTCCAAAATACTCATTATCTGTTTGAATAAAAGACCATTTGTAAGATCTACCTCACTGAAAAGCTTATGCTTTTCTAACAAATCATTAAACAACCTATCTGCATGAAAATACTGTATCCACGATTCCTGCAAAGATGATTCAATAATACCTGTATAAGTAGCATAAAATAAATCTGGAATCATACCAAGACGATATTTGCAGTATTTTTTCTGTTCATCCAAAAATTTATCTGTATAACGTAAATTATATACATTTAATATAGATACGTCAGGTTTTACAGCATTGAACACTGCACTCGCCAAAATTCCGAAATTCATTTTATGTTTCTCACTTAATTCCATCGTTTCACCGGGAACACCGACCAGAAGAATGTCAGGTTGTTCTTTCGCTACCAAACTGTTTACATATACATTAAACGATAATACTTTCCTAGCAAAATCTAAATCCTTCTTATACATATATTCTGGGAAAATATGTGTAGCAAATAGTTTACCTTCTCTGCGTGGGCTTATATATAGAATTTTATAACCCGCATCTTCAAATGCATTTCTGATATGCAAACCTAACTTAAATTTTTCTACATATGGACCTATACCAGCTATTGTGATTACTGGAACTTCAATATTATGCATGACCATATGTTCAGCCAAACTTGTTTCTTCGCAAATAAAGCTGTACTCTATATTTTTTTCTATGCATTTTCCCTGAAGTTGCCCTTCATCAATATCCATATCATCCCTTGCGCAAATAATTTTAATTCCATTATGGGCTACAATATTAACAATTTTTTGAAGAACCTCACTCTCTAATATCCTAAAAGAATTAACAAGAACAAGTGTGCTAATTTTTTTAAAATCAAAATCATCTATAGTATATAACGGCTTTTCTGAATTTCCAATATTCCATCCCGCCAAAGTAAGATAATACGAAATACTATGCTTTTCTTCTCCTAACATGATACATTGATTATTTGGAAGAAACAAAAAATCCTCATCAACCGGAAATACCGCTATTTTTTCATCTTTCATGTATCTTTTTCCTCCCTTAATCTTCTTCCGAATGTAGAACCGCATTCTTTTAATATGATATAATTCTTTAATGATTGCTCCGCATTATATCGGGTAGATTTACATTTGCTTAATCTCTTACTTTTTGATAAACATTCCCCATCGACGGCTGAGCGGAAGCACTGTGTACAAAATTGAAATGCCCAACATCGTTTACATTCATTTTCTGTTAGTTTACCAATATTCAATAACATTTTAATTCTTTCAAAATCAAATCCATCATCTAAATTCCCTATTCGAGTACACTCAATACTCTCATCAACCCGTTCACAGGGATAGAAATTCCCTTCCACACTAACAAAAAACTTATGTACTCCTATTAAGCAAGGTCCTCCTGGATGTGCATACTGTTTATTCTTTTCCAAACCTATTGCCCTATCAACCACCAGTTGTTCCAACTGCTCTATATATGAAACCGTTAGCTTACTACCCACATCTTTTATTTTTCCACAGCTCCATAAAAAATTTTTAAACATTTCATATTCATATGCAATGGTAAAAGACTCATCCCTCTCTAATTCCTTTTTTAGTCCATCCGTGCTAATCAATACACCTCTAGCTTTATTCTTTTGAACAGTATCATAATTCATAAAAAAATCATTTGAACACTCAAAATCATTTGTTGGATCTAAAACAGCATTGAAGTTGATATGTTCAGAAAATGTCGGATATTTTCCTAAAAAGTGCTCAACATTTTTCATGACAATATTAAAAGATCCTCGCTTTCCATCTGCCATAACTCTATTCTTATCTTGTATTTTTTGAGGACCATCAAAACTAATTGTCACATAAAAATTATTTTCTACAAGAAAATCCATAATTGTTTCTGTTAACAATGTAGCATTTGTTGTCATAGTAAAACTTAAATCCTTGCCATCAAATATCTTTTTCGCATAGTCTACACATTTTTTAATAAGATCGATTTCAAGAAGCGGTTCCCCACCATAAAACCCTATACTAACAGCCGCAGATAAACCACTATGTTCATGTAAAAAATCTATTGCCCTTTGTGCTGTTTCAAAACTCATTCTTTTATTTGTGTGTATTCTATTTTCATAACTTCCAGAATATACACAATACTTACAACGCAAATTGCAATTTTGTGTAACTTGTAAAGTAATAGTTCTCATACAATTTTTAAGTATATCAGCTATATACTCACATTGCGGATATTCTATTTCATAATCAAAATTAGGCTCGCTAAAAATATCGTATTTCAACAGTCTATTCACTTCATTTTCTAAATCATCCGGAATTATTACATATTCTTCTTCACCCATATCTTTCAGAAGTTCATACAAATTTTTACTAATACCAACTAATATTTTAGTATTTACATCATACAAATAAAACTTAGTGTATAATTTATACACAAAAATAAACGGTTTTTTTATTTTCATTTAAGCCTCCTATTTAAAAAAGGAGTTAGACTGCATAGATATTTAGCAGTCTGACTCCTTTCCGCACACTACACCATTTCTATAATATAAATGGCATTATCTGTGAACCCTGCTGATCTGCTTTTACATCACCCTGAAAAGTTGAACCTGTCGGATCGTGACTCGTACTACTGCAAGTACACGTAATCGGTAGACAAAAACAACCAGATGAACAATATGCAGACAAGGTATTCTCGTGCGCTACAACTTTTTTGCCCAATTTCTTCATTGAACCCACCTCCTTATCAGTTATTTCTATAAGAAAATCTTATAGTTTCATTGTTTAATCAGATACTGTATTATAACTGCCTAATCCCATTCAATATCCAATCAGTTTATTAAGCCTGTAAATCCAAGTTTGTACCTACTTTTTCCTGTTCTCTCAAATCTGCTTTGACAGCATTATCATCTTTGGTAGCCTCAACAATCACCTGAACATCTGTATTATAAAGACAAATAGTGCCATCCTTAGAAGTACGTATTTTGTCGTCCAAAAGTTTTTCTGCTTTGCTAGGGGTCTCCTCTTCATCTTCCTTTACAATGCGTTTTTCTTCCAATTTTTCCTGCAGTTCCTTTTTCTTTTCTGCTGCCTTTTCTCGTGTCTTTTCAATATGTTTTTCGATGTTTTCTCGTGATTTTTCACTTAGCTTTTTATAAAAAGTATTATCATGCTCATAATACGCAATATGAGAGTAATTTCCATTCTCATCAACATACCAATGGCTGAATTTTGTTGTAGAACCTTTGGCTTTCATATAGTTATCTACAAATTTTTGTGCGCTCTCAATGTCTTTCAACCGCTGAATATATTCTTTTTCCTTTTCCGGATCATTCTGCATTTTCTCCAATAATTTAGGATTTACCGCCAATGTATTAACCTTATTATCTCTCGCTGTTGATAAAGCGTTCCCAATTTCAAGTGTCATATAGGGAACCTGTTTTTGCAGTTTGCTTAAATAATCTGTTGTACTGTTACTTGCGCTGTTCTTAGTTATTTCTGAAGCCGTTTCGTTTCCTTGATTCTTGTAATTGTTTGTTACATACATATTCGTGTAATCCGTTACACCACTAATTGCCATATTATCACCCTCCTTGACTTGTTGCTAAGTTATATCTATGCTTTAAAATCCACACCACCAAGAGTGCCATCAAGCTGATCCAAAATACTTGTGTCGAAAGCATCTCCCGGTTTCCAACCCGGATTATTTTCTCTTACTAACTTCTCTAACCTTGTAGCATAATCCCCTGCCATACGCTGTAATGTCCATGCTGCCGAATTACGTTGTTTTGATGGAATGGCATTTAAATACTTATTTATTACATCTGGCTTTTTGCTACCCTCTGGTTTTCCCATACCATTAGTACTAATAAAGTCCTGTTTCACTACTTCTGCCAGTTCCGCTTTTGCTTCGTCAGATACAGACACAATTTTTTTCCAATTGCCATTTGTTCCTTTAATACATCTGTCAGCTTCTTCCTTTGAATGAAAAGGTACACCATTTTCGTCATAATATAAATAACTATGTTTATATTTTACACCTGCATTAATATTAGAATTTGCCCGACTTGATATACCATCCTTATTTCTATTCATTTGCGAAAAAAGTCTATTCATCAAAAAACTCATATTATTTCTATTGATATTCATACTATTTCCTTTCCAAATAAATTGCAGTCACATTGCTCCATGTATCAATACTTATAATTTACTGTCAATGTTATTGTAGCTGTCGATACATCCCCTGTTGTCTCAATCCATATTTTCCAATCTCCAGTCGGATCAAGACCGTTAAAGTCATTTGTTGTAATAGTTCCACTTGAACTTACCAAAAAATAATCCAAGTATCCATTCGGATCTACTACATACAGATAGAACGGATCACTTCCAGAACTTACACGAGAATATAACGTCACTGATGTAATCTGAGGATCACTTCCTGTTACGGACCCCGATGAAAGAGTTACAATTTCTGATGGGTTTCCGTATACAGAGTTTAACTTTTTTGTAATTTTTCTGAAGTAATTCGTAGAATATACTGACGCAATCGATTCCTCTGTCATTGTAATGGTTTCTTCCTCTGATACTACTTCTGCCGCTGATACAGGCATCACAAGCATCATACACATTGCAATGCAGGTAATAAAAGAAATGAATTTTTTCATAAGCACATACCTCCTAAACAATATCCTAATGTGACTGCAAAATATTTATCATACATTTATATCAGATTATCCAAATATCTTAATTCCTGCCAAAAGTGTTGCTAAATTACTCTTACCATAGCTCGCCTTGAAAAGATCAGCGGCGTTAATCATCTTTTTGCTAATACCCTCAATAATATTACTGGTTGATTCTTTGCTGTCCTTTTCAGTAGTTGTTGTCGTGCTATCAACTTTTATTTCTTTATCAGCAACTGCCGTTGTGCTACCGGACTTTGTTTTCCTATAAGGTGCAAACTTCTTAAATCCCTCTTCTATTATATTGCGGGCATTTTGGTTCACTGTTTCCCGTTTTTCAAATTCCTCTGCAATTTTTCCGAACGCCTTATCTAGTGCAGAAAGCTCTTCCTCTTTTGTCAGCCTTGTATATCCGCCTTCTTTGGAAACATATGTCTCTCTGGTTCCGGCTTCATATCCCTGAACGATTTCATCATACATTTTTGCATATGTATTGAAATAGTTCTCTGCCTTGCCCTGAACACTCATTGTTGTTCCTTTTTCTCCTGCCGCCGCCGACACCATTTCAGCTTCTTTATGGAATTTTGACTCAAAATCAGAATCCATGCTCAAATGCTGTATGATATTTTTATATGCCTTAACCGATTCCATTCCCATTTTTGCCTGATTGTGTGCAGACAAACTTTTTCTATACTGTTCCCTGCCCTCCTGCGAAATGTCAATTTTTATCGGCTCCTCTTTTTTCACTTCTTTATCAGCCGCATTTTGCGGCTGATTAGCATACACTACACTACCTGTAACGGCTGTGCTAATGCCATCATTACCTGAAACTTTCATAAACATACCTCCCTTTATTGATAAAATGTCATTGAATATGGTCTTGTAATGGTAATATAGTTCGTTCCTACTGGCGCAAAGTCATAATAATAGTTGAACTGTACTATATCTATCAATTTTCCCGTACTGGGATCAATCAACACCTGAACAACATTTGTTTCATCCCAAAAATTGTTCATATCGTATGCCCCTGTACATCTACAATGTATGCTATAAAAATCGGTATCTGAATAGAATGTAAGCTCCAGTGCTGGTCTGCTGCCTACGTTCATGGCAGGTCTTGTAGAGCTATGATAATATACCGCACTCGGTGCAAACTCACCATCCCCAACATATGCATAAACATCGTTTCTCTTTCGGATTGTAATATTATAGCTCTGCCCGCCTGCGGAATTAGATAAGTTATTCACATAAGAATAGCTGTAATCAATCGGATTCCCATTCACATAACAATTACTTCCATCACTATCTGCCTGAAAAACAATACCTGCTTTCTCACATATGCCAATAATATCCGAACCGCCGCCATTTGCCAGTTCTGCTATCTTGTTAAAGTTGATTGTATATGTCGATGTAGCTGAATATTGGTCATCTTCACCCAAAACTGCAAAATAATATGTTCCCGGTAACATCTTAACCATGTTTACATCACCATTAACCGCATATATTGCAGCATTGTCACCGGATTTTCCGGCATAAAGTAATGAATATCCCATAGATGATGAAATAGAATATCTCATTATTGTAGTGTTTGTTACTGTCAGTTTGTAGTAATCAATATCAACAGGGCTGTCTATAACCCCCGTAATGCTCGAATTAAGTGAAACGTTTGTTGCTGATGATGCAGAATCGTTAATCTCATAATCTGCATCAACAGAGCTTTGGAAATACATGAATGCAAAACTGCCTGTTCCTTCATATCCTTCTATTGCAAGATAATATGTTCCTGCGTCAAGCACTGATCCCGCTAATTCTGATACCCCCGCACCTTCACTTGCACTTCCTCCGACAATAGTAAAATCAGCGGAACAGATATACAAATCAGCGTCCATTGTATCTGCCATCTGCATGAAAATGGTTACAGTGCTTTTCTGGCTAAGTGTAAATGTATACCACCGCACTTCATTCTCGTTTTCAATCGTTCCCTGATAAACGGAATCATTTGCTACTGATATGGCATAGTTAGGGTTAGTATTCGTTGTATCCTCCTCATCTGCATATGGAGCAATACCAACTTCCGATACACCGTTGAACTGCCTGCTCATCACGTTCATTGCTTCTTGTGGAATAGTATTTTCAGGAAGCTCTTCATCTGAAATCTGGATAAATTCCATCTGATCCCCGGATGCAATTTTTTCTTCAAGCTCGGTGACACTTCCCGCTGCCATTGCAGCTGTTCCTGAACCTGTAAATACCACACCTACTGCCATTGCAAATGTTAAAATCGTTGCCAAGAGCTTTTTCTTCATAATAAAATTCCACCTTTCTCACTTATTTTTGCACAGTATGTTTTGGTTGATGTAAAATCTCACACATTATTTTCATGACATTTTCCCAAAATGATCAATCCTGCCTCCATCAGTAACCCATTTAGCAGCCATTGACTCATGACATAATTCCCTATTGTTGTAACTACGATTGCCGTATCCACAAAACATAATAGCAACAATGCCTGACGCCTAAAATCTTTTTTCTCTGACTGGTCTAATTCTCTGTTGACATTTTCTATAGGTGCAAAACTCCATATCACAATATTCGCAAATAAAACTGCCGGTACGAGCAACCAAATAGGAAATACCACTTCATTTAGCAGGTATATCAAGAAAACAATTAAGCATGAGAAGAAATAGCATCCAAGTCTTGTTTTTGCATGATAGCCACCCGTTTTACTTTTTAACACTATAAGAATTATAACACTCACAATCATTGGAAACATCATGTGCAACGCAAAACCAATAAATATGTATGACAAATAGTGTATCATTTTCAATAGCAAGCATTCTAAACCAAACCGATACACATCTTCATCTTCACCGCTTATAAGATCTTTTGTTCTCATCTTGAAAAGTATATGCTGTATCAAAATATCCATCATCATATACTATTTTCTAGCTTTTAATTCTCTGACTTTTTCCGGCATTTTAGGCTGATAATTTAAACACAGGCAAGCCGAATTTGCCTCCTTTTTTGCACTTGTAAGTGCTGTTTTAGCAAGTAACTTTAATACCACATCATTTAATTTCTTCATAATTCAGAAATACCTCCTTAAACTCTTTTTTATATAGATAGAAGTTATCCAACTATCTATTTGTTTTTAATTTCGTCAATTGTACCATAATTTTCAAGTACGCCTGCACGAAGTACGATTTTTTTGCACGAAGTACGATTTTGTAATAAGGGGCTGTTGCAAAAGTAGATGAATAATCACACTACTAGAGCAATAGCTCCTTTTTATCTCCAAAAACAGAAAAGCAGGCTCCAAAGAACCTGCTATGTGTGGTATAATAAGATATGTTAAGTAAATTAACAGCACTTTACAACTTTTTTATAAATAGATAAAATTGCTAAATCCTTGAAAATACAACTTTTTTGATTTAAAGGGTGCAAATTTTGCTATAGGATACAATATTTGATACTCCAAAAAGTTAAAATTTGAGTCCAAAATATTATTTATCACTTTGGGATTAGACCT
>JAAZZQ010000006.1 GCA_014239155.1 Lachnospiraceae bacterium | reverse complement strand
GCGCGTCAAAAACATAAGATCCATTATTCGTCCAGACAGACATTTTAAGAGGAAAGTGAGTCATCACGGAATAACAAATGGTTTTTGCATACGCATAAATTTATAGTTACTAGATTTTCGGCTTAAGTTGACGACATTGAATCCCCCTAACCCCCTTACTTTGCAAAATTAGAATGATTTTTCATCGAAAAAAACATCAAAGCAAATGTATTTCTTTCATTTTCATACCCTACAAATTTCATACTATATACTGCAAAACAGCGACTTTGGATTTTACTCCAAAATCGCTGTTTTATACAAATTATAAATTCAATGATTCCCTGACTTGTTATATTAGCGAAAATGCCTTTTATGCAACACGCTTCATACAAATAATCAAACAAATACATCCTAATTAAATGGCAATTCCTCGTCAATTTCAAACACCACTTTAATTGTGGAAAGTTTAACAATTATATTTCTTAAAATAAGTTTTTGGGAATCTTTCGTTGATTTTTTAAACCATATCAAAAAATCTTTTACTACCCAACATGGTATGTTGGTATCCGTCCTATATCTATATCCTCCCGTAACTATGCTTCCAATAATTTGAGCATTATTTTGAATATAATCCTCAAACATATTTTCTTCTAATGCACTCTCAAGTATAGATATGAATTTCTGTGTATCACGATTATATTTCTGTGTCATTTTATAGCTGATTAAAGATTGCGATATATAATTTGTAAATTCTTGATATATTCTTTTATCTTCATCAGAAATTGACATTTGAATAAAATCTTGTTGTTGTATAATTTCTTTTATTTCGCGAAAATTCTTATACCTGTCCTCTGGATCTTTCTTCATCATTTTCTTTAAAATATCATGATAAGAAAATTTCATCATTTCATCCTCTGTAATCTTCTTTAGCAAACGATTAAATAACTCTGCTAAATAAAACATATCCGTACGAGACGTATATATCCCTTCAAAGTATTCTTTAGGAAGCGTATCTGACCCACCCCTATTAATATCTGCCACCAAACTATCACATATATCTTTGTTAGACATAAATATTTTGCCAATTCCAAAATCAATAACTTTAACTGTGCCGTCATTATCTACCCGTATGTTTCCCTCTCTGATATCACGATGTATGATTCCTTTCTCCTCAATATAAGTAAAAGCGTTTATTAACTGTGAAAATATTCCATCAATAGTAACCACTTCTTCACAATCTTTATTGTAATCCTCAAAAAAATCTCCTATATCTTTTCCATTAATGTACTCCATTAGAATATACCCCGTACATTGTTCTTCGTATGCATAATAGTTATAAATCCTGACAATATTTGGGTGATTTAATTTATACAATATTTTTATTTCATCTAAAAAATGTGCATAAAATTTCTCCCTTATCCACTCATATTGAGGCTTATACATTTTTGCTACAAACAGTTCATCAATATACGAATCCTTCAATAAAACTGTTTTTCCAAAGGCCCCTCCTCCCAAATCATTATTAAGCATGATATAATCTTTTCTTCTTAAAAATTTAACCAAATCTCCATTTTGTTTCATGCTATCTCACCTTTTATTACATTATAATACCTTTCATCTTTTATATAAAATAAATGTCATTTATACAATTTTAGAGCAGTTTCTTCTCCCTGCTCAATAGCAATTTCAACAAGTGTAATTGCTTGACTTAATAGTCTTTTAGATTCTTTCCTAAATCCAAATGACTTTCTCACTTTGTCAGAAATTTTATTTTGAATGTCTTTATCCAAAATAGGAATAATAACATTTTCGATTTCAGACGGCTTCCAGTGCTGTATAATAGAGCCTCCCGCATTTCTCTCTGCCTGCATCTGCACTGCTTTCGAGTTAAGAACCAACGTCAAATAATCGGGATTGACCTCATTGTCGTCCAATACATGCAAATGCAGCAACGCACCCGAAGTGATAAAGGGCTTATCCTCTTCTACTTTATACGCTATTCCCACGCTCCCATCTTTTGTCAATAAAATTGTTCCTTTAGCAGGAAATAAATCTTGAATATTATCAACCAGATTATAGGGCAATTTTATTTGGGGTGCTGTGATTCCGTATTTCGTTATATCACTCACACGGACAAAAGGTATGCCTGTATCAGAATAACAATCACTGCCTGGCTCTATTGATTTTTTTATTGTAACTATTTCTCCTAATTTTTTACAATTAAATTTACGTAACCTTGCAAATAAATCATCATACTTTTGTTGATAAAATTCAGCATCCAGTCTTCCAGTATTTTCAAAAGAAGTTTTAAATGATTTTATAGAAAATCTTTCAGTTTGAGGAGCAAAATTCTTTAATCCCAATGTTTCTATCAATAATTCTTCCGCTTGCTTATAAACATCAGCTGACGCATCCATGAGTTCCAATGCCTCATTTATAAACTTTTTACAGACATTTTGAAATTCATTTGAAAACAAAGGAACATCTAGCATTTTTAAGTCATCCAAGTTAAGTCCCTTTTGTATTACTCCTCTTTCTTTACGTAATAATAAATTCCTGCCATATTTTGAATTAAGATAGGCTGTTAAAAAATAAGGGCTTACAGCATTTGTTCTAATTACTGTACTTTTACAGCTAAAAATAGCTGGTATATCTTTTTTTCTGATAATACACGCATTACCAAGCGTTCCGACAACAGATACCAGTATATCCTCAACTTTTAAAGCATATTTCGACAATCTATTAAAATCCTCTTTTGTCATATATCTCGCTTCTGTATTCTTTAATATAAACGGCTTTACGTCCTGTCCTCTCACATATCTGAAATCTGGCACATCCGTATAATTGTTTGTATCATATGCAGAGCCAAAAGGACCAATAAGGAAATCTGCCAAATGACACAACCTATTGTTCCTCCATTTATGTATGATTTTCTCATATGCAAGATAGTTTTTCTGATAATACTCCGCATCAATTCTACCTGAAAATTCTAATTCTGAATACATTATTTCCTGAATCTCTAACCCATCCAGTAACTTCTCATAATAAACCTCATCAAACTCCGTCACAGATGGGTCATCTAAAAAAAACTCAAATGCTCCTTTTTTGCAAATTCAATAAACGCTTCAGCAATACCATCTTCCGTCAGTCCGTCATGGTTATACAAATCATGCTTTACTATTAAGTGGTCATGCGTATCCAACTTATAAGAACCGTCCGGATTCACACGGTAAATTTTATCCCCCGAATTGTCCTTGCTCGGCTCTCTCATTGTGGCAAAGAAAATCGGATAGTCGTCTTTTTTCGGGCACAGTTCATCGTCCCATTTTTGGACAAACAGAACTGATGTCTTTGTTCCAGTATGCGGCTTAAAGACATTTCCATGCAACCCAACAACTGCAAGTATCCTACACCGTTCCGCAATAAAATCACGGATATATTTGTCCGACGCGTTGTTAAACCTGCCCTGCGGCAGCACAATTGCCATCCTGCCCCCGTCTTTTAGGAAAGATAAGTTTCTTTCGATAAACAGAATATCCCTGCCTACTTTAGACTGGTATTTCCCCTGTGCATTTTTACCAAGCTCATATTTTGAAATAATGCGGCTTTCCTTAATATCCCCCGCAAACGGCGGATTTGCCATAAGGATATCAAACTCAAAATCCCTGTTCTGGTTTTTCGTCCTGCGCATACTCCGAAGACCTTTCCAGCCATCATAATAAATGTCTTCCCATTCCTCATCCTTTGTAAAGTCATCCCATCTGTCATAATCCAGCGTATTCAGATGCATGACATTCGTCCTGCCATCACCAGCGATTAAATTCAGCGTCCTGCCAACACGTACCGCTTTTGTGTCAAAATCAATCGCAAAAACATGATCCCTTACATAATCTTCACATTCTGGTGGCTTTTTCTCCAGTGTAAAAAGATGGCTCTGGGGTATTCCTTTTTCTACGAGAATGCTTTTCCACACATGAAAAATGGTATGTACTGGAAAGCCGCAGCTCCCTGCCGCAGTGTCAATCATTTTTTCATGTTTCTTTGGATTGAGCATTTTCACACACATGTCAATCACATATCTCGGTGTAAAATACTGCCCTTTCTCGCCTTTCTGTGATTTGCTCATCAAATATTCAAAAGCATCATCCACAACATCAAGATTGGAATTGAACAGCTTGACATCCTGCAGACTGGCTACGCAGACTGCTAAATGAGATGCCGTCAATGCAATTTTTTCATCGTCATTGAACACACCTGCCCATTTCTTCTTAGCCTTATTAAACAGCTCCTGCATACTGTTTTTCAAATCCTCGTCTGTATCCCCGTAATTGCGAAATTCCAAAGTTCTTGACTTATCCCTGCCGCTTTCCATCTCGTCATAAAGTTTTGTAAAAATCAATTTAAACACTTCTTCAAACACGTCAACGCCGGCATTGGCAAGAACCTCATCTTCCATTTCCTCAATCAAACCCTTTAAGGATTTTTTCTCACTTACCAGCTTGTCCTTTGCGACCAAATCATCAATCGTCCAGCGTTCCGTCAAAATATCCTTTAATTTCTGGTTCTCTTTCGGTATATTGGGGATATCCTCAAAAAAATTTGGGTCTTTCCTATGATAATAGGAAATTTGGTTTCCATTCGTCCATACACCAATAATTGCCCCCGTTGCATTACAATAAGATTTAAGCTGCTCCTTGCCGTCTTTTAATTTGGGTTTTTTCAACTCTACAATTATTTCTTCAGATGTGACGTGGGTTTTATTGAAGACAACAATATCCGCACGTTTCTTTTCCCTTCCAAATGTAATGACCCTCTCAAGTTCCATTCGTTCGATAGGATAGCCATATTCATGCACTAATTTATAAATATATAACTGTCTGACAATCTCCTCGGGTGTCAGTTTCACGTCTTTATTCCTAACAAGACACTTTATATACACCTTTCCATTTTTCTCTACAATATTTTGTTCAATGGCATCTACTGCACTGTCATCAAACTGTGTTAATTTATAATCTGATTTTTCAATAATATCGGCTAAAATCCCACTCATTTACCTTTCTCTCCTCCTAATTGCATAAAAAGTTTTTATAATAAAAGAATCTCTATTTCTTTGTCTGTAAATACACCGCTTGCCTTTAGCAATTTTTTCAGGCACTGCTTTATTGTTTCGTTGTGAAGACAATGTTTCGCTTCATAGTCATAAATAACACCAATCATCATTTTTAACTGCCTCTCAATTTCCGTTACAGTGATTTGATTGTAAAAGTTCATTCCAACGCTACATATACGCATGATATTTGTCGTATTTATAAACTCTTTATAATCATGCAGATATTCCTGCAGCATATTCCACATAAATTCTTTATTCTTAGTTTCAATCGCTTCTCTTGCTTTTCTGCTTTTTATTTTTGATTTTTCTGCCACCTGATGTGTCATATCTACTGCTTTAATAATTGCCTTAACATAAGCTACTGCTTTTTCATCATCTGCATATTGTAAATTTTGATAATTATTTTCCATTTTGCTCCTCTTAAAAATTTTATGTTTATTTTAATTATCTCTCAGACATTATATCATACATTTCCGTTTTTTCGATATGATATTTAAACAAAACGGCGTATTGTTAAAACAGAATCAACATTGTTTTCATCCAATACTTTGTTAAATACATTCCTTTACGAAAAAAGGACTGCCCTTCGCAATCCTTTTTTCATCACCTATGCTTACGAACTTCTCATGGCAATTCCTCCATCTTTTCCAAAGCAACTTGCTCGTCAGGCATTTTTTCCTTTAACTACTTCAAACATTTGCTCCTGAAGAATTTTTCTTTCCTTGGAATCACGCATACAGAATACCCTATTACACTGTTCACATAAAAAGCAGGTTTCACAAATAATCTGATTTATTCCTTGTTTTATCAAATCATCATCACTTGGAAGTTCATAAGAGGCTATCTTTTTAATGCCCTTCGGATTCCTTAAAGAGTAATCTATCAATTTTCCATTACTCGTTTTTACATAGCGATAAACATCTGCGTAAAATGTAACACAATCCCCAATATGGTAAGAATCAAACCCTGATTTGTCTACCCAAACATGGTCTTCCTTACCGTCAAACATCTCTCCATCGCTATACATTCCGCTGACAAATACTCTCTCAAAACAAACGTTATTCTTTGTTACCCTTTCGATCTGTCCTTTAAATTCCATTGCGAAATTAAAATAACACATTTCAAAATATGAACGCATTTTCCCTATAGATTGAAACTGCACATCTAAATACTCATCGTATGTCATGGCTCCTGCACCGACAACCTCTTTCAGACTATCCGGATCAAAAAAGATAACTCCTCCTTCTATTTGTGTGCAAATGTTTTTACCGTAATTTGTTTTTTTCAATACATTGAAATCTTCCATTTCCTTAACCTCCGTTAATAAGTGCTGTCATATAACAGCCTGACATGCTAACATTGGCTCTTCAAAATGGAAAGCACTTAACATTACTGATATATAGTATCACAAAAATTGCCAAAAGGCAAACTTCTTTATTCCCTGCAACAAGACAAAATTTAAACTTTTTAGGTAGAAAATGCTTTGAATAAAAGATTTATAGAAGAAAGTTTGGATTTGTGGAAGAATCTAAACTTTTTACCACAATGCCTGCGCCTACGGAATCCATCTCATTCATTTTATCTTTCTATTCCAATCACAAATATTTTGCTGGTTAAGAATGACCCTGTATATTTATCATACACAGAGCCATTCTAATCTTTTTTGCCCTTTACGTAGAGCATTTTCTTTCCGCAAAATTCATTTTACGGAGTAATACCCGCCTTTTTTGCAAAGTCATCTTTTCTCCTGATAAGTTCCGACTGTTTTTTCTTTGGCAAATTATTGAATAAATCATCATAAAGAACATCAGCTAACTGCATTTCGCTCGCAAGCAAAAATATATTTAGATTAAGCCATTCTTCCCAAAGCCCCTCAAATAAGCTATTACTGTCTGTATAGGTGTCAAGTTCTTCAAAACCATATGACGGTGTATAGCACTGCAATTTAACAAAACCATACCTGCCAGCATCAACCAATAAAATATCTTCATCCTCTATTTCATACAGCTCCGCAAACGCATCAATCACTTTGCGACACTTCTCCCGTTCTTCCTCTGTGATATATACCTTTTTTTCCATGTTCATTTACCTCTTATCCTTTCAAATCGTGGAATATTGATTTCAGTCCCTGCAATGCTTCTAAACCACATATTTGAAATGCTACATACGCCATTTTATACGGAATAGAGGTATGGCTGTCTGCATTTATTGGTATGTTACTTTATGACACCTGTGCATTTGCGCCCGGATTATCATTTCCATACCCCTCAAGCAGATTGATAACACCCCATACTGCCACGCCTGCGCCGATTGCTGTAACGACTGTCTTTAATCCTGTAACTGCTGTTGTGAAAAAACTCATATTTTCTACCTCTTTCTTTCCTTAAATTTGATTTTTTGATAAAGAAAGAGCTTTGATATGTAAATTCCCCGCCTTTTGTGGTAAAATATAAGACAGGGAAATCCTTTGGAGAACCCTGCTGGCATCCGGTACACTCTGTTTGGCGATAGGCTGTGCCGGGTGTCTTTTTTTGTCCGTTCCAAAGTACATACAAAACTCCTGACTGGCTGGCTTTCTGCCAGCGGTTTACAAGCTCCCTATTCAGTTGTCATTTCTGCACTTGTGGACATCATGTCCAGAAGCCGCTATTCAGTTGTCCGGGGAATCCTTCTCCTGCCCGCTGACTTCCCCACAGTCAAAGGCTTCGTCCACCTCTG
>JAAZZQ010000060.1 GCA_014239155.1 Lachnospiraceae bacterium | reverse complement strand
GTTTTCCACGCGTTACTCACCCGTCCGCCACTAACTCATACTTCACTAGGTTTCAATATGAGCCCGTTCGACTTGCATGTGTTAAGCACGCCGCCAGCGTTCATCCTGAGCCAGGATCAAACTCTCATGTTAAAATATGATTTGCTTTTCAAGCTTTGTTTGATTCTTGCACCAGTTAAAACTGGCTAAATCCGTTGCATTTTTCAATGCATTTACTTTTAGGTTGTATCCTATTTAATAGGACATGTTCTCTGAATAATTCTTTTTGGAATTTTCAGGGTTGCATTACTGTTTATTTGTCAAGGTTCTTTGTTTTGCTTGTCTTATTTGCGACAGCTTGTTTAGTTTACCACAGCATTTCGCATTTGTCAAGCACTTATTTAACTTTTTTAATATTTTAATCTACAACTGTAACTGTTCAAACAAGCCAATCTGTTATGACGAAAATCTATTAGAAATTGTCTTTGATGATAAGACTTTAGCTTTCGGGTTTTATATTCCTGTATGGTCTGTACAAGAAACACCCAAACTTACCTAAACTATTACGTTCATTGCTTGTTTATCTCAGCGACGAAGATCATCTTACCACGACATTCTTCATCTGTCAACAACAAATTTCAATTTTTTCCATTATTTTTTTCCGTGTTTATTTTCACCTATCTCAAAAAATTAAAATTTAGCCATCTACAGTTTTCACAAATGATTCTGATGTGCTACCACAAACCTATTTTTCAGTCTTAGAAATTCATCCAATTGCATTAATGTATAAAACAGAAGTGCTCTTGCTTCAAACTCCTCTCTACTTTGTGGAAGATTCTCAAGTTTCATATCAGAAAGCATTTTCTGCAAAATATTTAAGAGTCCCTCCACATCATTCTCACGATGATATTGTGCCTCTATCTCCTTAAAAAATGTAGCGACTTGCATTGTCTGTGTCGGAAGCATCTTTATCAAAATAATACTATTATAAATATTTCTTAAAACCCGGCTCTGGTTCTCCCGCATTCTAATATAGTCAAGCTCATAAGAAGACTGACTCCAGAGTGTATTATTCCAATTTCTAATTGCACATTCTTTTGCTAGATAAATCTTATCCTCAAGATGTTTAAAACAGTCTGCATTGTATCTTGTCTTATCCTCCCGCATTAAATTTTCCGCCATCTTGTGAATTATTCCTTTGATTTCTTCATCGACATACATTGACAATTTATCAAACTCATCTTCTTTTTTTCTTAAATGAAGATTAATCAATATTCCAAAAAATGCCCCTACAATTAACAGCAATAGTTCATTCACTATCATTTCCATACCAAAATTTTGTTCTGTCAAAAAATGCGAAATCAGTACGGAATCCATAGCAATCGCTTCTCCCCATCCTACATTGAGGCACAGAAATGCAAAGAAAAACAGATAGAGAATAAATGCCCTGACACGAAACCCCAGCCACAAATAGCAAACATATGAAATAATCAATGCACACAAAAAAGCCAGACCTCGATTTCTAGCGGTTTTCAACGTCTCACGCTTTGTGTTCTGTATACTCAATACTGTAATAATTCCAGCCGTCACGGCATATTTCAGCCCTAGCAGGTTTGCCGCCAAAATTGACAGCACCGCTGCCAGAGCGATTTTAGATGCCTTGAAAATATGCAGGCTCAGCACTTCGTTTTTGATTTCTCCCATTCCTATGCCCTGATAAAATCCATGAGCTCCGGTTTTTGTTTTGCGCCAACTGACTTTGCTGCAATTTCTCCATTTTTAAATAAAATTAGAGTTGGAATTGACATCACTCCATATCTATCTGAAAGAATGCTTGCCTCATCAATATTCACTTTGCAAATCTTTACATCTGTAACCTCTTCTGCAATTTCCTCTACGATTGGAGAAAGCATCCTGCATGGATTACACCACGGTGCCCAGAAATCAACCAATACCGGAATATCTGATGCTAGTACCTCCTTGTCAAAATTTGCCTCTGTTAAGTGTATTACTGCCATAATAAATTCCTTCCTTTCGTAATCTGTACTTAGGATTTGTAGAAAATTTCTTCTATTTTCTCACAGCTCCTTATTTTTTATGGAATACTCATAGTATATCACCTTTTTATAAAAATAGTAACCCTTAAACTACTCTTTATTTTTTCCATTGAGCACCATTGCAATAATATGAGCTAATGGATCACAGGCGTTCATTGCTTCCTCAACCGTATTTGTCTGAGAACCAAGTTCAATCAATAGACTCTTAGGTCGAAAGTGCAAATTATATCGATATCCTTTCAGATAAATACGCCTCGTAAGCCCCGGATAATATTCCTCTGCTGTCAGTTGCATCTGAAAAGCAAAGGATAAATTGTCCTGTACATAAGGATTAGGAAGATTTGTCAGTGTTCCCAATGCATTTGTATAACACAAACCATTGAAAAACATAAATTTTGCTGTTGGTCTGTCCTGCACAGTTGTCACAAGTTTTGTGTCAGGATTTGTCTGGTCCCTGTGCAAATCAATCATAACTTCTATAGTAGGGTTCTCCGCAAGTACCTTTTCAAGACCTGACATGGCATTAGAATAGGCATAATCCCTGCTTTCCACATCATATTCTCCTATGTGGTGCAACACATTAAATCCATATTGTGTTCTAAGAATTTCACACAGATGTTCCCCAACTCCAACAATGGATGTGTTGGAATCTCCTCCTGTCGAATCTATGTACGTTTCTTGAGAATGTGTATGATATACTAAAATCTGAACATTACTATTGTCCTGTTTGATTCCTGCATCAAATCCCATCAATGTATTATATTGAAGTTGATCCGCTCGAATCTTTGTAGTCGGATCTTCCGAATAAAATGTTTTTTTTATAAAATCGGGTTCTATTAATTGTTGTTCTGAATACTTTGCAACTGGAGCCAGCACAGGTACAAATGTACTTGTCGATGCTGTATTTTCTGCTAATACAGCATCTTCCAATTCCTGCTGTTGCCCACTCTGGGTCACATTTGCCTCATGATTCTCAATTTCAACCTCATTTACAAGACTGTTTTGATACGCCATATTATTTTCAGCAACTGCCATCTCTTCCAATGCAGACGGCTGTCTATATTCTGTCATATGACCATCATCCTCTGCCTCCAACAACAAACATTGTTCCAAAGGCAAATTTTTTGAAATCCGATAAGGCATTCCACTTTTTTCATCACCACTCAAATACAACATATACGAACTAGAAAGTTTTATTCCTTGTTTTATGGCTGCACTGTAAAGCTTTTCCCCCAGCGTTTCCCTATTTTCTGCACCATCTCCAATACTGTTTTCTATGTCGTTTGCTGCACGCATCAAAAGCTGCACCAACACCAGCAGGAATACAAAAATAAATATCCCGTACCTTTTTACTTTATAGCTGATATCCACACCTTACTCCTCCTGCTCCATATCCAGCGCTATATTGATAGCCTCTGACAGTGTAAAGCTAAGCCTCTTTGTCGTCTCGTCAATATTCTTTGCTGTTACATACATATTATGAAGCTGCGTATCTGTACTATTCCTAAAATAATCCAAGGATGCTTTTCCACCATCATATTCCTCCGATAGCTTCTCAAGCGCATCAGATACAATTGTTCCTGCATCTACCACCATAGGAATACCAATTGCAATTACAGGAACACCAAGACTTTCCTTTGTGAGCGCATTTCTGTGATTTCCCACCCCAGACCCCGGATGAATACCAGTGTCTGTTATCTGCACCGTCCGATTCAATCGCCTAGTACTTCTTGCCGCTAGCGCATCTATTACTATTACTATGTCCGGTGTTGTTTCTTTTATTACTCCCTTTATAATCTCAGCCGTTTCCATGCCAGTCTTTGCCATCACTCCTGGCACAAGTGCACTAATTTGATGAATTTTGGAAGCCCTGTATGCCTGTTTGCCATACTCCTTTATAATATGTCTTGTAATAAATAGATTGTCAACAGTACAGGGTCCCAACGAATCGGCAGTCACATCACGATTTCCAAGCCCTACCACCAAAATAGAGCGCTCTTCTTTATCAATATCTGGCAGAACACTTTTGAGCTGTTTTGCTAATTCCTCGGATATCTCCCTGTGATAGTCCTCATCACTCTCTTGAAGGGCAGAGGCCTCCAATGTAATATAAGTTCCCATTGGTTTTCCCATACACTTTGC
This sequence comes from Lachnospiraceae bacterium, assembly GCA_014239155.1. Taxonomy (GTDB): domain Bacteria; phylum Bacillota; class Clostridia; order Lachnospirales; family Lachnospiraceae; genus COE1. The sequence goes on along the minus strand of JAAZZQ010000060.1, from coordinate 347,613 downwards.
TGCATTCTTTGTCATAATAACCACCTTTGATACATGAACATCTTCCATAATATCGTACTCATCAATGGAAATTCCCCGCATCTGTCCTGATGCCTGCTTTCTGACACTCTCTGTCGCTTCCAATGCCAAATCTGTCCGAATCTGAAACTGCTGCATCTTAATTCCCCCTGTCTTTTCTATTTTTTCTATTGGTTATTTTTTCTGATTTTTTTAAGAATATGTATTGACAGATCAGATTCCATAAATTACAATATATAAGTATGTTTCCTTTAGTTCGTCCGTGTCCGAATTTAATGAAACAGAATTTTCCAGAATTTTAAAAATAAAAATGTCGAGAAAATGGGGGAGGTGTCAAGCATGGCAAACATCAAATCTGCGAAAAAAAGAATTTTGGTCAACAGAACAAAAGCTGATAGAAATAAAGCGATTAAGTCTGGTGTAAAGACTGCAATCAAAAAAGTTTATACAGCCGTAGAAGCAAATGATAAGGAAGCGGCGACGGCGGCTTTATTGAACGCGACAAGTGTTATTGATAAAGCGGCAACAAAAGGCGTGTATCACAAAAATTATGCTTCCAGAAAAGTTTCTCGTTTATCCAAGGCTGTAAATCAGATGGCTTAAGATCTATATAGAATAAAATAAAAAATGAGTAGAGATAAACTTCCCTACTCATTTTTTTTGTATCTTATATGCTCATAATTTTCATTCATCCAGTTAATCGCCTCAGCTAGTCCCTCCTCGCTAAACGGAAACAACTGCGAAATCTTTTCTTCCTCAGGTGTCGCCTCAAATCCAAATGGTTCACTCCAAAGATAGACCTTCAGTTTTTTCTCTTCCTCTATCTCTTCTTGGTGCAGCATAAACCGCATCCCTTGAAAGCTTCCTGTAAAATCCTCTTTTTTCACAAAATTTAGTGAAAGAAAATCTTCTCTTGTCAGCACAATCGCACCTCCAATTTTTAAATTATATAGAAACGCCTGTCTGGACAAGCACTTCTAAAAGAGCGCCATTTGGGGATACATACTGATAAATTGGTTTGTCCTCCTGATGCAATACAGCATAGCGATTGATATAAAATGCATCGATTCCTGCTGCCGCTGCACCCGCCATATCAGATTTTAATTCATTTCCAATCATTACAGACTGCGTCTTGTCAAGATGATACCGCTCACAACACTTATTATAAAATTCTGAGTCTGGCTTCATACAGCCCTCGTCAGAAGAAATCAGTATCCCGTCAAAATAAGGAATAATCCCCGTCAATTCCAATTCCTGCCATGTAAAACTTCTCTGTGCATTGGAGAGCAAATAAATCTTTTTTCCAGCCTTTTTTAATCCATCAAGACATGCAATTGTATCTGGAAACAAACAGAAATGTATTAATGAAATTCGTCGGAAGTTTTCACATAAAAACTGTGTCTGTTCATCGGAAAGCGCATATCCGTTTGCCGCAAATACTTCCTGAAATACATTTTCCACCCGAATTTCTGGATATGTATATTTGCCCAAACGTTTGGCTTCTTCCCGATGTCTCTTTTCTATGGCAGTATACAGTTTATAAAACGACTTCCATTCAAAGTGAAATCCTTGTTTTCTAAGCCACTTTGCATATTTCTTAAAAAAATTTTTGCTGGCTTCATCTGTGTGAATATCAACTAAAGTTCCATACAAATCAAAAATATAATTCTGATACATCATAACCCCTCCCTATTGTATAAACACAAATTATATTTACATTTATATTTAAGAATGCTATCGGCATTCTTGCTGCGGCGCGAATCCTACAGATGCTTATCTCAGTCAGAGATTGTACTCCTACTGAGATAAAATTGTATTTTACCCGCCACTTATAGAGTGGAAGGTTTTTCCATCTGAGATAAATAATCTCCAAAAACATCAAAATCAGGAATAAAACTTTCTCTTGCAGTATCACCTTCCTGTATCCATGCATTTTGCACACCTAGACAAATTGCATAGTCAATCACCTTATTGTACTCCCTCTTTGTCACCCGCCTGTTAAGCTCTGGATAATCTTCCAAATCTGGCATTGGGGTATATTGATTTAAAATGCTTATATAAATATGTTCTCCATAGGTATCATATAAATATTTTATCACTTCTTTGGAATCTTTTGTATGCCCAGGCAAAACCATATGTCTGACAATTACTCCGCGCTTCATCATCTGTTTTTTAGAACTTTCGTTAGCGGCAAAAATAGGATTTCCTGTCTGACGCACCATTTCCTCAATTGCAAGTGATGCATATTTAAAATAATCTGGTGCATTGGAATATCGCTCTGACAACTGACTGCTATAATATTTTAAATCTGGAAGATAAATATCAACCAACCCCTCAAGCAAACGTAGCGTCTCCACACGCTCATAACCAGAAGTATTATACACAACTGGAACCGTCAATCCTTTCGCCTTAGCCTTTTGTAGCGCCGCTGCAATCTGTGAAGTAAAGTGTGTTGGTGTCACTAAATTAATATTCTCTGCCTTGTCCTCTTGCAAACGCAAAAATAAATTTGACAATTGTACTACGCTCAGTTTTTTACCCTTGCCACCCACAGAAATTTTTTTGTTCTGGCAAAACACACATTTAAGCGAACAACCTGAGAAAAAGACAGTGCCAGATCCCGATTCGCCGCTAATACAAGGCTCCTCCCACTTGTGAAGAGATGCTCTTGCCACGCTTACACTTTCACGCTCACCACAATATCCGCTGCCAATGGTCCTGTCTACATGACATTGTCTTGGGCAAAGTTCACATATTTTTATTAGCGTTTGCCTATCAGCCATTTGTTCAGACATTTGTAAATCTCCTCTGGTTCTACTGGTTTGGAGATGTGCCCACTCATGCCACACCGATAAGAATTTCGCACATCGCTCTCCAATGCATTTGCTGTCATAGCAATAATTGGCAACTCTCTACAATCTGCCCTGTCAATCTGTCTAATCAACACAGCGGCCTCGTCTCCTCTCATCACGGGCATACTAATATCCATAAAAACAAGATCGTATGTTCCCGCCGCAGCATTTCTTATTTTGTCAACAGCTTCTTTCCCATTTGCTGCTTCATCAATAATCAGTTCAGAATCTTCCAAAAAGCTTTTTACAATCTCCAGATTAATATACTTGTCCTCCACAATGAGAATCCGTTTTCCAGGATACTTATACGCATCGTGTACGTCTAAATTATCTGAGTTACTGGCAATCTGCCATTCTTTGCATATCATAAACGGAAGGCGCACCGTGACCTTTGTTCCCACATTAACCATACTGTCAATTTTGACCTGTCCTTTCATAAGATCTACCAGATTCTTTATGATTGCCATGCCAAGTCCTGTTCCCTCCACTCGCTCAGACAAATCTGTATTTTCACGCTCAAAAGGTTCAAAGGCACGTTGCACAAAATCATCACTCATTCCAATTCCATTATCTCGAATAATAAAAATAATACAACACTGTGACCCTGTATTTCCTGTCTGTTCAAATACCTCCAAACTAATTCTGCCAAATGCAGGCGTATACTTTATAGCGTTGGAAAGAATATTGATAATGATCTGACGCACTCTAAGTTCATCCATACGCAGATAGCGATGTGTAATTCGTTCACAGTCAACTGCAAAAATCTGTTGATTTTCTTCACAGCGATTGCGGATCAATATTTCGATATCTTCTATTAATTTAACAATATCTCCATTTTTCTCACGTACTTCAATTACTCCACTCTCAATTTTGTTCATATCCAACACGTCGTTTATCAACGCGAGCATATTTTGAGAAGATAACAATATTGTGTCCAAGCAGCGATTCACTTCCGCTTCATTATCAATATGTCTTTTTGCAAGATATGCCATGCCTAATATAACATTCATTGGGGTGCGCAAATCATGTGACATATTCGACAAAAACTTGCTTTTTGCATTGTTGGCATTTTCTGCCTGCTGCAGTGCCTTCTCCAAATCCTTGCTTTTCTTCGCTAGAAGTTTTGTCATCTCCAGTTCTTTTTGAAGCTGTTGTGCCTCCCATATCGCGTGTTTTTTGGATTCATCAATATCACGAATCAAAATCACGATTCTTGAACCGGAAAGAATATTTACCTTCGCATTATATTGTCGATAATAATGGTATTCTCCATTTTTGTCTCGAATCCGATATTCGCATTCTGCGCGTCCCTCCTGTGCAATTCGTTCATCTGACAGTTCTGTACGAAACTTTTCAATATCCTCCTGATGAATATGCCGCAATATCAGTGCTTCCAAATCTGCATAGGAACCCTTTTCTGGAAAATCTATAATCTCCTCCAGACGCCGATGAAGACATTCATATCGATTCGCTTCAATATCGCGAAAAGCAACCAATGTATAAATGTTGTTCATCGCCTCAGACGCTAGTGCTTCGTCAGTTCTCATCTGCATTTCCACATTGTAATCCCTAAGTGCAAAAATCATTTTCTCATTGTTGGCAGCATACTCTGGTATTGGAAAACACTCAAGTCTTTTCCACTTCTCATCATAGGATTTATAGATAAATTCTATTTTTTTCTCCCCTGCCGCAAACCGTCTTTTAATTTGTTCTAAGTTTGTCAGTTGATTGAACCGCTCCCGATATGGCGGTTTTGGCCATGTGACAATCGCCTTATGCATAAGGTGCACAAAATCGCCTGTCACCTTTTTTGCAGAATCATCATGCCGCTGCGCCGACCGAATAATCTCATAATCCCCCTGATTTAAGTCAACCACATAAATCTCAAAATACTCCTGATTAAAATACATCAACACATTATTTAGATACTTTAACGAAGCAATCTTTTTATTTTGGAATCTCTGCATCCACTTTTTTAGTTGATTTTTCATTTGAGCAATATCTTCCTTAGAGTTTAAAAATCAAGTCATGATTGATTTGTTTTGCATTTTCTATAATGCTCTTTTCCTGTTCTTTCAAGTACAATTGTAATTGTGCAATCTCACCCTCGTCAAAGCCTTTGGAATTAACCACAACTCTGCTTGGCAGTACAATCTCTGCATAATCGTTCCTGTCACCTGTCTTCCGCTCAAAGCACACATGAATCACTTTCCCTTTCTTTCCTGGAAGCAACCCCGTATGTGTCATTGTAATTTTGTCACTATCATTGATCCTGATGTCCATTATAATACACTCCTTCTATTTAGGATCTAATTAAGTAGAAGAAAATCCCCTACTCGCGCACGATCTATGCGCCGCTATAGCGGCTTATTTCCTCTGCACAGATCTGCGCATAACGAATACAATTCCTTATCCTATGATAAAAAAACATTTTGTTTCATTATAATATAAAAAATAAGAAATGCAAAGAGTTAATTAGAAAACCGATTTCTATTGTGCACTAAAAATGGAAACTCGTACAGCATCATTGTCCCCCATCCAATCAGATAGGACCACGGCAGAGCAATCATTCCCATCTTACAAACAAATACAAGCAAAATACACGCAAACACACGTGCCCCCATATTCATCAGACTGCTCCCAAGCGTAATTTTCAAATCTCCCATTCCGCGAAAATATCCCTGAATTCCATTTGTGACAGCCGGAACAACATACATCCACGCAATTAAATGTAAATACTGCTCTCCGAGAAATATCGTCGCTTCATCTTGGGTAAACAAACGCATTACTGGATTGGCAAACATCAGCAAAAAAATCCCCAACGCTGCACCATATATCAATTCGATAATCATCCCCACTCGAAAAGCCGCCCTAACACGTTTGTATTCTCCTGCACCACGATTTTGTGCCATCACACTGGTCATGGCATGACCAATATTTTGTTCTGGAATATATGCATAATCGTCAACTCGATTAATTGCGGTAAACGCTGCTGTAGCAGTCACTCCCATAGTATTTACAATCCCCTGTATACCAAGTTTTCCAAGCTGGACAGTGGACTGTTGTAATGCACTGACAAAGCCATATTGAATAATTTCCTTTATCAAATCTTTATCAAAAACAAACCATTGTTTACCTAAATTTAAAACAGGAATCTTTTTCTTAATGTACCTCCAGCACAATAGGCAGCTTAATGCCTCACTCAGCACAGTGCTGACTGCACATCCAACTGTCTCCATAGAAAATACCATCACAAAAATCAAATCTCCTACAATATTAATCAAAGCACTGATTCCAAGAAAGTAAAGTGGAGATTTGCTGTCTCCCATCGCTCTTAAAGTACTGGCAAAAAAGTTGTAGATAAAATTAAATACCAGACCACACATCAATATTCGCAGATATATTATTGCTTCTTGTCGAATTGCCGAAGGGACTTGCAAGATCGCCAACAACGCAGGTGCTACTGCGAATGAAATCGTTGTCAATACCAGGGAAAAAGCAACACCAGAAATCATCGCTGTGCTAACTTCGCGTTGTAGGGTCTTGTAATTTTTTGCTCCATACAACGTTCCTACCAAAATACCTGCACCGAGACATATCCCCTGAACAAACAGAATAATCAATGTGAGAAGTGGATTGCTTGTCCCCACTGCTGCAAGCGCATCCGTTCCCACATACCGTCCAACAATAATGCTGTCAACCGCATTGTAGGTTAATTGTAACAAATTGCCCAGCACCAGAGGAATCGTAAATTTCATAAGAACAGGAAAGATTTTCCCTTTTGTCATATCGTTTATCATTATTTTTTCCTACAGTTCCTTGTTTCTGATCTTCCAAACAAATACTATGATACCACTAAAATATGTTCATTTCCGCACAATTTAAGTGCATTTACCAAAGAAAATACACCTTCTTTCATTCCGTCAGACGCATCTGTAATTATGATAACCATGTCATACTTTTGCAATTCATAAACATATGTTGTCCGCGCAGAATCATACAAACTCATAAGTTCGTATCGCACATGAAGCGGATATTCTTGTTCTGTACTTACTGTAATAGGACTTCTTGTTGTCGCATGAAATCGAACTTCCTTTCCCTGTGCTTCTAGTTGGCTGGCTGTATAAAGAGCTGGGTACATATACTCTTCAGTCCCAAGTACTAATATTTTATGTGCATCGCCTAAATCTGTTTGGCTTACTATATTCTGATATAAAGACTTACAAAATTGATAATATTGTGTACAGTGAACTACTCGTCGTGTATCCATCCGCTCATCTATCTTAATATATGTAATTGTTGGCATTCTAATCTCATTTATCTGTTTGCATGAAATATAAGTTCCGTCCCCTTTAAAACTTTTGGCTATTTCTGTGTACGCAGTATGATTTGTCTTTACAAGCCAAAAAAGATTAATCCCATACTTTCCATAAATATCGAGTGCATTGCAGTCCATTCCATTTAAAATAGAAGCAACAGAAAACTTTATCTTTTTGGAATACTGCCCTCTCAAAACTTCTATAATGTTGAGAATTGTTTTTCCTGTTGTGACCTCATCCTCCACAAACAAAATTCTGTCAATTGTTTTAACTGCGCTGTCAATATCCTCTTTCACAAGTTTCTGTTCTGTGGCATGGCTGTGTTCTTCCGAAAAATACAGATACGCCACATTAGGGACAAGCTCTCTTGTTGTCTGTATATAATCCGCGTTAAGCGCCATTGCAACTGCAGCACCAATTGCTGTTGCCGTCTCTGCAAAACCAATCACTAACAATTTTTCTCCGTTGTACTGTCCTCGCACTTGTGCTGCAAGCGCCTGAAACATTGCAAGCGCCTCATGAGGCTTTACTGGAATATGCTTTCCTTGCAGTCTGTTCACTACCAAATAATTTCTTTTTTGATTATTCTCCCGCTTGGCAATTCTCACTAAATTTTGTTCTGTATACATTTTTTTCCTTTCTTTAAAATATATTATGCGTTGTTTTCTTTTTAAATTCCTTTTAGGAACTGTGACAAAATAACAGATATATTTGTCATTATTTACGCCTTCAATAACTAAAATTCTGTTAAAAGCTGATGGCGCTTGAATAATAACGTTATTATTCATGGTCTAAAAGACCGCTTATAGCAACGATTTGGGGCAATATTAAAAGTTTTACGAAAATCGCTCGCCCCTTACTCCTGAATCATGTTCTCACAGAATGCGCACAACTGCGCATTCCTGACCCGTGAACCAATGTCATTTAGCCCGCAAACTATAACACAATAACATTTCTATTATTCTTTTTCAGGCACGCTCTAGGACATTGAAAAAGAATAATAGAAATGTTATACTAAAATACACGCAGACGAGAGTCAGCTTGCTGACAAATTTCATTTGGACACTGTGCGCAATTAAATAGGGGGAAACTTTGCCCTACTTGCCGCGCGACCTATTAGCGGCATATTTCGTCTGCACGGGTCTGCGCACAAAAATGTGTGAAATTAGGAGGATTTTACAATGCAAAAAAATCAATTTATCGCTCCGGGAGCCCATGTCATAGGAATGGTCCATCTGGGTGAAAATGTAGGAATCTGGTATAATACAGTCATTCGCGGTGATACCAATACAATTGAAATTGGAAATAATACAAATGTGCAAGACAATACTACAATCCATACAGACGCAAACTTTCCAGTACAAATTGGAAGCGGCGTCACAATTGGGCACAACGCGATTATTCATGGCTGTACAATTGGAGATAACACTGTAATTGGCATGGGTAGTATCCTCTTGAGCGGTGCTGTAATTGGCCGTAATTGTATTATTGGCGCAGGCTCTCTTGTCACTGGGAAAACACACATTCCTGACAATATGCTCGCCTTTGGAAATCCTGCAAAGCCAATTAGGGCTATCACCGCTGAAGAAAAAGAAGCAAACTGCGAAAATGCTATGCATTATGTAGAACTTATACGCGGTTAATTCGTCGTTTTCTTCTTTCGATTCAGTATACTCTGCATTAAAGCGTATACCTTTGTATTTTTCTCTCTTTCCATTGCCTGCAAAAGCACATCATTGTAATCACTGCCATTCTGCTGCCAATGTGCTAACACTTGCACCGCCAACTCCCGCCGTGTCGCTTTTCTTGCTCTCAAAAGTGCTTTTATATCCTCCTCCCAATCTTTCTGGGCATACAAAATATCCAAAAGCGCTTTTTTAACAATCTTTGCGCTGTCCGATGTATAACTTAAAATTTCCTGTTTATTTCGCGCAATATCTTTGCACATTGCAAGCAGTGCCAAATAGCGTCCCTCCGCTTTTGCTTTGGAAAATGCAGTGAGCGTCTCCTCCCGCCGCCCACTGTCCAGATACCGCGCAAAAACATTTGTTGCTCCCTTTACAAATGTTTTTGTTGTACATCCACATGGTCCACAATATGCTTTATATGACGTTATAAAACCATTAATTTGATGGGCAATATCCAAATTTTCATGGTCAAGCATCTGGAAAAATTGCTCCACCTGTTTTGTTTTTTGTTTGGCACAATTCTCAACAATTGTTACGTTCAAAGAGCCAACAAATACCATAAATGTTTTACAGCGATTGAGAAATATCATATCCTTGCAATGCTTTTTATATTTCTTCAAATAACTATAAAAAATCTGCACTGTAGTAAATTCTTCCTCATATGGATACAATTCTGAAATCGTTCCATATCCCCGCAAATACGCTCTTGCCAACTCTACGTGCGGAGTATCCCTAACCAAACAATGAATAATTTGTTCGTAGTTTGGCTTTCCTGCACCAATCTGTTCATACAAAGTTGGATTCTCCTCCTGCAATATATCCTTTAGCACATTCATTACATCAATTGCATCCTCTAATTTGTAGTTTACCTTTGCAAGCAGCGTTGCATATGTATTCTGCTCCAACGCCTTTCGATAGCTCTCCTGATTTTTTTCAAGCTGCCTCTTTAAAATAGGTATTTGAACAGAACATACATACTTTTCATGATACGGGCACACTGTACACGCATATGCAATTTCAAATGCCGCCCATCGAATATATGTTTCTGGTTCAATCCAAAACAGTTCACTATAGTCCTGACCAATTCTATCCTTGGCATTTGGCGACTTGTCTATCACATCTGACATTGCCAAAAGTACCCACTCCGCATCCACAGCCAAGCATGTTCTGACAATATCCAGCAATATTCCAGAAAGCATAATATTTAAATATGCCATGCTGCCAATAAAACAAAGTTGTTTGCGGTCAGAATCTGTAAAATTGCATGGTTTCACGTTGACAAGCAACTCTGGCGTAAGCTTTTTGGAACGAATTGCGGTTATTATTTTTTCTTGTGCGGGACAATTTTGACGTGTCAGCCATTCATTTAGGCAGTCTAGCATTCCCTTCTCATATGTTTGCATCAACTCTATATCCTCAACAGCTACCAATTCGCTATCAACATATTTTTTATAAAAATATGCTGACAAAACGGACAGATAATACTTTGCACCTTCACCTTTTAGTTGTTCTACAATTTCCCACACGCTTTCGGGCTTATTATCAATTTCATGTATTAGTTCTCCCATATCAAAACAAGTCCTGTGATGATCATTTAGGTAGCCTGTCTTCTCAGAACATTTTTCAATATAAATTACCATTGCCTTACAGCGCTCTCCATTTACACAATTATGAGAAAACAGAACACTGCTTGTATTATGACCAATGGCAAACAGCACATTAAACAGTCGCTGCCACATAGCATCTCCGTGCATCTCCCACTCAATCGCACCTAGTTCTTTTCGCACCTCATCTGTAATTTGGGCAGCACTAAAATCCATTCGTTGAAATTGGTCTAGCACCTCATCTCCAACTTTACCAATCAGATATTCCTCTGCCAGAGCGCAGTCTGATGCTGAAATACCCAGATTTCCCAAAAGTGTTAACATCTGCGCAAATTTCTTGTCCTCTATGCCTATCACCATGACAAAGCTCTCCCTTCCCACACTTTTAAACCATTATTTTATCAGCCTTGCATCCTTGCGCCATCCTTCGTCTCGCTCTTGGCATGAGGCAGTTACTCGCGTAAGCTGCAATACAATCTCGCTAAAATACCGCGGCGGAACATCTTTTAGGAAATACGCCTTCTCTGCATCTGCCTCTTCATAGACATAGCTGCCATGTGCTATCGTTCCCGCCTTGTAAAAACGCACATCATAAAGGGTAACATTCCCTTCAGAATAACCAACGTAAGCGCCAGAAAAATGCAATTCCACGCTAATACCAACTTCTGGGTCTTCGCGGTAATAAATGTCAAAATAACCTGCATCCATCACAGAACCACGATACCAGCCAAGTCCTAACATTTTTCCATTTAGAGAAAGATCATTGATAAGATACCCGCCAAAACGCTCTAATCCTTTCTTGTCTGCTTCCTCCTCTGTCCTATAGTAAACCGCTCTGTCAAGTTGTTCTATTGGCTGTGTAATTTCATAGTCCTCAAGCTGTTCCTTCCATGCTGCCCTCTCCTCCTCAGAAAGCTCCATAGGGTGTATCAAACTGATATTTACTTTTTCTGGAAGCGTATATTCTTCCTCGTCTTGTGTATTGAAGGAACCATCTTCCATATAGCGAAAGCTCTGCACCAATTTCCCTTCCTCATAGACACCCCAAATTAAGCCAATTGCAAACTGATGCATTAACGGATTTTTTACAAACAGGTTTTTCCACGCGTCTGCAAACCATTCTCTCCGAGCAGACAATGCATATTCCAAGCGCGCTTTCTGGCTACTAACAGTAGTCTTCATCTGCTTTTTTAACTGTTTAAAATCCTCATAAGCCGCTGCCGCCTTTACTGCATCATCTTTCTTTGCCGGCGCCGGCAAATTTTTTAATTTCTTTCCATTTTCATCATACACTTCAAAATCAAGTGTTTGCGTAATTCGTACCTTAAATATACGTTCTCCATAGTCAAATATCCGCTCCATATTTTCATCAAATCCAAGGTCTGGCACAATGCGGTCAGAAAGCTCCTCGCGCGTAATGCCAAGCTCGGAAGCCGCAAAAGCAAGCGCATCTTCCGCGGCAGCCTTTACCTGCTTAAACTTAAATTTTCGCGCAATACCATCCACAAGTAACAATGCACGCGGCGACGGATTTAGTGCAAGCGCTTTTACTGCCTCTGCCGCAATTGCTCCCCTTGCCGCCTGCGGCCATTCCTGTATTTGATGCTGCAACTTTTGTATCATCTCTTCACCGCCATGAATCGCCGCCGCATATAGAACCCAGCGTTTTTTGGACTCTGCGCCCGCCGCAAGCCATTTGTCAAACAATTCGTTGACATAGACAGCAAACTGTGTTGGCTGCAAATCCTCTGCAAGAAATTGCGCGGTTTTGCTAACACCACTCTTTTCCTGCGATACATAACAAAGCAAAACCGCTTGTAAATACTCCTCGGAAACCTCCGTGCCATCTATTTTGTGCACTGATGAAAACGGCTTTTCATATGCCCACGCCAAACTTTTCTTTTTATTGCCTTTATGTAACTGCTTTACCAATTCTTCTTTGGAAAGCGTCTCTTCTGGCGCCTCGCTTTCCTGTATATTTAATACATTTTGCAGCAAAGCCAGCACTTTTGCATTTTTTTCCTTTTCCATCGCCTGTCGAAACACTTCATTGTAATCACTGCCTTCCTGCTGCCAATGTGACAATACCTGGATTGCAATTTCCCGCTGCGTGGCTTTCTTTGCCTGTAAAAGTGCTTTTATCTCATTTTCCCAATCTTTTTGTGCTTCTAAAATAGTTCGCAATTCTTCCCGTACAATCTTGGAACTATCCGCTGCATAACTTAAAATTTCCTGCTGATTGCGTGCTGGGTCTCGCTTCATAACCAGTAATCCAAGATAACGCCCTTCCGCCTTAGCATTAGAAAATGCTGCGATAGTCTCTTCCCGCCGCTCACTGTTTAGATAACGCGCAAACACATTGACTGTCCCCTCCTCAAATGTGTCTAAAGAACAACCAATTGCATTATCATAAGCACTGTAACATGCCACAGCGCCATTAAATTGATATGCAATACCTAAATTTTCATCACAGAGCATTTGATAAACCTGTTCTATCTGCTCTAAGCAGTCCTGATTCCAACCTTCTACAAAGGTCGTATTTTCGGAACAAGTCAACACCATAAACGCCTTACATCGATTAAAAAATTTCTCGTCATTACTATGTTTTTTCTGCTGCTTCATATAGTTATGGGAAACATAGTTTCCTGAAAATTCCTCTACATATGGATACAATTCTGTTATTTGGTTATGTCCCCGCAAATATTCTCTTGCCAGCTCTGCATGTTCTGTGTCTTTTACCAGATAGTCAATCACTATATCATAGTTAACATTTCCTACAACCTGATGATATAGGCTAGGATTTTTCTCTAGTATAATATCTTTCATTTGATTGACGATAGATATTGCAGTTGCATTCGCAAAACCTTTTTTCTTCGCATACAATGATGTGAACCCATTTTCATCCATAACTTTCAGGTAGCTTTCTTGGTTTTTTTCAAGCTGTCTCTTTAAGATAATTTTATTTTCTTCAAATGCCGCCCAGCGAATATAGGTTTCTGGCTCAATCCAAAACAGAGTGTCATAATCGCCGCCTTTGCTTTGTATTCTGCGGCTTGCATCTAATGTTCCTATCGAAACTTCAGAGATTGTACACAGTATCCACTCCGCGTCCACAGCCAAACATGTTCTAACTACATCTAATAATACATCAGAGAGCATAAAATTCAGATATGCCATACTCCCAATAAAACAAAGCTGCTTGCGGGCAGGTTCCATAAACTTACACTGACGCGCGTCATCAAGCAAGTGAATTGTAAGTTTTTGTGTGCGAATCGCATCTATAATTTCTTGATGTGTGACACATCCTTGTTGTGAAAGCCAGTCATTTAGATAGTCAAGCATCTCATTTTCATACGCTCTAATAAGATCCATATCGTCTGCGTCAAGTGGTCGCACTTTTCCATATTTCATACAAAAATAAACTGCAAGTGCTATCAAATAATATTTTGTGCCCTCCTTCTTAATCTGCTCCAACGCTTCTTTTAATATCTCAGGATCTTTCTGTACCAATTCCATCAAATTCTGCAAGTCATATACACGCAAATATCCAATATACTTTATTTCAAGTTCAATCCATAAAACAATTCTTTTATAGAGGGCGCACTCCTTTGTATCCTTAATAATAATTCGAGACAACAATACGCTGCAAGATCCATGCCCTATTGCATACAACACATCAAGAAACCGAACGCACGTTTCTCGTTTTTCACTTCTGTCTAATCCCTCTATAATCGCGTCAAACGCTTTCTGCACATCATATGGAATAGTCGTTGACGCAAAATCTATCCGCTGAAATTGGTCTAACACCTCATCTCCCACTTCACGATTCAAATATTTCTCTGCCAATGCACAGTCCTGCGTTGACACACCGCGCTTTTCCAAAAATAAGAGCATATTGTCAATCTGTTTATCATTTTCATTTACTTTCATTGTTATAACCCACCTTTCCCTTAATACCTTGATTTTTGTACATAAATTAAATTAACTTATCAAGTCCGCATCTGCTTTCCAACTTTCGTCGTACTCCATACTTGATGCAGTAACATCTGTGAGTTGCAATACAATCTCACTAAAGTATCTTGCTGGAATATCTTTTAGAAAATATGCTTTTTCTGCGTCCGCTTCCTCATAAATATAACTGCCATGCTCTATTGTTCCTGCCTTGTAAAACCGCACATCATAGATTGTCACCTCATCATCCATATCACCCACAAACGTGCCAGAAAAATGCAATTCCACGCCAATGTTCGCCTCTATATCCTCACGAAAATAAGTGTAAAATCCGCCTCCGTCTTGCACAGAACCGCGATACCAGCCAAGCCCTGTCAATTTTCCATTTAGGGAAAGTGCGTTGACCACATATCCACCAAAACGCTCTATTCCTTTTTTGTTTGCTTCCTCAACCGTTTTGGTGTAAACTGCTCTGTCTATTTGCGCAACCGGTTGTGCAATCTCATAATCTGCAAGTTGCTCCTTCCACGTTGCTTTTTCCTTGTCAGACAACTCTATTGGGTGTACCAAGCTAATATGCGCGCCTTCTGGCAACATATACTCCTCCTCATCTTGTGTGTTGAAGGAACCATCTTCCATATAACGAAAACTCTGAATTAGCTTCCCTTCCTCGTACACACCCCAGATTAAGCCAATTGCAAACGAATGCATTAACGGATTTTTGACAAATAAATTTGTCCAATCATCTACAAGCCACTCTCGCCGAACAAACAGCGCATATTCCATGCGAGATTTTTGACTATTCACTACAGTTTTCATCTGTTTTTTTAACTGTTTAAAATCCTCATAAGCCGCTGGTGCCTTCACTGCATCATCTTTCTTTGCTGGTGCGGGCAACTTCTTTAATTTCTTTCCCTCATTGTCATACACTTCAAGGTCAAGCGTTGCACTAATTCGCACTTTAAACATACGTTCACCATAATCAAATATTCGTTCCATATTTTCATCAAAACCAAGGTCCGGCACAATGCGGTCTGAAAGTTCCTCGCGCGTAATACCAAGCTCGGAAGCTGCAAAGACAAGTGCCTCTTCCGCGGCAGTTCGCACTTGCTTAAACTTAAATTTTCGCGCAATATTGTCCACAAGCAACAATGCACGTGGTGACGGACTTAATGCGAGCGCCTTTACAGCCTCCGCCGCTATTGCTCCCCTTGCCATCTGCGGCCACTCTTGTATCTGATGTTGCAGCTTTTGAACCATCTCTTCACCGCCGTGAATAGCTGCTGCGTAGAGCACCCAACGTTTTTGGGAATCCGCGCCCTGCGCAAGCCATCTGTCAAACAGCTCGTTCATATAAACAGCAAGCTCTTTGGAATGCAAATCACCTGCAAGCAACTGCGCATTTTTGCTAATACCATTCTTTTCCTGCGACGCATAACACAAAAGAATTGCCTGCAAATATGGCTCAGAAACCGCCTCCCCGTCAATTGTGTGCACTGGAAAATATGGTTTTTCATATGCCCACGCCAGACTTTTTTTGCCATTGCCATAATTAAATTGTTTTACAAGTTCCTCTCTGGAGAGTGTACTAAAAGACAAATTTTTTTCTTGAATACAAAGCGCATTTTGTAAAAGCGTCAATACCTTTGCATTTTTCTCTTTTTTTATTGCCTGTAACAACAATTCATGAAAGTCTCCACCCTCCTGCTGCCAACGCGTTAGTATCTGTGCTGCCAACTCTCGTTGTTGTGCCTTTTTTGCTCCCAATAGTGTCTTAATATCCTCCAACCAACCCTGATCTTTATAAAGCAGCTTATTTTCTGTACATAAAATATCAAGAAACTCCTCCCGAACAAGTTTTGCGCTGTCTGATGCGTAATGCATAATTTCTTGTCTATTCTGCATTATATCTTTTCGCATTGTATGTAGTGCAAGATAACGCCCTTCTACCGCTGCGCCAGAAAATGCCTCAATTGCCTCCTGTCGCCTTGCGCCGTTCAAATACCGCGCAAACACATTGACAGCCCCCTCCACATACGGCTCTAGTTTACAGCCGCGCCATTTTTCATCTGCCTTGTACGACACTATAAAACCACTTATCTGATGCGCAATATCCATCTTTTGTGCATCAAGCAACTGGAAAAACTGTTCCACCTGCGCCACTTCTTCCGTCTGTCTGGCAACCACCCTTGTGTACTCCGAACCAGTCAGTACAATATAAGCCTTACATCGGTCAAAAAATTCTGTGTCATTACAATGCCGCTGATGACCATCTAAAAAATCATAAGAAATATATCTTGTCCGATACTCCTCTTGATAGGGATATAATTCTGAAATGCTGCACTTCCCTCGCAGATATGCGCGCATCTGGTCCGCATGTGGGGTATCCATCACCAAATATCGAATGACTTTATTGTAATACGGTCTAGCTGCGTCAATCTGTTCATACAATGTAGGATTTTCTTCTTTTAATACATCTTTTAGCGCATTGATGGCATCAATCCAATCTTCTATAGGCGCCCTTTTTGAATGTTTATTATGAAAAAATGTGGTATAGCCTTCTCCTTCTATTGCCTTTAAATAAGAACTCTGGTTTTTCTCAAGCTGTCTTTTTAAGATAGGCAAATTCTTTTCAACTGCTGCCCAACGAATAAAACAATCTGGTTCAATCCAAAACAAGTCATCATAATTGCTACTGTCCCCAATAAGCACTTCTGAGACATTACGAAACGCAAAAAGCACCTTCTCTGCATCCACTGCCAAGCAAACTCTTACTACATCACGCAATAAATCAGAAAGCTGAAAGTTTAAATACGCCATATTATTAATATGGCAAAGCTGATGATACTCTTCCTCTGTAGGGCTATTTGAAATAATATTTTTTAACAGTTCTCTTGTCAGCCGGTGTTCGCGGATTGCATCAATCAGACTGTCGCACTGAAAACATGATTGTTGCTGCAACCATTCATAAAGGCTCTCCAATACCCCTTCCTCATACTCTTTTAAAAGCGCTGCATCTTCAGAAAAATCAATCTTTTCGGTCAAATTATTTTCTTTCAAAAGTGCTGTCTGTTCCGTATATTTCATAAAAAAGTAATCGGTCAATGCGATTAGCAGATAATCTCTTCCCTCCTTTCTAAGTGGCTCTATGCTGTTGCGCAGATTTTCAGGATTACCCTGCACAATTTTCCGTATGTCTCTTAGGACCAATTTGCAGACGGAACGAAACCATCTCTCAATTAATATGGTAATTCTCTTGTAAAGCGCACACTCCTGCGCCTGCTCAAAAGAAGTTTGCGGCTCACTTCCAAAATAAAACAGGCGAACGCATGATGCATGTCCAATTGCAAACAACAGGTTAAACAATCGGATACACACCGCTCTTGTCTCTTTTCTGTCAAGTCTTTTCATAACACGATTTAAGTCATAGTGCGCATCACTTGAAATTGCTATCAAACTATAATCAATCCGCTGAAATTGACCTAACACTTCCTCCCCTGCTTCACCAGTT
This sequence comes from Lachnospiraceae bacterium, assembly GCA_014239155.1. Classification (GTDB taxonomy): domain Bacteria; phylum Bacillota; class Clostridia; order Lachnospirales; family Lachnospiraceae; genus COE1. Next base: position 329,670 of record JAAZZQ010000060.1, on the reverse strand, counting down.
AAATACTGCTTTGCCAGCGCACATTCATGCTCTGAAATTTTTAGCTCTGGCAAAATTGCAAACAGCTCCGTAAGTGGTGACTGGTCTTTACTGGACTTCATAGTAATACCACCTTTCTATCAAAAATTATCGCTTCACGACATGCAGGTTTGCTCCGCCGATGTAATTCGTTATTCTATTAATCCTGCTTCTTTTTTCCAATCTGTATCTCGCTCATCACTTGATGCGGTTACTTTTGCAAGCTGCCGCACAATCTCGCTAAAATACCGTGATGGAACATCTTGCAACAAATAAGCCTCCTTTTTGTTTGCATCCATATATCCATAGCTGCCATACCCAATCAACTTCACTTTGTAAAATCTGGCATCATACACCGTCACATCACCTTGATGCCAGCCTACACTACTCCCTGAAAAGTGCAACTCCACACCCATGTCAATCTCCGTATCTTTCCGATGATATGTGTTATACCCGCCAGCGTCTCCAATCATACCGCGATACCAACCAAAACTAGCCATTTTACTATCCAATGCCAGATCGTTCAATATATAACCGCCAAAACGCTCCATGCGTCTTTTCTCTTTTTCTTCCTCTGTCACACGATAGACAGCCCTATCCAGTTGTTCAATCGGCTGCGTAATTTCATAATCCTCAAGTTGCTCTTTCCATGCTGCTTTTTCTGCATCAGAAAGTTCTACAGGGTGCACCAAACCAATATTTGCATGTTTTGGTAAATCATAAGCATCTCCATCTTGTGTATTAAAAGATCCGTCCTCCATATACCGAAAACTTTGAAGTAACTTGTCCCCCTGATAAATCCCCCAGATTAGACCAATTGCAAATTGGTGCATCAAAGGATTTTTTACAAATAAATTATTCCACGCATCTGTACTCCACTCCCGTTTTATAGAAAGCGCGTGCTCAAGGCGTTCTTTTTGATTTTTAACGGCTGTCTTTATCTGCTTTTTCATCTCTTTAAATGCCGTGTACGCTTCTGTTGCCTTATGGTCATCATCTTTCTTTCCTGGAGCTGGCAAACTTTTCAGCTTCTTTCCATTTTCGTCAAACACTTCAATCTCAAGCGTCGATGTGAGTGTCACCTTAAAACTGCGCGTTCCATAATCAAATGTTCGTTGCATATTCTCGTCAAAATCAAAGCTTGGCACAATGCGGTCGTCAAGCTCCTCACGGGTAATCCCACGCATTTTAGCCGCTTCATCCAGTGCCATCAAAGCACCACTTTTCACCTGCTTATGTTTTATTTTTCGCGCAATATTATCTACGAGCAACAATGCCTGCGGTGACACATTCAATGCAAGTGCCATCACTGCTTCCGCCGCTATTGTGCCCCTTGGTCCCTTCGACCATTCCTGAATTTGATGATATAACTTTGGTATAATACTCTCCTTGCCGTGAATCGACGCTGCATATAAAACCCAACGTTTCTTGGCTTCTGCGCCCTGCGCAATCCACTTGTCAAACAGCTCATTGACATAGACTGCAAACTCAGACGCATTTAAATCTGCCGCAAGAAGCTGCGCATTTTTGTCAATACCGCCCCCTGTTTGCGCTGCATAACACAAGAAAATTGCCTGTAAATACTCCTCGTCTGCAATGCTTCCATCTGCCATATGCACAACAGAAAAAGGGGTCTCATACGCCCATGCAATTGTGCGCTTTCTGCCTCCTTGATGTACCTGTCTAATCAAATCTTCTTTTGTGGCTGGTTTCTTTGGCTGATTTTGATCTTTTTGTTGCAATTTCAATGCCTTCTCTAACAGCGTTACCAATTTTCCACTCTTCTCGTTTTTAAGCGCCTGAGAGAGCAGCTCATAATAATCCTCATCGTTTTTCTGCCATCTTAATAGTATCTGGATTGCCAGTTCCCGTTGCGACGCCTTTTTTCCATTTAATAGCATTGTCTTGACCTCTTCTTCCCACTCTCTGTGCACACAAAAAATGCGAATCAGTTCCCGATGAACAAGACTAGAGCTGTCTTTTGTATAACTTAAAATTTCTTGTTTGTAAGATTGTGGATCTTTTCCAAAAAGGTACAGACCAAGACAGCGCGCCTCTGCGTCTGCATTGGCAAACATTTGTATGGCTTCTTTTCTATTTTCTTGTAAAAACTCTGTATACTTATTTTCAACACACTTTTTAAGCAACTTTAACTTATTGTCATATTGAAGATTTTCTTTATATAGTAAAGCAAATGCCTGTAGTTGGTGCGCAAGGTCTAACTCTTCTTTATCGAGATTGTCAAAAAATTCACTTAATCCCTTCTCACCTTTACACTCCTGCATCTCAAATTCAATATGTGGAAACTTTCTCAAAACTAAAAATACACGACATCGGTTTATAAATGCCTCATCACAATTATGCTTTCTAAATCTTTGTAGCACTTTTCCTACATGATAAAGCCCATTCTCAAATTTATCTCCAAACTCTTTATCATAAGGATATAACTCAGAAGCTTTGCAGTTTCCTAGCAAATACTTTTTTGCCAGCTCCGCATGTGGCGTAGGTTCCACAAGCAATGCGATCACTGGCTCATAATCAAGGGTTGTGTCTTGCACTACTTGTTCATACAAACTCGGATTTACTTTCTGCATAACATCCTTTAAAGTGATGCGCACCTCCTCTGTAACTTCCTGCACAACACGAGGGATTCCATTGCTCCAAGCGCGCATACAAATATGAACCAATTCGTGGCATTTTTCCCGCTCTATAACTTTTATATAACTTTCCCGATTTTTTTCCAACTGCCTAATTAAAATCTTTTCATGCTTCCCTTTTGCTGCCACACAAATATACAAAGTTGGCGCAATATGGAACAGTTCATCATAGTCCATTCCATGAGAAGCGAACTCTGTTCTGCATCCATTGTCTCCTATAAATGTATTCTGTATGGAAAAAAGCATCAATTCTGCATTTACAGCAGCACATGTCTGAATCATCGCCAGCAGCACATCAGAAAGTTGAAAATTTAAGTATGCAAATGTACATAAAGCACAAAATATCTGCTGGTCATCGCCCTTCATACTTGTATGCTCAATTCTACCAATCAAATCTCCTGCTTGCTTTTTCTCACGCAAAGTTGATATGACTTTCTCATGCACAGTACAGCCCAATCCTGCAAGCCAACTATCAAAATATTCTAGTACAATGTTTTCGTATTCTGTCATATGTATTTTATCCTCTGCTTCCACTGCACCAGGATTTTCATATTTTCTACAAAAATACATTGCCAATCCTGCAGCCGCATACAATTGTGATTCTTCCTTCAAATAAGGAATCACCTCTATTAAATTTTGTGGATTATACTGTGCCATCTGCATTAATTGACTATAGTCATATTGCCCCAAAAAAGCATTATATTCCGTATGACCGAACATGTATGTAACCATCTTTTTATAAAGCGCATACTCTTCAATATCTAATGACCCATACCAGAACAAATGATGCCCTGTACCATGACCAATCGCATAAATAATATTAAAAAAGCGCACAAACACAGTTCTATTACTACTTTTGTTTACCTGCCTTGTAATTGTCCACGCCTCAGAGTACAAATTTTGAGCTGGCGCCCTTAAATCCTTTCGCACAAATTGGTCTAAAACCTCGTCATTCACTTCCCCGTGCAAATATTGTTCCGCCAAGTCATAGTCGCGCTGCGAAATGCCCAATTTGGTTAACAGGTCCAGCATCCTGCCAATTAACTTATTGTCTGGTGTTACAGTCATAATAATTTACCTCCTATGTTTATTTTCTTTTGATTTTATGTGGAATTATCCTATATTTCTTTTACAAATCACAAAGTTTCTCTAAACATAGTATACACATTACATCTTATTTTCGCAATACTTAGGAACTGTAGGAAAATTCTTGTTTGAATTATTTTTCACGTCTTTGCAAAAAGAATCATTGCTGTTGACAAAACAGTACTAATTGCTATAATGAAAAGAGAATTGTTACAGCAACCTGTGTGAGTTCAAGATAAAAGAATGGAGGAACAATGAAGAAAAAATTATTGATAACAGCCTTGACAGTTATGCTTTTTGGAAGCGCCCTTCCTGTATATGCCGCTCCGCAATATATGGATGATGGCGCAATATTTGATGCCGAATGGTATCTGGAACAAAACCCTGATGTCGCAGCGGCATTCCCCGAAAATGTATCACCAGAAACACTTTACCAACATTATCTTACTTGTGGTATAACAGAAGGAAGAACGCCCTACAATACCACCACTCTCAATCTTGCAGAGATTCTTCCAAATTCAAGCTCCACAGTCATTTCTACTCCCCTTGCTCCATCTAATCTGACGCCTGTGGTATCAAACAATCAAAATGCCCAGAATTATCGTTGGTACAACAACTACAACTGGAATTGGGCAGAAACAGTAAAATCATATCTTTGCGAAAATTCTGATGGTGGTGTTACACGGGTAGAATATATTGATGGAAAAATCATTGTGGAGGACTACGATAACTATCTATATTTGCGTTCAAGTCGTACAATTCCTATGGAACTATCCTTGTGGGGCGGATTTTTTGCTGGAGAAAAATACAACTTTTTTATATTTGGCCAAGAAAATCCTTCTGAAAATAACGACACAGAAGTTATCCGTGTCGTAAAATACTCTAAAGACTGGAACCGTTTAGGGCAAGTCAGCCTGCGTGGCGCCAACACCACTGTTCCTTTTGAGGCTGGCTCTCTGCGCTGTGCCGAATATGGCGACTATCTTTATATTCGTACCTGCCACAAAATGTATGCGTCACCACGCGATGGCAAAAATCATCAGGCAAATCTGACTCTCGCAGTACACCAAAATAACATGCGCATTACAGACACTTACTATATCGTTATGAATAATAGCGTGGGTTATGTCAGCCATTCCTTTAATCAGTTTGTCCTTATTGATCAAGAACGAAATATTGTCACGCTCGATCACGGTGATGCCTATCCACGCAGCATTGTGCTAATGCGCTATAATAACACAAAAGCTGGCGAGGACAAGTTTAGTGGAAGTGTATCGTCTAGTTCGCTTCTAACTTTTCCAGGTGTGACGGGTGATAACCATACAGGTGCCTCTATAGGTGGTTTTGCCGAGACTGCAAATGGTTATATAACTGCGTTAAATTATGATACTGCAAATACTGGTATACGTGATGTCTACATTAGTTATACAAATAAAAATGGACTCAATTCAACCTTGACTGGGGTTACAGCGATGGCTGGAACACTCACCCCAATGCTTGCCCCTACAGGTCTTGATGGTGGATACTTAATGTGGACAGATATAAATGGTATCTTCTATTATACTAGATATGCAGATGGCGGCGTGATTAGTACAGTTAACACAGCAGATGCGGCGTTATCTGATTGTCAACCCATCTGCCATAATGGAGAGGTCCTCTGGTATGTAACCGCAAACACGACTCCTGTATTTTACAAATTAGATGCTACAGGGATACTTTCCAAAATTCCAGCAAACGGGCAATATTAATCTCTTTATATAACAGGCAGCCTTCCTATTGAAAGCTGCCTGTTATATTGCATAAAATATTTCTTCTTTTCTTATAGTTCTCCTAGACCATATAATAATTTACCCCTTTATCACACTCAATTTTTTCTCTGCACAGACGCACATACTGATTTACCTCTGTATAGACATTGATTAAGGAATCCTCTTGCTTTTTTGTCTGATGACGACGCATTTCCAAGCTATCTGTAAGCTGTAAAAGCATGTCCGACAATAATTGCATACCATATGCCGCTGTTTGTTTGTTCCTATTTTTTAGCGCCTCAAGTGTACTGTCATGAACAGTATCAAAACCACTTTGATATAAATCTTCCATAAGACTTTCCACGTCATACAACAATTGCTGTATCGCTTCTTCTTTGCTGGATATCTCCATTTTGCCACACCCTTTCCTTAGATAACCTTAGATTTCCTGCAATTCTCCTTTTTTGAATGCAGTGATTGGATACATGCGAATTTTACCATCGCGCAAATATACCTTTCCAAAAAAGTATGGTAAATTATTATTTGTGATTTTTTCTAAATAGCGAATTCCCTCTGCCTCCTTCTTGGAATATATAACCTCTATCACCACAGATTTTCCCAATTTGTCATACAGATTCATATAAAGTTTTTGCTCTTTATCTAAAAAAATTGCTGGATCACAAGATGCTGGTTTCAAAAATACAAGTTTCATCTGTGTTGATTGTGTTAAATCAGACTCGTTGGCATCTAAATTGCTATCCTCAGATTCATTGTTTGCCACAACAGTATTGAAATATCTATTTTTATAAAACAATTCCTGAAAAAGCTGTGCAAAATCCCGATAATACCATTTTCCCAGCATCTGTGTCGTCAATATCGTCTTACCTGTTCTCTCCCCCATAAACCGCCCCTTTGTCTCCTTACTAGAAGACAAACGTCCTCTGTTATCACACTTTGCATTTTCCAAATGAATATAAGAAAACGCAAAATCCCGAAAAGGAAGAGTCAATCCCCAAGGAGACTCTTGTGTACGATATTGTGTTGTATAATACGCTGCATTTGTATCACTATCATAAAAAACAGGTCTCGCCTGCGTGTATGTATACCAGACTTTTGTATTCTGCTCTAAAAAATAAACGGTATCTCCTTCATATCCACTCTTACTTACAAAATGTTCCGCTGCAATTCCAACTAAATCTAAATTGAGTGCAGACATATATTCTGCGCGAAATGCCCCTGCTAATCTTGATATATCAAATGCATTTTGCGCTTGCTGCAGCAATTTAGTCTGTTGGTACAATCCAGTGAATTGACACATCAAGGTCTGTATTCCAAGTGACGCCACACGTCTCATATATTTATGATAAGAATCCTGCAATCGCCTCCAATCACTCTCAAAATTTGGCAATTTTGCATTATGGCAGATTATTGCCATTCGCTCCATATGATCCAGCGCATCCTGTGATGTTCTGGATAATCCAGTATCTAATAACTCCTCCAAAAATTTCTGCATCTGTAAGGCGACATCCTGTATTTGCTTTATATCATATTCGGTGTTTGTACTTTTTGTCTGTTCTAAATCATCAATATGTATCTGTTCTAAATCCAATTTACACCATAATACTGCCTCCGCTTTGTGCACACAAAACTCTTTCTTATGACAAGTACATGTCGAGTATTCCAACGGAAATAAAAGTTTCACACTTGCTGCATTTGCCAAAGGCTGTACTACCGCAACACTCGAATAACGAATCTGCGGTTTTCTATTTGCCCTCGCATAACAAATAAACTCCTGTAGCCTTTTTGTACCTAATGTCTTACAGAGCTTCTCTAATGGATAATCCCTAATCTGCTGTATCACTTTTTGTATCATTGTACTATTTGATGTTTGGTTATCATCAACTATACAGTTCTCTGGTTCCTGCGTGTTTTTAATAGTGGTGTTTTCATCTACTTTTTGGGAAATATTATCTGTGCCAGTTTCATTTAAAACAATATCACATGTCTCTTTTGAAGAAGATTCACGAAACTGCTTTTCATTTTCATTTGCATCAACATCTTTCGTAATCGCTGCCTTTAATGTCAAAATTCCCTGCACAACATGACGGCAGATACTTCTGGACGGACAAGAACACGTACTCTCTCCAAAGGGTAACTTAACCTGCACAATCTCTTCCCCAACATGCACTTCAATTTCATCTTCAGCAGAAAATATATCTTGCATTGTATTACACGAAACGGTCTCCATATCCTTATAGGCGCGTTTTACAATTCCCTTATTAGAAATACCAATTAAATAATCATCATCAATTTCTTGTAATATTGACTGCCAATTACCCATGCCTCTCCTCCTATTGCATTATGTATTTCGTGTTATTTCTCTTTTAACCCAACTAACACATATTCCTATATTGATGACTTGTCTCTATTTGCTTGAGGCAGTTCACTTGGAATAAATTATAACAAAGAATTTATGATGTGACAACTAAAACTCCCTGTTTCCACATACTCAAATCTGTGATACAATGAAGTTAAATGATTGGAGATTTACTATACAGGAGGATTCTTATGTATATTTGGGAAAAGGAGCAATATAAAGAAATTTGGGTTGAGTTAAAAGAAACGGAAGATGATGAGCGGGCAATGATGGCACTCATCAATGGGGATTGGGGGTGGCTTATGTATTTGCGTGAAGAAGGCGACTCAGGATTTAGCTCTAGAAATGCTGATTATACAGGAAGCGATGATGGCAAAATGATAGATTTTTTGTTATCCAATGGACAACTCGATTATTATCCCATATCCTATGTGCTACCAGTAGAGCAAGTAATGAAAGCCCTTGCATATTTTGAAAAATATCATACGCTTCCGAAGTTTATAACATGGCATGATGACCAATTCCTTTGATATGTAAAAGATAAATTTTTTAGCACAACCATCTATATACAGTTATCAGTGTCCATGTATCAATAAATGATAATAAAATATTTGTGATTATGGCAATGGTTAGTTGTGCGGGCTTAATCCATCCTCTAAAAAGAATCAGATTGCGGCCACATTCTTTTAAGATTGGAAATTAAAAAAACTATTTTGCTTATTTCCTCCTAAACCAAAACTTTGGCAATAAATCCTGATAATTCCTCCGGTGTCATAGCACCGACTGACGCCCCCATATCCGCGAGTACTGCCGCCGCATTTTTGTCGTAATTGGGTACGGCATCATGGTCAAGTGCAGGCAACACAATGAGTTTTGCCCCACTCTCAATAATTCCTTGACTCACTTGATACATTCTGTGATAGCCCCCACCTTCATAGAGGTCTGTCACCAGCACCACCATCGTTCGGTGTGGTGTCTGAATAAGCTGTGCACAATATGCAAGCGCGCCGCTAATATCTGTTCCACCACCAAGCTGTACACTCATAAGTGTCTCAACTGGGTCACTGACATAATCACTTAAATCAACCACATTTGTATCAAAAATCACAAGTTTTGTATTCAACATTGGAAGACGCGCAAAAATCCCTGCCATAATCGCACTGTGAATTACCGAATCGAGCATAGATCCACTTTCATCCACACAAATAATCACACGCCACTGATTGTACTTTTTCATGCGCGAACTAAAATAAACCTGTTTTAATACAAGCTGCTTTGTCTCTGTGTCATAGTTTTTTAGATTCCTGCGAATTGTCTTTTTCATGTCAATGTTTCGGATTGATTTCACTGGACTGCTAACATTGCGGTTTAATCTACCCGAAAAGGATTTTTTCATTTCCTGTTCAAGTTTTTTGGTCAGCTCATCTGCCACTTTTCGCACAATCTGACGCGCAAGCTCTAGCACCTCGCCTTTCATCATATGCTTAAGCTGCATAACCGTCTTTAAAAGCTCTTTGTTTGGCTCAAGTTTTCGCAATACTTCAGGATCGGTCAAGAGCTCTGTCATCCCATACTTCTCTAGCGCATGACGTTCCATAATCTCAACCGTTTTTTGCGGAAAAAGCGTCTTAATTTTCGTGAGCCAATGTGGAATCGTAAGTTGCGAATCCCCAAGTCCGCCGCGCCGATCCTTACGAATTTCTTGCTCGTCTCCATACTCTCTTGAATACAAGTAATCCAATACATCTTCCATTTCCATCATTTTCAAATTCTCTCGTTCGTTTCCAACTGAAAATGAGATTTGCCCTGCTGCATATTTTCCCAAGACCAACCGCCACCGATTTAAAATTTCCTGTTCCTCTACCATATGCTCCTGACTCCTTCCTGCGCATGCTCTTAGAAAATCTCCATCATACGGCCAAACCACAAGGGTTAACGGCCACGTGGCCATTCTTACTATGAAAATCTGTGATTTTCATAGTAACTATAGCACGCCTTAATAATGCTTCCAAATCCAATTACCTTTATATAATGCAACGCTGTTTACCGCCTTATCAAATCATTGCAATAATATATTTTAGACTTCTTTTTATTATTTATTGAAATAAAATACATATACTTTTCATTCTTAAAGTGCCATCCAATTTCTCGAATCACACCAACCTGATCTGGATGATTGGCAGGTGACACCAACTCACCAACAAGAAATTGAGGCGGGTTGTCCAAAACCCTTATTTTATTAACAGCGATTGACGCTCCTTTTTTGGGATAAATTATATTTGCCATAGTACCATTTTTAACAAGCTCATATTCAATCACAGACTGAAACAATCTAGACGGAAAGAGTTCTCCTTCACATTCTATCGTGTCAAAGCAGATTCCCCACATCAATTTAATCGCTCCTTCTAAATTCCCCATATTTTATTCTGATAAATCTTTTCTCTAAAGTTTTTAAAAAGAATAATCTACAAATCTCTCTAATTAAAAAACTGGGAAGTTTCTGGATGCTCCATATAACTTAACCATTGTGGCGGAATCTCCTCTGCATAAAGAGAAACCATCCCTCCCACAATAGCGCATATTGTATCTCTATCTCCTAACGCTGAAACTGCTGTCCACAATGCCTCCTCAATCGAAGGATACCAGTATGCCGCACACCAAAGGCAGAACGGAACAGTGTCCTGTGCTGTCAGCATAATTCCATTTCCAAGCACAGAAACAACAAACTCTATGCTGCTTTCTTTTTTGATAGGAACCGCAGATAATATTTTGTACTTTGTATCACTTTCCGGCAATTTATCTGCTACATCACGCAAAAAGGTTTCTCCCTCTCCCGAATAGAGTCCCAGTTTTTTATTCAAAAGCAGAGCTGATGCCACGGCAACTGCCATCGCACCTACAATGCCTTCAATATGTGCATGTGTAACTTCCGCAGATGCTCTAGCATAGTGCAAAACCTTGTCTATATCATCTGCAAAATAAGCACCTATAGGTGCAACACGCATGGCACCACCATTTCCCATAGAACCCATTCCATCAAAGGCTTCTGAAGCAGCCTCTCGCCAATTTTTCCCTTCTTTAATACTACGCAAAATAGAATGTGCTGTTCCTCCATATCCTCGATGCCAGTCCAGCGCATAATTATCTGCAAAAACTTTAGCTAATTCCTCTTGATCTATTTTCCCGTACTTTTCAAGGATTCGATAAATTCCTATCGCCATCACGGTATCATCCGTAAAAGACCACGATTGATTTAGAATCTCCCTATCTTTTATTCTTTGGCGAGCTATATCATCAGACACAAAAAAAGTCTGCCCAAAACAATCTCCTAATGCAGTGCCATCCAATGCACGTTTTGCGTATTCTATTCTGTTTTTAAGTTCCACTTTCCATACCCCCTAACTACAATATATTATATCATTCCTATCACCTATTTTCCACCATAAATATAAGGCACAGCAAACGCCATGCCCTTATTCCTTATCTTTTTATTTTGTATTTTGACTACCTTCCCAAAACATGTCGCACATACGCATCTAATTCTCTACCATAAGTATACCACTCTGGCAATACCTCCGCCTGTTCCATTAACTCATGTCCAGTCTTATGATGCAAACTTGCTGCCTGTTGTGCGATTTTGTCTGTCTCAGCAGGCGTAAAATAGGCAAATGCCATCCGAAGCTGCGGCAACAATTCCATAAATTCCACCGCATTCACTTGACCAAGAAAAACATCAATCCTCTCAAGCATTTCACGTTCAATTAGAATTAAATCCCGCGCTGTAAAAAATAACCCGCGGAAAAAGACCGCAGTCTTTAAGAGCTGTTCTTTTGTACCAGTTAAATACCCCTGGCACACCGCACCGACCGCCCGCGCATCTTCTTGTCCTCCCCCGTAAAGAATACCGTGAATACATCCATTCAACCCTGCATGAATTTGTACATCTTCCTGCATCTGTTGTAACACCTCATAGAAATTCACACGTTCATTGGCATACTCCTGCCCTTTTCTTCCTGTAATCTGATACAACAGTTTTAGTGCATTCATACCCGCATCTAGCGCGTCATCGCTCATCCGTGTAATACTTGGAAGAAGTGTGACAAGCTTTCTAACACCTGTGTGCAAAAGTGTACCAAACTGTAACTGCGAATTGTAAAGCGTTCCCAGCTCCTCCATCATAGTTAGAGATTTCAATGCGTCTGCAATCGAATAAAAATCCATATCTTTCAATATTAATTCATGCACGCGCTCATAAACCATTTCCAATTGACTCGAAATTCCCATCTCAAACACTTGTGTTAATAAAACCGCTGCATCTTTTGCTTTCGTATCTTGCAAAAGTTGTTCCTGCACAATGCTGACAATGGCTTCCTCTATTGTCGCGCCATGCACAGAAACATCAATTAAAGCAGCAAATACCTGCGCGCCATACTTATATTTCCAAATTTCGCGAATTAAATTTCGATTTGTTCGTAGCTGTAAATTTGGTCCTTTTAACCGTTTTGCAAAATCTGCATCTAAAAAATTGAGCCGATGAAAAAACATACTCATCCGCCTATGCTTTTTGCTAGAAAAAATAGAAAGAGTCACTTCTTTTTCCAATGTACTATCTGTTCGGATACCAAATCCCGCACACTGATTTTGAAAGTCCAAAATAATCGGTGGGACATCTGCCAGTGTACAGAGTGCACCTGAACCAGTTCCTGTCATCAAGCGCCGCAATACGCGAACTGGCATGTCCGATGAGAAATTATACTCGCCCTTAACATAAGATGTTAGCACTGCATCCTGCAACTCATATGCGCCGGGCTGTGGCTTTTGACGCAAACTGCTAAGCCCTTGTACCATCTGCCACGCACAAATTTCATCATAGGTGGAAAGCGCACCGTCTTCCTTGCGCACATTCTTTCCAGTCGCAACAAGGAAATCCAACACGGCTGCCTCATATGGATTGGAGGTCTGATCAGCAATCCTATCCCATATTTTCTGATAAAATCCCGTGTAGGGCATACCACTTGCATACCCATTTAGTGCATCTGCTGATTCCATAGAATAAGGCATTAGGTACACACTTTCATCTTGTCCTGGCACGTAATGCGCAATATCTTTTGCATGACGAACAGTCTCTTGCCACTGTGCATCTGATAGACGTTCACGCAACCCCGATGTGTGAAAGCCACCTGTAATTACAAGAATGTGCTGTATTTTCTGTTGATTCTTATTTTCCTTGGAATTATCAACACACTCTTGGCTCTGTGATGGTTCCCACCCACGCAGCACTTGTAAAGCAATCCGCGCAGCCATATGTTGTTCCCGTGCAAGACATCCTTCACTCTGCAACACTTCCTTGGGCGTGTTCTCCCGCGCAAGTGCACAGTAAGTATTTAAGTGCGAAAACCAAAGATCACTGTCCTCATACATACCATTTATCTCAAAATACTTTTCCCAAAACTCATCAAAATTACGTAATCCTGTTTTTTCACACAATTTTTCTATGTATTCATTTCGCGCAAGCAGGTAATCGTCATTGTAATTGCGCGGCGCCTCTCCATCTGCCAATTTATCTGCTGACGCTGCCAAAATATCTCCGTAGGACAAATCAATAAATGACACAGGGGTCATAGTTTTATTCGCCTCACGCAGCGCAGTTAATTCCGGTGAATAATCCAAAAATGGATAATAACATTTGTAATGCTGTTGTTCTTCCGATATTTTTTTTGCTTTGTCGTGATAGGAATAATAGATGGCAAATGGTGCGCGCGTGTCCTCGTGCACCATAATCGGAAGCAACGAGTTGGCATTGTCTGGTCCTTCCACTAGAACCGCATCTGGTTTCCACTCCGCAAAAATCTTCTGAATGTGAAAAGAACATGCTGGACTGTGATGACGCACGGGAATCAGCATTATTTCAGCCATTTCCGCGCTTCGTAATATTCTTTCCATAATCCACCTTCTTTGTCGCTCTTTGCGCGCACTACTGTGTTGAAATATCCTTTCACTTTCTCTAAGTCATCTTTGTCCTCCTTGGAAATAGCACCGACAAGATTCTGGACAAGACACTCCACGTCAAGATGTCCCTCGCCATAATAATAACCTGTGAGCATTGTCTGATAGTAGACCGAAACCGCTTCTGCTGTACTCATCACTGCATTTGGCTTATCAATTCGGTGCCCATAAGAAGAAACACCTTCGCGCAGCTCATGATAAGTAGATGCGAGAAGCTCCGCCACATCCTCGTCAGCTTTCATATCCACATGATTTTCTTCCGCAAGCATACTGACTTCATTTAATATTATTTGTTTTTCTAGGACAACACTTTTCACGGGCATAACAGTCTCAAAATTAAAACGCCTTTTTAGCGCACTGCTCATTTCATTGACACCCTTATCTCTTGTGTTTGCTGTCCCAATCACATTAAATCCTGAACGTGCGAACAAAAAACCATCATCGCCTAACTCTGGCACATTCAATACCTTATCACTCAGCACACTAATAAGACTGTCCTGAATCTCTGCCGGCGTTCTTGTAATTTCCTCAAAACGAGTAAGGATTCCCTTCTCCATTCCTATGTAAAGTGGCGCTGGCACAAGTGCTTCTCTGCTAGGTCCCTTCGCAAGAAGCAACGCATAATTCCATGAATATTTTATCATGTCCTCTGTTGTTCCCGCCGTTCCTTGTATGGTGTTTTTGCTATTTCCGCTAATTGCGGCAGATAAAAGTTCTGAGAGCATTGTCTTTGCTGTCCCCGGCTCACCCACAAGCATTAGGCCACGATTGCCAGCAAGCGTGACAATGCAACGCTCCACAAGCGCATCATTTCCAAAGTATTTTTTCTTAATTTCATAATTTTTTCGCTTATATTTGATAGGCTTTTCACTGCCCAAAATAAACGTTCTAACTGCCTTTGGTGACATCTGCCAATTATCGGGTTTCTTGTTCCCCTGCTCCTCATCTGCTTGCTTCAACGCCTCAAGTTCTTCCTGATAGCGTACCTCCACTGGAGGCTTTATCGATTCCTGCATTGTTATACCCTTTCTGAATTATTTTTGGATTCAAAAAATCTACACAGTATCTTTCTATCTACCAAACACTGTATGGACATCTCTAAATCATTTTTTAGTAGTTCCTATCTACTATTATAAACGCTATCGATTCTAATAAGCAAGTAGAAATACATAATAAAGGCGTTATAATTCATGGGCAAAAATGCGCATAAATCGCGTATTTTGTAAGAATATAATTTTAGAAATAAGGGGCAATTTTTAGTCTTCCTCAATCCACCACTTTATTATTTCTGGTGTACCATCTTCTTTCCATGTAATCAAAAACTGTGCAGTTGCAACATTATGTACTGTTCCGCCTTCACCATTTAGATACTCTGAAGCCTGTAATACCATTTTTCCATTATATCCTACTGGACACAAATTATAAAATCCACGCACTTCGCCACCTACACTAATCGCAGTACTTGGCAAATCTTCCCCTATATTTTCCGCGTGGAATGAAATTGTCTCGTCAAAATATGGACAGTAGGCACTATATTGATTTTTTTCCGGCTCTTTAAACACCTCCACTTCAATCCCACAATCATAATTTTCCTCAAAATCAGAGGGTAATTGCATTCGCTCAATACCACATTTTTCAGAAGAGTCTGTCAATAAATTCCGATATTTAAATACTGCTTTATAAGAATCTCCTACTGCGCCGCAACCTGTTCCCTGCGCACTAAACACAATCTCCACATTCCCATCATTGTCAATATCCTCCCAAAAGGTATCAAACCATCCATAATAAGAACACATTTCCTCTGAAAAATAGTAAGGTGTATCATTATTCATGTAAAACCACAGACCGCCGGAACCATAAAATGGAGTTTCTTTTGCATCAAGTACCATAACCAACATATCAATCTGACCATTTTTGTCAATATCATCTATTCGAAGCCCTGTAAGTGCCATTTTACCATCTTGAAAAACATTATCTTCCATTAAAATCTGAAAATATTCCTCTGCTGTCTGCCGGTCAATGCCTTGTTTTTCCGCCTCCTCATAAAACATTGTCTCATTTTGTTCTAAAGGTAATCGACATACAAGACTTTCATTTTCGCCCTCCTCATAAGATATTGTCTCATTTTGTTCCATTTGTATCTCTGAAACAGACGCTTCTTGAGTCGCCTCCTCCTGTAATGCTTCCTGTAAAGAACTTTCTTGTTCTTCCTCTTGATTTGAAATCTGCACTGTTTCTGACTCGTCTTCCGAAGGATTTGTCCCCTGATCAGATACACAGCCGAACGTAACGCCTATACATAACAATAGCATACATATATATTTGGTTTTTTCAACTCGTTTTTTCATGATTTGCACCAAGCCTCAAGCGAAAATGCTTGCATTTTATCCCTTTCTCTTTTTTTCTTTCGCCCTTTTTCCTCCTGTGTCCACTTATATATCTCAAAACATCTCTTGTTAATCGAATAGCTTCCCTACTCGCTGCGGACCTGTGCGCCACGTTAGTGGCATATTTCCTCTGCACAGGTCTGCGCATAATCAAAAAAAATTATATTTTACATCGCTTATAGAATTTTGAGCATAAGCAACAATATTATTTTACACAGGAATTGCATCATGATTGTATCGAAATTGCATCAAAGTTGCATCATAAAATAAAAACCCTAAAATTATTATAGGCATAACTTTCTCAAAATCCAGAAAAAGTATTACCATATTTCAAAATTTCCTTATTCATTTTTTCTAGTTGACATCTTTTTCTTATCTCTAATATTTTGTCTTTATTTTTAGCATAATTCATTGGAACTAATCCATCATCTGCTCTTCTCCACGATTCTTCTACCTTACCATAGTGATAACAATGATGCTGCCATTGATTATTTTCCTCTAATATCCGTATTTCCTGTTGTTCGCCTTTTTCTGTATAACTATAATAATCAATTATGTAATATTCATCAATTGCAGTTGTAATCACCATTATCTGACCATTTTTATAATACTCAATTGATAATCCATTATTTCGATTTTCGCTCACCTCTCGATAGAGCTCCAAACATCCATCAAAATCATAATATATTTTTTCAATCCCTTCCATAACTCCATTCACAATATCACATTCTCTTGATAATTTCCCCTCAAAATATTCCTCAAGGTGACCAGTAAACGGAATTGTACAACTTTTATCTACATAATATGTGGGATTTCCATTTACAAACTTTCCCTCAAATAAATCCATCTCGTTCATTTGTTCAACCTCCTTTTATAATTTGCGCCACTTTACTATATGGGGATAAATTCCTAAACACTATATGTTACTTCTGCAAGTGGAATTTTAGTTAGCAGTCAAACTTCCATTATAAATTTCAGTAGCCCATATTTGTTCAAATTCTTCTTTAGAAATAATTGTCGCATAAAAACCTTCTCCCCAAATCTTTGCGTTAAGTTCATCAACTGTTGGGATTGGACATGCTTCTATAACATCACAATACAGGTCATCATAAAACTCTATCGTTCGATCCACAAAAACTTCTATCCCTCTAAGTGCAAAACGTTCATCATTCAAATCAACTTCATAAAAATATACTATAGGCATATTATCAGATTCATATTCCATAAATACTTTTATATATTCCATATTGTTTTCTATAACAATCCCCTCCCTATCAAAATACTAACTTGCTTAATAATTATGCGGAGGTTAATCCCACTCTTCCAAGATAAACTTAAAGTCGTCAGTCTTGTTTATTTTTTTTAGAAGATGTCTCTTTATTCGTTCCTTGACAGTTTCCACTGCCAGATTAAACAGTATATTTTTAAAGTCACGGTCGGTACACAACAGCATTACGCCAAGCGGTTCATCATCGAGCTCTATCATGTTCTTCTCAAGAGGATACTCTCCACTGTTATCAACTATATCGCGTTTTCCGTGATTCTTGTCTATAATCGCCTTCATATCTTCTGGCGTGCCGGTTATAACGGCGATTTGAATTGCTGTCCCATCATAATATGTTCCAAAGAATAACCGCGCGAGTTTTTGTTTTCTGCCGATAACCTCGGCAGACATCTTATCCGCTTGATTTTTAACAAATTTCAAAACAGCTTTCTTGGATTCTTTAATATTTTTGAATCGAATATATATTAGTCTTGTGCGCTCTGCTTCTACAAGCTCAACTTTATCAAGTTCGCCGCTGCCACCATACACGGCGGTAAGCCCGTTCGGTATCTGGTCTATTGGAACCATATATATTGATACCTGATAAAGTTGTTTTTCATTTTTGTACATTGGCACATCATAGTCTAGTATCTGATATTCAGTATAATATTCGAGTTCCAGACCCTCATCTAATTCACTAATATTGAGTTCGCTGAATTTAAATTTCCCTGTTCTATATTTGAATGGAATTTTATAGATATTCATTTGTATAATCCTCCCTTATTTTTTAATTGTTACCCTCATTAAATACAGTAGAAAAGAAAATTCATCACATTCATTTTCCTTATTTAGAAAACTCCGATTTCATAAATTCCAAGTATTCTGTAAGGTCTAATCCCTTATTCATCTTTCTTGTGAGAGAGATATACTTTTGCGCGGGGGTATCTTCCTCAATATATGGAAAAACATAAAATTCTGTGCCATTATAAGTTCTTAAAACCTTTTTCTGTCTTAATTCTGCCATAATTTCAGCAAGTATTTTCTCTATCTCTAATGACTGCCTTGCTATATTTTCATACATTTGTTCTCGTTCTTCAAAATCCTCCAAATCTTTACATTCTTCCAAATTTAAACAGTTGGTATATAAATATGTTTGCACAATCTGAAATTTATCAAGCCCATACAAAGAGTACTTATATTCATCTGGTAAATACTTATAGTAAAGCAGACTTTCTTTCTGGTAATCTTCTTCAAGTTGTTCTTCCATAAATCTTTGTACAGCTTCCTCATACCCTCTCTCTGTCTGCACTATAATTTCACACAAAAAACGAGATTCTATATCAATACTGTCATAATGCATCCAAAAACACATTGCATATAATCCTTCTTTATCATATTTCTCCAAACAAGTTTCTACCATCTGCCGAATCGCTGCATCTAGTTTTTTCTTTAATCCTCGCTTGCTTATCTTTCTAAGTTGAATTTCCTTTTTTTCATTTTCTGTTGATTCAGGCTCAAATACATCTATATTTACGTTCTTGGTTCTTTTTATATATGCTAAGTACTCTGTAAGATCTAATCCTTCATTTACTGCCTTTGCAAACAATATATCCTCTTTTGTACAATAATCATTTTCAAGATACGGAAATACATAAAATTCTTTACTATGATAATCACTTGTTAAAAATTGTTCCTTCCTCAGCCTTTTTATGCATTGAATCATTATTTTTTTAATCAACAAAATCTGATTATTAATGTCTTCCTGCATTTTTTCTCTTGCTTCTATGTCTTCCAATGCTTCACACGCTTCAAGACAAATACAATTTTCTGTTAAATACTCCTGAACCCGTTGAAATCCGCTCCATTCTTCCTTATATTTATATCCTTTTGGTGCGTATTTAAGTGTAAGTGTATCTTGTGTGTCAAAATTAGCATATTTTCCTTCTTCACAACCTGCTTTTGTCTGTATCATAATTGTACAAGAAAAACGTTTTTTAATATCTTTATTATTGTAATCCATATGAAAAGACATTGCAAAAATTTCTTCTGTTCCCCAGTGCGCTCCTCGCCATTCACTAACCACCTGTCGAAGTGCAAAATCAATTTTTTTCTTTAATTTTCGTTGGTCTAAATTTTTTTCTATTTTTTTATCTATATCAGGCAAAGAAATTCCCAACTTTATAAATTGATTTTCTATTAAGGAAACGATTTCAGAGGTTGACCATATCTTAGCAAACTTTAAAGCATCAACTTCTCCATAATTTAGAAGATACTTTATTGTGACGTCTATATCCTGCATTAAAAAATAACCGACAATCTCTGCATTTTTTTGTAAAATTGCGCTAAATAAAGGATTTTCCAATGCAGCATCTGTCTCGATATTCGCACCATTTTCCACTAACATTTTTATAATGTCTAAACTTCCAGCCATCACTGCTTTATTTATAGGTGTAGGTTCATCCTTTCCGCCATAATTTACATCAGCTCCTAGCGAAATCAAATATTGAATAATTTCTTTTTGTTTATAAGCAATGGCAATATTTAGCCAAGTCCCTGTTGCAGTATCATAATTTAACAATTCTGGATTGTCTCTAAAAAACTTTTGAATATATGTAATATTGTTCTCCATAATTGCTTTCCTAATTGTCCTAATCATTTCTAAATCTAACACAGTCATTCTTCCAATACTCCTGTTTATATTACTCTAAATCCCCAATACCTCTCTAATCTTTTTCAGTCCAAATAGCAAATCAATTGTTTCAAAACTTATTTTCATGAGAGTTTCCTTTATAAGTCTTCTGGAAACCAGTCAAAAGTATTATCCATCAAGTCAAACATCAAGTAACGCTCTATGAATGTGTCTCTTTCTTCTATAGACAATAATGCATACCATTGTGCATTTGCAAAACTGCATTTTTTAAAAGACAATGTGGTCAGATATTGAATCACAGCCAAATACTCTTTTGGCAATAAATTATTATATATTTTTAGATAGTCCTTTAATATATCTTTCACTTGTTCTTCATAGAAAAATTTTGTTCCCATTTTTCCATCTTCTGTTATTGCAATACAAGTTGAAGATACAAATTCAATGATACTTCTAAAAATTGCGTCTTCCAAATTTTTAGCGCAGTACTCTCCTTCTGCCTCTCCGCCATAACATCGTCCAATATGAGGTTCATTTGTACTATTTTCTACAAAAACCCACTTGTCCCCTCCTCCTGTAAATGCAAAAGATAATATATCTCGTGATTCTCCTTCCTCATATTTATAATTTATTACTTCCTTATAATCCATCCACTCCATATCATACATCCACACAAATTGCTTTGATGAGAGATTAATGTATGCTAATTCATTCATTTTTCTATATAGTTGGGGTATATTTTTTTTATGAAACATAATTTTTATATCTCCGTCTCAAATATGGATAAATCTTTTGGAAGCCTATCTATAAAACGATTGCAAAGTGCCAGTCTTTCTATTCTTTCTGCATTTTTTCCCATTTTCTTATAGTTTTCAAAACATCTATTTTGCAGCAAAGCAAATTCTTCTTGTAGCTCTTTATCATTCTTAAATGTGTCATAAATTAAAATATGTTCACGATATATAGTCAACTGACAAAATGGTCTTTTCTCTGAATCAATACAAGGAGACATTAATTCTTGAAGAACAAACTTGTACGAATTGCCTATATACTTTTCTATCACTTTTATTTTATTACCAGCGGCAATCATTACTTTATCTGTTACTTCTGTATCATACACATCTAATATCTTTACATGAAGTCCTGAAAAAAAATTCATCACACTGTCATCAGGATTCATAAGACCTGTAAAATGCAGATGAATTGTAATTGGACCACTCAAACTTCTGTTATCACGACCTCCAACATAAAACCCTAGCTTTTCTGAATGCCTCTTTATAATCGAGTAGGGGAAGCAATCTTCCCCTACTCGCGCGCCGGGTGTCCGTCAGCTTGCTGACATATTTCATTTGGACACCCGTGTGCATAATACACCACCCCTTTTCCTAGAGGTGGTGCAAGCTTATATCCATCTGCCTTCAAAATTTTTCCAATTGTTCTCTTTATATCATTTTTAAACATATATTATTATAGCCCCACTTTTTTATAAACAAAAATGACAGCACTCGCAAAGTTCATTTTTGAAATGCTTTCCAAAGTCTTTCCTTACCATAAGAGAGAAGCACTCCTTATAATTTTTATTATCGAACACTTTTCTTTCTCACCCCAAATAAAGTTTCAAAATCCTTATACAATGCACTTAACTTTTTCTTGTCTTCTCCTGTTATTCTTCCATACATAGCATCATCGCAATAAACCCAAAAATTAATGTTTTGTCCTCTTACCATATACCATTTATTATCACTAATCCAAAGCTTAATTAATCCATATTTTAGACATAACGCCTCTAATGTTGTATATACTTTATTTGATTGAATTTTTTCTTTGAGTCCCATAGCTGATACACCAAAATCCAATTGATTTGAAAACACTTCGTATGTCTTAAAAGCTTCTTGAAAAATCATTTTCTCAAAGCTTTCTGGCACCACTTTATAAGTTTCTTTCTGATTCACTACTAGAATAGTATCACCATGATTTCCACTTAGGTCAATAAAAACATTCCCTCCCCAATCATACCAAAAAATAATTTGATATGGTGTCTCCAACTCCTCTGGTTCACTCTCAGATAAATTATTATATACCTGTATAATATCTTCTATATTAGCTGTCCCCCCATTAAAAAATTCCGATAACAATTCTCCATCGTTTCTAAATATATTTTATAAGCTTTTGGAAATTCAATACAATATCTTCCTAACTGTGAAACTTCTTTAAGCTTTTTCATTTGTTCTACCGATGCTGGTCTTATCTGTTCTCTCCAAAAGTTATCAAATAAACTGATATATTGAGACAATCGTACAAATATAGAATCGATCTTTCCTTGTTCTGGGAAAAAGATATTCCTATTTATCTTTGATTGCATATTTTCTTTCTTCCTTGTATTAATAGTTTAAGAGCTGCAGCAAAATGACTAGTACAGCGTTTTTTAATTCCTCATATACTAAGCTCTCACTATTTGCGTCATTGCCGCGTTGTCGTCAGTCAACAATGCCACCGAGAAAACGCTGTACTAGCACATCTTGGCTTATCTATTTCTTCGATTGCATATTGATTAGGAATTTTGATTCGTTTATACCAAACAGTGTACAGATTTTTTCTGGCATTCCATATATACTTCTCAGCTTCAAAAAATGCATTTGTTTATCCTCAAACCAAACTTTACTTTCTATATAGAAATGATCATAACAATCTGGATTATCACAATAATAAGCATTTTCACAAACTCTAAATGCTACTGTCCATCCATTTAATTCTCCCAATATATCAAAAGTTATAGCATACTGTTGTGTAAAAATATGGTTTGAATACTGCCCACACTTTGGACAGGGTGCACTATTTTTATAATTGAATACATGCACCAACAACCGTTTTCCTTCTACGACTTCATATTTATCATAGTCATATTCATAACTAATATATTTCACAAACTCCTCAATAGAATTAATTTCTATCTTTGTTTCTTCCAATAGTTTCTTTGGAATTTTTACAGTTGCCTGAATTATAATTCCCTGTAATTTTGCAGCTTCTTTGATATACCAATCCCAAAATTCCATCTCTCGTCTTTTTCGCTCATTATCCGAAACCGCCAAATTATTAAATGAATACATCATACATGTACAATAAGCTGTATCACGCTCATCATTTTCCAATTCACGATTTTTTACTAATGTATCATATAATTCATCTTGTGGTATACCTTCCACACCTTCTACAACGTCCATTAAGTATACAATAGACTGTTTTAAATACACTTCATAAAAACTTGTTCCTTTCTCTATGCATAGATCACATTCCTCATAAAATTCTGACACAACCTTCTCCAATAATTTATTATCAGAGTGAAATAACTGCACAATCCGCTGATAAAGTTCCTGTATCTTAGTGCAAATTGGTGCTTCCTCTACCCAAGAATCAATTACTTTTTGTATACTATTCAATTCCAGTGTAATATACTTTCCTTCTGCAATCGAAGCATTTTCTTCCTCTTCAAGCATTTTCCATAGTAGTTGTCTGTTATAAGGCGATAACGCACCTTGTTCTTCGACTTGTTTTATTAACGCTATGTATAAATCTTCCACTTTATTTTCCTTCAATATTTATCAAGCTCTCAAAATCTCTACCACAAAAACGTTTATGGCAAATTTCTTAATTAAAATGCCTAATCCTTAAACGTTCTAACAATGCTTAGCAATGAAAACTCCTTAACGATAAAAATTTAGTAGGGCTGTCACTATATGACCTATAAATTTTTATCAGGAGTCCTTTGTTCTGGTACAAAAACCTTATATAATAATTGTATACTTATGAATTCATTTGTCAATTATTTTTATAATTTAATATTCATATTATAATGATAAATTATATTACAGATTCAAATTTTATTATATCAATGCATGCAATTGAGTAGGGAAGTCTCATCTTCCCTGCTCGCGCGCTGGGCGTCCGTCATCCTTGCTGACATACTTTATTGGAACGCCCATACATAATCGAATAAGGGAACTATTTTTCCCCTACTCACCGCACGATTTGTGCACCACATTAGTGGCATATTTCCTTTGCATGGGTCTGCACATAAAAAAGTACACAGACAATGAATGATTTCATTTTCCGTGTACTTTTTTAACAATTTATATCAGTAACCTATTCCGTTTAACTTTTTTATCTCTCGATTAAAACAAGATAGAATACTTACTATCCCTCCGCATATCCCAGTGCACAAAAACATTACCGCCATACCACTTCCAGCACCAACTCCTACTATCTTTCCCAGCTCTATAGCAAACATACTTTCTGAGCCCATAAAAGGTTCTAGCACATAATCTGCAAGATACCCTCCAAGAATAATGCCAAGTGGGATTGTACTATACTGGATAGCATTTCTGACCGCAAACACGCGCCCTTGCATAGCTGATGGAATTTTTTGATATAGTATCGCATTCTGATTCGCCATAATAAAAGGTATTGGCAAGCTGGCAGCCAATGCCGCCACCGACCACCAAAAAGTATTCTTTCCTATCGCCATTATCAAATCTCCAAACAGAAATGATAATGCCGCCGAAAGATAGATTGCCGTTGCTTTATGCGTACTTTCTTTTTTGACAGAAACAATCACACCTCCAATAATTCCTCCTATGCCCATACAAGCATTCACCATTCCAAGAGCAATACTTTTTCCAGAACTTCTCGCCAAAATCATGGGTGACAAAATATTTTCATAAGTTAATCTGGAAAAAAAGTTAATTAATGCCATTGTTAGCATTATGTATAAGATTCCTCTTTCATTTCGCAAAAATATAAATCCATCAACGATTCCCGCAAACAGCTTACTGTGCTTTCTGTCTTGAAACTGTTCTGGAATCACAATAAAAAACAACAGTACACAAAACGCAAATGCAAAGCTTGCCAAATCAATCAGCAAAATAAGCGAAAGCCCACCTGCTGAAAAGAGAAATGCCGCCAACATAGGACTAAATACCACAATTAAATTGCTGGAAAAAGAGTTCATGCCACTAACATTTGAAATCTTTTCCTTTGATACAAGCTGCCCTATTGCCACTGCGGAAGCTGGCTGTTGAAAAGCATTTGTAATACCAATCACTATGTTAATAAAATAAATATTCCAAACTGCAAGTTGTCCTGTAATCAGCGCTATCAATATTGCAAGAGAACCGATTGCAGCAATGCTATCGGACACCAGCATAATTGTCTTCTTTTTGTGTCTGTCAATAAAATCACCCACAAACAAACTAAAAATGATATAAGGCACATAATTACAAAATGACATTAATGAGACCGACATTGCCGATTGGTTCTGCCCATATGCCCATAAAACAAGTGCAAATCCGGTCATAGAACTGCCAAGACCTGATACACTTTGGCTAAACCACAAAAGAATATATTTCCGAAATAAATTTTTTTCCATTGAATTTTCTCCATTCTATTCTGAAACGTTTGTTACTGTTATAGAATAAATTGTACAAAATCCAATGTGGACAATCTTCTTTACCTCTGCACAAATATTGTCCTATCATTAGACTTTGTACAGAGTTTTTCGTCTAGAAGAATCACCATATAACAAAACATATGTCTCACCCCCTTCCAAATGCATACAAAATAAATGCCTACTCACCGCTGATCCTGCTGCCCAAAAAGGAAATATATGGAAGCTTCCCTAAAGCCAAATTGCGGATAATATTCCGGGCGCTCAAAAAACAAAATCGCCCCGTAGTTTAATAATTTTGCTTTTTCAATCATAGAAGAAATAAGCATTTTTCCAACACCCATTTGTTGATATTCAGGTAAAACACTAATCGGTCCAAAATTCAAAACAGAAATATTAATGTCATTTATCTTAATTACTGCATTACTACAAATAATGTGACCTACTATTAAATTTTTGTACTCTGCTACAAAACTTAATTCTGGTATACCATCTCGTTTTCGTAACTCATGCACCATCCAATGCTCAAATGGACAGCCGATTCCTCCTCTTTCTATCCGACTGGGATAGGAAAAAGCAAGCCAAGTAATTTCTTCTACACGTCTATAATCCTTTTCATTTTCAAGCCTAATTGAAATATTCATAAACATTCTTCCTTAGATAAAATTCCTGTTTGTTTAACAGTTGTCCTCTGCCAATCTTTATAACAGTTCTTCAAATTCCGCAACAATCTCTGATGAAATTCCAGATAATTTCAATGTCTTACAAATATCTTTTGCCAACTGAATCTGTTCCTCAACCGTTACGGTATTCTCATAAGGATAAAAATACATATTACTTTGATAGTATAAAAAAGCATCTTTATTGTTTAAAGACAAGTTCTTATCATAGTCTTCATTTTGTTCTATCTCAATATTATTTCTACCAATGGTCATTCTTTTCCAACTACGCCCATAAGATTTTACACCAAAGTCTTTTCGTATTTTTACAATGTCTATAATACTCTTTTCATCCGCATTTACAGCAATAAAAAATGTTAACGAAAAATCTTCCATTGTCAATCCTCCAAAAACATGTTTCTATT
This sequence comes from Lachnospiraceae bacterium, assembly GCA_014239155.1. GTDB lineage: Bacteria > Bacillota > Clostridia > Lachnospirales > Lachnospiraceae > COE1. The sequence continues at coordinate 302,956 of JAAZZQ010000060.1, read as the reverse complement.
CCCTTGAAAGTACTAAATTTATAACAAATATGTTTGCTCTCATAGTTTCCCTTGTATTTTAAAACCTTACAAGAATAAAATAAAAAATGAAAATAACAGAACCTAATTTCTATATAAGTATAGCACAAAATAGCAATGGCGAAAAGTACTGTTATCGAACTGTAACAGTTCAGACAGGACTTTGCACTGCGCTGCAAAGTCCGTGGGAAAGCGCAGTAGTTGAGATGCATCAAGCCATCGCGAAGCGATTATGCACGGCTTGATGCTTGTAACAGGAAGCCAAAGGCTGAACTGTTACATCGAACTGTTATAATTTGTAACAAAATTAGCATAAATATTGACAAATACATACAATCCTGTTATTATATACAAAATAACATAGGAAAAGCGATGACGGAAAAAGTAGTTTATTAGAAACATTCAGAGAGAATAGCATTTTGGTGAAAGCTGTTTATGTGAAAGATTTACGAAAACCATTCCTGAGCTGTAATGCTGAAATAAAGTAAGTATTACCGTATGCCTGCGTTAAAGGATAGGATTTGATAGAATCTGAAGTGAAAAGTTAAGGTGGAACCGTGCTAATGCACCCTTAAGACTATTTGTTTGTGGTCTTATGGGTGCTTTTCTTATGTTGTTCAATACCAAAAAGGCAAAAAGCCAAAAAGAAGAAAGGAGCAACAGTATGAAGATTTTGCAAAAAAACGGAGACATTGTAGAAATGAGTTTTGAAGAACAGGAGGGGAAGAAAGCGTTCTGGCATACAAGCGCCCATGTCCTCGCACAAGCAATAAAGCGTTTGTATCCAGATACAAAATGTGCCATAGGCCCAGCAACCAAGAATGGTTTTTATTACGACTTTGCGTTTTCTTTTTCATTTACAAAAGAACATTTGGCGGCTGTGGAAAAAGAGATGCAAAAAATTGTAAAAGAATCCCATCCCCTCCATGTAAGCCAAAGGACACGAAAGGATGCCATTGCATATATGGAAAGCCGCGAAGAAGTGTATAAACTTGAACTAATCAGGGGACTTGATGAAGAGGAACCAATCAGTTTTTACAAGCAAGGAGATTATGAAGAATTTTGTTCAGGTCCACATTTATCCAACGTATGTCAGATTAAAGCGCTCAAACTGCTTTCTATTGCCGGAGCGTATTGGCGGGAAGATGAAAATAACAAAATGCTTACAAGAATTTATGGCATTTCCTTTCCAAAGGTTTCCGAATTGGAAAAATATCTGCATATGCTTGAGGAAGCAAAGGCAAGGGATCATCGTAAAATTGGAAGGGAACTACAGTTATTTATGCTGGCTGAGGAAGGACCTGGACTACCATTTTTTCTGCCCAAAGGAGTCATACTAAAAAATATATTAATTGATTATTGGCGAAAAATACACTCCAGAGAAGGATATCAGGAAATCTCAACGCCTATTATGTTAAACCGACAGTTATGGGAGACTTCGGGGCATTGGGAACACTACAGGAACAGCATGTATACCCTTACGGTAGATGGAGAAGATTACGCAATCAAACCCATGAGCTGTCCAGGCGGTATGTTAGTGTATAAAAGCGAACCCCATTCTTACAAAGAGTTCCCTATTCGCATGAGTGAATTAGGAATGATCCATCGGAATGAAAAGTCCGGAACCTTACATGGGCTTATGCGAGTCCGCTGCTGTACACAGGATGATGCCCATATTTTCATGCGGGAAGACCAAGTGACAGATGAAATTCAAGGGGTTATGAAATTGATCGATGAGTTTTACCAAAAATTTGGGTTTTCTTATGAAATAGAGCTATCTACAAGACCTGAAAATTCCATAGGCAGCGATAAAGAATGGGAACTTGCTACAAACGCATTGAAAGAAGCTGTTACGCAGATGCATAAATCCTATACAATCAATGAAGGAGAAGGTGCATTTTATGGTCCTAAACTTGATTTTCATTTGAAGGACTGCATTGGAAGAACTTGGCAGTGCGGAACGATTCAACTTGATTTTCAACTTCCACAGAGATTTCAACTGGAATATATTGGTTCAGACGCACAAAAGCATCGTCCCATTATGCTCCATCGTGTTGTATTTGGTTCTATTGAGCGATTTCTTGGAATATTGATTGAACATTATGCCGGCAAATTTCCGGTATGGTTATCCCCTGTACAAATTAAAATTCTGGCAGTGTCTGATAAATATATCGACTATGCCAAAACTGTTGCACAGGCGTTACGCCAGCAGGAATTTCGAGTAGCTATTGATGAACGGGATGAAAAGCTGGGATACAAAATCAGGGAAGCACGCATGGAGAAAATTCCGTATATCATAATCGTCGGAGAAAAAGAACAACGGAATAGAACAGTTTCCGTCAGACAACGTGATGCTACATTTGATAAGCAAGAACTGGGAGAAATGAAATTAAATGAGCTAATCTCATTCATAAGGTCTTGAATAAAGGGGCAATCTTATCTCTTGCCCCTCAGTCTTTTTATGCACATGGGCGTCCAAATGAAATATGCCAGCAAAGCTGACGGACGTCCAGCGCGCAAGTAGGGAAGATAAAACTTCCCTACTCGATTCCTTATGGAAGAAAAAAATAATAAAATTTCCTATCGATATCGGAATGCTATGTAAAATGGTTCATCTCCTGTATATACCGCCAAAAAATTTTCACCTGTAATAATTGTTCCCTGCGGGTAAATATAACTGTTTATCCCTCGCACAATAGTTCCAATAGGGTATCTCTTTTTCACTTTCTTCCATTGCTTCTCATATTTTTTTATAATAGATTGCCATAGATTTTCAAATTCTTCTTTTGTCAAGTCAACAAGCCATTCCTCTTCTTTCCAGTCCTCTATTTCTCTTTCACTAATCTCTCCTTCTGCCAGCCAGTCTTCTAAGCATGAAATATGAATTCATTAAATTCGTCCAAAGCTATCTGCCTATTGGCATAATTATCATCGTCCAATTCATACCAATTCTTTTCTGCATCCACTTTTAATAAAAATATTTCATTTTCCTCCCCTCATTTACAACGAATTGTCAGTACTTTGCGTGCCGCCATAAAATAGACGCCGATTTTTACTCATTTAAAAAATCAAAATAATCGCTTTCACTCCCATCATAATTCACTAAGCTTTTTCCAATTTCCATTTCATAATCTAACCATTGCGCCAAACTACCCCACCTTTTACTAACCTTTCCCGTTTCATGATCCCCAAAAATAATAACACCATCATATCGATTCGTATGTCTCAAGTCAAAACCGACGGCATCTCCAGTACATTCTTTTGCAATAATAAACAAATAATTTGACATTTGAGGCCATCGCTTATTTGGATCAAAATTATTTTCCAAATATGATCCAAATTCACTCTCCTCATTTCCCCGAACCCTTTTCAATACAGTTCCAGCCGGTGTGGCAAATAATTCTCCTCCGTTATTCAATTTTAACCATTCTCTATAATAGAAAGGCAAATAGATATTATATCTTATCTCAAAATCTGTTAATTCTTCCTCTGTTATCCCATTATTTAGCACATGAATCCCTTGTTCATATTTTTCTATTTCTGAATAAAACTGGCTAAAATAATCTTTAACTGTTTTCATAAATACCTCCAAAAAATTTTAAATAATACCCTGCACACAAGACATTATATATTTTTATGCCATATTGTTGAATTATCATATATAGCGCCTTCAAAATTACAAGTTTCTAATCCCTCACAAGATAAATTTGATCCCCTTAAATCACAATTTCTAAATATCACTTCTTTAATGATTGCTCCAGACAAATCTGCATCTCTAAAAGAAGATTCACTAAAATCGCTGTAAAATAACAATGTGTCCTTAAAACTACATGTATTATAGCAGGCTGATTTCGACTCCACCATTATTAACTTGCACCTTATAAACAATACTGACACAAACTTAGCATTATTCATTTCCGCAGATCTAAAATCTATATTAGTCAGAACAGAACCACCAAAATCTAATTTATTCAAAAAACAACGGTGAAAACTCACTCCTTCCAAATGTACTTGTTTCAATGTTGATATATTTAACACTAAAGTTTTTTCATGCTCTCTATTAATTTTAATCATGGCACTATTTCCTCAAGTCAGCTTTCAAATAATTTTTCAGGATCTTCTCTTGCGATGTTAACAAAATAATCTATATCATTCCAATACAAAAACTCTATTTTTTCCTCTACTTTTAGATGCCCTTCATCACAATTTAACTCAGGTAAATCAAAACAAATATATTTTTTTCTAATTACTCGTCTGTTATCAATTACAAGAAACTCACAGTCCAGTTGCACATCATCACTAAAAAAATACAGTAGTTTGTTTCCATCTGACAACTCCAGCAATATCTCTTCTGCAATTTCATCATCATACCATAATGACATCAAACACCAACCATTTCTATTTTCAAACCATATATCATCACAAATAATCAATTCTGCTTTATATATCGCATCTTCAACTCCTGTAATAGACATATACTTTCTGCACACTTCTTTATAATCTTTCTTTATCAATGCGAAACATTCTGTCATTTTCTATTTCCTCCTAAGTCCTTGTTCCTTCTGCCCATTATAAATCCTGCTCCATTTGTCTATATTTGTGTGATTTCCTTCTTCGTTTGTAATACCTATAATATTTTTAAATACATACCCACAAAGATAATAAATGTTTTATTGCGTTACTTTAGTTAATCCAAATTTTTCACAGATAATATCAAGGCAAATAAAACTGCCAATAATCGAAACTAGATATAATTTATGTACTTGAGACAAATTAACATTATATCCATACTTGTAATATTTTAAAGAACTTTCCATTTCATCTTTGTTTAATTCTTTAACAAAAATATCTGCTATAAAATAAGTAAATTCTTCATCTTCATGCGCTTGACTCTCAATACAGCATTTGAGAATACCACTACATTCCAAATGTGCATATAACTTTCCATTATAACAACTCAAAAATTCAAATATCATATGACTATTTTGTATTATAGAAATTTCGCTCAATCCTATATTTTCTATAATTCGCTCCATATAATCCAACCATTGATATTTAGGCAGTTCAAAAATGTTCATTTAGAATTCTCCTTCATCTATGTGACAATTCCTTTCCATTTATATAGTAGACAAAAATTATTTATACTAATTCTACCAACGTTATATTCTGTAGTATAATCATTTAACTCATCTGATTTTAGTATCATATAGACAGATAAAATTGATAAAATAAACGTATGATCGTAGTAACTTTATAATTCCATAAATAATCCAATATGGTTTGTATTATTTAAAATATTCTTTAAAATAAGCACTTTCTGAAATACAATGCTCAAACCGAGTATTGTGAATTTGAACAATGTGATCTACAAGCTTATTCACATTTTCCTTTCGAGATGTGGGCAAAATAATAATTGCTCCTTCTCTTGTCAACTTTTTAAAGAAACGAAAAACTGAAGAATTATATAAGCAATCATAAAACTCTAATGTATTCATCCACGGAAAGCAATAGATCTTCTTATTATTAGCATATCCAATAGCCATTGACATTCTCCATCTCTCCCACTCGCAATTCTGCGAAAGACTATAATCTAATCTGCTTGGCGTCAAATGAAACTCTTTTACAATATCATCAACCTTTTCATAATAATGCTGTTCTTTAATCGCCCACAAACGCGTTGGCAGCCTCCTTGGCCTTATCTTTTCATAATAATGCTGTTCTTTAATCGCCATTTCCAATGCTTGTCTAAAGCTTAGTTCTCTTTTTATTAACCCTCGCGAATATAATACTTTTCCCAAATACCAACCAAGTTTTTCTATTGTTGACGCTCCTATTTCGACATCATCTACGAATACCTTTTCCCCCTTCAATGGTGTTGTATTAGATAAAAGCCGTGCAATTGACTCCCCTCCGGCACCATGCTCACAAATAATTCCATAAATCTTTCCTTTTTCAAAAACAAACGTATTTTTACATATATAATCTGTACTTTTTTCTCCAAATGGATTGTCCACTTCAATAAATCTATCACTTTCTATTAACAGTTTTACTTTCTCCATCTTTCCCACCATGCTTTCTTAAAATCCACAATGTCTGCCTCGCAGCCGCTTGACTCATTACTTGCAGAAATAAAAATACAAGCTTTCCGTTCCCTCCATCTTATGACGCAATCTTTACTTTGCACGCTTGTTCATCTAAAGTCTTTACTTTGAAAATTTAAGATTCTGTTAAATTGCTGAAATTTTTCTTAAAAGTAGAGCAAACTATGGATAGTAAAAATTAATCACTTTTATTTATAATTCTAAAAAATTGTTGAATACTGATTTCTTAAAAGCATTTTTATAACAACTGATTTTTTTAATCCCATCGTTTTTTACTGCATATACTCCTTTGTCCACATTTATTTCTAAAATCTTTTCCATTTCCAACTCAGGATATGAAATGCATTGAATCAATTCACTTGCATTGACTAAAACCAATTTGCCTGATGGGATATTAAGAAACATATCGGCATCACACTTGCCATCTATAAAATCAATTTCACAATTTTCTATACTCTTATTTGCAAGAAAAACTATCATTTTCCCAGAATTGCAAAAATCCTTAAAAGCAACAGATTCCCTTGCTCTAACAACTTCCCATTTTTCGTTTGGGAAATCATATATTAACTCTGTTCTTCCTTTGGAATCTAAAAAAATATCAAATGAGTAGAGGATGTCATCATTAAATTTATTAAAATAATACTCATCAATTAATACTAATCCATCTGGATCATCATGTCTGTAATCAAATTTCATCATTATTCTACTTTCTTAATGTTTCATCTGTTTTTCTTGTCTTACATTCTATAAGATTCCCACAGATGTTATAAATATATGTTGTCTTGGTCCTATTGCGGTCGATTTTCTTACGCAACCTATCACTACAATGAACAAATAAATGTAACCATATCCTGGCACATTAATGCATTAAGAATATACATAGAACTGTACAAACTTTTTTTCAAACTTCATATAAGATAATTCTACAAAGTAATCTTTATTTGCAATAGGCTGCTCTCTATACTTCCATACTCCTTTGACAGTTCCAACTTCTGTATCTTTAGTTACAATAATCATATCCTTTTCATATTCTATCTTTTTCACTCCAAATCTCATATTAACAATTCACCTTTCTACAATCCAATAATATCCTTATGGCAACCAAACTGCATTCTCTCCTATCCCTTCACTTTAATACAACATTTTGCATATTCTGTCATGTTCAAATCCTTCTAAAACTATATTTTTACAATATTCTAACATTAATTTTACCCTTATAAAAATATTTGTCAATTATTTTTATAATTTAGTATTTTGTTGTTAAATTTATATATTTAGCACAATCAAGTAGAGAAGTTTACTTCTCCTGTTTGCCCAGTAGGTACTTGTCAGTTTTGCTAACAATATTTCCCTGATTGCCTGTATATATAAAAAAGGACATCACTTCCTTGATATCCTTTAAATAATCTCAATTATTTAGTTATTTTTTATATAAAAAATAATTGTAACATTATGGAAAAATTATTTAATTTTATATTTTGTAACAGTTCAGCCATGCAAAATCCTATCACGAAATAAGTCGCAAAAAAAACAAATGTTATTGGTGAAAATATACATTCTGGCGACTTATGAATGGCATGTCTGAACTGTTGCCATATTTTAAAAATATATATTTTTTTAATTTTGTATGGATTTTTGCAATTCAATAGTGTAAAATAAGCGTAGTAACAAAAAATTTTGTAGTTTTCAGGAAGGTGTATCGTATGACAAAATATCTAAATTCTAAAGAATACAATATTTTACATACAATACTGCACGCTAAAGAGCCTTTAAGTGTCACACAAATTTTAAAGGTGCATCCTGATCTTACCAGTAATATTGTACAGCCTGCAATTCGGAAACTTCTAAAACTTAAATTAATTGAAGTGGCTGAGATCGCTGTGGACGGCAATATTTTTTCGAGGCGTTTCAAGCCATCTCCAACTGCGTTAGAAGCGATTCAAAAAATGTTTGTAGATGACTATCTTCAATTCAGTAAATTGATATCCAGTCAATCCTTGCTCAGTGCTATGATAAAAGCAGATGACAATCCAGAGAAAGCAATGCAAGAGATTGCAGAAATGGAAAAACTGCTTCAGGAATACAAAGAAAGAAATCATCATCCCAGAGAAAATAAATCATAATAGAGGTCGCTTTTATGCTTCACTTTTCATTTTCGACTGTACTAATGGCATTTCTGACAAGTATCACAGCCGCTGTTTTTATTGCTATAATCTTTTCTCATAAAACAACTATGATCTGTATAGGATATAAGATTTTTATACTTCTTATCGGAATTGTTTTTGTTCGTTTGCTGTTTCCGTTTGAACTTCCATTTACTATCAGCATCTTTCTTCCCCAATCACTTTCAAAAATTATTTCTTACATTCGTCAGTCTCAAATTCCTATACGAAAAACTCATATATCTCTGTGGAATCTTTTTGAGGTGGTCTGGATCATTGGTATATTCGTAAATCTTTTTCGGTATACCATTTCTTATCAGCAGACACAAAATTACATACAAAAATATGGACAGGACAAAACCACAGATTCCCAATATCAAAATATATTGGACCAAATTTGTAAACAATGTAACAGAAATAACTCGTTTCAGGTAATAGAACTGCCTTGTTTAAATGTACCTATTATTTTTGGTTGGAAACATCCTTGTATTATTCTTCCAGATTATATGAACATTCCACAAGACAAGCTCTACTATGTGCTTTATCACGAAGTAATGCATCATTTACATTATAGTTTACCAATCAAAAGTGTCATTCGTCTGTTATCTAGTATATATTGGTGGAATCCTGCATGTATTGTGTTATATCAATTTTCCAATACTTTGATGGAAATGTATATAGACGCAAAAATCACACGAAACAACATTAAAATAACAGAACAATATACTGAGTCTCTATTGTATATAAAACAGGCATCTGCAAGACACTCTGTTCAATCACCTCCCTTTCTCAGAGGAAATATGCTCTCCTTTGCGCAGTCAAAAAATAGTGATTTTAAGAAACGAATTTGGCTATTATTACAAGAAACAAAGACATGGAAGAAAGTTGTCGCAAATATTGTATTAACAGTGCTTACTTTTTGTATTTTTGCTGTATCTTATATATTTATTTTTGAAGCAAATTATCGTCCCCCATATTTTTATAAAATTTTCACTGCACCTACAGTTGAAAATGCCTACCTTATTACCAACGATAGCGTCAATTATGATTTATATATTAATGATACATATATTGAAACGATTACAAATTTTGAATACTATCCTTCAGGGATAAAAATATATAATAATCAACAAAATTTAATTTATCAGACTGAATAAAAAATTAATAACTATTATTGTAGTTGCATTATCTTTACCAGTATTTGTTCTGCAACCGCCGAAGATAATCTCTACTGCCAACTCTATAACTACAGCAGTATGTTCTAATACAACAATTACACCATTAGTAGATAAAATAGAGTAAGTATACTATAATATGATTACTACTCATGGCATAAAAACCACTTATAGTAACGATATCAATCTCGTTCAAAAATGCTCTAAAAGATTTATATTGATTTTATATTTGTAAAAAGATATAATGTAGACGATAAAGAAAATACGATGAAAAACTACGAAAGAGGGGGAAATGAAAATGGAATCGTATTTCATGTTTAAAAATCTAGCAATTATTATCGTCGCCGCAAAAGTATGTGGAATTGCAGCTAGGAAATGTAAGGCACCACAAGTAGTGGGAGAAATCATTGCAGGACTATTAATTGGTCCAAGTTTATTGGGCTGGGTAGAACAATCCGACTTTCTCATACAGCTTGCCGAAGTTGGTGTCGTATTGTTAATGTTCTCTGCTGGTCTTGAGACAGACTTAAAAGATTTGATGAAAACAGGACCAATTGCCGCGTTGATTGCTTGCGCTGGTGTATTTATTCCATTGATATGTGGTGCACTGCTCTATATGACATTTTATGGTTTTGCACCTTGGGGTTCCGAAGAATTTTACAAGGCAGTTTTTGTGGGTACCATACTAACTGCAACTTCTGTGAGTATCACTGTAGAGTCATTAAAGGAAATGGGAAAATTAAAGGGACGCGTTGGCACTACTATATTAAGTGCCGCGATTATCGACGATATTATTGGTATCATTGTGTTAACCTTTGTGATAGGTTTTAAAAATCCAGATTCCAAACCGATAACAGTTCTGGTCAACACTGTCCTATTTTTTGTATTTGCTATCGTAATTGGATTTATTTTCTACAAACTTTTTCAATCTATAGATAACAAATATCCACATACAAGGCGCATTCCCATTTTAGGGCTGGCGCTCTGCCTTGCTATGGCATACATTGCAGAAAAATATTTTGGTATTGCAGATATTACAGGAGCTTATGTTGCTGGAATTATTCTCTGTTCTATTCGCGATTCCAAGTACATTGCAGAAAAGATGGATATAAATTCGTATATGTTGTTTGGTCCTGTCTTTTTTGCAAGTATTGGTCTGAAAACAAATGTGGAGAGCGTAAATATGAGTATCCTCCTATTTTCTATCGCATTTGTCGCTGTCGGATTAATCTCAAAAATCATTGGTTGTGGGATAACAGCTCGACTTTGTAAATTTAAAGGAATTGATTCCCTTAAAATCGGTGTTGGTATGATGACACGAGGAGAAGTTGCTCTGATTGTAGCACAAAAGGGATTGACAGCAGGTCTACTGACGCCTGTGTACTTTACATCTGTAATTTTTTTAATTATTGTGTCTTCTATAGCAACCCCAATTATCTTGAAAATATTATATTCTAAAGATGCTGCTTCCCCGACATAGGGGAAGTTTTTATTTTTCATTTAGATTTATAAGCCGCATACTTTCCAAATCAATTCTTCTATAAAAACAATTGTTTGCCACTCCCTGATAGGAAGTATGACAAATGTTTCCTTTTAGCGGTCTTACTTTATACACCAGTGAATTTTGCTCACAGTTGACTAAAATCTCTGTCAACTCAAACTCATTTCCTGACGTTTTCCCTTTATGCCACAACTCATTTCTGGATGTACTCCACAGCACTAGCCTGCGGAGTCGAATAGATTCTAACATCGCCTGTTCGTTTGTATACGCCACAAGAATGACTTCGTTGGTATCCGCATTTTGAATCGCCACAGGAATCACTTCCTGTCCCGTCATATTGGTAATTTTCTTAAAATCAAGTTTTAGTTCGTTTGTTTCTTCTATGTATCCCATAAAAATTTCCTTTCCAAAAACTACTCATACACCATTTTGCAAATAACTTATCTGTCATTGCCGTGTAATCAAACAAAAAATAATCTAATTACACAAAAGCGGAGTTTGTCACCAAACTCCGCCACTCAAACCAATTATTTCATCAGTTCTTTTACCTTAGCTTTCTTACCAACGCGATCTCTTAAGTAAAACAGTTTTGCGCGTCTTACTTTACCAGCTCTCACAAGCTCAACTTTCTCGACATTTGGAGAATGTATTGGCCATGTCTTCTCTACACCAACACCATTGGAAATCTTTCTGACGGTAAAGGTTTTTCTATTGCTGCCACCCTGAATCTTTAATACAGTACCTTCAAAAATCTGAATTCTCTCACGGTTACCTTCCTTGATTTTACCATGCACACGCACAGTATCACCAACTTTAAAACTATCAACTTTTTCCTTTAACTGTTCTTTTTCAATTTCTCTAATAATTTTGTTCATTTGCTTTGCCTCCTTATTTTTTCGACGTTCTTAATACTTCTATATTGTAACCATTCTTACATAACTTGTACCAGAGGACCATCTCTTTATTCGCAACAGTAGTAATTTACCATAAATCTGGCTTAAATGCAAGTAAATTTTTCTATTTTCACTTTTTTATGAATATTTTGTTATTGTTCATAGGTATGCAAAAATAGTAAAAAGTGCAGCCAAATTGATGCCCTTTATCAATTTATGTGCAGCAATGTTACTGTTTACGCGAACAATGCTTAAAATTCTGCTAAAAACTGATGTGGTGTGAACAGTAATAATGTTTTAAATAACAATTCATTATTGTTTACGCAAAACTTAGCATTTACTGCAAATTATGGTTTTTTAAGCCATGTAAGAAACTATACAGTTCGCTAATAAAAATTTATTTGTAAAGCAAATTTTTTGCTGCAACAGGTCAGCTTGTCTAAACTGTTACGAATGAGGCGAACTCTCCTTCAAATATGCCACATATAATTCCGGTCTCCGTTCTTTTGTCCTCTCCAATGACTGCTCCAAACGCCATTTTTCTATATTGGCATGATGACCGCTCAAAAGTACCTCTGGCACTCTTTTCTCATGCCAAATCTCTGGTCTGGAATACTGCGGATATTCCAAGAGACCATTTGTATGGGACTCCGTCTGCGCGGATTCCCCATTATTCAAAACTCCCGGCACAAGTCTTGACACCGCATCAATTATAACCATCGCGGGCAACTCTCCTCCCGTAAGCACATAATCCCCAACTGATATATAATCTGTTACAATCTCTTCCAGAACCCGCTCATCAATCCCCTCATAATGTCCGCATAAAAAAATTAAATCCTCTTCCTGTGATAACTCTATTGCTTTTTTCTGGTGAAAGACCTCTCCCTGCGGTGTCATATAGATTACTCTTGTCTTTAATGCATTCTCTGATAACTCCTTCTGCTCTACTCTTCTGCGGCAGATAATGTTATCGTTCAATGCCTTCCAACAATCATATACAGGTTGTGCTTGCATCAACATACCTGCACCACCCCCATACGTGTAATCGTCCACCTTTTTGTGCTTATCCAGTGTATAGTCTCGTATATTTACTGCCTCTATAGAGATGCATCCCTTCTCCTCTGCTCGTCCTATAATGCTAGTGCGCAGCCCATTAAGCACCATCTCCGGGAACAGTGTCATAATATGAAAATACATAAATTTCTCCTAATCTAACAGTCCATCCATAATGTGTACTTTCATCTTTCTACTTTCCATATCCACGTCAAGAATACACTGTTTGATCGCTGGAAATAACACTTCCCGACCATCCTCAAATTTCACTTCATACACATCATTTGCGCCTGTTTCAATCACATTTGTCAGCACACCCAGATACTGCTCATACTCATCATATACAGCCATATCAATTAAATCTGCAATGAAATACTCATTCCGCCCAAGTTTTACTGCATTTTCCCTTGTCACTAAAAGGGACTTCCCCCGATATTTTTCAACCTCATTAATATTGTCAAAACCTTTAAATTTTAAAATCACAAACTGTTTAAAAAACTTAACACCTTCTATTTCAAGTGTTATTCTTTCTTTTCCAGTATCCAAAACGACTTCCTTTAATTTCTTAAAACGTTTTACATCATTTGTCGTGGGAAATACTTTGACTTCCCCACGAACACCATGTGGCTGCGTGATGACGCCTACTTGTAATAAATCCTCCATTTTTATTCTCCAATCAAACTTCTGACAGACCCTGTGCACAAAAACAACTGTATATTTCTCCACAGGAATCAGCGCAAATAAAAAGGTGTTCCTCTGAACACCTTTTTATGATCTTACACAATCTCAACATCCACCTTAAGATTATCTTTGGAAGATGCCGCCTTGACGACAGAGCGGATTGCCTTTGCAATTCTGCCCTGCTTGCCAATTACTTTCCCCATATCGGCCGGTGCTACATGAAGTTCTACAGTGATATTTTTACCCTCTGTCTTCTCTGTAACGACTACCTCATCAGGGTTGTCCACTAAAGCCTTCGCGATAACCTCGACTAACTCCTTCATCAATCACACCTCCATGAGTGTTTGAGACATCCTATTTTTCAATCCCTGCTGCCTTAAAAATCTTTGATACCACCTCTGTAGGCTGTGCACCATTTGATAACCACTTCTTCGCCAGCTCCTCATTTACTTTAAATTCGCTGGGATCTGTGTTTGGATTGTATGTTCCAATCTCCTCAATGCACTTTCCATCTCTGGGTGATCTCGAATCTGCTACAATGATTCTATAGATAGGAGCTTTCTTCTGACCCATTCTTCTTAATCTGATTTTTACTGCCATTTTCTTCACCTCATAAATCTTTCTTATTAATAATGTATTAAAAAGGAAGTTTAAATCTCCCCTTTTTACCTCCGCCAAAACCTCCCATCATTCCCGGGAGCTGCTTCATCATCTTCTGAGACTGCTCAAATTGCTTGATAAAACGATTCACAACTGCAATATCCACACCAGCACCTTTTGCAATCCGGTGTTTCCGGCTTGGATTTAACAATTTTGGGTCCTTGCGCTCTGCCGGGGTCATAGACAATACAATTGCTTCCATATGTGCAAGCTGTTTGTCATCCACTGCTGCCTCAATATCACTTGCCTTAAGTCCCATACCAGGCATCATGCCAAGGATACTTGACAGACCGCCAAGTTTTTTCATTTGGTTCATACTTTCCAAATAATCCTCAAAGTCAAATTTCCCTTTTTTCAGACGCGAAGCCATTTCCTTTTCCTTCTCCGCATCCATATCCAGATTTGCCTCGGCAACCTTGTCAATTAGAGTAAGGACATCTCCCATACCCAAGATACGATTCGCCATTCTGTCAGGATAGAACTGCTCCATATCCGTCAGTTTTTCACCAATACTTACAAATAAAATTGGCTTATTGGTAACTGCTTTTACGGAGAGCGCTGCACCACCTCGCGTATCGCCATCCATCTTTGAGAGGATTACCCCACTCACACCTACTTTATCATCAAATTCTTTTGCCACATTGACAGCATCCTGCCCGGTCATGGCATCCACAACCAAAAGCGTCTGATGCACATTGACATTCTCCTTAATCTCCTGCAGCTCTGCCATCATTTCTTCATCTATGTGCAGACGTCCTGCAGTATCTATAATAACGATATTATTATTGTTTTTTGACGCGTGTTCCAGCGACGCCTTCACAATGTCAACGGGCTTATGGTTACTTCCCATCGAAAAGAAATCCACCTGTTGTTTATCCGCGTTTACATGCAGCTGTTCAATTGCAGCAGGTCTGTAAATATCGCATGCCACAAGCAATGGCTTTTTGCCCTTTAATTTTAGCTTTCCGGCAATCTTAGCCGCCGCAGTTGTTTTTCCAGCACCTTGCAGACCACACATCATAATCACAGTCGTCGCTTTACCCGGTTGCAGCTCCAATTCAGTAGTCTTAGACCCCATCAGAGATACCATCTCTTCATTTACAATCTTGATAACCATCTGACCGGGGTTTAATCCGTTCATGACATTAGAACCAATTGCACGCTCTTCCACAGATTTCACAAATTGCTTTACCACTTTAAAATTGACATCTGCCTCCAAGAGCGCCATTTTAACTTCCTTGAGCGCAGATTTCACATCTGCCTCTGTCAGTCGTCCTTTACTTCTTAAATTTTTAAAAACATTCTGCAATTTATCTGTTAAGCTTTCAAATGCCATCCTCAAAGCTCCTCTATAATTTCATTGGACAATCGTTTTATCTGCTCATCATCAGTAAGTCTGTTAATCTGCTGAATACTTTGCTTAATCTTAGAAAACTTTTCCACCAGATGAAGCTTCTTTTCATAATCCGCCAATAATTTGTCACATCGTTTCAGTAAGTCATAGACTCCTTGGCGACTAATTCCCTGCTTATCTGCAATCTCGCTCAAAGACAAGTCATTGAAAATTGCATCTTCATATATGTTTTTCTGATGCTGTGTCAAAAGTTCTCCGTAAAAATCATAGAGCATCCCTTTATATTCAAGCTTTTCCAGTCTGATCACAGCTTCTTTTGCTGTCAGATTACCAGCCTTCACCTTAACTCCTCCACTTGATGTACCACACGACTTAACCAGAATACTACAAAAAAGAATAGGTGTCAAGTATTTTTTCTTTACATATTACTATTCACAACATGGAATCCGCTCTTTAATATGCGGCAGCCACAGCCACTTTCATTTCACGTATATACTGGCACACTGGCTCAATACAATTTCTTCCATTCTGTGCAATTAGCTTTACAATAGCGCTGCCTACAATCGCGCCATCCGAAACTGCCGCCATCTCATATGCCTGTTCTGGCGTGGCAATGCCAAATCCAATAGCGCACGGAATATTAGACACCTTTTTCACATGGTCTATCATTTCTTTCATATTTGTTGTAATTTTGCTTCGAACTCCAGTGACACCAAGAGACGACACACAATAAAGGAATCCTTTTGCCTGACGCGCTATCATATCAATACGCTCTCTTGAAGTAGGTGCGATCATAGAAATTAGTTCAACTCCTGCTTTCTCACATGCACTGTTTATCTCCTCCTTCTCCTCAAAGGGAACGTCAGGAACAATAATTCCATCAATACCACACGCAACACACTGTTCTGTAAAACGCACTGTTCCATATGTATAAATAGGATTGATATAAGTCATAAAAACTAATGGAATATCTACTTTTTTGCGTACACGCTTCACCATGTCAAAGAGTTTGTCGGTTGTTGTTCCCGCCCTCAATGCACGTTCATCCGCCGCCTGTATCACAACTCCTTCTGCGATAGGATCGGAAAACGGAATCCCAATCTCAATTAAATCTGCACCTGCCTCTGCCATCTGCGGAATTAATGCCTCTGTTGTCTCTATATCGGGGTCGCCCCCTGTCACAAATGCAATAAATGCCTTTTTATTCTCAAATGCTTTGCTAATTCTGTTCATCTTAATTTCTCCTCTTATAATCCATTTTATATTAATATCTTAATTTGTGTATTTCTTGAATTACGCAGGCCAAAAGCCTTGTTGCAACCCGCTGCTAATCAAAAATCTCCACGCCTCTATATCTTGCAATTGCCGCTACATCTTTATCTCCACGCCCTGAAATTGTGACTACAATAATCTGGTCTTTATCAAAATTCTTCGCTATCTTTTTTGCATAAGCAACTGCATGTGCACTCTCTATCGCTGGAATAATCCCTTCCGTTCTTGATAAATATTCAAATGCTTCCACAGCCTCCTCGTCAGTAATCGGCACATACTGCGCGCGTCCTATCTCATTGAGATTTGCGTGTTCCGGTCCAATTCCGGGATAATCCAATCCTGCTGATATGGAATAAACTGGTGCGATCTGTCCGTATTCATCTTGGCAAAACAAAGATTTCATCCCATGAAAAATACCAACACTCCCATTTGCAATCGTCGCTGCATTTTTTGGATTGTCAACGCCAAGCCCTGCCGCCTCACAACCAATTAATCTAACACTTGCGTCGGGTATAAACTCATAGAAGGAACCCATCGCATTGCTTCCGCCGCCCACACAAGCAATCACTGCATCAGGAAGCTTTCCCTCTGCTTTCATAAGTTGTTCCTTAATTTCCTCTCCAATAATCTTCTGGAAATCACGCACAATCATAGGAAATGGGTGTGGTCCCATAACGGAACCTAGCACATAAAGCGTATCATCCATTCTGCAAGCCCACTCGCGCATTGTCTCATTGACGGCGTCTTTGAGCGTCATGGTTCCTGTAGTTACGGGGTGTACTTTCGCCCCCAAAAGTTCCATTCGATAACAATTCAATATCTGTCTGTCCGTGTCCTCCTTGCCCATAAAAATTTCACATTCCAGTCCCATCAAAGCCGCCGCTGTAGCGGTCGCCACACCATGCTGCCCTGCACCAGTCTCGGCAATTACACGCTTCTTGCCCATCTTTTTTGCCAGAAGCGCCTGACCAAGCACATTATTAATTTTGTGCGACCCTGTATGATTCAAATCCTCTCGTTTTAGATAAATTTTTGCTCCACCCAAATCCTTTGTCATTTTCTCTGCATAATACAAAAGTGATGGTCTACCTGCGTAATTTTCCATTAAATGTTTTAGCTCCGCCTGAAATGTAGGGTCATTTTTATAGTTCTCATATGCCTGTTCTACTTCCTGCACCGCTGGAACTAACGTCTCTGGTATGTATTGACCTCCATACAAGCCATATCTGCCTTTCTTTATTCCTATATTTGTTTCCATTTCTATCTGTTCCTTTCCTATGCTCTTTTTAACTTACTACTATAAATGAGCAAATCTAAAAAACTATACAAAAAATATTGCATTTTGTCTTCTGCACACAGACAACTAAACTATAAAACTTTAATTTTGTCTTTATATAGAGGACAATTTTATGCAAACTATAAAATTTGCTCATTTATAGTTTACTATTGTAATAAAAGTATTTTCGTATTTATAATTTTCTGACATATTCCAAAAACCTTTTTATTTTTATCTTATCCTTTGCGCCATCTGTCTCAACACCTGTACTGACATCAACAGCATAACAGTCTGTCTGCTGGATTACTTTTGTAACGTTATCACAATTAAGACCGCCTGCAAGAAAATAAGGTTTGATTGTTTGATTGTTTTTGCGTAGTTTTATAAAACTTTCCTGTAATATTTTCATTGAAAAGCATTCCCCTGTGCCGCCGGGAACCCCGCTTTTATAGGTATCAAAAAGCATAAAATCCGCATCTGTCAACATACATTCTGCCACCTGTTTTTCGCTTTGTACTCGAATTGCTTTTATGACACTTGTGTCAATTTTTTCTTTTAGTCTCTGAATATATATATTTGTCTCATCACCATGAAGCTGCACGATATTAATAACACCTGTGTCACATAACTGAATCACATGCTCAATTGGTTCATCAACAAAAACACCCACAACCTGAATGCGTTTATCCAACATCTGGCGCATCATAAGTGCCTGTTCATCTGTGACAAACCGTCTGGTCTTTGCAAACACAAATCCAACATACTCTGGCAAATATTGATTGACAATCCTTACGTCTTCTAGTGTTCTCAGCCCGCATATTTTCACTTTTGTCATAAACGATCTCCCACACATTCAACTGATACTCCTTTTAGCCTCTTAAGCTGCTCTGCCTTGTTCTGACTGCGCATTAATGTCTCTCCAATCAACACACCATCCACACGCGCATCTCGAAGTTTCTGTATGTCGCTTGCGCTCTGAATCCCACTCTCCGCCACAAACAAGATATTGTCAGGTACCAGACTTCTAAGCCGTATGCTATTTTGAATATCCACTATAAATGTTTTTAAATCCCTGTTATTCACACCAATTAGCCGCACACCTGCATCAAGTGCACTGTGCACCTCCCGTTCATCATGCGCCTCCACAAGCGCTGACAGTCCCAATCCATCACATATTTCCTTATATTTCCTAATGCTATCTGTATCAAGCAATGCTGCAATCAACAAAACACAAGAAGCACCCAACAATTTCGCCTCATAAATGAGATATGGGTCAATTGTAAAATCTTTTCGGATAATTGGGACTGTAACACTATCGGCAATTTCCATTAAAAATCGATCGCCACCCTTGAAATAATCTGGCTCTGTCAGTACGGAAATGCAATCAGCTCCAGCTTTTTCATAGTCTTGTGCAATATCCAAATATGGAAAGTTCTCAGCGATAATTCCTTTTGAGGGTGACGCCTTTTTTACCTCACAAATAAAACTAATTTCTTTTTTGGCAATTGCTCTCTCAAACGGAAATGTAAATACACCTTCACTTGCTGCAATTTTTTCTGCTTTTTGTTTTACTTCCTCAAAAGGTACTTCCATTTTCTTTCGCGCTACCCTCGCTCTGGTAGCTGCTGCCAAATCATCCAGTATCATAATAATCTCCTTATGAGTTTGTGAGCTTTACAAACCTCTGTAATGTCTCATATGCTTTTCCGCTTCTAATTGTATTAGTAGCAACTTTTACGCCTTCCTCAATGGAGGAAGCACCCCCCATCAAATAGATACCTGCGCCAGCATTTAAAATCACAGCGTCTGCTTTCGCGTCAGTACAATTGCCTTTTAAAATATCCACTGTAATTTTTGCATTCTCAAATCCGTCCCCGCCTATAAGCTCGTTTTTCTGGCATCGTCTGAAGCCAAACTGCTCTGGTGTAATCTCATATTTTTCAAAGCTTCCATCCCGGACTTCCACGCAAGTTGTAGGGGCACTCATAGAAATCTCGTCGAGCCGATCCTGCCCATATACGACCAAAGCACGCTTAACTCCAAGGTTATTCAACACATGTGCTAATGGCTCTACCAAATCCTCACTGTACACGCCCATCAATTCTGCGTTTGCCTCTGCCGGATTTGCAAGTGGTCCAAGAATATTGAATACTGTCCTCAGACCAATCCCCTTTCTCACAGGACCCACAAAACGCATTGCTGTATGATACTTCTGTGCAAACATAAAACAAATGTTTCCTTTTTCTAATACCTCCGCATTTTTCTCTGGCTCCAAATCCAGCTTTACGCCAAGTGCTTCCAGACAGTCAGCCGCCCCACTTTTGCTTGATACACTTCGATTTCCATGCTTTGCCACCTTACACCCCGCTGCTGCCGCAACAATGCTCGCCGCTGTACTAATATTAATAGAGTTTGCCTCGTCACCGCCTGTTCCCACAATCTCAAGCACATCACCACTGACAGGAACTTTTATCCCATGTTTGCGCATACCTTTTGCAAACGCAGTAATCTCCTCAATGGTCTCCCCTTTCATACGAAGTGCAGTGAGAAAAGATGCCATATTAATCTGCTCTGCCTTTCCACTCATAATTTCATCCATTACTTGTTCTGCTTCGTCAGATGTTAAATCAATATTTTGCACTATTTTTTTCGTTGCTTCTACAATCATTTTTTGTCCCTGCCTTTCTTATTTTTCCAATAAAAAATTTTCAATCATTTTTTTCCCAAATGGTGTCATAATTGACTCTGGGTGAAACTGTACTCCATAAATCGGATATTTTTTATGCTGTACTGCCATTACTACGCCTTTTTCATCAACTGCCGTAACCATAAGTTCATCAGGAATCGTCTCCTTATCTGCCACAAGCGAATGATACCTTGCAACTTCTAATTTCTCTGGAAGTCCCTGAAATATCAGGCTTTTATTGTCTACTCTAATCGTGCTCTGTTTGCCATGCATCAATTCTGGTGCATATGTAATCCTAGCACCGATTGCCTCACACACTGCCTGATGCCCCAAACAAACACCCAGCAGTGCAATCGCATTGTCTGTCCTGTTAGCCAATGCCTTGATAAGCACCTCACACACCCCTGCATCAGAGGGCTTTCCCGGTCCCGGTGAAAGAACAATATGTGTCGGAGCCAATGTTATAATTTGCTCAACGGTAAATGTATCATTTCGGATTACCTGAAGGTCTTTTTGAGCTTTTCTTTGCTCTAACAGTTCTCCAATCATTTGCACCAAATTAAAGGAAAAACTATCATAATTATCAATTAGCAATATCATTTTATTCCTCCTGATCTCACTTGATAGACTTTTGAAATAAGAGTTTTTGTTAGAAATGCACATATTTAACAAATTTCTTCCACCTTGGAAATTGCCTCAATCACAGCACCTGCCTTGTTTGCACACTCTTGATACTCACTCTCCGGCACAGAATCTGCGACAATCCCAGCACCTGCCTGAACATAAACTTTTTTACCCTTTTTTACTGCTGTCCGAATCGCAATGCAGACATCTAGGTTTCCGCTAAAATCAAGATATCCAATCGCTCCGCCATACACTCCTCTTGGATCTGGTTCTAGCTCGTCGATAATCTCACATGCCCTGAATTTGGGCGCTCCTGAAAGAGTCCCTGCGGGGAGCAACGCTTCTATGGTATCAGCACAGGTCTTACCGGGCTTCAATGTTCCAACAACAGTACTTGCAATGTGCATTACCTTGGAAAAGCGATGAATTGCCATGTAATCCTCTACTTTAACACTGCCATATTCGGCGATTTTTCCAATATCATTTCTTGCCAAATCAACCAACATATTATGTTCCGCGCGTTCCTTTTCATCTGCTAGAAGCTCTTTTTCCAGCATAAAGTCTTCCTTTTTATCCTTTCCCCGCTTTCTCGTCCCGGCTACCGGAAATGTCATTAACTTTCCATTTGTAAGTTTTACCATAGTCTCTGGTGAAGTTCCTGCTATTTGCATATCATTTAACTTAATATAGTACATATAAGGTGATGGATTGGTGGTGCGCAGTACCCTGTAGGCATTGAGCAAGCCTCCATCATAATCTGCCTCAAACCGCCGTGAAATAACTCCTTGAAAGATATCCCCCTCCTTGATATAATGTTTTACCTTTTCCACCATTGCACAATATTCTGCTCTGGAAAGGTTACAGGTAAATTTGGGCGCTGGCAGCGCTTTTTCATATGGTACTGGTTCTGTCAGGCGTATGGTTTCCACAAATGCTTCTAGTTCTGCAACTGCGTTTTGATAACCAGCTTCTTTGTCTTGTGTCTTTGCATTTGTGATAAAGCATACTTTATGATGAAGCTGGTCAAATGCAATTAGCTTATCAAACATCATAAGTTCACAATCATTCATATCACTTTGCTTTATTTTTAGCTTTGGCTCTGCATATTGTATCATCTCATAAGAAAAGTATCCGACCAAACCGCCTGTAAATGTAGGAAGCCCTTCAATCTGTGGAGAATGGTACGCTTCTAAAACGGTCTGCAATGCCTCCTTGGGCGTTCCCGATATAATACGCACCATACCATTTTCCTTTACTTTAGTAATTCCATTTTTACAACATACAGTCAATTTCGGATGATACCCCAAAAAAGAATATCTTCCAAGACTTCCTCCTTCCACACTCTCCAACAGAAAATATTGTTCATCAAGTGCTGCAAGTTTTCTAAGCATCAAAATAGGCGTGATATCGTCTGCCAAAAGCTCCTTGCACACAGGAATGTAGGTATACTCATTTATGTACTGTTTTACTTGTTCATAAGTAGGTTTTATCATGGCTATATCATCTCCTTTCTATTCTTAAAACTTTTCTCCACCCGCGCGCAGGGCACCCGTCAGCTTCGCTGACAATATTCCTTTGGGTGCCCATGCGCATAAAAAAAGCTTCTGTCCTAATATCTCTACTAGGACAAAAGCTCTAAAACTTCTGCGGTACCACCTAATTTGGCATATAAAAATACACCCTCTCTCCACACGCACCATCATGCGCTTTCCCTTGATAACGGGCGGAAATCCCGTCGGGCATTACTCAAGTCATCTTTCTATAAATAGACTCTTTGCTCCCGCCTTCCCAAGTCCATTCCATGTCTTATTGAATACTGCAATCCCACCACCTGCAGCTCTCTGTGAATCTCCTAACACATGTACTCCTCTTGGTCATTAGTTTTGTGTTGGTATTTAATTAAATTTATAATAAACGTTCTAATAAGATTTGTCAAGGAAAAAAATTTTTATTCTATTTTAACCTATCATCTTGACATTGTTACTGTTCACTGCGTTCCAGTAACGAGTAAAAATCCATGCAAAATCACCTTCGGTTATGGATTTTTACTTGAATGCGACACGTTTTCGCACAGAATTAGCAGTAAATGCTAATTCCTGTCTGAACAGTAACTTGACATTTATTTAAAAAAGCATTATAATGAACATTGTTCAGTATAAAAGGAGAAACAATCTATGAATACCATTATCACTTCAAAAAAAGCAATTTTAGAGCAGAGCAGACTGTTGGTGATAACACAGGGCTGGCAAGCTGTCAACATTCGAAATGTCGCCGCAGCCTGCGGTGTTTCCGTTGGCTCTATCTACAATTATTTTTCGTCAAAGTCCGACTTAGTAACTGCTACCGTAGAGAGCATCTGGCATGACATCTTTCACTTTTCGGAGGGTCAGACAGATTTTGACAATTTTATAGAATGTGTACAGTGGATTTTTGACTGCATAAAAATAGGCAGCGAAAAATATCCGGGCTTCTTCACCACACATTCTATGCACTTTCTAAATGATGACAAAACAGATGGACAACAACTTATGGCACAGTCATGGGAACATGTTCAATCAAAGCTTTATTCTGTTTTGGAAAAAGACAAAAATATTCGACCAAACGCTTTTGACAGTATCCTAACACCACAGAAATTTGTAGACATTCTATTTTCATTGATTATTTCTGCGCTGATTCGCCATAATTATGACGACAGCAGCATTTTGGAACTTATTAGACGTATTGCTTATTAAAATTATATTTTAGGAGGAAAAAAATGCAGGCAATTGTAGAAACTTTATTTGACACCATTTATCTAATTACGGTCATCACCCTTGGAATCATTATGATTCGCAAAAACAATGGAAACAAACAATATTATCTATTTGGCATTATGGCGGTCGTATTGGGGCTTGGCGACTCTTTTCATCTGGTTCCGCGCGCACTTGCATTATGCACAACGGGGCTTGAAAACTATACGACTGCCCTTGGTGTCGGCAAGCTTATTACTTCTATTACAATGACTATTTTTTACATTCTTCTGTACTATGTGTGGAGAAGTCGTTATCAAATCTCTGGAAAAAATGGTATAACAATCCTTGTGTATTTTTTGTCAGCCCTCCGCATTATCTTGTGTCTTTTCCCGCAAAATGGCTGGTTACAGGCAAATCCTCCTTTATCTTGGGGAATTTATCGCAATATTCCATTTGCACTGTTTGGTCTGCTAATTATTGTGCTCTTTTATCAGGAAGCAAAAAGACAGCATGACGCTGCCTTTCAGTATATGTGGCTGACCATTGTGCTCAGTTTTGGTTTTTATATTCCAGTTGTACTCTGGGCAGACGCAATTCCCATGATTGGGATGCTAATGATTCCAAAAACCTGCGCCTATGTATGGACTGTGCTAATTGGTTATCAAGCAATGCGCAGAGAACGATAATTAATGCTCCTGTAAAATCTTCTCAATTTCTTGAAGCAGTCGGTCTTTTACCGGCGGCTTCAAGAAATATCCAGCCGGCTTTAGTTTCAATACTGCCTCAATATTTGCCCGGTCATTTACCGCAGTCAAAAACACCACTGGAATATTTGTTAAATCTTGGTCGGCACGTATCATTTCCAATGTCATTTTCCCGTCACAGACAGGCATTTCATAATCTAACAAGATTAAATCTGGTCTCTTTTTTCCTATGGAAGTCATCGCCTGCGCGCCAGAAATCGCTATGGCAACCTCATAATTGTCTTCCAGCATTGCCTTCATTGTCCGAAGCGCTGTGCCATTGTCATCAACGACAAGAATCCTCTTTTTCGCACTCCCTTTGCTTCCTTTTTGTGCCTCCTGCTCCACTTTTTCCTCCTCAAGTCCAAGCCGCCTGCACACAGCTTCCATAATCATTGTATTTTCCACGGGGCGTATTAAATTTTCAAACTGCGCTCCCTCATAGTACTTAAAAAACTTTCCGCTCTCCTCTTTTGTCCCAATGGTCAACACTGGAATTTGCGCATATTGGTCACTCAACAGAAAAAAGATAGATGTATCAATATCGTAAGCGCCAATTAAACTAATCAACACCAAATCTGGATTTACAATTTTCAACATTCCCTCCAAAACCCCTGCATTTTCTGAGCAGAGCTGTACATGAAAATATTGCGATAAAAATTGATTCGTCTCATTTACCACTGTGTTTAACTTTCCGATTAATAATATCTTTTTCATTTCGTTCTCCCATCATTGCTATATTATTTCTGTTCTGCCATCTGTCCTGCTAGCAAAACTGCAAGGCGATCTGATTCCTCAATATCCAGATTGGTGACTGCCTCTGCAAGTCTCTGAATATTCTGCTCGATTTCTGCTGGAAAATCATATTCGCGCAACTGTTTCATCAATTCGTCTGCCCTGTCAATCTCCATCTCCTGCATACTAAAACGCACCATCTCAACAAGTGCCTGTAGCACAGAATAATCTGCAATCTGCTTTTTGGGCTTCGTTCCAATGCCAAATATTCCCTGTAATTTCTGTTGGTAACTGCGCCACTCCTCCAAAAATATGGTTGTCATAGATAGAATTACTTCTATTTTACCATCTTTTGCCGCAGATTCCAATACCCTTGCGACACCTGACAGGGGCAAAATACCAATCATCGCCGCAAGACTTTTCATCGCATGTACCTGAATGCGATAGGACTCTAACTGATTTGTATCGGAAATCTGCTTATATGCCTGTTCCAAGCAATCAGCCGCTGTGTCAATCTGATCATAAAACGCTTTCACAGTAAGCGCAAGCAGTTCCATATCTGGCAAGTGCAGCCATGCATAATTCCAATCAAGTCCCTCTATTACAGGCAAATCTTCCAAACGCATCTTGGAATCATCTGTCTGCTCCTGCAATTTTTGTGTTGACTGCGCAACAGTTTGCAGCAATTCTTCTGGCAACATTTTTAGAATCATTGTCTCAAGCTTATCTGGCACAATTGGTTTCGACAAAAAATCGTCAAATCCTTCTGCCAAATAGGCTTCTTTTGCCCCCGAGACAGCATTTGCTGTCAGTACAACAATCGGTGTATCCTTACATGGAAATGCAGTTAGCGCTTTTATGCGATGTAATGTTTCCACTCCATCCATCTCAGGCATCATATGGTCTAAAAAAATTAAATCATAATAAAATTCTTGAACCAAACGCAAACACTCCGCTCCCCCGGAGGCTTCTGTTACCTGAATCTGTGTTTCCTTCAATAAATTTCGTAGTACCTTGCGATTGACAGCGTTGTCATCCACCACCAATATCTTTGCATCTGGCGCACAAAGCTTTGATGTATAACTAAAATTTTCTGCAACCTGTTGAACTTTTGACGCAAAATCTCCAATGGGTGTATTATCAATAATTTTTTGTTCCAATGTAAAATAAAACTTAGAACCCTTTCCGTATTCGCTCTCTACATGCAGTTTACTTCCTAACAATGCCAACAGTTGAATTGTAATGCTCATTCCCAGTCCAGTACCCTCAATATTACGATTTCTGTCCTCCTCAATCCGCTCAAATTCCGCAGAAAGCTTTGGCAAATCTTCCGCCTTAATTCCAATTCCTGTATCTTCCACTGTAAAGCGAATTACTGCTGTCTTATCCACACTACAACATTCAATCCGCAACCAAATCGTTCCTTTGTGTGTATATTTGACCGCATTGGTCAGTAAATTTACTAAAATTTGGCGGATTCGCACATCGTCTCCATATAATTTAGAAGGAATTTCTTGGTCAACTTTTACTTCCAAGCAAAGCCCTTTGTCTGTAGCACGCTGCAATATCATATTTACTAAATCGTGAATCATGCTACTGACATCATACTCAACTGGCACAATTTCCATTTTTCCTGAATCAATTTTAGAAAAATCCAAAATATCATTAATAAGAGATAACAAGGACTGACCCGCCGTATAAATATCCATCGCATATTCCCTGACATTTTGCTCTTTTGATTCCCGCAAAATCATCTCGTCCATGCCAAGCACTGCATTGATTGGCGTGCGAATTTCATGAGACATCTGTGCTAGAAATTTCCCTTTTGCTTCATTTGCGGCAAGCGCTTCCTGTCTTGCCGCATCCGCCTCTTTTTTCGCCTGCGCCAGCAATCTATTTTGATGTTCTGCCGCCTTTACTTTTTCCTCTGCATCCAACTGGTACTCTTTTGAGAGCCGTAAAATATGTAAAATTGTCAACAGCATTCCAGAGGAAGTCATGCCATGCAACCCTGCTACTTTCGCAAAGGCATACATGGAAAAGTAATTTAATACCATAGTTGCCAATTCTCCAATTAATAGCACCAGCACAGCAATCATTGGCAAAAATGTCTGATAACGAATGTTTTTATCCTCTATCTGCATCAAACTTACAATGGCAGTCACACAGACAATCCCCACCACAGCCGTGGACAAATCGGTCAGCTCGATTAGATTTGACACGCCTTGCCACTCTAATAAAATCTGTATTACAGCATTCAAAGCAGTCAAGACTAGCAGTCCCGCAAAACGATGAGGATAATAACTTCGCAGATTCTGTTCAAAATAAAGCGCCAAAAACATTGGAAGCATTAGCATTAAATACTCTTGCATAATATAAGCGTTGTGCATGTCAAAAAAAATATTTAATGTATTGCTACCTATAAAACAATAAATGCCGGCTGTCAATCCAAATAACCCTAAATAGAACTCTCCGCGGCTTGGCTGATTGGTGTACCATCGTATTAGCGCAAGCACAAACATAATAATCGCTGTAATTATAATTAGCAGACAACAAACAATATCTGTTAGATTGCTGCCTACAAGTCCAATCACAACCATGTCACCCGTCTCGACAATCATATTGCTAAGTATAACATCCTTATCCTGATCGAACACAGTCAATTCAATGCTTAGTTCTCCCCAAGCCTCGCTCTCCTGCACAATGCTAGGAATCTTCACATAATATTCATTGTCCGCACTCATATCCTCTTGTTCGCGTTGGTAGAGCATCTCCCCGTCTAACACCACACGCACAGTTGCATTTTCTGCCGAAAACCGCAGAGTCAGGTTGGAATATTCCTCCGGCAATCTATTTTGAAATAAGATGGTATCAGAAGCCTTATAGTTTCCAGAATAGGGCAGCGTAATATTTATCTGTTTTTCGCTGTATGGGGAAGTCATTAACCACCCTTCATCCAAATAGTATTCAATCCGTTCTGGCAACATAGACCTCTCTTCATGATCTGGGTGTTGGAAAAATGCAATCACCATAAAGGTCACAACCAAAAATATTGTAACTCCTGTAGAACTTCGTATGTATTTCATTTCGCATTCCTTTCCGCCAAAAATGCTGCTCTATAGACGTTACGATTCTTGGTACATGCGCACATTCCTGACCCGTAAAAATAACCTATAAACCTGTTTATCGCAAAACAGCTCGAATCTGATACGCATAAACGCCAAAAAGTACCATGTCCGCCAAGATCCAAGCAGATACTTCACCCCAAAATATTCCATCACTACCTATAAATCTTGTCAATCCTATCGCACACAAAAGGCGCATTATCAACTGTGCAAAACTTGACAACATAGGAACAACTGTATGATTCATTCCCTGAAGTGCTGCCCGCAAAATATACAGAAAATATAAAAATGGAAAAAATACTGCCAGTATTCTTAAAAAACGACAGCCATAAGCTAATATTTTCTCTGTCGTATCCGATACTTCTACAAACAATCTTAATATATCGTGTCCACACAACACCATCACACATGAGCAAATTACTGCCACAACAGTTCCCATAAATAAACTTGCTCGAACGCCCTTTTTAATGCGGCACATCTTGCCTGCCCCATAATTTTGTGCCACATACGCCACAACTGCCAATCCAAAGGAAGACGCTGCGATTTCCAACAACCCATATAGTTTTACTGCGGCAGTGTATCCTGCAAGAAATGTAATGTCATACTGGTTGATTCTATTTACTACAATCAATCCACCAATAGAGGTAATGACACTCTGCAATGCCATTGGAATCCCCATTTGAATTAATTTTATAGCAACTATTTTTTCATTTTCCACAGTTATTCTTTTGTCGACATTTCTCTTTTCCGCATAAAAATAGTAACCGCAAAGGAGCATTACAACACACTCTGAAACAATTGTTCCTAGTGCAGCTCCCATAATCCCGAACTCCAGTACGTTAACAAATAAAATATCTAACACAATATTGCACAATGAAGAAATTGTCATTGCCAACAGTGGTATTCGACTGTTTCCCCTGCTTCTTAATGCGCCAGAAAACAACTGATAAAAGACTAAAAAAGGAATCCCCAGAAAAATAACATATATGTACTCCTGCGCCATTGCATACACTTCATCTTTTGTGCCAAGCAGACGCAAAGTCACCCCTGAAACCAAGAAAAAGAATACTGGCAATCCAATAGCAAGCACAAAACAAATCTTTTTTGCTTTTGTATAATAAGTCTCAAATCCCCGTTCATTTCCCTCTCCATAGCTATTTCCCAAAAGAATACAAAAACCCTGAACGAGACCAATTACAACTCCATTTACAAGAAAAATTAGCCACTCTGTTCCGCCAACTGCCGCAAGCCCCAACGTTCCAATTTTCTTTCCTATAATAATCGTGTCCACAAACGTATACAATTGCTGAAATAAATTTCCTACGATCAGCGAAAAAGAGAACATGCCAATTAATCTAAAAGGATTTCCCACTGTCATATCTTTATCTTTTCTCATACGCTCACCTAATTATCATCTGTTCTTTATGCGACAATATTTTGCAGCCAAACTCCTTTTTTGACAAGGATAAACCCAATAATACACTTGATAATGTCAGCGAGTTGTACCATTGCATAGACCGCAATGACAGGCAGTCCAGTATAACGGCTAAGCACAAATGCAATCACCACGCTCACACACCAGATAAACACACTGTCAAACAAAAATGTAATAATTGTCTTGCCACCTGAACGCAATGTAAAATAAGTCGCGTGTAGAAAAGCATTCTGTGGCATAAAAAGTGCTGTGGCCATAATAAAATACTTTGCGAGTAACCGCGCCTCGTCATTAATCTTATAAAGTCTTGGAAACAGCGGCGCCATAAGAAACATAACCAGCGCCACAAGCGTACAGCACATTACCGAAAACGCAATCATCTTATTGTCCGTGTCTCTTGCTTCCTTCATCTTGCCTGCGCCAAGAAGTTGCCCTACAATAATAGCAACAGAATCTCCCAGTGCAATAAAAACAATATTAAACACATTGTTAATTGTATTGGACACATTTAATCCTGCCACAACATTTAGACCACGCACAGAATAACATTGTGTCAACATTGCCATGCCCGCTGCCCATAACGTTTCATTAAACAATAGCGGACTGCCTTTTTTTATAATTTTTAAAGTTAACTCTTTTGGCACTTTTAATGTGTTGTAGAGCCCTGTGACAAAAGAATAGGTATCCTTTCTTTTTCTGTGTACGCCAATCACTGTTATCAGCATCTCAACATATCGTGAGAGCACTGTCGCAATCGCTGCACCGCTTACTCCAAGCGCTGGCGCACCAAATTTTCCGTAAATCAATATGTAATTAAATAGAAGATTCACAATAACTGCCGCAACGCCTGCCTTCATAGGCAATATTGTCTGTCCACACTCGCGCAGTGTACTAGAATAAATTTGCACGATTGCAAAGGCTGGCAGACCAATTAACATTATCTTTAAATACTTTTCCCCATAATATAGCGTTGCAGCAATGCTTTCTGCCGAGCCATCTCCTTTTAAATAAGCATTAATTAAATTTGTTCCGCCACATAAAAAAAGAATTGCGGTCAATGCTGTAATTACAATCACCATCCACAGTTTAAAACGCATTGTCTGGCGCACACCCTCATGGTTTCCCTGTCCGAAATACTGTGCTGTAAAAATACCAGCACCGGACACGCCGCCAAAAATACACAAATTATAGACGAAAATCAATTGATTTACAATGGCAACACCCGACATCTGTTCTGTTCCTACCTGCCCAATCATAATGTTGTCCAACAGGCTGACAAAATTCGTAATTCCATTCTGTATCATGATTGGCACAGCAATCATCAATACCATCTTGTAAAAATCCCTGTTCCCAATAAATTTTGTTATCTTTTTCATAGCTTCCTCCAATTGTATCATGTTTTTCTATCATAGCATTGTTTTCGTGCAAATACAATGCTGTCCTTCAGATTTATGATAGAATCTGTTTTCAGTAAGCGGCTGAACTGTTACTGTTTTCGCATTAATTCGTCTGAATTTCGCTTCTTTTATATTGCAAATTTCTTTTATTCGTCTATAATAAGAGATAACGCTGTTTATTGTGTGTAAGCAGATAGAAGGTATCTTTGTAGTAAGAGAAAGGGGAAATTAACAATGAACGAACAAGAAAGCATCGAAAAAAAGCTAACCAAATCATTTTTTAAGGTGGCATCCATTACAGCAAGCGTGGCAATCCTTGGATTGATTGTCCTCATTGTCATATCAAACAGATACTCTTATGCACTGAAAAACTTTGGTTTTGCTCAGGGAGATATAGGCAAAGCAATGTTTGAATTTGCCGATGTCAGATCCTCATTGCGAGCTGCCATTGGTTATGACGAAGCAGACGTTATCACTGCTGTAGTAAAACAACATGATGAACATAAAACAGCCTTCTTGGAAAACTTTGCAAAAATTGAAGAGACGATTGTATCACAAGACGGTAGAAAAACATACAATGAAATTCGCACAGAGTTAGACGAATATTGGAAACTGGACACAAAAATTATGGAACTGGGCGCAACAACAGACCGCGAACTCTGTAAGCAGGCACAAGATATTGCCATAAATGAATTGGCAAGCATATACAACAGTATTTATGCCAACCTTGAATCGCTTTTGAATGTCAAAGTAGCTGAGGGAAACAGTCTCTCTGCCAAGCTTACCGCTACAGGCTTAATTTTATCCGCTGCAATAATTATTGTTGTTATCGCTGCAATGATATTATCAACGAAAATTGGCAAACAAATTGCCAAGGGAATCGCCGCTCCTCTTGGAAAACTTGGGTCACGTCTCAAGACGTTCTCCACTGGAGATCTAACCTCACCATTCCCTATGGTTGAAACAGGTGACGAAGTAGAACACATAGAAAAAGACGCAACAGAAATGGCAAACAACCTCAATATTATTATTCATGACATTAGTGAGGTGCTCGGTGAGATGGCAAGTGGAAACTATGCTGTCAAATCAAAATACTCTGAAAAATATACTGGTGATTTTCAAAAATTATATGAATCTATGCGCGGATTACGAGATCAGATGATAGACACTCTCACATCCATTGGCGAAGTTTCCAGTCAAGTAACTTCTGGTTCCGGTGATCTTGCAGAAGCATCACAGGTTCTTGCAGAAGGTGCCACAGAACAGACGAACGCTGTTATGGAATTACACGCCACAATTTCTGATATTACTACCACAATGGAAAAGAGCGTACAGAGCGCAGATGAATCCTACATAAAAGCGCAACATTATGCAGAAAAAGCAGATAACAGCCGTGAGGAAATGAATTCTATGATGGCTGCGATGGAACGCATCAATGCAGCCTCCAACAGAATTGGTGATATTATCTCTGAGATTGAATCCATCGCCTCTCAGACAAATCTTCTATCTCTAAATGCATCTATTGAGGCAGCAAGAGCCGGTGAATCAGGCCGTGGTTTTGCAGTTGTCGCCGACCAGATTCGAGTGCTGGCAAACCAAAGTGCCAAGGCGGCTGTTGATACTAGAGAATTAATTGAAGGCTCAATCCGTGAAGTTACTGAAGGAAATCGTGCAGCGGAAAACGCCGCCCATGCAATTGGATCTGTCGTAGACGGAATCAAGCAGATTGCCGATTTCTCCAAAAATCTTAAGACAATGGTAGAGGACCAAACCGACGCAATGCGTCAAGCAGAACAGGGCATTAATCAAATTTCTGAAGTTGTGCAAAGCAACGCGGCGACTGCGCAGGAAGCATCTGCAACGAGTCAAGAATTGTCTGCTCAAGCAACCATTCTCAACGGATTAATTGGGCAGTTCTCTCTAAAAAAGTAAAAACAACTGCTTTTCAACCATCTTAACAACTTATTTCCTCTGCATATTAAAAATCTCCTGTTGTACAGCAGGAGATTTTCTTCATTATGTCACAAAACTACACAACTGAATTTAAAAGAAGATCGTTCGTCTTCATAAGGGAGAAACACGTGTTTACAAAAGCACCACAGTTGAATATGGTGTATCCAAGGCTGCTATCTCTGCGTGGCAAACAATTCCGCGAAGAATGCATTGCCATCTTCTGATAGAATTAACAAGCCCCAAAATAAAAAAAGATTATAACACAATAAAAGAAATTCTTAAACTGCGAGAAGAATTAGAGGCAATGTACCAATAGAGAAATACTTTAAGGAAGCACTAGCTTTTCACCAATCGCTCTACCGGATTCAGATATATCAAATACAGCTAATTTCCCATAAAACCACCTCTCAATCACTCCGTTCTTACTTTCCTCCATTTTATCAAAATCAGCTTACATTAGGGTAAATTTCAGCTTACTCATTTGTAAGTTAAAATTAAAAATCCACTCTGCAAGAAAGTTTGCAGACCAGATTTTTAATGAGTTACATAATCAAATTATTGTTGTTGCTTGACAGTATCCACAATAGTCATTTTGCCAATCTGTTTGATTGGATGCCTGATAGCGATTGCCGCCGACGCAAAACAGAGTAATATAATCATCAAGAGGGAACTCAATGGAATTTGCCAACTTGTTCCCCATTTATCAGAAATCAAAAATTGAAACATCATTTTGTTAAGTGGCAGACCTAAAATGCACCCTACTATGCAGCCTAACGCAGCATAGGTAAATGCTTCGGACGCAATCATTTTGTAGAGCTGACCTGCATCCATCCCGATCGATCGCATGATACCATATTGTTTCGTCCTAGCTGTTACACTGGCATTCATGCTGTTAAAAATATTAAACATTGTTATCAATGCAATAATTACCAGAAATCCATAAATGAAAATAGCTCCTATATAATACGAACTTTGTGCTTCGGAATTTGACAGCCGATTATCTAAAACCGAGCTATCAGCCGGGACTAGCTTTCTTATCGCCGAAATTGTATTATCGTTGCCTGATTTAGATAATTGTACGTCGAGTGAAGTGTAACCCAAATCCCCGGCAATCTCAACAAATGTCTGTTCTGAACAAATCATATAACCCTTACTGCCTGCATGATTTGTTGCATTTGTAGTAGTCAATATTCCCGCCACAGTCACCTGCTTTTCCTCTGATGAAGCATGGATAGTAATAATATCTCCTACGTTCCATCTTGCCCCCTCATAATAAGTAACTAAAACACTATTTTGGTTTTCTTGAACAGAATTGATTTTTCCCTTGTTCAGCTCTTCCTTAGCCCACTTAAACTGGTTATCGTCATAGGAAATTAAAGTAATAGTACCAGTACCATTCCCTGTTAAAATGGGCAAATCTGCTTTTTCCATCCTGCCAAACACCTTGCCTACACCATCAATCACACAAATTTTTTGCACAAGTTTTCTATCGAGTGATGTACTTCCCATAATAGCAGATACATCCGCTGCGGAAGCTGACAGTGCAGGCATCCCCTGATTAAGAAACACCACCATTACCTGAAAAGACAGAAACAGCATAATACTAATTGCAAAAGAGCAAGTCATAAGAAATACATTTTTCTTACCTGACAGTGCATGAAAAATTCCCATGCTGGTTTCCACTCGGAATAGTTTTGTATTTGCCGCTCGTTTGTTTTTTGTAAGCTGACTGGTTCCATTGATTGCAATTATCGGTGAAACTTTAGATGCTTTTTTCGCTGGGGATAACGAAGCCAAAAACACAATTAAAAACCCGACAATAGCCCCGGTAATCAATCCAATCACACTAAATCGAAAAAGTGGAATTTCTGAAAAACGTCCTACAATTACAGATTTCAAAAGCAAGCACGCACACCATGTAATAATCTGTCCTGCAATTAGGCCAATAGGAACACCTCTTATGCTTTGACGTAAGCCTTGAAGAATAACAAAGTTTTTTACTTGTTGTGTGGAAGCACCTAGGCAGCGGAGTATTCCGTAAAACTGTACTCGTTCCAAAACATTTGTATTGAAACTGGCGGCAATCATAACAGTTGCTGCAATCAGTATCAATAGAACCAAGAATGCAGCTACAATATAAAAGGATTGCATAGTACTGTTTTCGCTTTGTCCCATAAGACCAATCAAAGCGGTATTTTCAGATACCTGATTCTCAGAAAGTCCGTATACTTCTTCTATTTCTCTGATAGCTTTTTGAATATCAACACCGTTTTTGAACTGAACACGAAAAGTTGTTCCGTCATTTGCACCTTTATCGGCAATCGCTCGGAAACCATCTTCACTTAAAACCATACCGTAAACATCAGCTTTGAGCAGACTTCCCATATCTTCAAGAATGCCTGTAATATGATAGCTCTTTTGTGAACCGTCTGGAACAGTGACCGTTACTGTATCTCCCATAGAAAGCTCTAATTCATTGAGAGCTGTTTTATTCAATAAGGCTTCGTTAGTCCTCGTTGGATATGTTCCACACTCCATATTCATTTCTGTAAGTATTGTAAATGTTGTTTCATTTGCCCCGGCAAAGCTTACACTTTTTTGCTTGATAGTTCCAGTACATCCTTGATAAGCCCAGCCAGAAGCAGCTACATCAATTCTTGAATCTACTACTTTAGCGGTTGATTCGTCAATCTCGGTCAGACTGATGTGGTATTCTCCGTTTGTCTTGATAAAATAGTTTGTTTGTGCCCGGATTGCCATATCTGCCATACTGAAAATAGCTGTTACAAGGAGTACCGAAAGAACAATACACAAAACAGATATTTTATTGTTTTTCCAATGGACTTTTTCATATTGAGGAACTAAATCAAAATAACTTTTCATTGTGATGATACCCCCAAATCTTTCAACGCACCATCTGTCATACGGAAAACCCGGTCAGCGGCACTCGCATGATTTTCATTATGAGTAATCATCAAAATAGTTTGCTGGTATTTTGTCGACATAGACTGCAAAAGTGCAAGCACTTCCTGACTGTTTTTACTGTCAAGATTTCCAGTTGGTTCATCTGCCATGATTA
Source organism: Lachnospiraceae bacterium (assembly GCA_014239155.1). GTDB lineage: Bacteria > Bacillota > Clostridia > Lachnospirales > Lachnospiraceae > COE1. The sequence continues at coordinate 266,301 of JAAZZQ010000060.1, read as the reverse complement.
AAGCAGGACGTGTCGCCAAAGCCCGGCCAATCGCTACCCTCTGTTGCTGACCGCCAGAAAGCTGTCCGGGCAAGTGGTTCCGTCGTTCTGTAAGTCCCAACACATTCAACAGTTCATTTATAAATTGGAAGTTTGGTTTCTTATAATCGAGCAAAAGCGGAAACACAATGTTTTGTTCCACATTTAACTCTGAAATTAAGTTGAATGCTTGAAAGACAAATCCAATATGTTGTCGCCGGAATACAGTTAATTTCTTTTCTGGCATGGAAAAGATATCTTTTCCATCAATCCAAACCTTTCCAGCAGTGGGATCATCTAATGCTCCCACTATATTTAGTAATGTGCTTTTGCCAGAGCCCGACTCTCCAACAATGGCAACAAATTCTCCCTTTTTGACGGAGAAAGAAACATGATTCAGTGCATGGACTTCTGCATCTCCCGTGCCATAAGTTTTGCACAAATCTTGTACTTCAAGAATATTCATAGTTATTACCTACCTTTCGGAACTATAATACTTCCTTTGCCTTACAATCAGATGAATCTTATCTTACTTATTTGTAAGGTTGAAAAAATTCAAAGTAAAAGTAGTTCCAATCCCCAGTCTGCTTGTTACAGAAATAGCCCCTCCATGTATCTCAACAATGGATTTTGCAAGAGGTAATCCTAACCCAATACCATGAATATCCTGCGAAAAGCGGCTGCGGTAAAAACGTTTAAAAATATTATATAAATCATCTGGATGAATACCATTGCCATTATCTTCTATGATAATTTGGGTCATTAAGGGCGTTTGCTCCAATCGAATAGTAATATGCCCTCCCGCCTCTGTATGCTCTAATGCGTTCTTTACAATGTTTCCAATGGCTTCAGAAATCCAGAGTGCATCACAATAGAGTGTTAAATTTTCTTTTCTAATAAACTGAATAGTTTTCTTTTCTCGATCAGCCCAGACTTCAAATCGTTCAAGAATATCTTGTATAAGAATAGACAAATCTTCCTGCGACTTTTCCATTTGAATAATACCTGCATCCAGTCGTGCTAATTTCAATAAGGTATAAATGACATCTTCAATCCGTTTAATCTCTCTTGTAGACTTTTGAAAAAAACTTCTTCTTGTATCCATGTCTGCATTCTCACTACCAATAATTTCATTATACATTTTTAACGCTGCCAATGGCGTTTTAATTTGATGTGATATATCAGAAATAATATTCTGCAAAAATTCCTTTGTGTTTTTCTCCCTTTCCGCATGAGCAGAAAGAATAGAGGAAAGTTCATTGATTTGGTGGAAAAGGCTATACCAATCACCGGTCTGTTCACTTTCTATACGACACATTGTATCGCCATCCAAAAATTTCCGAATAGAAGTTTCTGCTTCACTTATAACTTTTTGTTGTCTATACAGATAAAAAAACAAAAGAGTATATATTATTCCGAAAACAAATAGCAATAATAAGAAAATTGAAATCATTATATAATTTCGATACGAGAAAACAGCAGGCAACAGCTCCATAGCAACCGTTTCCTTATAGCCTAGAGTTTCCAAAACAATGCGACCACGCATTATATCATCTGGACATTTTTCAGCAGTAAAAGCTGAAACTTCTAATTCATTGCTGTGATTTAATTGATAACCCGCCACAGCATAATCATGGACTATCAATTCTTGTTGAAAATTCGTTGCAAGCATATAAGAAATGCCAACGACCAACAGAAAAGAAATAATAAAAACCATTGTTATTCCATACAATAAATATTTTGTATCTTTTCCCAACTTTCTCATAGCATTTCCTCATTTCACAATCCACTTGTAACCGAAACCACGTTCTGTCATCAAAAATTGTGGCATGTTTGGTGTCTCTTCGACTTTGCTTCGCAATCGACGGATATAAACGGATAATGTGTTATCATCAACATAATTTCCATTGCCATCCCAAAGGCGGTCTAAAATTACTTCTCGTGTCAATAAATGATTTGGATTTCTCATAAACAGGCAAAGTAACTTATATTCAACAAGCGTAACATCTAGCAAAATCCCTTTTTTCCAAACAAGGCGTTCCACTACATCTACCTTGACACCATTTGCCTCCAAAATCCTATCTGCCTTTGAAAACTGTGCTGAACGCCGAAGCAATGCTTTAATTCTGGAAAGCAATTCATTGAGCTTAAATGGTTTGGTAATATAGTCATCACCGCCCATATCAAGTCCTCTGACAATACTAATTTCTTCATCCGACGCAGTCAAAAAAATAATGGGAGTTGATGATTGACTACGTACCTCTTTGCAAATATCAAATCCAGTACCATCCGGCAAAGTTATATCAAGTAAAAGAAGCTCATAGCAGTTTTTTTGATAAAAAGAAAGTGCTTCTTTTACAGTTCGTGCATTATCTACAATATATCCATTAGTTTCCAATGTATATTTTAATCCGTCAATCAAACTCAAATCATCTTCAACATATAATAATCTATCCAAAGTTAATTTCCTCCCATTTTGTTTTGCTCTTTGTTGACCCATCAATAGGCTTTTCTATATCTTTTAGTATCGGTCAAACTCGGTTAGGATGTACCACACTATTGATTCTATTATCAGCACAAAGTTTCTGAAAGCTCCGCTTAGACGCCTCCCATTTTTTATTGTCTGTTGTACTATCATATGTTCAAACATAATAAATACCCTACAAAATATTCACCATATATTATAGGTGTTTAACCAAACAATAGCAATCCACCATTGCCGAATAATCTTCTATCCATATAGGTCTACAAGATTTCTAAATCTATTGATTCTATCTATAAATAAAGAAAAAGGACAGCCGTATCAAATTGCTGTCCTTGCGTTTTATTATAGCTGATAAAATATATAAGCGTGGGTTCTTCCTATTTGATGTGGTATCTTTAATTATGGGAAACTCCTCGCTCCCACTTGCTCACTGCCTGCGACGTTACTCCCAGTTTACAACGCAAACTTCTCCTATGCCATATTCTGATTCTATCGAAATTTGCTGATACTTTCACCTATTTGTGGCCGCATATTGAATCTGTTATATGAAACTCAACCACAGCCTTTTATTTGCATTTCTACAGCTCTTAGGAAACGAGCAAAGCCTTCTTGCGATGTTATTTCTTTACAGTTTCTTACAACTCACAATTATTGACTGTTCTTGGGAATGGAATGACATCTCGAATATTTCCCATGCCTGTCAGATACATTACACAGCGTTCAAATCCAAGCCCAAAGCCAGCATGTCTTGCACTGCCATAGCGTCTTAAATCAAGATAGAAATCATAATCTGCGGGATTTAGATGACATTCCTGCATTCTTCTTTCCAAAACCTCCAGCTTATCCTCTCTCTGACTTCCGCCAATAATCTCCCCGATTCCCGGCACTAGACAATCCATCGCTGCAACAGTTTTGTTATCCTCATTCAATTTCATATAAAATGCCTTAATTTCTTTTGGATAATCAGTCACAAATACTGGGCGGCCAAACAGCTTTTCTGTCAAATATCGCTCATGTTCTGTCTGCAAGTCACAGCCCCAAGATACCTTATACTCAAACTCGTCATTGTGCTTTGCAAGTTCTGTGATGGCGTCCGTGTAGGTAATATGCCCAAACTCTGAGTCTGCCACATGACGAAGCCTTTCTATCAATCCCTTGTCCACAAACTGATTAAAAAATGCCATTTCCTCCGGCGCATTTTCCAGTACATAGTTAATAATGTATTTCAGCATACTCTCAGCAAGCATCATGTCGTCTTTTAAATCTGCAAAGGCAATCTCTGGCTCAATCATCCAGAACTCTGCTGCATGTCGGGTTGTATTAGAATTTTCTGCCCGGAAGGTTGGTCCAAAGGTGTAAATATTTTTAAACGCCATCGCATAGGTCTCACCATTTAACTGTCCGCTCACCGTTAAATTCGTAGGCTTGTTAAAAAAATCTTGACTGAAATCAACTTGCCCGTCCACCATTGGCAGATTCTTTAAATCCAGCGTTGTCACCTGAAACATCTCACCTGCACCCTCACAGTCACTTCCAGTAATCAGTGGTGTATGGACATAGACAAAATCTCGCTCCTGAAAAAATTTATGAATCGCATAGGCGCAGAGAGAACGCACACGAAATACTGCCTGAAATGTGTTGGTACGCGGTCTCAGATGCGAAATTGTTCTGAGATATTCAAAACTATGTCTCTTTTTCTGCAATGGATAATCTGGTGTTGAATCGCCTTCAATCTCAATATTTACAGCTTGTATCTCAAACGGCTGTTTTGCCTCCGGCGTTAATGTCACAATTCCTGTTGCAATCACCGCCGCCCCCACATTCAGTTTTGAGATAGCCGCAAAGTTATCTAATTTATCACTATAAACCACCTGAAGTGGCTCAAAAAATGTACCATCATTGATGACCAAGAACCCAAAGGTTTTAGAGTCTCGCTTGCTTCTAAGCCATCCCCCCACTGTCACTTCTTGCTCTGCGTAGTCCTTATAGTTGTGTTGTAATTCACGTATGTTTATCATTATTGTTCTTCCTTTCTCTTTTCAAAAGAAAAAAGTCCATTCACCCTGCTTCCCATGATACCCTTTTCAGGCTATGTACGCATTTATGTCTGGACTTTTCCTGAATACTCTACATTACTGAGCAGCTTGCATCTGTGCCATCTGAATAATATCTGCTATCTCCATGCCAGATTTCTGTACAACTGCCCTGAGCTCATTCAGCTCTTCCATCTTCTGCATCTCCAAAAGCTCGTTCAGTTCTTCTTTCTCCTTCTTAATGCGCGTAGAAAGCGCCTCAATCAGCTCTTCCTTCTGTGTAATCTTTTCTTGTAATGATTTCTTTACTCCTCTTGCCATAGTGACTCTCCTCATGCTAACACATACTTTTTTATTTTATATGTAATCATTATATGGACAAGAAAGGAAAATTATTCATACTTTTCTATCTTTTTACACGATCTTTTTTTTCAAAATAGTGATCCACTTCCCTTTTTACAGTTTCTGGCGACATAGATTTGGATAAATATCCCTCTGGCTTGAGCGCAATTACCTTGCTCACACTTTCTTTATCTACCTTACTGGTCAAAAAGATAACTGGAATATCTGCAAAATCTTTTTCGGAGCGAATCATCTCAAGCACCTGGCTTCCATTGCAAACCGGCATCTCATAGTCCAACAAGACCAAATCAGGTCTATCAAGCGTAATACTCCGAATTGCAGATAATCCTGACTTTGCTGTAATCACCTCATAATCACTGCTAAGCAAATCATGGATTGCACGCAGCATAAACTCAGAGTCATCCACTACTAAAACTTTCTTTTTGTGACTTATCTCGATTTTTTCAACGTTGTTTTGGTTTAGGTACTTCCCAACCTCAGTCATGGCATTCTCTGTAATAATAGAGACACCACCTTCTGGCTGAAGCATATCCGTCGCTGCTACACAGTAAGCAAAATATCCCTTACCAGTATCAAACAACAAGCTAAACTGTGGACTTTGTTTCTCAAATACCTTCTGGAACTGTTCATAAGTAAGCAATTGCTCTTCTTTAATTTGGAACTTATCAGAAGATGGAAAATATCCTTTAACGCGCTCTACTAACTGCCTTGCAACATATCTGGCCGCATTCATTAACATAACACTCAATGCTTCCGATTTCGTATTTATCACACTGCCAATTGTACTAACAATAAGCTGTTGTTCAAAGATTAGATAAAATTCCCACCTCTTTTTTTCCTTAGTACTGTAAATCAAACGATAATAAATGCCATCTCCAAATTTTTCACCACCATAATAATTGCTAATTAGCCGTGGGTCTAATTGAAACATACTATGTAACAGATTCGCAATCGTTTGCCCCATCACCGCCTGTTCTTCCTCCGGCATCATATTTTCCCATTGCTTTACAGTTTCGCCACTCACAATCGCGTGATCTTCTATCATTGTATGTCCAATCAGCCATCCTGCACACACACTAAGAAAATGATTGACCGAATCCTCTGAGTAGTTTGTTAACTCTAACTCACGTTCCAATGCTGGAATCGTTCTATCCCTAAAATTTCTATGGATGCGCTGGTGTGTCTCAAGTCCTTCATACCCAATAGAAATCATATAGCTCTCCTCATCCGCAAAATGCTGGATTGCATGATCTCTAAAATATTTTACTGCCTCCTGGCAAACCCATTGGCTTTTTTCCTCCTGCCGTCCAAAGTCAAATAGCTTGTTCAAAATACTGAACAATTTCTTGTGTTCTTTGTCAATAACTTCTACCCCAATGTTATATCGTTCGTCCCATACTAATTGATTTCCCATTTTTTTCTCCTTTGCCCCATAATAACTGCTATTGAAATGTCAATCGAAATATCAATTGAAATGTGAATTCCATCCTTTACTACCAAATTATAGCATGACTATCAAAATAATGGAAGACGTTTTATTACTTTTCACGCCTCTGCAGAAACGAAAATGTTATTCTTCACGGGTCAGGAGTGAAGAGCGATTTTTGCGCAGTAAAACTTCAAGTATCGCTTGGAATAGTTACTATAAGCGATCTATTAAACCATGAATAATAACGTGAAAATCATGCGCCAAAATGCTTGTTTTTCACACACTCCTAATGTAATATGTAATTAGAACCTTGTAGTTTCTTCCAAAACAAACTGTAATAAGGCAGGATAAACATTATGAAAGTCACAGCCGTAATTGCTGAGTACAATCCATTTCACAATGGGCACCTCTATCAGTTAAATACGATACGCCATACAGAAAATGCGGACATAATTCTTGTCATTATGGGTGGGAACTTTATGCAACGCGGTATTCCTGCTATTGTAAACAAATACGAGCGCTGTCGCATGGCGCTTCTACATGGTGCCGACCTTGTTTTTGAGTTGCCAGTTTACTTTGCACTTGGCAGTGCCGAATACTTTGCACAGGGAGCAGTTTCTTTGGCGGACAAGCTCGGTGTTGTCGAGTCATTGCATTTTGGCAGCGAATCGGGAAATATTTCCCAAATTTTACAATATGCCCACACCCTTGCCAGCGAATCTGACGCGTACAAAACAGCATTAAATCGACATTTAAAGCAAGGCTGTTCTTTTCCTGCAGCCAGAAGCAATGCACTGTCAGAACTCTTTCCAAATCAGGATACTCAAAACTTTCTCAGCGCTTCCAACAATATCCTTGGAGTAGAGTATGTCAAAGCTCTTATACAGCGAAACAGTGCAATCAAACCTGCAACACTTACGAGAAAAGGCGCTGCATATACTTCTGTCAATATAGAATCAGATAGCTTTATCTCTGCAAATGCCATACGAAATGCACTTTTGCATCAATCATTGAATAATATTGTCACATCTCCAGTGCAAAATCATATGCCAGTTGACATATATACTCTATTACAAAACAAAGAACATTTGTATGCTGAGGATTTTTCTGAAATCCTTCTATATAAGATGCTGCAACTTTATGGTCACAAAGATGTATACGCCAATTACTTTGATATTGGAAGACAACTATCACATACATTGCACAATAACCTTTCTCGCTTTGTTTCTTTTGAGAAATTTGCACTATTGTGTAAGACTAAAAATTTAACATACTCTCGTATCTGCCGTGGTCTAATGCATATTCTTTTGGGATTGACACAGGAATGCGCAGATGCCTTAAAAGAACGTGATTACACCCCTTATGCCAGATTGCTTGGATTTACTCCTTGCGGTCAAAACCTGTTGAAATCCATTAAAGCAAATGCATCGATTCCTATTATAACAAAACCTGCCCATGCGTTAAAACATCTAAGTGATATTGCACTGACATCTCTGCAATCTGATATATTTGCTGCTAATATTTACGAGAGTGTTCTACAGCAAAAAAAACGATGCCAACCAGCTAACACTGCTAGTCTCTTACGACAAAGCGAACTGACCTGTGAACTGATTAAAGTTAATTTTTAAAGCTATGGATTGGTGCAGGTATCCTACCCCCACGATTAACAAATGCATCACAAGAATATTTGTTGACAGGCATAATTGGCGCATATCCAAGTAGTCCTCCAAACTCAACACTATCTCCTACTGTCTTACCAATCACAGGAATAATGCGCACGGCAGTCGTTTTTTGATTGACCATTCCAATCGCAAGCTCATCTGCTATAATACCCGCAATCGTCGTTGGCTTGGTATCGCCGGGAATTGCAATCATATCCAGACCAACTGAACAGACACAGGTCATGGCTTCGAGCTTTTCTAGCGTTAGCGCTCCTGCATTGACGGCATCAATCATGCCCTGGTCCTCACTGACTGGGATAAACGCACCACTCAGACCACCTACATAAGAAGATGCCATTACACCACCTTTTTTCACTTGATCATTTAATAAGGCAAGTGCCGCTGTTGTCCCCGGAGCACCTGCATACTCAAGCCCAATCTCACACAAAATATCTGCTACGCTATCACCAATTGCAGGTGTAGGAGCAAGAGAAAGGTCTACAATGCCAAAGGGAATACCAAGTCGTTTTGATGCTTCCTGCGCCACTAGCTGTCCGACACGTGTCACTTTAAAAGCTGTCTTTTTAATAGTCTCGCAGAGCACTTCAAAATTTTCTCCGCGCACGCGCTCCAGTGCGTTCTTGACAACTCCCGGACCACTAACCCCAACATTAATAATGGCATCCGCCTCTGTGACACCATGAAATGCTCCTGCCATAAATGGATTGTCATCTGGCGCATTACAGAACACCACCAACTTAGAACATCCAATTGAATCCCTGTCCTTTGTGCACTCTGCTGTCTCTTTAATAATATCCCCCATCAGCCGAACCGCATCCATATCAATCCCTGTCTTGGTAGAACCAAGATTCACTGAACTACACACAAGTTCTGTCTGTGCAAGTGCCTGCGGAATCGAGCGCAATAACAACTCATCTGCCTTTGTCATTCCCTTTGATACCAATGCAGAATAACCTCCAAGGAAATTGATACCAACCGCTCTTCCCGCCTTGTCTAAGGTTCTAGCAATCGTCACAAAATCTTCAGAAGTTTTACATGCAGCCCCACCAATCAAAGCAATTGGTGTGACAGAAATTCGCTTGTTTACAATAGGAATCCCGAATTCCTTCTCAATTGTTTCTCCTACAGTCACCAAGTCCTTTGCCACAACCGTAATCTTATTGTAAATCTTCTCATTTAATCGGGAAAGATCGGAATCAATGCAATCCAACAGACTAATGCCAAGCGTGATTGTCCTGACATCCAGATTTTCCTTTTCAATCATTTTATTTGTTTCCAATACTTCATTTATGTTTATCATCTTAAATGTCCTCCATTATAGATTTCCGAAAAATATCTTTATTTGCACGCAAACTATAATCTGTGCATACTATTAAAGATTTCCTCCCTCTGACATTTGACAATAACACCTATCTCCGCTCCAAGTTTGTCAAGATCATCGGAAATTTCACTGACCGACTTGACTGCCTGCCCCATATCTGCAATCATCATCATATTAAAATAATCGTCCACAATCGTCTGTGAAATATCCAAAATATTAATTCTGTTCTCAGCAAGATATGTACATACCTTTGCAATGATTCCAACAGTATCTTTTCCCACTACAGTAATAATTGTTTTTTTCATAATTTATGACTCCTATCTTTTACTTATATCTTTTACCTTTTATATTTCCACCATCTGTGACACTTCAGTTCGACTTGCCACTAAGATTGGAAAATCATCTGGTTTATAAGGGTTATCTGCCATAGAAATTTCCAATCGCACCGTTTCATATGCCAACTCCGCCAAATTATTGTCCTTGCTTAGATGTCCCAAAAATACTGTTTTTAAATCATTATGCAACAATTGGCTCAAAAGCCTACCCGAAAGTTCATTGGATAAATGCCCTTTTTTACCTAGTATTCTTTGTTTGAGCATATATGGATATGGTCCTACTTGGAGCATATTAACATCATGGTTCGCCTCCAGCAACAGAACATTTGTCCCTCGAAGACTCTCAACTGTATATGCATCATAAGTACCTAAATCTGTTGCAACTGCCATACGTTTATTTCCATACTGAAATCTGTATGCCGCTGGCTGAGCTGCATCATGGGATATTTTCATTGGATTGATTGTGATATCCTTTAAAATAAATTTTTTGTCAATTTTAATTGCATGAAAAAGTGAGTCCTCTATCCCTGCAAGATTACTCACTTTTTTCATGGCAGCTATTGTTCCTTCTGTAGCATAGACTGGTATGCCAAATTGTCTGCACAATACACGCAAACCACTAATATGGTCTGCGTGTTCATGCGTGATTAGTATTCCATCAATATCTTTCCCCGTCAATCCAAACTGATTGAGTGCCTCCAACGTTCTTTTGCAGCTTATCCCCGCATCTACCAGAAGATGTGTCGCCTCTGTACCAATATAGATACAATTTCCACTACTTCCACTGGCTATACTGCACATTCTCATCTACTTCTACTCCTGTTCTATACCAATCTGTTTTATTTCCAATATACTTCTATCTTATCCCCATTATGGATTTCCTGTGTATACTGCGCATCTTTTCCATTGACAAGCGTGGCAATCCCTCCTCCGCGCACTCTGCTGGTGTCAAAATCAATGTAATCAAATATATCCACAAACATATAACTCTGTTTGCCCCTCATAACTATCGGATTCTGATTTACAATGACAATAATCTTTTTTCCAGATTCCTCCTTTTCTTCCTTCTGTTCTTCCTTTTTCTTTGTCTCTGACTCTAACTCCGATTTTTTATCTGTTTCTGATGCATTTTCCTGCTTTGGTTCCTCTGCTGCGGATTCTGAAGCTACGGACTCTATCGGCGCTTTCTCTGCCACTGCCTTGTCTACCTCCAAAGTTGTCTCCTGTTTTTCCTCTGTTCTTGTTTCTTTGTCCACTGGCGTCTTGGTATCCTTATTTGCATCGGAATCTGTATTTCCTTTTTCATTGTCTGACACTGCAGAAACAGTCTCCTGTATTGGCGCTTCCTCTGGTTTTTCCTCCGAATTCAAAGTCCCCTGTTCTCTTTTTTTCTCTGCTTTTGCCACATGATCTTTCACCGCATCTCTGACTGCTTCCCGTTGTGATTCCTTGTAAATTTTTTTAAGTTCATGCTCTTTCCGATTCTTAAGTTCAAGTTTATCCAAAGCATGAATCTCCACTGTACTATCAGCCTGCTCACCATTGACAAATAAAATCATATCCTCTGGTGTTAAATCCATAAATGCAAAAAACGCATCATATGTATAGGTAGTAAATACCTCAATATCATCACCATATTGTATCAAATACTCTTCTGTAACCGCTGTACCATTTACCCTTACGGGCTTTGGAAGCTGCATCTCATCACCGTTTACTGTGACGACAATCTTTCCATTATAATCAATCAAATCCGCAATCTTTTCTTCTGCGGGTATCCCTAGAGTGGATTCCTCAAGCACAATCACATCATTTGCCTTGATATTATGGCTAAGACTCACTTCCTCACCATTTACATAAATGTGCGCGCTCTCACCATATTCTCCCTTAGTAACGCGATTTTTGCCATTTACAGTATAGCGCAGTTCTTCCCCGCGTCTTGGAAAAAGACCATCCCTCGTAAAGTCCGCCTGTATCGCAGCATCTGTCACTGTAAGCTTATTGTTATCATAGAGCTTGATTTTATTGCCATTAAATGTGATATAGATAAAATTATTGTACTGCTCATAATATGTCAAACAAATTCCAATCGGCGTAATAATCGTGGAATCTTTCAGTGCACCCTCCGGAAAATCGATATCCCGCATAATCTCCTCCCCGCGAAGCGCAACACGCTTTGGGTCTAGTCCGAGTTCTGCTGCGACCAACTCGTCAAATCCCTTAATTTTGCCACCGCCGCCAACAATAAATACGGCGCTAGGGGAAGTCCCACCATTTAGTTCCTTGATCGTATTTGCCGCAAGCTTTGCCATTCGCTCAATCTCGTTCTGACAAATCGCAATTACTTCCTTTGCAGTAATCGTCTGCTCCATACCCATAATATCTTCATACACAATTTCTTCCTGCTGTGTCGCCGCTGTCTTAATCATCTCCGCTGTGCCAAAGTCAATCAGGCAAGTTTTTGCCAAAAGCTCTGTAAGTGTATCCCCTGCGCAGGGAATCATTCCAAATGCAACAACAGTGCCATCATCTGTAATCGAAATATCTGATGTCCCTGCACCAACGTCAATCATTGCAATATTTAACAATCTAAATTTCTCTGGAATAGCAACTCGAATTGCCGCAATTGGCTCCAATGTAAGATTTGCAACCCGCAGTCCAGCAAGTTCCACTGCACTGTACAAACCATCCACAACATTATCTGGCAGAAAAGTTGCAATAATATCTGCTCCAATTGTTTTTGCCTTGTGGTGTTCTGGCTGTCCCATCCACAATCCATTCAAATAGTAGCGCACGACGGAATATCCCACACAATAAAAGTGCATATCTGTATCATTATTATCTTGAAATTCTGCAAATGCTTGTTCTATTCCCAGCGAAATTAGGTTGCTTATGTCGTCTTTTGTGACATTTCGCTCTTTGTCAAGGTCCATATCTGCATGTACATTCATTGTCTTAAGCACACGCCCCGCGGCCGCAATACAAGCCTCATTTAATTTGACACCTGTCTTTTCCTGCAAACATTGCCTGATATCCGCTATGGAGGCAGCTACCCTGTTGATATCATGAATCTGCCCGTCAAACATGGCACGCGTCTGATGCTGCCGAATTTCCTGCGCTATCACGACAAATCTTTCCCCTTGTCTATAGCCCACGGTACCCACAATACTTCGGGTACCAATATCTAATCCAAATACAAGCTCCTCCTCATTCACGTTCCTCTCGTTCATATATTAACCCCCATAATTTTATTAATCTGTTTGTAGGTTTCCTCCAAATCGCCATTGTTCATAATTACCACCTGACAGTGTTTTCTAAATTCTTCCTCATGTAACTGTCCTTTCATAATCTCTGCTATCTTCTGTGCACTATACTGTCTACTCTGCGCCAACCTTTTCTCCCGAATCGCCACATCTGAATGGATATACCACATCTCATCCACAATCTGGTCATAGTGCTCTTCAACCAAAAGTGCCGCCTCTATAAAAAAGTACTCCACTGCTCCTCTTTCACGCTCTATGGCAATTTGTTTTAGGATATACTTTTTTACTTCTGGGTGCACAATACTATTTACTTTTGCCAACAGTACATTATCTCCAAAAATAGCTGTTGCCATCTTAGCCTTATCAATCGTATTATCAGAGTTTAAAATCTCCTGTCCTAGAAGTGCAACAAGCTTCTGATAACATATCTGTTCCGGCTCATACAACTTGTGTGCCGCCTCGTCTGCTCTTATAACTCTACAGGAAAACTGTGATTCTATATAGGAGAGAACTTTTGTTTTCCCTGCACCAACACCGCCAGTAATCCCTATAATTTTCATACTATTTTGCCTCATACCAATCAGTCCCTGTGTGAAGATCAATCTCCAATTTTACTGCGAGCTCACATGCATTCTGCATTTCGTGTGCCAGAATTGCCCTCACTTCCTCAACTTCTTCATTTCTTGTCTCAATCAACAACTCATCATGTATCTGCAAAATCAACTTTGACCGAAGTCCCTTTGCCTTCAGCGCATCATAAACATGAACCATTGCATATTTGATAATATCTGCTGCCGTTCCCTGTATTGGAGAGTTCATGGCAACACGCTCTCCAAAAGAACGCTGATTAAAATTTGTAGATTTCAACTCAGGAACAGGTCTTCTTCTGCCAAACATCGTTTCACAGTATCCCTTATCTTTCGCGTCATCTACCAGCCTATCCAAAAACTTCTTAATTCCGGGATACGTTTTAAAATATTCATCAATATAACTTTTCGCCTCCTTGGGCGTGATGCTCAAATCCTGACTCAGTCCAAAAGAGCTAATACCATATACAATTCCAAAATTTACTGCCTTGGCGTTGCGTCTCTGCAAGTCCGTAACCTCCGCAAATGGTGTATGAAATACCTTCGACGCAGTAATCCTATGAATATCCTCCTCCATTTTATATGCTTCAATCAACTGCTGATCTTCCGACATATGTGCCAGCACACGCAACTCAATCTGTGAGTAATCTGCATCCATAAAAATACAACCTTTTTGGGGTACAAATACCTTTCTAATTCGTCTGCCAAGCTCCATACGCATTGGAATGTTCTGTAAATTTGGCTCTGTGGAACTCAATCTTCCCGTTGCAGTAATTGTCTGGTTAAAATTTGTGTGTATCTTGTTTTCCGCATCAATATACACAGCAAGTCCATCTGCATAAGTTGATTTCAGCTTTGTAAGCCCCCTGTATTCCAAAATATCCTTGACAATTGGATTCTCTAGCGCAAGCTTCTCAAGCACTTCTGCCGCCGTCGAATACCCAGTTTTTGTCTTCTTCCCTCCGGGCAATTTCATCTTGTCAAATAAAATTTCCCCCAATTGTTTTGGAGAGTTAATATTAAAAACCTCCCCAACCGCTGTATGAATTGCTTTTTCCAACTCGCTAATTCGACCGTTGAGCGCCTCGCCATAACTCTTTAGTTCCTCCGGGCGAACAAGAATTCCCTCTCGCTCCATATCAAACAATACATAAGTTAATGGCATCTCAAGATTCCGAAAGAGCTTATCCATCTTGTTTTGCGCCAATGCTGTTTCCAGCAACGGTTCTGCGCAGTACAACACATACGTTTCTTTTGCAAGATAAGACAAAACTTCCTCTCTCTGATTTCGATACGCTGTGCTAAAATCTTCCTTTCCAAATACCTCTGCCCATTTCTGTATCTGAATGCCCAGATACTCATTCGCTACATCTACAATATTATAATCACTTTTAAGTGGATTCATCAAGTATGCTGCAATCTTACAGTCAAAAAGCCGCTCTGTCATCTCATGCGACGACAACTTTCTGTCATTTTCCTGCGAAAACAGATTGCCATAATCGCTTTTAATATCAAATACAGCAACCGACATCCTTTCTGACAAAAGCATCCTCTCTATTTGCTGTTGAAGATACTCTGCAGAAATTGTGTCACTACTTTCCATAAAATAAACATTTCGCTCATTATCCGAACCACCGCATAACATACAGCCAAAAATTGCTTCCTCTGCATCCATCTGCAAATACATTTGTCCATCTGCGTGTGCTCCAAACTCACCAACACCTTTGGCTCTAACACTAATTGGTCGTATTGCCGCATAACCAGCTTGGATAACCCTGTCAAAAACGCTTTGAACATCCCCCTTCGTTTGAATGGCAACCACCTTAATATCTTTGTTTACATTGATGGCTGCTGAATTGTTCCCTAATTCAGACTGCCCAAATTTGCCGTGTAAGGAGTGTCTCTTCAGCAAAACATTAGACTCCATTGAAAATATATTTCCAGCATGAAACACTGTCTTTTCCAGTGAAAAATCAACCGCAACATTTTTATCAATTTTCCAGAACTCTTTATCGTGCAAAACTGCCTCTTTGTTCTGCAACAATCTTTCCTGAATACTCTTTTGTGGTAGTTCGTCCAAATGTTCATACAATGCGGTTATCATATTCTCATCAGAAGCGTAGGTATGCAGCAAATCAATTGCTGTCTTTTTCCCAATGTGCGCTATTTCTGTCAATACCTGCAACACATAAAAATACGCAGGTTCAAACTGATATTCTTTTTGTATTGTATCCACTCCATATTCTTGAAATGCCGTCTTGCCGCCACCTGTTTCCACAATACAAATTCTTGTTTTGCTTGAAGCAAGCTGCAAAATATTTCGTTCACTTGTAAACAGCACAATCTCCAATTCTTCCTTTTCTAATCCTTCTTCCAGACACCTTACAACGCTCCCCAAAAAATCTGCGGTTTTGATTCCTTGCGCTTCCATAAAATAAATCTTCATCGCAGACAAAAGATCCTTCAAAATAGGACCTTGCTCTTTAAGTGCCTCTGACTGTACACTCTCCTCTGTTCCAAATATTACACTCAAGTAATCTGGTTTTTCCTTCTCTACTATTTTTAATAATATATTTACAAATCCAAAAACCGCATTGGTATGAAGCCCTGTCGCATCCGTCATTATTGGCACATTATAAAATGCCTTCTGTAAAATATTACTGCCGTCTATCAAAACAATTCTGCTCATGATGTTCTATACCCCTCCCAGCAAAAATATGCAAAATATCAACGAACCAACTAAAAAAAGACCGGCTTTTAGCTGTTTAAATACCTTTTTGCGGGTAATAATCCGATTCAGCCTATCTTCCAGTTCACTCTGCACATCTATATCCTCATCATTCTCAAGTCTGCTGATACCTTCTAATAAAAGGTATTCAACCGTAAGTTCCTCCATACACTCACTGCAGGAAGTTATATGTTCCACCAATTGATACTCCGTATCCCTGTCTAGTTCATCTTTCAAAAACAGATGAATGTATCGCTGCGCCTCTTTACAATCCATTGCTGCCCTCTTAATCACTCTATATCATACGAAAACCGCGCCATCACAAGCCACATGCTCGATGCGTTTCTACCACTACGCAATTTTACGTGGCTTATAAAGCCATAATTTGCAGTAAATGCAAAGTCCTAGACCAAACTGTAACCTATCCTTACAGTTTCTGAATATGTTCCTTCCTCAATGATACACTAAATCCTATTATATTAAAAGAGCGAAATAAAAAAATTTCACTTTTTTACAGTTTATTCCATGATTTTTTGTATAAAATAACAATGGCGGCAAAGCCATTTTCTAGACCTCTGCCGCCATTTCTGCCGTTCTGTTGACTATATCATTGTATCTCCATCACTGATACGCTGTATCAACTCCTGCATTTCTTCTTTGCTCTTCACATTTTTGCTCTCCGCAAGAATTCGTTCTTTTTCATATTCTGTCAACTTACCATAATTATTGATTGCCTGCTCGTCCATCGCTAATCCAAACGCCAGCCCAAGCGGCAGCACACCGCCTTGCAAACCATCTGTATAATCCATAATCACACCTCATTCTTATCTATGCGCTACAAAAAATCTCATGCAGTCTGTAACAGACTGCATATTATAGTATCTCCTGCTGTGATGTGATTATGTATTTTCTAATTATCCTATTTCTTCCCCAAAACGCCAGAAAAATATTTTCCTATATTGGCAATAAAACTGAGCGTATCTACCTTCATAGCATCTGGAAAAGCTGTGAGTACTGGCGCAGTCTCAAAGCTTAGTACACGATTAAAATGTATTTTTTTAAGTCCTGTAATAAAACCTTCCCAGTCCGTGGAAGTTTTATTTTCACGACTTCTTGTAAACGTGAAAGGAATTTGGTGCAAATCGCGAACACCATCATTATCATGAATATGCAAAACTTTTAGTCGATTTCCAAGAACCATTATAAAATCCTCAAAGTCAATCCCAACAAGGTTTGCGTGTCCAGTATCAAAACAAAATCCCAAAACTTCTGCACCATATTTTTCATTTACAGTGTCTATTCTAGCTGCTGCCTTTCTAGCATCACAGCATGGTCCTTCCACAATATGATTTCCAATATTAGTATAAATATTTTCAATACATATGGTAATGCCCAGCTCCTTTGCCAGCGGCGCAAGAAACTCGATAAATTCCAGAGTTTTCTTCCATTCTACTTCTTCTGATCCTAAGTAGTGCGCAAGTTTAAAACCGTGTATCACAATATATTGGCAGTCCATAAAAGCACATATCTTCATACTTTTTGGCGCAACAATATTTTTTAGATAATCGTTTAATTCATCTCCGCCATTTGGCACATAATTTGGATATGGCATATGCATCTGATTTATCTTGATATTTGCAGTTTTTGCTGCTCTTTTATGTGGTGTAAAAAATGTCTCAAGTTCTACCTCCGATTGGTCAAAAAAATTATTAATTTCAAATCTATATAGAGACGAATTTAATAGATACGAATTTAGGCTGAAATCACAACAAGTAAAACCTGTCTGCTGTAACAATTCAAAACCTTCCAACGGACATTCGTCCTTTATTATATTTTTGGTTTGTACACCAATATCCATTATGTTCCCTCCTGAAATCTCTCATTCATTGTCCAATCTATCAAAATAGAACGACGGCATATATTCATCATTAAAATACCCAATATTTTCAATTCCCATTTCACGAAGCTGTACCTCTATCTCACGGTAATAAATATTGCAGATAACCACACAACAATCCTTGGGAAGCTCTCTTAAAATCTCCGGATTTTTTACCTCTAGTCCTTCAAATGCTGTTCCCCAAAGTTTCGGATTGTTGTCACAGGTAAACAATGGTGGATATTTCTCGCCATAACATTTCATGTAATTGCGGCACATATTCCCCGCGCCAAAAAGAACAAATTTTTGGTGTTTCTTTAAATTATTTTCTATCTCAATTTGCCACTGAAAGTAATCTCCAATTTCCTTCGCAAGTTTAAAAAGCGTTGGTCTAATAAGTGGAGAAAATGAACTATATGTGCTTGAAAAATCTACCACAAGTTCTCCATCAAAATTTATATCACGAAGTCCTCTGATAACACCGAGCCAGTCTGTTCCAGAATCTGCATATGTAAATGGGAGAAGTGAAATATCATTACGTCCATCATTATCCCTTAGAATCACTACCTTTATACGACTTCCAAGCGTGTTAATATAAGCTTGAATATCATTTCCACAAAGATTACATATCCCCATATCCACACAGAAACCAAAAGCATTATAACCAAGTTTATTATTTAAACTATCCACCCATTTTACAGCATCCGATGCTTCCGCACAAAAACCGCGCACCAGATGCCCACCTATATCCCTTATCTGGTTTTTCAGCAGAAGCGTTACACCACATTCCCAAGCTTTTTTTGCCATAGCCAAGCAATAATCATACACTGTCTGTTGAACTTCCCTATAATTCCCTTTAAATTGAATCGGCAGTTCTATGAGCAAAAAACCACACTTTGCCATCCTACATAGTTCAAGGCATTGTGTTATGGCAGTTTGCAGTATTGGCAACACAGAATATATATCTAATGTTCTTGGAATAATTGGAGCTTTTATAAATGTAATATGAATCCCCTTGTCTATACACTTTTTGACAACTGTTTCATAACGTTCCTTAATTGTTACCGAAGAATATTTTTTTATAGCTTTCTCTGCCTTTTCCCCGCTTTCTTGTTGAGGAAATCTTACATATATGGACAGAAAAACCCTATTAATACCAGCATTCCTTAAATCTGCTGTTCCCTGCTCTGGTCTTTTTATATTGATGACACTTTGACAGCCTATATTCATAATCCCCCTCCAAATCTTATTATTGCATATAATGTTCTTCGATTCTCCCCCATAAATTTATACTAATTTTCGCTCAATCATTTCTTTTATCTTTGTAGAACTTGTACTTTCTGTATATGGAAAAAATACAAGTTCTGCTCCATGTTTCCGCAAAAACTCTCGTTTTTCCAACCAAATTGGGTCATTCTTATAGTCGCTTCCAGAAAATTGTACATCAAACTGAAATTTTAAATATGCATCTTTTGTGTCATTATATTCTAGTGGGATTGCTACTGCCTCATCCACATACTTGCACGATTGTACAATAGCCAGCCTTTCCTCAAATGGAATAAATCCTTCTGTCTTTTTTTTCTGTTTGACACCTTCATCTGTCACCACGCCGACTATAAGATAATCACATTGCTCCTTCGCACGCCGAAGCAAATTTAAATGCCCCATATGAAACAAATCAAATACTCCCGCGATATATCCTACATGATATTTCTTTTTATCAGTATTCTGTGCTGTATCTTTCACTGATATTCTCTTTGTTTTTCTGGGATATTCCATATTTGTTTCATAAATTCCAATATTTTTGGCACCCAATTTTCTAATTTGTCTAAGTACTCCTGTATATTCTTTTATGCAAATAATTACCTTATAAGTACTTGGTTCCATCGTTTCCAATAAGGAAGGGGCTTGAATCTTTATTCCCTCGAGTTCATTTCCCCATTTCTGTCTATCATTATCCAAAATTCCACACACATGATAATCCTCTCCATACATTGCAAGGAATTTTCTTGTAAAATTTCCGGAACCAAACAGATATAATTTTCTGTTTTCCAAACCTTTAAAAATATCTACAAAAATACGCTGATATTCCTCAGCAGAATAGTTCATGCGTTGACGATTGGAATGAAGCGTTTCATAATTTGTCCTACATAATTTATGATACTCCAAAAGAATATCATCATTCCGAAGTTTTGTTAGAAAATGAGAGATGTGTGCATAATATATTTCAAAATACGCTTCCTGTATTCCATAATGTTCCAACAATTCTTTTTTGGGTAATATAACCTCTATCTCATTATCACCATGATATAAAAAATCAATATTTCTAATCATTACTGCTTTTGCTGGAAACTGTTTTACATATAATTCTTGGTCAAAAAACACAAATCCTTCATTTGTCATAATGCCATTCACCAGTACTAAATCTGGAAAGCCTTTTGCCAATATAGGTCCTAAATATTTTTTCCCTTTTTGCGACTCCGAAACACGTTTCCATTCTTCCCTGTCAATTCTCCTTTGTTCTACTTCACTTTTTATCTCATCCCACATTGGATTAAAATGTTCCCAGTCTATCTTGTCATAAGATATATGTTCTGATGAATTTTGTATCAAATCCCACAATGCATCAAACTGCCTATAAAATTTCTGTTTATCAGTTTTCGCCAATAATCGAAAGTATCTCACAAGAGGGATTCCATTTACATATGGCATAATATATGAATGATCTTTTACTCTTCCTTCTATCATTCTAATACCGTGTTCTTGTAAATACCTACTGTTTTTCGCCAATTCAGCTAATTTGCAGACACCTTCATCATACAATGGTTTTTTCTCTACCAAATCATTTTGTCTTATAATAGTGCAAAGAGCATTTTCTTTCCCTCTATCCATCGAAACTGTAACTTGATTCACAGTTGAAAATTCATTGTTCAATGGACATTCAATTAAAAATCCATTTGCCATAGCATGGAATATACCATTTTTTATGAAAGATGTATATAAATTCTCTTCCTCAATAAAAACAGTATCTGGATTATGGTACTGTGGAAAAATTCTGATGTTAAGTTCTTCTTGTGGAATATAGTCTTCAGCAAAGATTACTTGTGGACATGAAATATCCGGAAAAATAGAATAAAATTTGTGATATCTAAAACCAGATTTCTCTAGCACCTCTATAAACTCTGCTTTAGAATACAATTTTCCTTCCTGCAAATCTCTGTCCCTAAAATTGACACGTCTATAATTCTCTATCCCATCAAAATTACGCTCTGTAAACGGATCTCTGTCTCCGCAAAAATAACGAATTGCAAGCCGGTTTTCAGTAATCAAAAATAACTTTCCATCTTTCTCCAACAATCTGTAGGTTTCTCTTAAAATATTTTGGACACATGATACATCTTGCGTTTTCTCAACTACTGATGATGCTACAATATAATGGTATCTATTTTTTACAATACTTTTCATCTCTTTCACAGATACACATTCGACTATAATTCCGCTCTCAGAAAGCGCCTCTGCAAATGCACTGTCCAAATCTGTATATGCTGTGATGTATAAAGCCTGTTTTCCTTTTTCAAACGAATGCCATTTAATCAATCCCTTTGGCAACTCGTGAATTAGTTCTTTTGCTGTCATTCCCGCTTATTTTCCTTTTTATATTATGAAACAATCTTATAATGCATAGCAAACTGTTTCTGCAAAATGATCTGAATACTGCCGCATGTACAATTTATATTTTGGATTGATTTCTTTAATAAGAAGCGGAAGTTCAAACAAATCCTCTGGTTTATGATAAACACATATTGCTAGTTTTGGTGTATACTTTGAAATAAGTTCTCTGGCTCCAAGTAATGCTTGTTTTTCAGAACCCTCAATATCCATCTTTATAAACGTAGGAACTTTATCAAACGCAATATGATCCAAAGCAACTACTTCAATTTCTGTTTTCCCAGTATCTGTTGCTGACACCTTTGAAGCAGAACCCCCTCCAGCCTCGAAATACAATTTTGTATTTTCTGACCAAACACCATACGGATACAACTTGTATTTAAAATCTTTCAAACTGCTCTTAATTTGAGCATATTTAGACTCCTCCGCTTCAAACATATATATTTGCTGATATTTTCCATTTGTTCTTTTTATAAATTCAATGGCTGTATCACCTATGTATGCTCCACAATCAATAAATACCTCCTGCTCTGTCAATTTTACCAATTTGTCAAAATATTGATCTTTTTCAGGTTGCATCACATCTAATATATCGGACAATATATATACCCTTTTTATACGTTCAATATATACTTTTCTAGAAAGTTCGTCTTCTAGCATATGAAACACTTTATGATACTGATACTTATATTTTATTAGGAAACTGGCAGGTATCTTTTCTATATAATCCTTCATAAAAAGACACTGACTGCTCTGAAATCCCATCTGTATCAGTTGATGATATATCAATTCATATACAGGTTTATCAGCTACGCTTATTAATATAAAATAATTCTTTATGTCATTTGCCATCTGTATAGCGTCAATTATTGGCAAAGAAGTTTCTCTATCTATAGTTCCTGCACGTCGATTATCGCAAAATGCTTTCACTTCTATTCCCTCATCTAACAAAGAACGCCAAACTTCATGCCCACAGTTGCCTGCACCAAAAATAACAATTTTTTTCCCAGCTAGCACCTGTTCTTTAATAGCTCTTATTTCCTTCATATTGTGTGCGAATTCAAGTATTTCTTGTATTTCCCTATCAAAATCCATCAGTTTTCTATTCCTCCATATGTGCGTATTATATGACTATAAATAGAATTTTCAGCATACAGGTTTCCATGCCATGTTAGTTTCTGAATAAAAGTATTTTTTGTATATTTTCTATAATCTTGTTCATTATATGATTCTTCCAAATGTTTTCCAAGTTCCATAGCTCCTATATTGTTATATGGTATTTTATTCAGTTTTTTACATATATCTGGAAACATATTACATGCAATCCCTATTAGATAATCTGTCATTAAATAATATTTTACCTTATCATAATGCTGAAAGTAATAAAAATACGCATCCATCACAAACCTGAAAAGCTTTTCGCCTTTCCGAGCACACAAAAACCAAATAGCCCATACAGCCTTAGAGTTAAATTCCCTCCCAACTGTCGTTCTTGTATAGATAGGATACTGCATACACTCTTCTGGCATTAATTCACACATCAGTATCGTAGAATCTAACCATATCCCACCGTATTTATACAACAGGCAGCATCTTACAATATCCGAAAGGTGTGCAGGCATAATATAACCTTTTTCATACTTATCCAACACATACTTTGGAATATCTATATATTCTCTGAAATTATCTTTGGTAATAATTTTGTGCTTCACTCCATGTGGAAGGTTTTCTTTTTGAGTTTTCCAACATATCCTAACAATATCAGGTGCAACATTTTCTCCTTGCCACCACATAGTCCATGCACATCTAGTATATTTTTCATTTGGTATATTCCATTGTGAAAAATCTGTTTCAAATTTTTTCGTAAATGGGGCAATACAATTCCTTATCTCACTTGAAGGAATATCATCAATAATATCAAAATCAATTCTATATATTTGTGCCTCTGTGTATGCCAACATCTTTTCCACTTCCTCAACATAACATTCACTTAATGTTAGAAGCACAATATCTTCTTTTGTGAGAAGCTCCGGTGAAAATCCCACGACAGGAATACCACGTATTTGTTCGGGATTCCCTTTCGCTGATGAAACAAGAATTCTATTAGCTCTGACTGTCATTTTACATTCATCCATTGTCTGAAAAAACAACCCTAAACGCACCCCTGCACCATAGAAATTCACACGCTTATCCGAATTAAATATATTATATAACTTATCTAACGATCCAATCACATTTTTACTGCTTAACAATGATTAATGTTCCTCCTTCGTCTGCAATGGGAATTTTTACAATCTGCATCTCATTTTCGATCTCATATTTGTCAACGGCGGTCTTCACTCCTCCAAGAAAACAATTATTATAGTCATGAATAAAAATTCTTCCTCCTTCACTCATCCTTGGATAAAAATAACGTAATCCTTCCAATATAGATTTCTCAAAATCGACATCTATAGATACAAATGCATAGCGCTCCTCCTCAAGCCCTATGGCGGTATCTGGAAAAAATCCAACGCGTGGAATGCACTGTTCCGGATAAATCATATTATGTAACACTTTTTCTATGCTTGTATCTGTAAATGTTTCTCTAAATCCCTCACTGCAATTTCCGCTTGCCAACTCATCTATATATTCATTTTTATCAAATGATTCAAATGTGTCAAACAAATACATTTTGCGTTCTTTAAACCTTGCATTAATCAATCTTGCAAATTCTCCTCTATATACACCTACTTCTGCACAATTTCCACAAATTCCATTTCTTTCAATTTCGTTAGCAATTAGTTCAAATGTTCGATAGCGAAAATAATCTAATTTATATACTATATCCTCAAACAATCCTGATTGAAGTAAATTATTCTCTATATGATCTGATTTATTCTTCTTTATAATACCATATTCTTTAAATTCATTTTCTCTTCCAAGCCTTATGCTTTGGAATATTGGAAAATATTTCTCTGCATGTACTTGCGCATTAGATATTTGAATACTTTGATATAAACTTTCTGGAATATTTCGCATTGACGATCCATCTATCCACTCATAGTTGTCTATTAATAAAACTTTTTCAAGAGGTATCTTGTTCTTATTACAGGTATTGATTATATTTCTTGCATCGCCGTATATACATACTAATATGTAATCATACGCTATCTTTTCTATTTCATCAGGTTTATACACCTTTATGCCTTTCCATTCCTTCAGAGTACGATTTGTCTGAATAAATCCTACAATGTCTTTTTCAGTTACCTCATTTTGGCATAAATAGCTATGCGCGACATGACCTGTCCCCCATATAAAAATTTTCATGTTAATCCCCTCTACTTATTTCCATTTTGCTGTTGGTCTGTATTCATATATTCTTTCTTCAGAAATCCCTTTTGATAGTAATTGATTTCTTATCTGCATATGGTGCATCTTATTTGCTATTACAAAAAAAGCATCTGGATGCTGTTCCACACACAATTCTATTGGTAAAACTTTTATTCCACTTATACAGCTATTCCAAATCTTACTATCATTGTCAGCATATAGTATATCTATTTTGCTACCATATATAATTTCTTTTTTTAATATCCTTGCCAACCCTTGCCCTCGTATTCCAGCACCACATATTATTATAAATCCCGCATCTGACGCTATCCTCTTAATCCTCTCAAGATTATCCGAAACAGCTTTCAGCCTGTCGGCAAAATCCTCGCTAGAGGCAAGCAATACTAAAAGTGGTTTCCACCAAGATTCTCCTCCCATCGATTCTACAAGTTGTCCATCTTTAATCGCTTTTAGAAGAATATCTCTAAACCACTCATAACATTCTAAATCTGCTGTACACCACACATTCCCTGTTCTTGGAAGAATATTTCTACTCTCGCTCACTAATGACAAAGACATTGTATAATATATTTTTGATTTGTATATTTCTGGAATACAATCCTGTTCCAACAAATACTGATATTCATATTTTGCATATTGCAGTCCTTTAATAGAATTTGTTGACGACTCTGCCCTGTCTGTGCGATAGCAATATCCGAATTCATTTATATACATAATTCTTTTTACTTTCATCCGAACTCTGTGCATAAAGCATATATCCTGATATGCTGCTCCCGGCGTTTCGTTAAGTCTGATGTCGTTTGACAACAGAAATTTTCTTGAAAAAACTCCTCTCCATAATGTAGTATCATCAATACTGTAAAGGCGTGCATGAGCTTCCATTGACAAAACCTCATGATACAACTCAGGAACTGATGAAAAATTTTGTACCTTAAAGAATTTTCTTTCTCCATCAATATCATCATAAAATGCCATATAATCTGCCATAACATAATCAAGTTTATGCTTTTGAGCAACATTAAATAATTTTTCATACATGTCATTTAGCACATAATCATCTGTTTCCAAAATCGCAATATACTCTCCCTTTGCTGCTTTTATTCCCATATTTACCTGTAAGCCATAGCTCTTTATGTTACTATCAATAATTAATATTCTATCATCTTTCTGTGCATATTCCTGCAATATCTCACGCGTGCCATCATCAGAGCCTGCATCTACACAAATAATCTCTATTTCTCGCAATGTCTGGTTTATTACGCTTTCAATACACTCTCTTACGTATTTTGCTACATTCAATGATGGCAATATAACAGAAACTTTTATCATCGTTCTTCCCTCTGCTTTATTGTTTTTATAATGGATTTATCATATGCTTCGTCAAAAATTGCATCCACATTGGTTCCCCCCGGCACTTCATTATTATATTTATTAGGTACCCTGCTGTAACCTTCTGCTTTTAAATACCACTCATATTCTAAATCAAGATGTCCAATATCAATCGCCCAATACCCTTCTTTTGCCAAATCATATGCAAGAACTGTTGCTGTAGGTCCTAACGCGATTAATACAATTCTGTCTTTTTCGGTCTGCAGTACAACTTCCAATATCTCCTGATAAACGGAAAACGCATTCTTATCAGGCGCTATAATCCGTTCTATCAATGCAGCATTGTTGAATAAATCATTGCCAACCCCCATTCGGGTATAACAGCCTTCAACGAAAAGTATTTTTTTCCCATCCCAAACTTTCTTCCAAGTATCAAATCTAGCACATGCTTCTTCTCTTCTGTCATGCGGATAAATAACATATGGTCTGCTAATATACGCATTATAGTATTGCTTCTTTATATCAATATAGCGATAATGCTCTTTACGTTTTTTTGGATTCATATATCTGCGAATTGCATTCTTATTTTCTTCCCGTATATGTTCCATGCAGCCATAATCATCTGCCAATGCTACAATATGCCCTTCCAGATTTGAAGTTAATATTTCCTGTAACCGCCTGCCTAATTCTTTATCATCATCTTGATACACATCCTTTGCAGCTCCTAAAATAATCTGGAATTCACCGTCTCCATACCTGCTGATAGATACCTTGTCATGAATTATTTTCTGCATAGTCTCCTCTGCTGTGCATATCTGTGGCAGTTCAATCTTTTCTTTTTTAACTTTATCAGCCATCTCATAAATAATATTTTCCCAAAATACCTTTTGTTTGTTTTCTATCTGTTCTATGCGATACTGAAATCGGCACTCCATACTATATCGCATACACTGCATAGGTTTCAAAATATGCCCATAATTTTCAAAAGGAAAATTCTCTTTAAAAAACGGAATAACCTTATCTTTTTCACATCCCACTTCCAATATCTGCTGCACCATATCCTGATAGTGTAGTGCAGAAATAATGACATAATCAAAATATACATCTAGTAATTTTTTTAAAGAATAAATTTTCTTCCCATTTTTCAATCCTGCCTGTTTTTCAGAATTATTGTCTAAATAAAATAAGACATTAACATCTTCTTGCAGATAACTTTCTATTGTGTTAATATGTCTTCCAACTCCAAATAACACTACCTTCATTTAGTAATTCCTTTCAACCTATATAACTCTCGCCTTTTATACCAGATGCCTCCTTTACTTATATATAATCTGGCTCTCGTCTACACCTATAAATCTCTTCTTATCATTGTCGCCTGCATACGGTCCCTGTTTTACTTCAACCATTTCCACTTCGTCCAAAACAGTAAAACCATGCCCCCCTGAAACTAATAAGATAATATCTCCCATATGCAGAACTTTGCTTTCCAAATAATCCTCATACTCGTCATAAAAATCTACCCTTAACATACCTTTTTTAATAAACAGAACTTCTTGTGTCAATACAACGTTTCTATGAACTAAATTATGTATATGCGCATCTATCGCTTTACCTGTTGGATGATGCATATATGCCACCTGCTGTGAATATTCATTTGGAGTAATAAAATCTACCCCATCACAATTATAATTGTCACGAATGATTATTGCTAACAATCTATCCTTTTTCTTGATTTCTTCTACTTGTCTCATCACAATCTCCTTAATAAAAAATCCGGATATAAGCATTTTTTGTTTCATACTTATATCCGCATCTTTCGTTGAGTGCATTGTTAAACTATCTCTTTCTTACTCCACATGAATCACCTCATACTATTATCTAATTTAAAGTTATAATACTATAAAATATATTTTAGTTATTAATAATAAATTTGTTAATATAAGTATGAAATTATCAATGTGCAATTGATAAATAATATTCTTAGTAATTTATAATCCGCTTAACCTTACTCTATTATGTCCATCATTTTTACCAATTTGTCTATCACTTTATCCATTTGCATTTCCGTCAAAGCCAGTCCACTTGGAATATAAAATCCCTTTCTCGCCAAATATTCCGCATTTGGATAAGATTTGTTTCCAAACAACCCTTTCTTTCGATATACAGGCTGCTCATGCATACACCAAAAGAATGTTCTTGCTCCAATCTCCTCTTGTGCTAAAAAACTTTGCACAGCCTTATTGTCAGCCTTAATCTCTTTATCCAATACAATTCCATAAACCCAGTAAATATTGTCAGAATATTTCATTCTTTCAATTGGAAGTATCAACCCCTTTACATCTTTCAATCTTTCTGTATAGTATCTTCCCATCTGTCTTTTTTTCTTTATAAATTCCTCCAATCGTTCTAATTGAGCAAGTCCAACTGCAGCCTGTAAATTGGTAAGTCGATAGTTATCACTGATTTCGTCATGTATATAACGAATATCTTTTCTAAAGCAAAGATTTCTAAGTAATCTGCACCGCTCCGCCAATTCTTCATTATCTGTTACCACCATACCGCCCTCTCCTGTGGTTATGTGCTTATTCGAGTAAAAACTAAACGTACTGATATCTCCAAAACTACCACATGGATCCCCATTACACGTCTGACCATGCATCTCCGCTGCATCCTCTATCACTTTCAAATTATACTCTTTTGCGAGTTCAAGAACTTTATTAGCTTCAACAGGTAAACCATATATGTGAACAATCATAATAGCTTTTGTTTTTGAAGTTATTTTCGACTCTATCTCGCCGATATTCATGTTCCAGGTATGTATATCACTGTCAACCAACACTGGAACAGCCCCCACTTTGGTAACAGCCATCGCACAAGATATAATTGTAAATGTTGGCATAATAACTTCATCGCCTACCCCAATTCCTAGTGCCTGTACAGCTACCTCTAACGCGGCAGTACCACTTGATACTGCAATACCATACTTCCTGTTCACGATTGCGCTCATTTTCTGTTCAAACTCTTTTACAAATGGACCCTCAGAAGAAATCCATCCTGTGTCGATACATTGGCACAAATATTTTTTCTCATTTCCATCTAATAATGGTTCATTAACTGGTATAAAGCTCATATCTCTTCTTCCTCTATATGATTATTTTAGCACTGAAAAAATACCATCCTCATATAAATGCTGATTTTTATACATATCTTTGGTATTGCCAAGCAGATAATTCCATACTTCAAGATGCTTGTCCACATAATTCTTCCATGTCCATGTTTCTACAGACTCTATAATTTTTTTCCTTTTATTTTGAAGTTCCAAAAGGACATTTTTGAAATCAGATAGTATGCGGCATGGATATGTTATTCCATTTTTTATATCCAAGTGAAACCCTTGAGGCGTCACAATTGTTTCGATTCCTGCAGCAAGTGCATCCAAATATCCCATTGACCCTTCATCAAATCCCCAAAATAAATAATAGTCAAGTGAAGGTATCAATTTCATATATTCCTCATAATCAAAATCATTATAGTAATCTACCTGAAATCCCATATTTCTTACAGATTTTACAACATCATCCCAACCCGAACCCATTATTTTAAATATAAAATAATTTGGATCCAAATCTTCACATAAAGTAATTAATACACTTTCATTTTTTCTATGATCATTATGTGTCTTATGTGTTATACCTAATACATACTTCTTAGGTTTTATTACTCCATCCTGAGCTGGATTAATATAACACAATTTTTCCCGTGGTATACCATAGGCTGCTAATCGCTCCATAGTTTCCCTTGACATACATATTCCCATCTTCGCATATTTTAACTGATGTTTTAAAAATTCCATCTTATCATATGAATCAATATGCGTAATCATAAAAGTATCATTACATGGAATTATCGGTTCACAACTTGCATAAATAACATGATGATTTATATCTGCTAGGGGATCTACCATACTACCAATAGAACATTTATATCCTTGTTTTTCCAACTCTTCCTTTATCCTCACGGCAAATTTTCTTAGAATCCACCCTTCATCTTCACATATCAAATGTACATAATGTATTTCTTTCTTACCATCACAATTTACCAATCTTCTTTCTTTGTAAAGATTGAACGCCACATTATGAAAATAATCAAATATTAAAGCCTCTATTGGTGTATTTACCAAATTATTCTTGATCTCCTCCCTTACACTTTCTGATTTTATACAGATGACGATCAGCAATTTTTTTTTAATTTTTTGAAGCTCATTCAGCGATATGATAGGAACCCCGTTTAACTCTTTCAATTCATTTGCACGTTTGTCACATATATAAGCTACGTTTTTCAAATAAGGAAAAGCTTTTTTTGCACACTTCCCAGCCCCATAAATCACAGTCTTATATCCCAAAGCCTCACAAATGTCAAAATAATTATCCTCATATGACATCAATTTAACCATCTATCTATTACTCTCCTTCTAAACTGCCTTCGCAATAAAGTAACTTGTCCACGAATTATAATCTGTCTCGCGTAAAGTTTGGCAATCCATATTATCCAATAATTGAAAACCCGTTTCTGACAGCAGTTTTTCTAGTTCAGGTCTAAAAAAATAGCGCATACTATGTGTTTCTTTTATTGTTTGCACAATGTTGGTTTCTTTATTAATTATTAATACTTCATAATTAACATCCACTATATTTTTCTTATCATGCATAATTGGCTGTGCTATTCGGATTAGTCTATTTTCATCATCTTCAACTTCTTTCACCCTGACACATGGTTTTTCACTGAGCACCCCCGGTCCATACCAGACATCAAAAATAAAATATCCATTTTTATCTTTCAACAGTTTTCGTGTTGAACAAAAAGCATCAAAAATATCTTTATTCGTATTTTGATAGCTCATCACATGAAATAGCGAGATAGCTGCATCATACTTTTTCTCTGTCTTATAATTTCTCACATCTGCTATCTCAAATTCAATATTGTATTCATTTGTAGAAGCATTGTTTTTTGCAATTTGAATCATCAAAGGGCTTATATCAATTCCTTTGCAATAATACCCCAGCTTATGCATTTCAATATCATGCTTCCCTGTACCACAACCCAAATTTATAATATCTCTTATTTGAGGGTTACACCCTTCTAATATTCTACCAATTATCCCCGCCTCCGCTCCATAGTCTTTATCTTTGTAAAAAGAATTATAATAATATGCATAATCTTGAAATGTTTCCATAAATGCCCCCATTAATAACCATCAATAAACTAATATTATAAATTCTTATTTAGTATTTTTACTCTCTATCTCTCTATATATCTGTACTATTCTATTGGTATTATGCTTAGGACTAGCAATTTTTAGCATCTTATGTACCGAATTATTAGAAAACTTTTCGCATAAATTATCTTTATTCTCAAACACTTTACAAATATAATATGCCAACAGTATCGGTTCATTATGCGGATATAAAAAACCCTCCACATTAAAAGTCATCTTACTATAAACCCCTCCAACATAAGAAGCCACACAAGGCACCCCAAGTATCATCGCCTCACTCAACGAATTAGGAGAATTTTCAATTGTAGAGGCTGAAACAAACACATTTGCATTAAGGTATTGTTGTATCATTTGCCTCTCATCCAACTTGCCAATAAAAGATATATGTTCTCTTAAATTCAATTGTTCCATAAGCGCTTCAAGATAAACCGCATAAGGTTCCTTTTCTTCTACATTAAAAATATCTTTTCCTGCTACGTATACATGCGTATCTGAATACTTTTCGATAATAACAGGTAATGCCTGTAATAAATAGTGAAATCCTTTAATTGGATAAGAAGCTTGACTTACAAAGACACTATGCTTCTTACATTCCTTATATTTCCATTTAGCAGCATACTCATAAAAAATAGTTCTTAAAATCCTATCACAGATATAGTATTGAATATTGGGATTTATTGTCTCAATACACGCCCTATCCCAATCTGTCCGACCCAATACATGATAAGCCATCTTTATACTTTCTATTTCGTACTTTCCACGTTTCTCGAATAAAATCTTGTCCTCTTCCATACTTGTGATATCTCCACTTTTTAAGGCTCTATACTTCTTTGGTATTCCAGTCAAATAATGCTTAGAACAAACAGATACAAGTCCTTGAATATCTACAACAACCTTATTCAAAAATCCTTTGTTTTTACATGCCTGTAACATCGCCGTTGTATGCGGATACTCTGTTCCCCAAATATGGACAATATCTGGATCTGCCTTTCTTAATATCTGTTCAAATGCTTCAATCAATTCTGGACCATAAGTTTCTGCATTTATATTATCTAAATATGTATAATAATCATGGTTATTACAGCTTCCATCTTTCAATCGACTTTTATCGTAAATAGGAAAGCATAAACTGATGTTTATTTCCTCTCTTTTTTCCAATTCATACATCATGGCTGTCATCCAACCACCAAAATTATTTCTTTTTATTCCAAATTCCTGACTGAAATCTGGAAGGACTAAATTGCACAACCATAATACTCTCATCATTTCCTCCCACATTCATTATCATAATAAACCATACTTTATTTCCTCCAAACCATACGATTTATAATAGATACATAACTTTGTATAATCTTTATTACCTTCATACTGACATTTTCTTCTCTGTAATCAGGAACTTCGGATGCCATAATATTTGCTTCACTCATTTGTATTGCAACATTAATTCCCTGCAATACACTTTTCCTACCAATTCCCGCAAGAATAAAATTCCCTTTGTCCATTGCTTCTGGTCTTTCCGTAGATGTACGAATGCAGACAGCCGCAAATGGATATCCCTTTACACTAAAAAATGCACTCTCTTCTGGTAGTGTTCCGCTATCTGACACTACACACTTCGCATTTATTTGTAGGCAATTGTAATCAATAAAACCAAATGGTTGCATCTCTCGTACCAAAGAACCAAACTGAAATCCTCGTTGTTCTATAAAATGCTTACTTCGCGGATGCATACTATATATTACTGGTATCTGGTATGTATCTGTAATACAGTTAACCGCATCCATTAGTTTATAAAAATTATCTTCATTATCAATGTTTTCTTCCCTATGCGCAGATAACAAAATATATTCCTTAGCTTTTAACCCTAATTTGTCCAAAACATCACTTGCCAAAATTTTATTCAAATGCATACTTAAAACCTCTGCCATTGGAGAACCTGTCACATAGGTTCTTTCTTTTGCCATCCCTTCAACATTCAAATATCTCCTAGCATGTTCTGAATAGCACATATTAATATCAGAAATATGATCTACAATACGCCGATTGATTTCCTCCGGCAAATTTTCATCAAAACACCGATTTCCTGCTTCCATATGAAAAATAGGAATTTTTAATCGTTTTGCTGAAATTGCTGAAAGCGCCGAATTTGTATCTCCCAATATCAAAAGTGCATCTGGCTTTTGCTCCAACATCAGATCATAACTTTTACTGATAATATTTCCTATTGTTTCCCCTAAATTTTTACCCACAACATCTAAATAAAAATCTGGCTTTCTCAATCCCAATTCTTCAAAAAAAATTTGGTTTAAAGAATAATCATAATTTTGACCTGTATGAACTAAAATATGATCAAAATACAAATCACATTTTTTAATCACTTCCGAAAGCCTAATAATTTCTGGTCTTGTTCCTATAATAGTCATTAACTTCAACTGTTTCATACACTATACTTCCTCATAATATGTATCTGGTCTATCCCTATCAAATGTTTCATTTGCCCACATAATTGTAACCAAATCTTCTATTCCAATATTCGTAATATTGTGTGTATATCCTACAGGAATATCCACTACTTCTAATTTTCTATCTGACACAATATATTCAACCATTTTTCCTGTTATCATATGACGAAATTTAATGGAAGCTATACCTTTCACTACTAGAAACTTTTCAACTTTTGTATGATGCCAATGGTTTCCCTTTATAATCCCGGGTTTTGCAATATTTACGGACACCTGTCCAAAATCCTGTGAATGTAGAAACTCTGTAAATGAACCACGTGCGTCTATATTCATTTTAAGTTCATAGCGATAATTCTCAGGTTCCACATAACTCAAATATGTACTATATAACTTTTTTATCAAAGAATTGCCAACCTGTGGGACTTCAAGTCTTTTATGTTTTTGACCAAAAGATATAATTGCCTGTGCCACTTCTCCAACTGTTATTTGATAAGCGTGTGAAATCTCTACATATTTAACTATTTCTTCAACTTCCAAAACTATAACAGAGAGAAATTCATTTACAACATCATCTATATAAACTAAATTCATTTGCACATCCGGATCGTTAACTTTAATATCTAGTCCATGTGAAATATTATAGCAGAAAGTGGCTACAACACTATTATAATTTGGTCTGCACCATTTTCCAAAAACATTTGGTAAACGAAATATAAAAAGCGAGGAACCTGATTCCTTTGCATAGTCTTGCAATATCTTTTCTCCTTGTCGTTTACTTTCCTCATAGCATTTGTGTCGTCCTGTATGAATAGTTGATGAAAAAAGTATACATATCCTTTTGTGATTATTCTTAAGTAATCTTACGATTTTTTTCGTAAAACCGACATTTTCTATATAGTATTCCTCTTCACTGGAAGGTCGATTTACTCCCGCTAAATGTATTAAAACATCACATTCTTCTATATATTGTTCCAGCTTCTCTGGTGTCGTATCCCGATTACAAAGCAACAAATTTTCATACCCTTTATTCCGCAATTCTACAATTAGATTTTTTGCAATAAAACCATTTGAACCAGTAACTAAAATTTTCAATTTATCTGCCTCCTCCATCTTCTCAGTTTCTTTTGCACATAAGATATTTCCATTAAACATCTCTTGACATTCCTTCCCTTAATGTGCTTTATTTGTTATTAACTTTCTATAAAAAACTCCTCCTATATGATATGGATTAAGCGGATGATTAACTGCATTTTCAATCGTTCTATAATCTTGGTCATCTTTCTCATAACATAAAAGAGAATTCAGTAATTCATATGCAAAATACATTTTATTATCTATATTTATATCTTCTTTTAAAAGCAATTCTCTTACTCCAGAAAGAATACGACTCTCCAGCTCTTCATCACGGTTACTTTTCAACACACACTTTTTAACTGTTTCATCTATGCATCCGCAAAATGCATATTGTAATTTATCTTCTATAGACAATGGGCAATTTGCTGCTTGTAAAGCTCTTAATTCACCCGTCAATGCTGACATTCTGATCTTGTAAAGCATCTCCATATAGTTTTCTTGTTCTAATCCCCAATTTTGAAACAAATGTAAATAGTTATTATATATTTCATTATGCATTGCCTGCGTATAAGAATAATATTTTCCAATTGATGCATTCATTGTCTCATTGCCATATATATAATGAAAATATACTGGTTCTTGCAAAACCAATGCTGAACGAATCTTATCAGCTATACTAATATTATATAAAGTATCTGCTCCGTATACATCATTCCGAAATAATTGACTCTGCATAATCTCCCGACGATACAAATTTGCCTGGTTCCAAGCTAATTTACTCGATACAAAATACGGCCAAGCTTTTTCCACCTCACTTTTATTCCCATAAAAGTGTTCCTCTATTACATATTGATTCAAATGCAATTTATCATAAGTTATAATATTCTGCTCTGCATCGCACTCATGTATTAATACTTTTGTCCATATAATATCTGGATTGTACTCTCTAATCTTTCTTTCAAATAATGCAAGTGTCCCTGGCATCAAGGCATCATCTGAATTTAAAATATAAATATATTTTCCTGATGCTAAGGCAATTCCATTATTAAAGCTATTGTATATCCATTGATTTTTTTGATGTATTACTTTCATGTGCATATTCTTTGTTGCCAAAAAATCTGCTATTTGAGGCGTTCTATCAGTAGAACCATCTTCTACTACAATAAGCTCGTAATTATCATAATTTTGGTTTTCAATGCTTTTTACCGCCAATGGAAAATATTTTTCATTATTGTATACCGGCATTATAATACTGAATTCAATCATGATTGTTATAACCTTTCACCTTATTAGTTACCCTTGTATTTTCTCTCTAATATTCTATCTAAACAAAAATTCAAGTACTAACTCCAATAAGTTATATTAAAAATTATCAAATGCAGATACAATTTTTTCATCTTGTACACCTAATTTCTTAACCATGTTCCACATTTCACCAATATATATGGTTCTGTTTGTCGCCAAAATGATAAAATCAAATTCTACATCTACTATTTGCTCTATCGGTTTTACCTGCCATTTTCCTATTTTTTTGTCGGACTTATTTCTATCTATCCATATACACATTTGATAATCGTTAGAGTTATTCAAATACGAAACTATATTTTCTCCTATATTACCCGCCCCATAGATAGCCACACGGCTATTCTTTTTTACCTTTAGGAAAGGATACAAATATTCTTTTGATTCATCTTGTAAACTTCCAAAAAAATATGCCATATACGTACTTACTAAATATCCTTGTGCAATATTATATAAAGATATATATTTTATCATATACTTAGACAAAGCATTCTTTAATATCATATACTCATTCCAACTATAAGAAGCTTTGTTATGTGTCAATGATGTAGCTCTCTGAACATAATGATATCCATCATTCCTTATAAAAAAGATATTGTTAGTTTTATTGATAAGGAACAATGATAATATCAAATCTTCCCCACGGGATATTCTACAATCTACTTCCTTTTGAACAGAAATATATACTTCTCTTCGAGTACATTGAAGCCAAATAGAATAGTCTATTTCATTTTGAAATCCCCTATTCCCTTTAATTAATTGCAAACATTTTTCTTGCATTTCTTCTGTCTCTACAGTTACATTTTTTAGAAAGATCGGTATTTGAAGTTCATTGTGTTGATTTTGTTCTTTAATATATGATATCCCCCATACAACATCACAATCTCTTTTCTTTATTGCAGATACAAAATTTGAGATATATGCTTTTTCTATCCAATCGTCACCATCTACATTTATAATATAGTCCCCTGTTGCTACAACAGCTCCACTTTTTCTAGCAGATACACGTCCTCCATTTGTTTTATGTATTACTTTAATTCTGGAATCCTTTTGGGCATACATATCGCATATATCTCCTGAATGATCCACCGATCCATCATCTACTAATATAATTTCGATATTTCGATATTGTTGGTTGATAATACTCTCAATACACCTTCCCACATATGCTTCTATATTATAAATAGGTACAATTATTGATACTACCATTATTATGCCTTTCTTCTTGTTATACACTTATCTTCTCTTTTAAGGAAATAATATCCTCTACTATCATTTCTGGTTGTAGTCTATTTTTCCTTAAAATTTCATCCACCAGATAGCAGTCCGTAAATTCCTTTTTGAATCCATAATTTAATACTCTTATATCTGAATTTCCGTAAAATGCAGAAATCTTCTGTCCAAATCCACCGTCCAATATACCATCCTCCAAAGTAATCACGATATCGTGGTCTTCAGAAATTCGTTTCAATAATGTCTCATCAATTCCGGTCGCATATCTTGGATTAATCAAACTTGCATTAATATGAATCTTATCTTTCATTAATTTGATGACCTCTTCCCCTAATTGATAAAAATCTCCTAATGCTATAACCGCAATATCTTCTCCCTGAATAACCAATTTAAATTTGTTTAGCTCATCATAGTCTGTATCAACTTCATAGTTTGCATAATACACTCCATTTCTTGGTGCTCTGATTGCCACGGGATGTTTATTCTGTTCAATACTCCAATTAAGCATTGCTAAATATTCTTGTTTATTAGTTGGTACCAACATTACGAGATTTGGAATATTAGCCATCATTGCAATATCGAAAATCCCTATATGCGTCATATCTGTAGCAGCATATATAGATGCATTTATCAATATCATTGTTATTGGGAGATTATTGATGCAAATATCCTGTGATATTTGATCGTATGTTCTTTGATAAAATGTTGCCCTAGTAAAAAATATTGGTTTTCCACCACTTTTTGCTATTCCTCCAGCCATTGATATTGCGTGTTCTTCTGCAATGCCTACATCTATGTATTGTTCCCCTATAGATTCCCTTACATCTTTTGATAGCGCTAAAACAACTGGCATAGCTGCTGTCATAATTACAATATTTCTATCTGCTCTTATTTTTTTAATTAGGAATTCTCTAATAATCACATCATATCTCTCGCCTATAACTGGTTTCTGTATATCCCCAATCTTTAAATCAAATGGTTTTACAAAATGGGTCTCTTCCTTATTATTTTCAGCTATATCATATCCCTTTCCCTTCATGGTACATACATGAATAATAATTGGATGATTAATATTTTTAATTTCCTGCAATACAGGCACTAATTCCCGAATATCATTTCCATTTTCCACATATCTATAATCGTATCCTAACAGTTTAAACAAATTATTATCTGTTTTCCCCTTTGTTTCACGTAATGTTTTTATATTTTTATATATTCCTCCATAATTTTCCGCAATAGACATTTGATTATCATTGATCAAAATAATAAGATTACCTTTTATTTCTGCCCCTCCGTAGTTTAACCCTTCAAGCGCTTCTCCCCCACTCAGTGAACCATCCCCTATAACTGCTATCACATTCGACTTATCCCCTCTTAAATCCCTTGCCCTTGCCAAACCACATGCCAAACTGATCGATGTTGAAGTATGCCCTAACTTAAAATGATCGTGCACACTTTCATCCGGATTTGTATATCCCGAATATCTTTTATATTGTTGTGGTTCTAAGTACGCATTTTTTCTTCCAGTCAGTATCTTATGTGTATAACATTGATGTGACGTATCAAATATAATCTTATCCTCAGGAGAATTAAATACATAATGCAATGCAATTGTCGCTTCAATAATCCCCAAATTTGAAGATAAATGTCCTCCTGTCACACTAATCGTATTCAATAGCGCTTCTCGTATTTCATCTGCCAGAACCATACATTGATCTAAATTTAATTTCTTTAAATCCATTAGGCTATCAATTCTTTCTATGTACATTTAGGGATCTCCTTCTTCTATTGCCTGAAAACAGTTTCTGCACAAAACAAAATCCTGACACTCATTACTCATTGATTTCCTTATTTTTTGCGCTTCCTCTCCGTTTAAAATCTGCTCATAACTTTCATATATCAGATTACCCATAACATGCTTCATTCCCCAATCATTTGAGCACAAAATTACACGCCCATCCGGCAATAACACATTATGATTAATATCTCTTGAAAGCTCACATCTTAATCTACCTTGTATATCTTTTCTTCCATACAGACACTTATCTTGTAAATTACCCGCCCGGTTATTGAGTACTACATAGACCCTAATATTGTTTTTCAGAATTTCTCCTACTTCATTCAATACTGTTCCCTGAGCACATGCATAGTCAATAAAATTATTTCCATTTTTCTTTTTCGCCCTGCTTAGTTTTTTGACAATTTCTTTATACTGTTGATCCACAGGAATAATGGCATAACCTTCTTGATCTGGAACATGCAATACAAATTCTTCAAAATCTATTTTCAACAGTTCATCCACTTGATCTAATCGTAGTCCCCTGAGCGTTGTAAATAAATTAACTCGATGTCCTTTTTCTTTTGCATATTGAATCATCTTCATGCATTGTGCGTTAAAAAATGGTTCCGTAAAACCAGCAAACT
Source organism: Lachnospiraceae bacterium (assembly GCA_014239155.1). Taxonomy (GTDB): domain Bacteria; phylum Bacillota; class Clostridia; order Lachnospirales; family Lachnospiraceae; genus COE1. The sequence goes on along the minus strand of JAAZZQ010000060.1, from coordinate 226,083 downwards.
CAACAAATGTATTCTCAGGCAATTTATCAATACATATTTTATAATTTTCAAAAGATAACACCATATCCGATTTTTTTTCTTTTAAATATTCTCTAATAAATAATTCCTGTGGGCAGTATTTACAATCTATCGCACACCCAAGCTTCGTTGTAATTTCAATCATTGGACTAATATAAAAACTATACCCATATGGTCCTAAATATCGTACTAAATCTGATGCAAGTAAATAATTTGTATATCCATTGTTCTTTAATATTGCTTCTATTTCATTGTTTAATTGCACGCGCACTCCAAGTACAAATGCTGCATCCTGATATGGGAGCTCATCAACTTGATACACAGGCAGTTTATTAATCTTTCCTCTATTACTTGATCGATCTGTAACACAAAATCCATCTATTATAATATTATTTTCTTTGAAAAAATCAGCGATTGGAATTGCTTGTTTCCCTGCTCCATAGATATATATATGTTTTCCCTTATTCAATTCGACAAAATCTAAATATCGCTGTTTTTCTTTTACAATCCGTTCTTCTAAATCCCACATAACCTTTCCTATTCTGCAAAATCCTTTTTTAGAACCCTATTAATTCTTATCCTCTACATTCAATCTTATACAACAAAAATACAACATTTATGTCATCATTTCATAGAATATTCAGTCAATTCCTGCTGCCTCCCTTTTCTCTGCTTCTTTAATGAATTAGTTTTATTTCACTTACGGAATGTGCTTTCCTATTTTCTACTGGCGGAAGTTTCATATACTCTCCATACAAATGTGAAAGATAGAGATCATATTTTTTAAATACTCTGAAATTGTGTCCCTCAAACTCCTTATCTATATATGAATCGAAACACTCTCTTGGCAATCCATATCGACATTCTTTTCTATATGGATATGTCATGTGCCTAACAAGTTCTGTTCTTTTCCTATTTGTAATCTCTGCAATTTTTTCAAGTTGCCTAACCCATCTGTCACGTGGAACAATATTGAGTACTTGATACAGTTTTCTTACTAATATATTCGCCGCATTTCTCTTTCCAACTTCTGAATACAAGCCTTTCCTAATGCAAAAACAAATTAGCAAATGCAATCTGCGAAAAATAAATGTATCTGGTACTTGGTCATACACGAAAATATCTATAAAAACACCTTGATTCCATCTTCCATGTTCTTGGCCTTCTCGCAAAAAGATGGTCCCATTTCTACGTAACTTAGAATATCCCCAACGATAGTTTGGATCTGTTCTAAAATCCTGTAAAAAAAACTTATCAGTATCTAATACTTTTTTGCACGCTTGGTAAAATTTGATATATTCAGATCTTAACATTACGATATCTGCATCATCATCCCAAGGTATAAATCCTTTATGTCGTATTGCCCCCAACAGTGTACCACCATCAAGAGAATATTTAATATTATATTTTTTACATATTCTGTCAACCTCTTTCAACATTTCCAATTCTGTCATTTGGAGTTTACGAAGCGTCTCTTGATCTAATTCAATCATTGTTCTGCCCTCAACATTGCTTTAAATATTTTTATATCATCTTTTGTTGTAATCTTGATATTTTTAGTCGAACCTTTAGAAAAATAAAGTGTTTTTCCCAATTCTGTCATCATTGTATTTGCATATGATGATATATGAACGCCTATTTTTTTAGCGAATGCTTCATCATACGCTGTCCTTATTTCTTGATATTTATAGGCTTGCGGAGTCTGTAAAATTTTCAAACGATCTCTTGGAATATACTCCCTTGATGAAACCTCATCATATGTCTTAAAAACTTGTTCATAAACTGGAAGTGCGGTAATTCCATTTCCGTATTTTTGGCATATATCTATACAGGAATCAATAATCTCCTCATCAACCATTGGCCTGATTCCATCGTGAATTACTACAATGTCCTCTTTTTTACAAATGCTTCCCAAATTCTTCAACCCTATGTAAATCGATTCTTGACTGCTATTTCCACCTGAAACAATCCACTTTAGTTTTGCAATACCATATTGCATAGCATACACCTTTAAAACTTCTTCCCACCCACTTAAACAAACAACTTCAATATTGTCTATATTTTTTGAATTTTGAAACTTTTCTAATGTGTATACAATAATAGGCTTATCTAATACATTAATGAACTGTTTTGGTATACATTGACCTGTTCTACGTCCTACGCCTGCGGCTATCACAATTGCTGTATTCATCAGCGACTCCTCAATTAATCCCTTGTATTTGCAATGTCCGTTTTATTCCTTCTCTGATCGAATAACGCGAATGCCATCCAAGATTTTCTATTTTCTTAGTATCCAAGATAGCCTTCGTCGCTTTTGAATAACCTGCTGCCTCTTGTTCACTAGGAATATCATATACTACTCTTGTCCCAACAAAGTTGGCAATATAGTCTGCCAACTTTGCAAGTGTAATATCCGATTCGATACCTGATAAATTATAAGCTTCTCCTGTTTTTCCATTTGCAATAAGAAACAAAAGCGCACTTACAATATCCGCAATATAAACATAAGAATAAAACTGGTCCCCTTTACTTTTTAATACAATATCTTCACCTTTTAATGCATTATGAATAAATTGCGATAGTGCTTTAGAATCTTCCTTTAAAAGACCCGCCCCATAAGCTCTTGCTATTCTTGGTATTACACAGTCTAATCCCTTTTCAGCTATATATGCCTGACAAAGCGCTTCTCCTAATCTTTTCGCTTCCGAGTAGCCAGCCCTAAGTGTATTACAATTCAAATATCCCAAATAACCTTCCGTAAATTTATCTATATCCCCTCTATTTTCACCATACACCTCAACAGAAGATAAAAATAAAAATCTTTTGCATCTATGTTTTGAAGCAAATTCCAACATACGATTTGTCCCAACAGTATTGGTTAATATTGTATCTATCGGATATATCGAATAATAAACTGGATGTGTATTACTAGCCCCTTGTATAAAAAAATCGACATCTTTGTCAATATTAATCACATCTTTGTTTATATCCGCCTGTACAAGCTGAAAATATATACTTTTTTTATATGCTTTAAATCTATATTCAGCTGCCTGCATATTTCTGACTATACCATAAATTTTACAATTTAATCCATAATTCAAATTAGCATACATAATTGTATCAATCAGTTCACTGCAAATCATTCCTCTTGCACCTGCAATAACAAATACTTTGTCTTTTAATATATCAAGTAAACTATAATTCACAATTTCTTTAATTTCTGTTTTATATAAGTTATTTTCATAATATTCTGTCATATTTTTTACCTTTATAATAAACTTTTTATTAATATAATTCAAAAATATACTTGTCTTCCTCCAAACCAAATAGTCGTACTCAACTCTCTTTTTATATTTCCTTTTATTTAATCTCAATAGTCACTTTCATCGCCTCTGAATTATATTAAATATCTCTCAGGCTCATTTAAAAATATATCTGTAATCCCCTGATTCTCCAGCTTACCCAAATCAAGTCTCGTTCCAGTTGGTTTTTCTGGATAGAGATGTCCTCCCATCCATGCTCTCACTCTATATCCCTTCAACTCTTCCAATAATACATCAATTCCATATAAAAACGGATGAACTGCTACAGCGCCGCATCCGCCTCTTAACTTGTATAGACAATCTGACACTTTACTGTCAAGTATCGCAAGTTCTGCCTGTGAATCTAATTCTTTTAATTTTTCCAAAGATTTCGCATAAAATGTCGAATATACTACAAAATTCTCGATGCCTCGTTTATGTACAAATTCTATAATTTTCTCCTCCATACTATGATATGGATAAATACTGTTTTTCAGCTCAATATTTAATTTCATTCCCAATTTCAAATTTGGTTCCATTAGATCAACCACTTCCTTCATTGTTGGAATATGTTGTATCTTATTTTCTCCTGCATATATATCAAGCTTTTTCAATTCCTTCAATGTATAGTCCCTTACATACCCTATACTTTTCGTAGTCCTATCCACTCGCTCATCATGGATTACCACAAGTTCTCCATCTTTTGTAAGCTGAACATCAAGCTCAATTCCTGTAAGTCCTTGTATCTCTATTGCTTTTTCAAACGCAAGTAACGTATTTTCAGGATACATCTGACTGCATCCTCTATGTGCCCATATTTTCATGTCTTAAATCCTTCCCTGCGACTTCAAAAATGCCTCCATAATCCCTGCCATAGCAACACTGTCGCCTCTTGTCAGTTTAAAATCCTTTTTTTTATCTCCATTAATCATAGACAATAGGTCACTTATTTCATATCTAAGCCCATCTCCAAGAAACCGTTCCGAAAAGCGTTCCACATCATCTGGTCTTTCTCGGTGTATTTCAAAGTAACTTGTCTTCCACCACGGTGCCTCTGTTGTGATATAACCTCTTGTCCCTGATATCAAAAGCTTTCCTTCCGATTTTACGCCAAGTCCGCATTTTGCAGTAGCAAGACCATTTGGATAACGCAGATAAACCTTCGTATAAATATCTATTCCATTGGCATCACAGATTGTCTCAAACCTTATGTCCTCATAATCATGACCATATATTTTCAAAATTGGGAGTAGACAATAGCTTCCAAGTTCTGTAAAGCTTCCACCATATTTTTTGTCTTTTAATTCCCTGTTATTGTCATCTTCCAATTTTGTAAAACAGGCTTCTACATCCTTAATATTTCCTATTATCCCGCCACATGCAATTCCAAGCAACTTTATAAATCCCGGACAATATGCTGTCTTAATACCCTCAAATAAAACTAGATCCTTCTCCATCGCAAGTTTAAACACTTCTTCTGATTGCACTTTTGAAAGACACATCGGTTTCTCGCATAAAACATGTTTTTTGTGTTCTAATGCCTGTTTTATATACTTGTAGTGTGTTTCATGTGGTGATGCTATGTATACAATATCTAATGAATTATAAAATTCTTCCAGATCTTCATATGCATCAATTTCCCACTTGTTTGCAAATAATTGTGCATTTTCAATATGTGGATTATACACACTTTGTGTATTTACTCCGCTTACAAGCATTGCTTCTGGTATGAAACGATTTGCTATACGCCCTGTTCCTATAATTCCTATTCTCTGTATCGAAGTTCTTTTAGTGCGCAGCATTGTACTTGATATATTTTTTGTTCTATCGAGATACACTACCTTGCAGTAGTCCTTTAAATAATCAAACTGCCCTATCCAGTCAGAACCCACTGTAAAAATATCAATCCCATATTTCTGAATATCCTGAAACTTCTGACCTTGTGACTCTTCAACAATAATTTCATCTGCAAAACCAGTCTTTTTGACATTCTCAATTCGTGTCATCAAGGAATCCATCACGTTAAGTTTTCCCCTTGCTTGGTCATATTCTTCTGAGGTCACCCCAACAATCAGATAATCACCAAGCTGCTTTGCACGCTGTAACAACCTATAATGCCCCTCATGTAACAGATCAAACGTCCCATATGTTATTACCTTTATCATCCCGTCTCCCATAGTGCGTCCTACAGCTTTCTATTTTATACAGAAAACATTGCTTTGTTCCTGTACCAATCATCCTTGCCTTTTATACAAGATCTTTTATAAACTTATGTATTTTCTCCCCACAGCTTCCATCATTATTTGCTGCTATCTTTTGATATGTAGCTATCTGTGTTACTCTATCAAACTTTTTTCCTCTAATTTTTCCATCAAGAAAATTCGTAAGAGAATTAAATGCATTTTCAAGGCATATATACCCTATCCATTCAGAATATTCACCAAATCCATGTTCATTTGCCTTTAATTCATCAAGGTCAAATTTGACTGATATTTCTTTGCACGCATCTGTTTCAGGATTAATGTCATACAATTTACGATTCGGATATGAATATAGTTTCAAATTTCCTTTTTTTTGTTGTGGAGTATGCCAAAGGAAAAATCCATTTACAGTTGTGTAGTAATATTCTTCTCCTGCACCTTCCTCAAATAACGGTTGCCATTTTGTTATTTTTCCTGTATCCATATTCAATTTCAAATACATATTCCCAAAAAGCGGAGGCAAGTAAACTTTATTTTTGTAAAATGCAGGTGTACCAAATGGTAATTCATCACATTCATATCCATACAATTTATTTACACATTTATAGTCTTCTGGAAAATCTGTGTATTCTTTTATTTCATTCCTGTCAATATTCCATCTAAGAACCACTTTTCCCTTGTATGGCATCAACCAAAAATCCCCTTCATATTCCATTAGTATCGCGCATCCCTGCCAACCTTCCACCGGAATTTCTAATATCTGTGAAATTTCACTCTCTATATCTAATTTATATACATAATTGTCTGTTGGAGAAGCTATATAAAGGAAATCTTTATAAATCCATACACCACCTATAATTGTTTGACCTTTTTCATCTTTTCTTATGAAAATATCAATGTGTTCTGGCAAATATATAATTTTTTCGGTTTGGGTATCATACAATACCAAAGCAGGATAGTTAAAAGGAATAAGGAGCAAATATTTTTTATATTTATATGCTGTACAAAATGCACCGTTCTTTGCAGTTTTCTTTTCTAATTCTATTCTTTTTTCAATTCCGTTTTCTCCAAGTACAAGGATATGTTGTGCATCTCCTGGACAAGCATATTTTTTTCCATTTATCTCCAAAATAATTGAGTAATATGGACCAATATAATTAGACAAGTCAAAACAATACTTATAATCATAAGCAAACGGTTCTGACTTATAAAGCCTATTTCCCTGTGTGATAAGCCATTGATCCTGTTCAAAAGGGTTTATATTTAGATAGATTTCCCCTCTCCAGCTATCTTCCTTTGGCTCACTATGTAGGTGATTGTTCAATATAAATATTGGCTTTCCGACTAATCCGAAAAGTGAGGTAACGGATGTCCCTCCATCACCAATATATATGTCACTTAATGCAATTGCATTTGCAATATCGGAAGTCTCATCAAGTATTCCAAAATTCCATGATACAAATTCACTTTTTAAACTTTCATATCTTTTCTTATACTGTGGGCGTATAGAATCAAATGTCGATTCTAACAATGGATGCGGCCGCCATAATAAGCAGACATCTCTTCTATCCTTAAAACAAGAAAATACATATTGCATTTTCTTTAAAAAATTTTCTGTGTTATCAAGCATTCCACCAATACTAGTATTATAGAAATATACCTTTCGTCCTTCCATTTTCTTTTTCCACTCTGCCGGTGGTTCTGGCGGATTCTTACATTTATTAATAATTCTGTCAAACTTAGGGCTACCAAACGGCAGAAACTTCTTGTTAGGTATTCTTTCGTCAAAGTAATCTCGAAACATTGGTGCCTGTGTCACAATGTAATCCGCATTAAAATATACAGGAAGCGTCCTTTGTCCCTCACTCATGCCGCCTGTTGTGCTATAATATGGTACATATACAAGACAGTCTGTATATTTTTTAAGGTTTGCCGAATAAAATCTTGGATGAATACTTGTGACGAGATTCCAGTCGTCATAAGGATTGTGTATGTAGATAATATCTGGTTTTCTATTCTCAAAATCATATTTTTGCCAGTCGATAATCTCTATATTTTTTGGATAGTTATATCCCTCATAATGCATCTGACCAAGACTATGATCTGGACACAAATCGTAATAAGGAATTGGAACACAATATGCATTGCAGTCCAGATCTGCCTTTACCGCAAAATAAATACTCTCTAAGCTGTCCCACATAGACGCTTTGTAAGGAAAAAATACAATCTCTTTTTTTACAACAATATCATTCTTTATACTGTTCTCTATTTTTACAAGTTGCTTGCGCAACATCTTATAATCTTTGTTTTTATTTATATTTCCCTTATTGATATCCTCATAAATTTTAAACAGCAGTTCGCAGTATTCTTCAAAAAAGGACACTGTAATATGTCCCTCACCTTCCAATCTCTCAATTGTCTCTCCAAGAGATACTGCTGCTGTCTGGCATTGCGTAAGCATATTTTGAGCAAGCATATGATTTTGCCCTGTCAGTGCTTGTCTTATTTCTTCATGAGCCTTTTGCAGACTATTTAAAATATCAAGTATTTCTTTCTTCTGCGATTTCCTCATAAGCTCTTCCCCTCTACGGATTCTTCTATCATCTAATAACAATTGTTACCTTTCTACATGCTCTTAACTTCCTAATAAATCATTCCTGCAATATCCGCGCACAGCATTTGAGCGCTATGCGCTATGCAGTGGATAAATAGGGAACCACAGCCACCTTTCAAAGTGGTACCAAATCAATTGATTCAGCTTCGTGTCCTGCTACTCTTAATTTTATCTATTGAAAATCTAAGTTCACAAGACACAGGCATACCTGTTTTTGTATATCCCCAATGCCTTTTAATTTTTTATATCAAGATACCATCTGCCACAGTCTGCATTGTTTTTGCTAACGCAAATCTACTTGCAGTAAAACCAGACTTTCCAATCGGTTTATCTTCCAGATGTATCGTTTGACCATTTATTTTTTTGTGTAATCTCCTTGTATTTGTTCTATGGCAATTTCTTGTTAAGTTGTTTTCCTGTTTTCCCTCTATTCAGAGCATTTCTTGCTCCATTTACCTTTTTATTTTCATTAAAACCACAGACTGGACATTTAAAGTTTTCATCTTCGATATACCCCTTCTGCCCACAAACACTACAATCTGTACCAATTCCCTTTCCAACCACTTCTATAAGTCTGATATCGTTCTCTCGACATTTCCACTGTATCCTTTCAGTCACAAACCCCTTCTTCCACATTCTAAGGAAATAAGTATCACCTGTCCCTTTCATAGACATACCGGGATTACGTGGAAGCTTTGCCATATAAACTACTTTGGTTTTTTCATTTCCTAGCATTCTATTTATCTCCATATTCACATAGTTTTTAAGTGCTGCATCCATTTTTGCCTTATGTGCTATATATTTTTTTGTATCAGATGTTTTTACTTTTCCGTTTTGACTCATTTCCTTCAGTACATACATGGAAATTTCATTTTGCATTTTTCCAAATTCACTTCCGTATACATTTCCAGTGCTTGTCGTAATCATATTCCACAAACCAAGTGAAATACCTATTTCATTTGTATAGTCTTCATGTTGTTTTACATTTACAAAAAGTGGTACAATTATTTCTATGCTTCTCTTTTGTGTGTTTAATTTTATGTCGAGCGTCCTGTCATATACGTTTGTGTCAGTCAGTGGTATAAACATTCTTTTCCTGCTCACTTTTGTCGTAAGAAATATTCCATGTTTTCCGTCTAACTCCCCATATTTGTACCCTTTCATTTTTACGGCAAAATATGTTTCATTATCTGTATGTTGCTTGCGTAATCTCTTTCTAGCTTGTCTACATACAAATCTATTGAGATCTCTGACACGCTGCTCGCTTTCCTCACCAAGTTCCATTAAAATTTTATTATATCTAGGCTGCATCTCCTTTGGCACTGACACTGGTTTTCCATTTAGTATATTTTCAAAGCATCCGCTTACTTTAATTGCAAAACGAATATAATGCCTATCTTCCGGTGAAAATCTTTCATTTTTGCTGGCTGCATCATTAATTCCACTTTTCACTTGTGCCCACATAATTCTAATATCTCCTAGTGCTCTATCCATAGCTGCGGAAAAATACACACTTGGAAGCCCTATTTTTTCTCGAAATCCTGCTTCCCTTACCTCTGCTTCTATAACATAGCCAGGATATAACTTTTCAAGGCTTTTAATACCTCCATATCTTTGATATATATAATTTTTTGTCACCATACACCCATGTCCTATTTCCATGAGTACATCCATATTTTCACTGCTGATTTTCCCCTTGCTATACTGATGTATGGCTTTACATACTTTTTTGTCATCACTGACCAACAGTTTCGCCCTTGTTCCCTTTTTAGGCATTCCTTACTTCCTTTTACACTCTTTTATTTTTATTGTTGATATACTGTTTTATGAGTTTGATATAATAAAATTTCTCAGAATATAACCATCTGGGAAAAAATAATTAAAATTCCAGAAATTATTAAAAAAACTAACTTGCTTTACCCTCATTCTGACCACGAATTTTTTCATAAAAATCATATAGTTTATCAACATATCTGCGTTTGGTATCAATTGATGGATGCATATAATAATTTAGTGTAATCTTGACACTAGAATGTCCTAGCAATTCGCATAAAGATTTTGTATCTACACCACCTTCAACGCAATTTGTGGCATAAGTATGACGCAATGTATGAAAAGTTTTATAAGTAATGCCTACTTCTTTAAGAATTTTCTTGTAATGATTTCTCATTGTTTTGGGGTCAAGTGGCTTATCACCGCCAAATATATATTCTTTATCATTTTGAAAATCTAAGAGTAACTTTATAATAGAATTTGGCAAAGGAATTTCACGCATAGAATGGATACTTTTAGGTACAGTCTCCACCAATGCAGTTTTTGTTTTGAAGCCCTCTACATATAACCGCTGCACTGTTCTTTTTATGGTAAGTATTTTATTATCCGAATCAATATCTGACCATTTTAGAGAACAAGTTTCTCCTATACGCAAACCTGCAAACATACACAACAACATTGCCATCTTAAAAATATCAGTTTGATAATAAAGTGCTATAAGCAACTTTGATTGTTCTGCTTCTGTAAATATTTTCACTGGTTTCTGATACTTATTAAAAGATGGTCTTTTTATAGAAGGTAGTATAATAGGATAACGCGTAGAAGCATATTTCAAAATCTGATTTAATACACAATAAATTCCTTTTTGCGTATTACATGCCAGCATAACTGTAGCTAGGTGGTTTGAAATCTTTTCTTTTACAAAAGATTCTGTCAATGTATCCAAGCTTGTTTCACCAAATACCTCTTTAAGATGAGTGTGATAAATTACACTATATTTTTCAAGGGTTGATGGCTTTAAGTTGTCATCTGCCTTTGTTGTAACTAACCATTGTTCAGCAACTGTTTTAAATAAAACGTCTTTCAATGAGTTCTTTTCTTGCTTTTCTGCATTTGAGTCTGTTTTTTTAGACGAATTTTTTAGCAGATATATGATGTTAGCACGTTTCCTTTTTACTTCATCATAAGTATGTCCATATACGGATTTTCCAATTTTTTTTCCTTTCTGGGTATCATATACCATGTAGCGAGCTTCCCATCTCCCATCTTTGCGTTTCCTGATATTTTCTCCGTGTCTTCCCATTATTTTCTCCTTCTCTTTCGTGTTTTCTAATATCTTTATTTTTTGACCATGAATTTGACCATATATATTATAATTATTTAATTTTCGGTCTAAATTTTTAAATTGACTACCCTTTTTCATAAATTTTTTTGCGTATTTTTAGAGCTTTTCATAAATTTTGTTAAAAATGCTAAGTGATCTTTTATCTTAAAAGGTTGCAGTATTAAAAAATTTATGGTAAAATTATACTAATTAATCAAAAAGAAAAAAATGTAATAAAAATTTTTTCCCAGATGGTTATATTCTGAGAAAATAAAAATAATATTCAATAATAATTTACAATAATACGAATCTATTTATATTACCCAAATGCACTTTTAAATAGTCCTGTTTTCTTTTCTATTTAAAATAGCTAATAGTAATTATAAAAACCATTAGAAAAGAATAGATTATTTTCATAGAAAACAATTTGGTTTTTTTGATATGTCAAAATTCTTTTCGACTTGCTTTTATTATTAGCTTAGCCAGTTTACCCAGTTAAAATAAAAAGACTTCAATAATAATGTTATCCTATAGCTATAAATTACTACAAGCTATAAAAGAGATACATTATATTGAAATCTTTACTGCGTATATGATGCACCGAAAAAGTATATGTTTTTACAAATTTAGAAACAACATAATAAGTATATAGATTGTCCTTATATCTTTATAAAAAATAATACAAAACCGCCAAACATCACATCTTTCCACATTGTAAAACTATACATAATACGAATTCCAATGAATAAATATGGCACATAATATAAATTAGAATTTTACAAAAGCCAATATAAAATCGCTATTGCTTGAATCATCTCAAACCTCTTCGTATCATTTTTTTATAATATCCAGATGCCTTTTTTAATGCTTCTATAAAAACAGAACCTCCTAATGAAATTCCCATCAGCACAATATAGGAAAGCCCAAAATAACGTAATTCATAAATAAATCCTGAAAACATTATAAAAAACGAATGAATGTAGAAAATATTCGCGGAATGTTTTCCCAAAAAGGAAAATGCTTTTCCTATAACTGGCAGAAAACATATAAATTCTACTGCAAACAAAATTATTAAAAGCGGATACAATCCAAAATGATATTCCCAAAACAGTTTCAACGGAATTTTTCTATAAAATTTATATCCAATAACAATAAGAACCAATTCCAACAAAAATTTTAAAAAAATCCTTTCCTGTTTATAGTTCAACCATTTATTCACCAAATCATATTTTGCGCAAAACATTCCCAGCAAGAACATAAACAAAAAGGAATACGCTGATGTTCCACCTTGATATCCAACGCCCAAAATCCTAGGTAATATTGTAATTACAAACAATAACAGCAAAAGTTTGTCCTCCTGTGCCACTATAAAAGGCAGCACTACAATGTAGATGACTGCCGCACTCATATACCACCAAACGTCATTTATTGTTGGCGTTCTAAATAGATTTGCACAGCCAAAAAATTCTACGACCATATTTGTAATCCCTTGGTAGAGTCCATCTCCAAAATACTGTTTTTGTGGATATCCATTTAAAATGCTTAGGATTCCCCAACAGAGTATCACTACAAACCAATAGGAAGACAATAATTTGGCAATCCTCCGCAATACCCATTGGGAATCAGATAAGTCAGTTTTTTTATAATTTAGATATAGACCATATCCACTGATGAATGTAAACAGCGCAACACAGATTTTGAACACTGTGGCAATATTTCGCATATTTGTTTCTGGAAAAGGAAAATATACAATATTATATTGTTCATGAGCTCCTAACCCATTCCGAAACAGATGATGAAAAAGCATCATTGCAATGGCAATCCCTTTTATCGCTAGGGAGATATCGACTCCAAAACTTCTCTTTAATGTGGTTGCTTTCATACTGCCTCCACCAATACCCCCCCCGAGGTATCAACTTGATAAACAAGTGTTTCTTTTTCATTTTCTGTCATTCTATCTAACAATAAAAAAATACCATCTGCTGCCACTAGAATCATTATTGGCATCATTGTAAACAAATATCTTGGATTGCACTCCCATATAGAGAGAAACAAAAATAACCCAAAAGCTGCAATCCGTCCAACAAGCATTTTTTGTTCGTCCGCTTTTTTCTGAAAAGATAATGCTGCTGACAATAACATTCCTGTAAGCAACATAATATGTACTATCCATGTACATAACAAACAAACCCAATGCCAATCCCCATTGATGGAAAATAAGCGCTGGCTAAAGGAATTTTCATAAATAGGGGTCCTGCTCACATAATTATCTCCTGCAATACAACTATCTGCCCATGTCCTAAGTTGTTTTGTATATAAAATATGTTTTATTGTTCCCAAAACCCCTCTCTCTGATAATCGTTCTTTTATCCTTTGTATATTCGCTTCTTTTTTCTTCTCGTAAGAATCAAAACTCCATGTATAATCCACATCTTCTTGCTTAAATCCACCGTTCGTATTTAGCATCATCATAATATAATGCGTGTTTGGAAATTCATATCGGTTGACCTCACTCTCTTCAATTTTGAAAACTGTTCTGACAGGAATCTCCATCAACTGATAACCTATAATAAAAAAGAATACAATTATCACACCCAACATAACAATAGTTTTTATCCTATTTTTCAGAAGTCCATTTATCATAAGTGCGATAAACACAATAAAAGTAATAATTTTTATATGCAATACAAAAGCTCCCAGTACGCCAATGGTTGCTGCCCAAAACATCTTTTTATGGGATTTTGGTTCTTGACATAATTTTATATAGCAATATATTAATAGTGCTGCTCCACATGCCCCAGGTGTATCATTGTATAAAAATAATGCGTATTGATAAAAAGGAATATATAATAATGCTGCTATTCCTACCCAAAACGCTCTTTGTTCATTCCAAATTAATTTTGCCGTCCTGTAAATTATGTTGATACTTACCTGAACAATCAACACGCTCACTGCCATAGAAGCCGCTTTATAAACAAAAAATGTTGTACTGCCAGTACATTTTGAGATAATTTTAAAGAGTATAATCAGACAAGTTAGCCAAAATTGCTGTTGCGGATATCGAATAAAATATTCCAGATGGTCAATTACACCTGTCGTTGCATAATTGTACGATGTGAGAATCAGTCTTCCCCAATCCCATGTTGTGTCAACTTCCAACTGAAAGGCGATTATTAGCATAACCATACTAGATGCCATCTGCAATACATACCATGTTCTGACAGAATTTACAACAGTAAATCTCCCAGTTTTTGCAGCATAATATAATAATAGAACAATTGGAACAATCGCTAATGCACTGAGCGGTGACTGCAAATTCATATTTCCAATTGCTAGAATTAGTAAATAATAGAATATGCCAAAGAAAAAAACATGAAATATTTTAATTAGATTGTCTTTTGTGCACACTTCATTCTCCCCTTTACTTATACTCCTAAGAGAGCTTTATAATCTCCTCATAAACCCGCCTGCAATTTTCTTTATCGTTATATGGAAATGTTTTTTCAATCCGTTCTTGGTATTGCACCTTCAACTGACATCCATTTTCCATATATTCAATTATTCGATTTATCAAGTTTTCCGCTGTATATTCTACCTCTCCAAATCCATCTCTTTCATAGTCAAAATATCCTTTGTCATAAGTATGTTTTCCCGAAAAAAATTCTTCTGCATCCTGCTGATAATACAGAACTGGTTTGCGAAGATATGCAAAATCAAATACCGCGGAAGAATAATCAGTAATAATTAATTTTGAATCTGCAAATAAATCTCGATAGCGCGTATTCCTATCAAGTATTTCAATACAATCATTACAGCCAAAATATTCAATGCACTCACGCGGCATTGTTGGATGTAACATCAACCGAATTTGATAATGATATTTTTCTGCTGTTTGATATAGTCTACTATCCGAAAATACCATTTGATACATTTTGCAATAAGCACTGTTTTCAAATCCGCTTTTTAATTTTCGAGAATCCGTTTTTACATCAATTTTTCCTACTAAGTAAGCGCGCCAAGTAGGCATAAAAGTAATTATATTTTGGTCTTTAGAATTATCATACAAATAATCGTATCTGGGAAAACCTATACATTTAACTTGCTTTTCATCATAATAATATGCATAATCTAAAATAGATTGATATTCCATATTTGTAACAGTAACAAACAAACTTATATTTTTATTTGCTTTTGTTAACCATTGACTCAAATTATCTTTTGTAACCCCATGTTGCAAAAATATAAACTTTTGATGGTGCTGTATATCTTTGTATAAATATGACATATCGTAAAAACGATTAAAAACATAATCCTCTCCTTGTGATGAAATTATTTTGTCGCATAGCAAGGATAAGATCTTATGTTTTGTAGAATGAAAAGGAACTACCTTTCCTATACTTCGCAATCGTTCATAATCCTCCGAACCTTTGTCAAGTACAAAATAAGTATCAATGTCTTCATTCTTTCCAATGGTATTCATATAAGTGAAAAATGCCTCTCCATTATCATCTGCTTTGGTCAATCTATCGCTAATAAGCCACAGCTCCTTCTTTTTAAATTGTTTTAATACAAGATAAATATTTCTGGCAATCCAGCCTCTACGGATCATCTTATTTTTCTTAGAAAATATCTCTTTTTGAAACCTCTTTTCCCATTCTTTTGCTATTTTTTTATTTGGGCAACTGCATAATTTTAGCATCTTTCCCGCATATGCCAAAATCATTCCTTCCTGATAGAAATAACTATTTTTTAGTTTTGTCGAAATTGGGAAAAATTTACCAAATAACACATTACTGCATTTTATATCATTTCCTCGATAGCGTATATACAACAACAAATTCAAAGAATCTGGAATCTCATCACGGCAAATCCGAAATTTAAAGCCTTTCGCCTTAGTTATCACTTCATCCATACAAAGTGTCTGTTTTTCTTCGCGTTCTATAAGTTCTGCCTGAAATTCAATAGATGTCTCTGGATTTTTTTCTTTTAAAATCACTTCAATATTATCTAGTTCTGCAAAGTATCGAATATATCCTTCAATCAATATTTCTTGCGGTAAAATTTCCGCAAATTCAAAAATCATTGTATAAGAACTCGCATAAGCTGACGAAATATCTTCTATACAAACTTTATAATCGTTAGGACAGGGAACTAATTCGACTTTTTTCTTATTGTCCTCCTTAAACAGCAATAATGCTATTTTATAGTTGTTTCCAATATTTTTTTGTTCCAGTATTATTTTATTATCAATACACTGTAGTGTCTGTGTAATTAGCTCCTTATACCTTTGTGTCTCTTCTTCCGATAGCACCCCTGGATTCACCAATGGATCTTTATTTAAGCGCCATTGTAAATCGTACATACATGTATATTGAACAAATTGAGGAATATAATTTCTTTTGCTCAATGCATTTTTAAGAGAATATAGTATAAATCTCTCCATATATGGAATATAATAGGCTGCTTTATTCCTTCCCAAATCAAGCGCTGAATCTTCCGTTAAACGTTTTCTATATAGATAACAAGTCCCCCTTACAAGTCCATAACGCATCTTTTCTAACAATATATCCACTACAAGCTGTGCATCCTCTGCATATGACAAACCCGTATCGAACCTTCTGTTTTCAAAACACGTACTCTTTATTAACACACTGTTAATTGCAAGGTGAATACATGTGTGTTCCTTCCTCAAATCAACCAATCTAGTTTTCTTAAATCTATAATTTAATGGATGACCTCCTTTTTTTGCCCCTATAAAATCTGTTCGTATTGCCACTAAATCTATCCATTCTTCGTTACTTTTTAAATAAGTGTACATTTTATCCAATGCATTGAAATATAGTTTATCATCCGCATCTGTAAAATTGACATACTCTCCTTCAATATACTTTAACCCCTCATTCCTCGCAGATGATACACCGCCATTTTCTTTGTGTATCGCTACAATATTATCTGGATATTGTGCCGCATACTGATCACAAATCTCTCCAGAACTATCCTGTGAACCATCATCTACCAATATAAGCTGTACATACTCAAATCCAATATTCTGTGCAATAATACTTTCTATCATCTCTGTCAGATAATCCGCAACATTATATACCGCTGTCACAATGGACACCTTATATTTGTATTCCTTTGTTTCTTCCATAACAATCCAATCCCCGTATTCCTATAATTTTTTTATTTCGTCGTAAACCCTTTGGCAGTTCTTTTGGTCCGAATAGCGAAATACTCTCTCTATTCGTTCCCGATAACACTCTTTTAACTGACACCTATTTTTCATATATTCAATCATGCGGTCTATCAGTGCATCTGCTGTGTACTCCACTTCGCCAAAGCCATCCTTTTCATAATCAAAATACCCTTTGCGGCATACATGTCTGCCAGAAAAAAACTCTTCCGCATCCTGCTGATAATACAAGATGGGCTTTCTTAAATATGCAAAATCAAACACTGCTGACGAATAATCTGTGACAATCAAACTAGAATCCGCATACAATGTTCTATATCTTGTGTTTCTATCCAAAATCTCCATTTGTCCAGCACAATGAAAATAAGAGATACATTCCCTTGGCATGGCAGGGTGAAGCATTAGCCGAATCTGATAATGATATCTGTCTGCTGCCTCAAACAGTTTGCTGCTTGAAAATACCTGATGATACATTCTGCAATATGCACTGTCAGCAAACCCTTTTGTCAATCCACGCATATCTGTTCTGTCATCGAAACCACTTGTCAAATACAACCTCCATGTAGGCATAAAGGTAATTTTATTTTTCTTGCGAGAATCATTATACAGATAATCATATCTAGGAAACCCAGTACAGATTACCTGTCTTTTATCATAACCATATGCATACTCCAATATGGACTCATATTCTCGATTGGTCGCTGTCACAAACAGGCTAATATTGGTATCTGTTTTTTTAAGCCATGTGCTAGAGTCATCTTTTGTCACACCATGCTGCAAAAAGACAAACTTTTGTTTATGCTGTATATCACCATATAGATAAGACAAGTCGAAAAATCGGTTATATACATATTCATCTGCCTGAGATGATATCTTTTTATCACATAAAAGCGACAAAATCTTGTGTCTTGTTGAATGATATGGCACCACTCGACCAATCTTCTTTAGCCGTTTATAATCTGTGGAAGCTTTTTCTAGTACAAAATAAGTGCGGATATCTACATTTTTTCCTTCTGTATTCATATAAGTAAAAAACGCCTCTCCATTGTCGTCTGCTTTCATCAATCTGTCACTGATCAGCCAAAGTTCTTTTCTTTTTAACGGACTTAAAATCTGGTAAATTGTTCGCGCAATCCAACCTCGAAAAACTTTTTTATCTCGCTTTAACAGCATTTCTCTCTGAAAATTTTTCTCATATGCCATAAGCGTTCCTTTTCTGACGGACTTTAAAAGACAAAGCATGTTGTCGCGATATGTCAGCAAAATTCCAGCTTCATAGAGGTAACTGCTTTTGAACTGATTGGTCAATGGAAAAAATTTTCCAAACCAGATCTGTTGGAGTGTGATATCTGTATTTTGCAAACGACAGCACACCTGCAAATCTGCCTTCTCTGGCAACAAATCCCGCTTAATACAAAACCGAAATCGAAACTGCTCTCTCTCCAAAGATGTCGCCCGAAGCGCTTCTAAGCAAATATCTATATTTCTAACTTTCAAAATTAAATTTATATCTGAAAATTGTTGTAAATCTCCTTTGATACACCCTTCTATCAGAATTTGTCTTGGCATAATTTCAACAAACTCATAAAACACCCTAACCCCTAAGTCTCTTTGCTGTTTTTTTAGAGACATTGCCTCAAGCTTGCAACTGCTGTCCATATTTTTCTGTTCCCAGATTATTTTGTCTTCAATATACTGCAATGCTTTTCTAATCTGCGCAATCTTATGAAGAAGCACTGCCTGCGGCACTACAAGAAAGCAACTGTGTCTATGAATACGCAAAGAATATTCTGTATCGTCATACCAAATAAAATATTCTGCATGTGGCAGACCTATCTGACGCACAAGAGATAAGTCCACCACCATTCCACAGAACGATGCAATATCGCAGGTAAAGCAAGGCTGTGTGTACGCCTGCTCTTTGCAATTTTTTGACATTAGACCAATTCCGGTCAACTTTCTTCTATGACAGGTATCAATTTTGCCATTCACTGTCACTGCACCGGCAAATGCCCGATATGTGGGATTCTGCTGTGCCACCGCAAAAATTTTCTCCATATAATCAATGGCAATAACAGCATCATCATCAATTGCCAACATCCACGTTGTGGCAGTTTTTGCTGCACGCTCTATACCTACAGCAAATCCACCTGCACCGCCTGTATTCTCTAAAAGGTTTATAATATTAACTGTTTTGTCCTGTTCACTCAATGTTTTCAAATAGAGTTCTGTGCCATCTGTCGATGCATTGTTTACAATAATGATACTGTCTGGAGGAATTGTTTGATGTTGCACATGGTCCACACATTCCCGTAATAGTTCTTCCCTATTGTACGTTGTGATAACCACTGCATATTTTATATCCGTCATAAATCTCTTCCTTTGTGCCATATATGGTTGCATTCTCATCCTTATTTATTTAAAATAAAGACAGAAAGGAGTGTTCACTATGAAGTTTGAATGTTTGGCATGGGAATGGTTTGAAAACAAGAAAAACTACATTAAAGAATCCACCAGCGCTTACTATGCTTTTGAGCTACAAAATTATATCCTCCCCGCTTTGGGTAACATGGAAATAAATGACTTAAATGAGGAATTCATACAGAAAAAAGTCTATGCATGGCAGACTGGCGACAATGCAGAGCATAAGACCATCAAAAAATCAACCATCTCAAATCTAGTAATGTTAATTAAACAAATTTTAAAATATGGGGCAAAAAAGAATATGCTTTCTCCATTTGAATTAGAAATTTCCTACATTCCTGAAATGCAAAGCAGCAAAAATAAAGTTTTTACAGATGAGGAGCAAGATGCAATTATTGAGGCGGTGGCTTCAGATTTGTCTTTTAAGTCCTTTGGTATTCTTTTAAGTTTAATTACTGGCATGCGGATTGGCGAACTGTGCGCCTTGCATTGGAGCGATATTGACTGCGTTCAGAAAATTATCACCATACAGAATACTTTACAGCGTGTCTATCAAAAAGATATGCAGCCAACCACAAAAATCATTGTAGGAATCCCCAAGACTGCAAAATCTGCTCGAAGAATTCCACTTCCCAAAAAACTGCACGAGACAATGAAATCTCTGCCCAATATTAATACGCAAGGATATGTATTGACAAACAGCCCTGCATTTATGGAGCCGCGGACATACAGAAGATTTTATGAGCGTTTTCTAATAAAACACAATATCTCATACCTAAATTTTCATTCCCTTCGCCACAGCTTTGCAACAAGACTAATTCAAAAAGGAGCAGATTATAAATGCGTTAGTGAACTACTAGGACATTCCAACATTAATACTACAATGAATATGTATGTTCACCCTGATTTAAAGCAAAAAAGAGCATGTATAGAACTTTTTTAAAACTTTTTTAATTTAGATCTATACACATCTCTCTTTTTGTGATAATTTTATTATTGTTGGCAAATTATTTTTTGTCCTTATTTTAAATAAATAAGGACAAAAAGGCAACCAAATACACAGACTTAGTCCATTCCAAATTCTTCCAAATTTTCTACGAATATAGAATACTACTCTTTACGCTTTGTAATATATTTCATTTTTACTTTATTAACTTGGTAATATTCTGACTTTTTTATTGTAGTGATATTTATCGCCCTCACTTCTCAATTATGTTCTCACGGATTTTTACTTGCTATATGGATATTTTCTTACCAACTTGACAGCACAGTGCAAAGTCCTGTCTGAACTGTTGCCAATACGCATTCCTAGCCTGCGAAAAGCAACAAAATTTGTTTTTATTTTCCATATACTTGTGGTATAATCAAACTATCTGTAATACCTTTTTGGCAGCACAGGAAAAACAATAACGAAACTGTATCACCAAAACGAATAACCGATTCGTAAGCTCTCAAAATCTTTTTGTATCTAATTTTGCAAGATTTTTTAATACACAAATTTATAAGGCGTTTGTAGCGCATATATTGATTTCGTCTGTGTATATGAAAGAAATTTGATATAAAGGCAGATTCAAAAAAGATTCAAGAAGCACTATGAAAAACAAGGAGGAAAAACATGGGAAGATTAGACGGAAAAGTTGCTGTAATAACAGGAGGGAACTCTGGCATTGGAGCCTGCGCAGCAGAACTTTTTGCAAAGGAAGGCGCGAAGGTTGTTATCTCTGCACGACGCGTAGAACAGCTTGAGGCAGTAGCTAATAAAATTAAAGCTGCTGGCGGAGAGGCGCTGGCTGTTCCTTGCGATATCTCTGACAAGGCGCAATGCAGCGCAGTCATTGCTAAAACATTGGAAACTTTTGGCACGATTGATATTTTAGTTAATAATGCTGGTGTTGTTGACAGCGGTATTGAAGCGATTGAAAAAGTAACTGACCAGACAATTGACACACTGATCGATATCAATACAAAAGGAACGCTTTACATGACAAGAGAGGCGGCAAAGATTATGGTTGAGAAAAAAGCTGGCTCTATTGTAAATGTTTCCAGCGTTGCAGGCTATACAGGCGGCGGCGGTGTCGCTTATGTGGCAAGTAAGGCCGCAGTCATTGGCATGACAAAAAATATTGCGATGCGCTGTGCCAATGTTAATGTGCGCTGTAATGCTCTTTGTCCCGGAAGTGTTGTGACACCAATGACAATGGGCATGAAGAAAGAAAACCTTGACCCAGATATGATGGGCGCAATGGCAAAACATGCTGATTTGTCTCTGCCTGTTTGTATGCCTGAGGAAGTTGCCAATGCAATCTTGTTCCTAGCAGGTGATGAATCCTCTGCCATTACAGGGCAAATTATCGTTATTGACCACGGTGCTGATTTATAAGCCTTCGGCTTCCTGTTACATGCATCAAGCTATGCAAAACCACTTCGTGGTGGCTTGATGCTTCTCAACCACAACACTGTTTCACGGACTTTGCAGCAAATGCAAAATCCTGAGCTGAACTTTAACAAAAAATTTTAAATTTTTTTCATTTTTTACTTGCCTATTCCGCCAAATTATGATATTATATTTTTTGTCGTTATGATATATTATTGAAAACGCCGGTGTGGCGGAATGGCAGACGCAGCAGACTCAAAATCTGCCGGGGGCAACCTCGTGCCGGTTCAAGTCCGGCCACCGGCATACAAAAACAGCATTGAAAACTGTAAAACAATTTTCAATGCTGTTTTTATTTTCAATCCCTAATTTTCCATAGATGTAATATCAACAACCACAGGATGTCTAAACTGCTCTATTCCCGTTTTATCATCTGTCACCACCAAATAATATTGCTTACTTCTATCGTACTTCTGATTTTTAAAATGAAATCGCACACGAAACATTCTTCTGGCAGAATCCAATTCCCGACTGTCCGCCAAATAAATATTTTCATTAGAAATGCGCTCACCTTCCTCGGACAGAAATACCATTCGATAAGCCATCTCCTTTGCTGTATCACTCACAGGTTCAACTTGAATAAAATCCAAACTCATAACCAAATTTGTAATTTTTTGTATAATACTTACAAGGCTGATTCGCACGGGTGTTTTTTCTATATGACCGCGCTCCATCTTCACATCCAGCACAGGCACAATCATTTCCTGTGGAGAAGAGCCTCCATGTACATAGTTTTGCCCGCCTCCTGCGACCTTGAACACATTGCTGCTGACAGGAACTGTTACCACCTTATCTTCCTTATATCCAAGAACAGTTTCCAAACTAATATTCTCCACTCCATTATCTTTGATTGTTTCTTTGGAGATAATAAAGCGGCGATTTATCCAAGGTTTGATTTTTTCCCCCTTGCTATTTACACCTTCAATTTTGTCACTCTCATCAAGTTTATCTCTCTTGTACAGAAAACCATGATCTGCTGTCACAAGAAAACGATAGGTGTTTGCATTTGTAGAAATTCTATGTATCAGCTCCATCACTTCACAGATGGCATCTTCACAGGCATGAAATACCTCATCTTCTGTATTTGCTTTATCTCCTCTGGCATCTATCTGATTATGGTAAATATATACAACTTGCTTGCCTGTAAATATCTCTCTAAGCGCTGCAATCTTTAACTTCTTAATATCGTCAAATTGCACACATACAGAATCCTTACAATGCTTTTGCAACACCATCTGCCGTCCTGCTAAGTTATTGCATAACACATCATCTGCATAAACCTCATAGTCATCTTTCATCACCAGAGACTTATGCGGTAATAAAGCTGCCATTCCAAGCCTTGTATAAGATGGCAATACCCCCATCATTGCTGACAATTTCACAGTACATCTCAGATCTTCTTTCAACCTCTGAAACAACTCCCATCCAACCTCATAACGCATTGCATCAGAGATAAGAACAACTGTTTTCTCTTTTGTCTGACCCACAAAGCGATTATAAAAATTTCTTTGGAGCGGCAGAATAAAAAGCCCCTCTTCTTTTAATAACGCCTGATTCCATCTTGGAAGCAAATTGTTTAAGTATTCATTTGTGTATATATGTTCAATAAGTGTTTGAAGCTGCTCATAAAGTCCAATATCCTTCATCTGGTCATAATAATAATAAAATTTTCGATAAGCAAAATCTATCAGATAATCCTCCTGCTGATATTTCTCCACAACGGTCTTTATACCAACATTGCTGCTATCGTTTGCAGCCTTTACAATAACATAGGCATTTTTTAACATTGCATACGCATCTTTGTGCTTCGCTCCAAAATGCATCTTGGAACGCATATCACAGAGCTGGCAGAATCCTATCTCATCAAGCTTTGCTCCAATATCTTCTGATATTAGCCGATTTACCATCCATCTTAAAATCGTCTCATCAAAATACGAAAAAGTATCACAATGTACAATCTCATCTGGCTCGTATTTTGCCAAATTCTCCGCTACCTTTAATCTGCAAGCCACATCAATAGACAATCGTTCATAACCCTCTCTGTAAAGCATATTGTTCATCAAATTATCCAGAAATGCAACAATATTTCCCTGCTTCATAGAAATCAAATTTCGCCACGCTTTTGGAGCTTCCCCTTGAATATACCGGGCTGTATATGTCACAAATAAGGTTTGTACCAGTCTTTCTAATGTCGGCTTTGCATCAACATATCCAAACTGTTGTTCACAAAACCTCCAAAATGTTTCAAGAAGTTCATACTTCTTCATTTCCATTAAATACTTATTTTCTTCAATATGTTTCTCCAAAATAACGATTCGCAAAACTTCCTCAAAGGAGCAGATTCTTGTCTTACATAGAACACTCAACAGCCCAACCAAAATATTTTCCTCATTAAAGTTTTCTATTTCCAAATCATAAAAGCGCTGTGTTCTGTCCTTATTGGCAAAAAATTTAATATACTTTTCCACTATTGGCTTATACTTCTCTTCAATGCCCAAATCAGCGCATAACAATGATGCCCTGTCTGCAAAAAATCTTTTGGAATACAACATTGTATCTTCCAAATGGTTGTCCTTTATCGCTGGCTTTGGAAACGGAGCATAAATCAAATAATTTGTTTTTACATCAACTTTCTCCAAAAAATATTTGGTATAAAACTGATTGTCTGGCTCTAAACAATATATTTTTGCATTCTCAAGTTCCATAGATTCAATATCCTCAATAAACTCAGCATTGTCATCATACCAAAAAACCAGTTTTCTCATTTCTCCTGTAAACTCTGCATTTAGTCTGTCTACTATCTGTTTTCGATTTAATTCAGTCATAGCATTTCCTCTCTTTTAAGATATCTAAAAATTTTCAACAAAATCTCACAAGGATGATTACTGTCAGTCATCGCATTGATAACAGCAACTTTTGAATGCTGAGCAATTCTTTCAATTAATTGTATGTCTCTGTGCCACACAATCACAACGTCAGTCCAATTATCCAAATAACCACATACATCCCTTAAATCTTCTTTTTTATCCAGCGCATCATTGGAAAATAATATTGCTTGACCGCCAAGCAATGCTATTCCCTTTTCAAAGGTTACCCATGTTCTGACAAATCTTTATATTTTCCTTCACAGATTTCATCCGCAATATTAAATATTTCGTATACTTCCTTTGACTGCAAATTTGTTAATCGAGTTAAATCCTTCATGTCAAATCCCCCTAAAAAATTATAGAAAAATAATTTGTACAGATTGCACAGGATAAGATGTATAAGTTATTTCCCTACAGTCCCCTTAAATATGAAACCAATTTACAGCGCAATTCGTATTCTACAAATCATAATTTTTATAATTTACAAACTATAAAGGAGCAACTATAAAAAATTGCACAAAAAAACTACGCCACCAAAATTTGGAATAACTTTAGTAAAATTTTAAATTTGCTCGTTTATAGCTTTAACTTTATTTCTTCATCCGTTACATCATATTTATTTGTATATTCCTGAAAAGCACTTGATGCCCTTTGTCTGTCAATTTTCATCCATTATACCCCATACATGCTTAAAAATAATATCTTTCCCATTTCCTGACAATTTTCTCAGCCTCAGTCATACTAAGACCTGTAATACTACTCAGTCTCTGTACAGCCTGCATTAGTTCAATATCATTTACCAGGCGATCTACGCTTTGCAGCTCTCCTTTGGCGTATACCCTTCCATTAATAGTTACATGCGTCTGGGTGCGGCGCCGTATTCTCCATCTGATAATCACTGCCACGCTGCCCATAATGAGAAAACACCCTGCCACTGTTGCTGCCAAACCCGTGATACAGTCCGCTTTCTTTTCGTCTATATTTATTTCATCTATATAAAAAGGCAGAATCTGACCCTGTTGCGTCTGTCCGTAATAGCCCGCTTTCTCAAGCCAATTCAGGTAATTATTATACTGCCAGTCATTCATTCTTCGCAGGCAGCCTTCTACATGGAACGGTTTCCTGTCTTTACTCGCTTCTTCTGCCTTTTCGTTTTCTATTATCTCATATGGATTTCCCATTATGATACGTGTCATCCTCACATCAAAATTTGTTCTTTCGGATAACTGGCGGAATAATTTCTCCCTCCCTTTTGTCTCCTTGATTCCTATATAATAAACCATGTTGTCGTTTTTGATTGGAAGAACATAATGATACAATACATCAGAATCGCTGATGCCCTGATATGAATAGCTGCCATACAACACAGAAACCGTACCACTGACAACATCAAGCTCCTTAAGCTGTGCCATATCGCACGACGTTGAGAATATGCCCACAGGCTCACGGAATACCGCAAACCGCATTTTCCACTCCCCTGCACCGCAAAGCAACAATTCCAAAAACAGAATGCTGACTCCTGTAGTTATCGCTATCATAGTCAATATTCTCTTTAATATCCATCCTGTCCTTTTCATTCGGAGTCTCCTAATGCACCGTTTAGTAAATATTGGATTAACAAATCCACCTCATTTTCCTGATAGATCCCAAGGGGTGCCGCATCCCCCTCACCTGTTGATTCCACAACAGGGCTGACATTCACACACATTTTTGTTGTTCCCAGTTTGAAGGTCAGTTTCACCATTCCGTTAACGACTTTGTACTTCATTTTTATACAACTTTTGTCAATCGGCAGTACATTTTTACAGATAATTGTCCCATCCTGCACTTTATATGAAACAACTACCATTTCTTTCTCATTAAAACACACAATATACGTGAAAAATTTTCTATTATACCGGCTCACGGGAATACAATAGTCTCCTGCCACATAGGTATATCTATCATAAAATTCTTTCATTACAATCTGCATGAAATAGTGCATCCGTTTCTTATCTGCGTTCGTCTGCCTCTGTTCTGCCATATATCTTTTTTGCCGGGCTCCTACGACGACTGCCGCATACAGCAGTATAAAAAGCGGCAAGCATACTACTGCAAATCCTATTAAAGCAATAATAGTATCTTCCATAAAATAATGTTTTCCTTAATCTTTTGTAGTCAACACTCAACAAATAAACAAACTCATAATTCCTTTATAATATACCATAAATGAGTAAATCTGAAAAGTTGCACAAAGAATATCGTATTTCGTTTTCTGTGTGCGGATAAAACAAATAAATGTCTTTGCTTTTGTCTTTTATCAGCGAACATGTTCTCGCACATAACATCTTTTAAATGCTGCAAATGCAGACTCACGTTTTAATAGACTGCAAATAGTTCGTATAGTTATTTTAGAATTTGGATTTTTATGTAATTTTTCAAGTTGTTTATATAAAATATTCATTTCCTTTTGAAGCAATCGCAGTCGTTCATCGCTGGTATATGTCCGCATTCCTGTATTTTGCAGAGAAAATGTTTCTGTAACCAATAATGCTGTCCTTTTATATATTTCCTTGTTCGATTCCCTTCCATTTACTTTTTTTGCTTCTTCTACCAATGACTCTGGCGCTGGAAAAGAACGTACTATTTTAACCATCTATATCCTCCCGCTTCATAAATTCCAGCTTCAACCTTTGATATTCCGTTGCAATATCAATTGCAAGATAGTCTGGTATTTCATCTAAATACAACTCTAATTCTGCAATTTCACTCAAATCATCATCGGACAACGCTTTCTTTGTTATTAGATATTTGTATTTTGTAAACTTTTGATTTAATATATCAGATAACTTATCAACTCTAAAATACCCTTCCACAACACCATCATATGGCACATCATCCAGTCCATGCTCTACTAGAATTTTATTTTCCAAATCATAAATGACAACATTTTTTATACTATTTAATACAAACGGAGAATGAGATGTTACA
Organism: Lachnospiraceae bacterium; assembly: GCA_014239155.1. Taxonomy (GTDB): domain Bacteria; phylum Bacillota; class Clostridia; order Lachnospirales; family Lachnospiraceae; genus COE1. The sequence continues at coordinate 197,963 of JAAZZQ010000060.1, read as the reverse complement.
ATAAATTGTATATTGGGGAAAAATTTTGTCAAAAACGGCAAAATATTTTTCTGTAATTCCAAATGCAAATGTGTTTCAATCTCATCAATCAATACAATTCCTGTAAGATGAAAGTCAAACGAGCGCTGTGTATGATACTGCATACGCATCATAATGTCTAATACAATATCAAGCACTGCCTGATAACCACCAGATAAAGTATTAAAATCAAACGGTTCTTTTCCTTGCTGCAAAATATGAAATTGAAAAGTCTCCTCGTCAAAATCTAACTTCACTGACTCATCTGCAAATATCATTCTTAACAGTTTTTCAAGTTCTTCAAACCACGTTTTTATTTCATCTGCTTTCTCTGTTTTTTTGTTATTTCTTGCTAATGCTTCTGTCATCTTTAAATCTAATAAATACTTTACAAATTCTCTACGTGGAAATTCCGTCAATGTATAATCGTCTCTTAACTGCACTTTTTCCACATGTTTTGGCTGTTCTGCCTCAAAAATTCTATCCGCTTTGTAATATGCGATAATATAATGGTATTTATTTTTCAATATAATAATGTCTGTAGTATTTTGATTGAACTCAACAGATAACCCTCTTCTACTTTGCGCAAAATCTTTTTCTCTATTACAAATCTCATTTTGCAATTTTTCTATTTCAGCTTCCTTCTTTTCCATTTGGATAGCGGTATCTAACTCATTTTGCGCTTTTTTTAACCAGCTCTCTCTTTCATTAAAATATTTGTCCGTAAACACATTATTTAGATACTCTGTTAGAGCCTCAACTACACTCGTTTTTCCACTACCATTTTTCCCTGTCAGAATTAAATGTTTCATTTGATTTTCAGACAGTGGAATAGAAATGTCCTCTAAGTGTCTAACTTTTTTGATTGTTAAATTTTTTATATATAATTGTTCTATTGCATATCCCCGCCTTGCCTTAAAATGTTATTCCAATAATATGCTTGTATATTCACTGTGCAAAAAAGTTTCAGAACAATCTCCATAATAAATGATACCCCTTGTGCTTCAAGATCGTTCTTACTTTTCTGTACTTAATATATAAATAACCAATCTTAATAACATAATTCTGTTCAAAATTTAAAACACACTGCTGCCATCTGTAAAAATATATTGAATGTCTGGTTTTATTTGTTTATAGCTTGCAGGAATTTTCTGCACAATTTGTTTCCTGCTTACAATACCCGGTTCTATAATATACTTCTCTATGAGTCCTAAAAACAGTATACTCCATCCTTCACGCACACCTTTTACATACTGTGCATTCTGTGCCTCAATTTCCAATTCTGCCAATCGAGCCTCTTCTCGTTCATTTAGTTTTCTTGGTGCTATAAATGTGAACAACACTGGACTTATGTTTTTCTCTCTGGTCAACTTACCAAAATTAGATAATTCATACAGCTTAAAATCCCTTTCTATATTTTCAAATTCACCAACATAACAATCTATATTTTCAGATTCATCAACATAAAAACCTATCCTTGCAAGTTCACCAACATAACGATCAACTTTTAAAAAGTAATCATTTCTTTTCGCACCTATACCATAAAAAGGGTGTATCAAGACTGGATCTAATGTTGCAATATCACATATTCCACTTTCAAAATATGCTATGGTTTTACACCTTTCTGTTATTAATTTTATCATATCATTTTCTTGTAATTGACAAAATAAATTTGGCGATATGACTGGCCAAAATCTGTTGACCAAATCGTATTCTGTATATTTCCCATCCCACCCATCTGGTTTTATTGCAACGGAGCATAGCGATAAATCCCTATTATTATAGAGATGCTTAGGATATTGAAGTTTTGTATAATCCCCTCCCAATATAGACACTTTTTCTTCCTCTACAAACACTTTTTCTGCATTTATCATTTTTCCTACTAAAATCTGCCTTGTTACTTCCTGATATTCTAAAAAATTCGCATCTGAAATGGACAATAACTTTTCATTAAACAAATCTTGTATTGATATCTTTTTATCTCCCAAGGATAATATATCAATTTTTGCTTTAGAATAATCTGTATCCTTGATTAGACAAATAATATCACTAGACAAAGTCGGAAATCTTTGTATTAATATTTCAAAAACTAGTGATAATTCTGTACTCTCTAAATCTATTGATTCTGTTTTTAAATGTTCTATTGCTATACGCTCTATCTCTACGATAAATTGCTCGCGTAATTTCGTTAACTCTTCATCCATATTCGGCCACTTTACAATCGAGTTCCTATCAACAGATAAACCTGGTCGATTTACACCATAATAATTTAATATGCTACGTCTTAAAATATCTTCCCCTAAAATGTCACTAATGTCACTAGTGTCATCAAAACTATTGATTTGATTATTAATCATAACTCCATCTACATAAGTGCAACCTATCCTATCTCCTAAAAAACGACAGAAATCAAATAGTCTTATATCCACATTTCCAATATTTTTCTTTGGTAACGACAGACATGAATATATCTCTAAATTCTCATCTGCCACTTTTATTACATAATCTTCTATCATATTACGCTTTGCAATATATTCTTTAGATAAATTTAAATTGTTATCAAGATAATAATATTGATCCCACAACATTTTAACGTCAGAATCACTTATTCCATTATAATTTCTAGCATCAAAAATTGATATACTCTGATAAATTTCCCTACAAATTTCATCCTCATCTTTAATATAAACTTCTATATTTGGTGTTGCAATCCCAATCTGTTTACTTATAATATAAAACAAATTTCCCTTTAATATATCTTCATCACAAACAATTTCCTTTATTTTGTTAGAATATCTCATTAGTACTAATGGCATTTTTTCAAAATACTTAACATTCACATTTTTTTCAAACTCAGATTTTAAATACAACTTAATAATAGTGCCATGTTTTCCCAAAAGTTCCTGATCCAACTGACTTGTTTTTGTATAATAAAAATGTTCACTTATTCCTTCAAGAACAAAGCTCAAATACTTGTTTGGTTCTTCATAATATATCGTAGAAACCCCTATTTTATCTGCCAACATATAGCCTGACAAAATGCCTATTCCAAACTGTGAAGTTGGCTTCACACCATATGCCCAATCTGTATTTTTTCTTGCAAAATCTCTTGATTGGTAATAAGAATTTCCTATATGTAAAAAACAGTTTTTAATAATATCCAAGTTCATACCTGTTCCATGATCTAAACAATAAATATATTTTCTCTCTACACCATGAACTTGTTCCTTAGCTATACCAAATTCAATCTTTAATTTCTCTATAATATTTCTCTTTTTATTGTATGCCAGCATACATTTTGACGCATCTAGTGCATTTTGGTACACCTCTCTCAAACATAAATATTTATTTTTATATAATTGAATTCCAGTTAATAAATCTAGTATTTTTGCTTGATTTATCACAAATTTCAAATTGTTATCTGGCTTAAAACAGTTTTCATCATATTCAATCTCCTGACGATTTACTACCATTTCCAAAGGAATTGCATAGGCTGTTAAATCTTTTCGGCAAGCAATATTCCATCGGTTTCTTAAAATATAATAGTTGTCAATTTCTCTATCTACCCAATCTAAATAGTCTTGAATAAAATAATATGTGTCAGGTTCTTTGCAATACGCTATATATTTTATACAAACATTATTCTTTTCTTGATATATTTCATAAGTCAATTCTTGAAATTTTGCCTTCCAATGTATAAAGCTTATTTCATCTGTTATTTGTTTCTCAGCAAATAGTGATAACGGTGCCCTATCCGCACTAAAATGAATAACATCTCCTAAGCGCAACAGCATTGCAACAAATTGAATATTGGAAACTGCTCCTGTCCAATCTTTGCGTTCCAGCTCTAAATCAAATAACTCCTTAAGCTCCTCTCCATGACATTTACATATCTTTGATAAATCCTCCGTAAAATATTGCGCGCATCTATCACCTAAAACTGCACTAAATTTGCTCTTTAGTGCCTTTATGTTTTCAACAACTCTAAGATGATGTGTGTTCCTTATAAATTCACTTCGTATCATTATACTCATATTATTATAGTCAGGAAAAGAATCTTTAAATTGTTTTAAATCTTCTATGTATCCATTGCGGAACTCTTCATATTCACAGATTAGTTTCGCAAGAAAATCAAATACTTTCTCCTCACTTTCTTGTATAAATATATATGTTTTCGCAATATCATAATTTAAAATTTTCTTCTTGTTCTCAGTTACTATTTTTAATGCCTCAGAATATTTGTGAATAGGTTTAAAATCGTTTCTTATAAAAAATGCAATTGTATTATCGTGCAGTTGTTCTGTGCCTTCCACTGCCCTTAAAATATTGTATTCCCAATCAGGCATTGCCATAGCAGAGTCATGCAGATATGCGGACATATAAATCAAAACTAACTCATAAAAAGTTAATTTTTCTATTTGGTCCCCTAACAGAGCCTCTATAATTTCAAGCACTTTTTCGCTATGTGTCTCATCATGCATGTCATAATTACTCATCTGCGCAATAATGCGCTTATTATGTGCCACCACATCTCCTATAATTTCCTTGCAAACGCTCCATAAATTAGACGCTTTTTCATCTTCCAATAACTTTAAACGATTCTCTATACAATCTTTTGTTTTCATATATTTTCCCTTTTCAATATTGGAAACATATCAAGTATTGGTTATAGTTTCGCCAATACTTGATATTTTTTTCCGTCTTTTGCAGTCTGTACTTTTTCATAGTTTACTTTAACACCATCATCCAAATCAAGTTCTATTCGTGATAGTGCCAAATGTCCAATCTTTTCATCATAATCATGGCATTCCTTTAACTGCTTCTGCAATTTTTCCTTTCGCTTTGTGGCAGAACCAACTTCGCGGCTATTGGTGCTGTGCTCTATCATATCCTGCATACGGTCAATTTCTGATTCATAAATTATCTGCATACGATGCAGATAATCAACACGCAAATTGCCAATCGTATCTGCGTTGTAACGATGCAGATAAATTAACGCCTTAAATCCATTCTGTTTACCACTGTCAAAAAGCCAGTATATTGGGCGTTTCTGATATATTTTTACATGATCTGTATAAAAATCTTTCAAAAAATAATTTCTAATAGTTTCTCTAGTCGTATTACCTCTATTTCCTAATGCATTGGCTATAAATTCAAGGTTTTCCTCTAATGTATCTGTGCCATAAACTATTTTTACAAACTCTACAAAACGATATACAATATCATCTGAAAAATATTCTTCATCAGCAATTGGAATAATATTATCTCCATCAACCAAGTAATCGCTGCCTTCCAAATAATAATAAGACTTACTATCTAGTGGGAATCTTCCATCTAATGTACTACTCTCATCCATTAATCCTGAATGATACTGGTATACCTCTGTCATCTGACCTCCTGCAAATATCAATCCTTCTTTTGCGAGAGAATACCGTCCGAACATACAACCAACTGCATATGAAATAAAGCTGCGGATATCCCTGCCTAAGTCTGCTTTGCGGATAGTAATGTCTCTGTCCTCTATAGTTGGCGTCAATTCCTCTTGTAAGCCATAAATATCAATAAAGATTCGATTCAGTTCTTCTTCATTATATTTTAATTTTTCAAATGCTATGTCTGTATATGCCTTCCATAGTCCAAAGCTGTCTGAGATGGTTGTTATTGTAATACCGTCTGAATCAAAGGATTTCTGGTTCATTGTTAGAAATGGATGCGTCTGAAAATCATATGATATTTCATAGCTATCATATTCTTTTTTCGCTATTTCAACACAACGGTCAACCAATGGTACAATTCTCACTTCAGACTTTGTGTCATATATAAAAGGAAGATTAGAAATTGTGCCAACTGTATAACTTAATGTTGGATTCATCATCTTAACATAAGTATCCACCACTTTAGAACATAAATATCCCAGCATATACTGTAATGTAATTTCTTTATTCGTAAAACAAGTTAATCCTACGGCATCAAACATTCTATCATCTTTGGAATATCTTGCGCTAAAAGTTCCTGAGCATATCTTTCCCCATGTTACACCTTCTTTAAAATAAAAATTCTCATTTCTTATAGTTGAACCTTCAAATAATTTTATTTTCTCTCCGTGATTCTCCCAATTAATTACAAATTCATTATTGCCATACCATTTTCTATAACTTCCCCCTTTATTTAGTTTATACCATTTTCTATTTATTTTATTAAAATCCACTTCACTCCAATATCGTAAAAAAATTTCATTATCTCCTGTTGTAACTCCTGTTTTGGGATATAATCTTTCTTTTAAAAGACCATTCTTAAAAACACTTATCATGTTATCACTCATCCAATATATATATGGTTGTTCTGGTATGTATATAAAATTATCTTTCGACGCCACATATTGTTCCATACCTGATAAGAAAAGTTGTTCCTTTTCTTTTTCTGATTTTCCATCAGTAAGCTTGCAAAATAATCCTCGATAATTTTCTATACCTTGATTTGCATATATAAAAGCCACTGTTTGTACTATTTCTCCGCTTATCTCATCAAATGCTCTTGCTCCCAAATGTAACATATTGATTAGTTCAAAATTTCTCATAGACTCTCGTAACTTTTCGTATGATGTAATAAACATCCACGCTTGTTGTGTTATCATTGCAACATATCTATTCGGGGCAATCATAGTTTTACATTTTTCAATAAAAATGGCAAACATATCTGCCTTACCTATAGAATAATTCTTAACAGCATATTTTGCTAACTTTTTATCCATACTTGCTGAACTCATATACGGCGGATTTGTGACAACAACTTCATATTTTCTTGCCATTGTCTCACCAATCGCAATGAGTGTTTGCAATTTTTCCTTTGTCTGTTCTAATCCTAAATCATCTAATGATAACTGCCCAACTGCATTTGTACTCTCCACAAATCTCCTCAGCAGTTCCCAATCATAATTCTCCACATTCAAAATGGAACCATATTCTTTGGCATCTTTTAGTGTGTCAAGTAACTGGTCCATCTGATTCAAAGCACTATTTTTCTCTTCCTCGTTAAAACCCGCCCCAAAATATGGGAGCTGATTTCTATGAATGGAATTGCTTTCTTGTATCGAATACACATGACAAGGTGTCTCTGCTGAGAGAATCCGTCGGTTATACTGTCTTGCCTTCATCATAACCGCAAAATATGCCATCTGGTATGCTCTATCGTCAATATCTAATCCATAGAGATTCTTTTCCAGAATACTTCTTGCAGCATCTCTCTGAGAATATCCAGCAGACTCATAAATCTGCATCAATACTTCAAAGGCATACACAAGGATATGCCCGCTGCCCATACAAGGGTCAATGAAATGAATTTCTTCTGGGTTTAATTTTGCATACGCTTTATGTATTTCATCTAATTTTATTTGAACTTCTGGCTCTTGCTCTGCCTCCTCCAAATAATATTTCCATTTGGATTTTAACAACTCATTTGGGTGCCCCTCCACCCACAAGCGACCAAGACTATTCTCCACCATATAACGAACAATCCAATCGGGGGTAAAGAGCTGTGTCACCGCGGGAATTTCCTCTTTTGTAATTTTTCCACGCTTTGCAAAAGCTTCGTTTTTAGGTTCTGTATTATAATATTGATACAACCAGCCAATAATCTCCACTTGACCGCCTTTTTCAATGTTGAAATCGTCTTCTGATATATCCTTTATCAGATGACAAACAACTCCCTCCTTATCAATGACAGAGATATTCAGCAAAAGCTCTGTATAATCTGCTGTCTTTTCAAACAGAGTTGGAAGAATTTCATTTAATGCATTGCATTGTTTGATAAACAGCAGGCGAAAACATTCGTCCAAGTTATTTTCATTCTTTAATCGAATAATTTCCTGTTTCTCATTCTCTGTAAACGGCAAATCCGCATCAAAAGGAGCGTTCACCAAATCGGGTTCTATCTTGCCGCGATCAGAGGACAACACACGAATATGCGATGGCAGATAATCATTAATCTCCATAAATCGTACTGCAATCAGGCGGTTAAACCATGTATAAGCCACACCTTCTATAATGTACTTGTATGCAGTCTGATAATTTGTCTCTTCTGCCCTTTGATTTATAATCTCTACAAGACTTCTGCGCTGCCTGATAGCTTCTCCTGTAATCATATATGGTTTTGCCGTCCCAATATCATAAAACTCTGTTTCCTTTGTTGACTGTGGCAACGCAGGGTGTATCTCATTGGCTGTAATTCCCATGAGCCCTGCTTTGTATTGAGCATCTGCAATCAGCTTATTTCTCGCCCAGATTGCAAAATTCTTAATTGTAGTTTTATTCATTTTTGTACCATTATTGAAAGCGTATAAAAAGCTGTCAATTTTTATATGATTGTTTTTTATATAAAGTTTCTTTTTTGCCTTTTATAACGCTACTTGTTTTCAATAACATTCCTTTCTTATTTTCTCATATCTTCTTGATATGGCACATTATAACTTGTGTGTTTTTCTAAAAACCTATTGTTTTAGAGAATATTGCCTGTCTATATTATATTTTCGGCTGCTGCCCGAATCGCATAAAAGCATTGTATTGTTTTACTTTCTTTCTTTATATCTGTCTTCATTGCACGCAGCCGCCTTTTTCCAATGCGCCTATCCAAAATGGCAAAGATTCTGACAAGTATATCCTCACTGGAAAGACTCTTGTCAATACTCTGATTGTCAAACACAAAAAAGGCATGGTAAAAACAGCGCTGATCAAACACCCCAAGCTGTATTGCTATATCATCTATATATGCAAACTCTAGTTCCATACGAAGAGCATATTTATCATCCCTTGGAAAGAGGTGTGCTCTATACCAATTATTCCAATAACAGCCTTTGATAATTTCCTTTCCGTCAAACCGAATTGCTGCCCGTCCTTCATGGTCGGGACTTTTACTGTATGTTGTCACATAATACTGAATATGCCCGCGCAGTGAATCTGCAAGATATTCTTTCTCTAATTTGTACCTGATTCCAGACCATGATGCCATCAAAAAAACCTCCTCACCATCTTTAAAACTCAATATTTACCACATCATTTTCCTCCAGTTCTGCCAACAGTGATTTTTTTAACTGTCCTATATATTTGTCAATATCCTCCGCATTCTCTATACGCCACGATGCAGTATGTGTAATATTCTTTATGGTGATGTTCTTCGTTTTCTTAATTGGTACTTTTACAGTAATATCCACTGTTTTATTGTTTGGATTCTTTTTCTTCTCTTCCTCCTCTGCCTTTCTCTGCGCAATTTTGACATCTATAGCATCCATTTCATTCAACAGACGGATTTTCAGCGCTTCTGCCTTATCTGCATAACTTCTAAGACTTGAGACATTGTTACACTTTTCTGCTCCACTGCTAATCTCAAAAAAAAGTTCAATATATTTTGGCTTTCTCTCTGCTGCATACTCCTTTGTATCAACAACTTGTACCACTCTGTCCTTTGCTTCCTCGATTGACTGCATTACTGGTGCAGCGGCAGCTTCTAGTACCTTTGTGTACGCGTCCATAAACTTCTTACGAAGGTCTGGAAGCTGTGGAATATCCCTGTATGGCATATCTTTTTTGACAATGGCGCTCATCTGTGCAACAATCTTTTCAAGTTCTTCATCTACAATATAGGTCTTACTATCATTATAAATTTCGAGCATATCAAATGCCCTCATAAAAATTTGTTGTTGCTCCCCGCCAAAGAAAGTCTTAACAGGTTCATAGTCCTCGGCATAATCCATAAAATCGTCCTGATGTTTGGAAATATACGTAAAAAACTCTTTTGGCTCTGAAATCTGTACCACAGAACACAATAATTTCTTTCCCTCAGCGATTACTTTTTTTCCGGGATAAGCATAATGCTGATAATTGGTTTCCAGTCTTTCCATCTCGTCTATTCGTCTTCGTGAATCATTTTGGAAATTACGCATACTGGTATCTTCATCTTCCGATATTACAGATGTTCCAAACAATTCCTTTGCTACTTTTTGTACTGCCTTCTTATCCTTCTCCGGTACATGGACCCTCACCTCCATCAAGAGCTTATCTGCATACTGTTTCTTGATAATATAATCTGCAATCTCATCACCAGATTGATTCATTCGTGTCACAACTGCCCCATTTACAGTAAAATTTAATTCACCGCGCCAAAACAGTCTCGCAACCAGCCAATAGACATCCTCCTCAACAAAACCATAAGGCACACTCATAAAATGGTCTTTTATAGTTTTCATGGAAGTCTTAATATGAATATTTGTATTATTTTTAATATAGTTAAGCACATCATCAAGCGCATGAATATTCGGCTCTGTCTCTTTGTCAAGATTCAAGCGAACCTGATTGTTGGTTTGAAGCATCTTGCGCACAGCCGCTTCATCCATTGCGACATCAATATATGACAGTTTGTGATAGACGATCTGGATTAATCGACCAATCGCTTCATTAATGCGCCCCGTTACTTCCTTTGCAGATAGATGTACTATATCGCCATTTACATAGATTGCTGCCTCCCGCAATCCTTCTGTCAGATAGAGTTTTGCATTTGCGTTGCGCTCACGCATTTCCACACGCTTTGCCTCTTTGATCGTCTCATATTTGGGAAGTCGTGATGCTGTATTAAACCGCAAAAATTTCTCAATCTTTAAGTAAGTTTTTAGCTCGTCAAGAAATGCCGAATCGTTTGGCAAAAGTACAAGTACCTCTCTCCCTGTCCCTGACATCATGCGAAGCGTTGCATCATCATTCCCGCCCTCATACCACGGTGTCAGAATGCGAAGCCCCACACCATAATTCTGATTGGATTTATAAGGTTTGTCATCCACTGTCTGATTCAATGCAAATGTATAGCGCCCCTGAAACGCAGGATTTTTGGCAGGTGCAGAATAACGATACCGCTTTTCCGATAAAATATCCTCAAAAATCATCTCGGATACCCTTTCAACAACCTCTGTCATCTCCACACTTTGACAGTCAATCTCACGATTGATTTCTTGTTCTTCATTTGTCAGAAACACATAAATACTACCATTTTTTTGAATTAGCATCTGTTGATGAAGTGTTTTTAACGCTGACAAAACCTCCTCTTTCAAAGCAATGCGATCTGTATCAATGTCATCAATCATAAGACTTGTAATATTGTCCACATTTGCCTCAATCTCAAGTATGTATTTTATCATAAAAAGAGTTTTCAATACATTGATAGCAAATACATTGGAAGTTCTTTTTTCTGGGTTAATTTTACTGTTATCATAAGCGCGAATAATAACACCTCTATGGCTGTGATCCAGAAAATTCTCCAAGGCATCATAAAATCGGTGAAATGGCACAATTGCCCCCTCCGACGCACTCATGATCTGAACTGCCGACTCTTTAAAGAGCGCAAGCATCGAACGCTCTCCCTCAGATAAATGTTTGCCAGATGCGCCATGTGTGCGAATGGAGGTCAGCACACTTGCAAGGAGCTGAAACTGATATGGCACAAACGGGTAACATAGTGCAAAATCCGTTTCATTGGCATAAAGTTTCTTTTCCACACCATCATTAAACACAATAAGATTTTTGATAATTGTTGCCTTCTGCGCATAGAGAAGCCTTAAAGTCTGTGCACCAATATTATTTTTCTCCAATACTCTTTTCTTAATCACTTCATCTACATTTGCAGAAGAGAGTGCAAGCCTTGTCGCAAAACGCCCTTGAATTTTAGAAAAATCGTTCCCCTTAACTGTCATAATAGAATCTACATCTTGCTGGCTTGTCACAATAACCCATGCCTTGCCTTTGCATTCCTTGGAGAGTTCCTCTCTCACCGTCTGGAGATTCAGCATCAAGTTAGAATCATCGCCAATATACTGTCCCACTTCATCCACCATAAACACAACATGATGGTTATTGCCCTTTTTATCTATATATTCCTTCACACGTTTTGCAAAATCCTCAATGCTAATATGATACGTTTCTGTTGCTTTCTCACACCAGTTTCTTGCAGCCGCTTCACTCATAAAACCAATCTTTACAAGAGCCTCAACCACATCATCTTGGATAAAATCAAACTTATGACGCGACTTCTCCCACACAGAACCACATTCGTCTGCAAATGCTTGCTTGAATGCCTCATATTGATCTGTTTCCATAAGCTGACTCTCCAAATCAGCAAGATGGGGCAAACTGCCACATAAACCTCTCATCTCATTAAATACCTTTAAAAACACTTTGACAATCGCACCTTTATTTTGTTTGCTGTCGCTGTCACTTTTAGAATCAATATTAAAAAGCACTACATCGGTCGGCGTCTTTGCCGCCAGTTTCATGTTCTCCATTACTATTTTGTCAGATATTTTATGGTCTTGTTCAAAGAAATCAATGGCTCTCTTTCCATCAATCTCCTTATTGTCAAGAATATAAGATAGTATTTTTAAAAAATGAGATTTACCACTTCCAAAGAAACCAGAGATCCACACTCCAATTTCATTCGTATTCCCCACAATCCCTTTCTGATATGCCTCAAAAAAATCCGCAAAATGCTTTTGCAGTTCTCTTGTAACGACGTATTCTTCAAGCTCTTGCAAAACTCCTGCCTCTTCCCCTTGACCTACAATAATAACACCTTGAATCTCTCGATCAATCGGTTTGGCAAACATCTCTTTAATCTGCATTTTAATCCTCCATTCTTGCTTTGTCCAAATTGTAACAGTTTTGTCCTCGGCTTCCTGTCGTAGGTATTAAGCCGTTACTATTCACAGTCGAACTGCGCATTTACGACCCAATACAGTAAATTATATAAGCATTTGCGCCTCGCCGCAGGCGACTTAGAATGCGCAAATGCCGTTACTATGAGCAGCTAGAAGCTGTGAATAGTAACATCAAGCCATACAAAACCACTTCGTGATGGCTTGATATATTTCCCTTGTACATTCTTATACCAATTTAAACGCTCTATAATAATTGTCGTCTTTTATCTCGCCAAACAAAATTAATTCCTGCTCGTTATATATCCCTGGAAAAAACATCACCACCGGAACTCTCACAAACGCCTGATGCAAATTGTTGAGCACCTTATGAGAGCGCAAAATAGGAAAACATTTTCCAACTCCTGTCAAAAAAACGACTGCATTCTCCGGCGTATTTTCTTTGATATACTGTACAATATAACTATCCTCGTCATTTATCTTCATTGCATTGCTGACTGCTTTTGCAATCCGTTCTATCCCTTTTTTCTTTTCAAACTGGTAGCAATTTTCCATAAAACTATTTTCTTCGAGAAAATCAATAATAATGTCATACAAATCAAAGACCACCAAGTCAAACGCTTCTCCGCCCTTGAGATTTCTATTTTGCATATGCTCGATGCGCGAACGCACTTCTAATTCCCTCTCTGGCGGATAATCAAATATCCAATAATTCACTTCATTTGCCCGACCATTGCTTTGTCGAAAGGAAGGCTTACGAACTGCTTCCTCCATCTTGTCAAGACGTTCACTAAAATTAGACATTATCTAATTCCCAAGCCTTTAGAACTTTTGTTCTCTAAGCTGACGGCTTATAAGCCGCTCCTTTCTTTGTCATTTTATTCCTTTTAGACATTTTCAACCGAATCTATCGTATCCCTTCTAAGGCTTTGACTACCTGTCCATATCCATAGTCTTCTAGCCAGTGCTTTAATACTGGATCAAGAATCGGCTTTAATATCTGACGTTCTGTATTTCTTGTCTTGTTGTCAAGGATACCTGCCTCATAAAGTTGTGCCTTATAGTTTATGCAAAGCCTTTGCAGCGTCTGCTCTGTCCATTTTGCTACAATTTCATCTTGTGTCTTTTTGTTCTTAAAAAATATACGAATATCTGCGTTCGTAAGCGTGTTTATGCCAATAACCATTTTTTCTCTGACAACCTCATACATAAAATCAAAAAATAAGGTATCATGGGCAAAGCTTCCTGTCAGTGCATATAATTTTTGTGTAGCTACATCGCTATCCATAAAAAGAGGGTAGAAACTTGAATCCATGTTTTTAATCCTCGCAGTTAATGTAGATTGAATCATTGCTGCTCTGGCTGGCGTCGATGCGCCAAATATATTTTGCTCAATGCTAAGCGCCTTTATTTCATCAAATGTTCGCCCCTGCGCCAAGAGCTGAACTTCTTTGCGAAATTCCACAAACCACAAGGAAAACTTTACAGCTCCTGCACTATACTTCTTTCTTTTCAATCAATTATTCCTCATCTTTCATTTTCATAATATCTCCAATATCATTTTCTACCTCTGTAACTTACCAATCGAGTAGGGAAGACAAGACTTCCCTGCGCTGGGCACCCGTCAGCTTCGCTGACAAAATTCCCTTGGGTGCCCATGTGCATAGAATTATCTCTAAATGGTTTCTTATGCATTCAGACCTGCTACGATACAGTATTCTACTTCTGCGTCAACGCATTGTTTAAATTCCTCTAAATTTTCTGCGTTAAACCAACCACTTTTTTGATCAATATGATAAAGCCCTTCGTATCCATACCTCTGAATCAAATAATCCCAGCCTGATTTTGTAATATATGCCTCAAGTATCTGACAATAATCAAACAATTTTTCTACCTTAGAACTATCAGACAAATCCTCTTTTGTGTACGCTCTAAAATTTTGATTTTGCACGAAAGGATAATGATAAAACGCTAACATACTTTAACCTCTTTGTAAATTACTTTATCTCTAAATTCTCAGGAACCATTTCCATAATATCGCCAATATCACACTGTAAATATTCGCAGATACGTCTAAGAATATCCATAGAAACATCTTCATTTTTTCCCAATTTTGCCAAGGTATTTGGGCTCATCCGAGCTGCTTCAAGCAAATCCATCTTTTTCATATTCTTGTCAATTAATAATTTCCATAGTTTGTTATAACTTACTTTCATTCTCTAACTCCTTACCTGCTCTCTAAAACCTTCCAAACTGTTTGCTTATATTACTATGACAAAATCATATCATAGATAGCAAAAAACTTCAATTATCAAACTATACTTATATATAATTTAATTATATTTTATTGAATATTCTGTTACTGTTCAGACAGGAATTAGCACTCACTGCTAATTCCGTCTGAAAGCGTATCGCATTCAAGTAAAAATCCATCACCGAAGGTGATTTTGCATGGATTTTTACCTGTTACTGAAACGCAGTGAACAGTAACAATATTCTAACAACTATATAAAGCGGGCAACAAAATATTATTGACTTTAGATATACTGTGTGGTACGATATATTAACAGGAGGTATAGTATATGAACCTTGACGATTGGAAATCCCAGATAAAAAGGGGGACGCTTGAATTTTGTATTTTACTATTAATTAAAAAACAACCCACTTATGGATATGCGTTAATCAGCACATTAGAAAATTATCCAATTGTGGCGGCAAAGGAGAACACAATCTACCCACTATTACGAAGATTATTAAAAGAAGATTTTATCTCCTCCTCATGGCAGGAAAGCACAGAAGGATTACCACCACGAAAATATTACACAATCACAGAAAAAGGGTTGGAATATTTGGCCGCAATGTCTGATGAGTGGGACAATTTGACAAGTACCATCAAGGAAATCAAAGGAGAATAACATATGGAAAAAACATTAAACAGCTATCTGGAACAAATTGATAAATACCTTAAGCCGCTGCCTGTCTCCGAGCGTGTTGATATTGTAAAAGAAATGCAAAGTGAAATATTAGAATTAGAACATAATGGTGTCGCTCCTGCGCAGATTATAGAGCGACTTGGAAATCCAAAGGAACTTGCAAAAGCTTATTTGGGCGAGTCCATTTCTAAAAACAGTCAGTTTAACTGGCACAAATTAAGCGCAATGATTGCTTTTTACAGTCTTGCTGGGCTTAGTGGTATGTTCATTCTGCCTTTTACTAGTATTTGCGGGATTGCATTTATCTTTGCTGCGGCTCTTTGCCCAATTGCAGGAATTATCAAATATATAGCATATTTATTAGGATATGATCTTGCACAAATTGGCATTCAAATAAACTCCTATGCAATGAGTGCCACTGCTTTTCTGCCAATTTCAATTCTGATTGGAATACTTTTATTTTTGATTGGTTGGTTCTTCTGGAAACTCACAATATTGACAATAAAAACCATGAGCAGTGGAAAGAAAAAACTAAAAGAAATTGAGTAACGAAAACAAAAAAGTAGGGGAAAAGTTTTCCCCTACTCGATTTATACCTTAATTTTCACTTAAAACAATTTTATGTAAAAATTCTGTCCACCACACTTTACGCAAATGGATTCTCTGTTGGATATGGCAGTGATTTTGGCTGATTGTAATTTAAGTCCTCAACAGGAACGCCAATATATTTAAATACCTCAAACAATGCCTTTCCAAAGTGCCCAAACGCAACTGCACCATGATGTGGATAATTCTTCTCAATCAATACATGGCGATAGAAACGCTGCATCTCAGGAATTGCAAACACACCAATACCTCCAAATGATTTTGTTGCTACAGGAAGAACCTCACCCTGCGCAATGTACGCGCGAAGCTTGCAGTCTGCTGTGGACTGTAAACGATAGAATGTGATATCTCCAGGAATAATATCACCTTCAAGAGTACCCTGTGTAACCTCCTCAGGAAGCGTTCTTGCCATAATCATCTGATACTTCATGCTGCAAAAACTCAACTTTTTGGTATTGGTATTTCCACAGTGGAATCCCATAAAGGTATCATTGTGTGTATAATTGAACTTGTCCTTGATAGACTCATTGTACATATCTGCTGGTACCGTGTTGTTGATATCAAGCAGAGTAACTGCATCTTGACTCACACAAGTACCAATAAACTCGCTTAGGCAGCCATAGATATCAACCTCACAAGATACAGGAATACCCATGCCTGTCAGACGGCTGTTTACATAGCAAGGAACAAAACCAAACTGTGTCTGGAATGCCGGCCAGCACTTTCCAGCAATTGCAACATACTTGCGGTATCCTCTATGTGCTTCTACCCAGTCCAGCAAAGTTAGCTCATACTGTGCAAGTTTTGGAAGAACTTCTGGCTTCATATTGCCTTTGCCAAGCTCCTCCTCCATCTCTTTTACCTTTGCAGGAATTCTCTCGTCACCATCATGTTTCTTGAATGCTTCAAAAAGATCAAGTTCGGAGTTCTCTTCAATCTCAACGCCAATGTTGTAAAGCTGTTTAATCGGTGCGTTACATGCAAGGAAATTGAGTGGTCTAGGACCAAAGGAAATAATCTTTAAATCATTTAGTCCAACAATCGCTCTTGCAATTGGCATAAACTCATGAATCATGTCAGCGCACTCCTCCGCTGTCCCTACTGGATATTCAGGAATATATGCCTTAATGTTGCGAAGCTTCAAATTATAACTTGCATTTAACATGCCGCAGTATGCGTCACCGCGTCCGCCCACAAGGTCATTCTGTGTCTCCTCAGCCGCTGCAACAAACATAGAAGGACCATCAAAATGTTTTGCAAGCAATGTCTCTGAAATCTCAGGACCAAAATTTCCAAGATATACGCAGAGTGCATTGCAGCCTGCTTTCTTGATATCCTCAAGTGCCTGCACCATATGAATTTCGCTCTCCACAATACAAACTGGACACTCATAAATGCCATCCATGCCGTACTTGTCCGCATATGCTTTCACTAATGCCTTTCTTCTGTTCACAGACAAACTCTCTGGAAAACAGTCACGGCTCACCGCCACAATCCCTACTTTTACTTGTGGTAAATTGTTCATTTTAAAATCCTCCTTATTTTATACTGCATCATTGCTGTGTATCAATCCAACTGTCAAATCGCTGTTATGTGCTCGTGCACGCCTATTTGCTAATTCCATAATAGTTTGTATTGCATCAAAAATCAAGTAGAACTTTTACAATATTCTATTTTCGTCAATATCCATAAAAATCATTATGCAATATGTTTAATATATGGTTCTTTGCCAAAAAAGCATCAAGTCATCGCGAGGCGATTATACATGGCTTTCTGTTACATTTTGAGCGTGCACGTGCAATATTTTGCTTGCATTTTCAAATCGTTCCCTATATACTAAACCTAAGAAACTCTCAGTTCATACTTTATGAGAAATCCTATGGAGGAATTTATCTATGGCAACTATAAAAGAAATCGCTGCACTCGCTGGTGTTTCTCGTGGAACTGTTGACCGTGTACTCAACAACCGGGGTTCTGTCAATCCTGTCACCGCCGAAAAAATTAAAGACATTGCCAAAGCTCTTGACTATAAGCCAAACAAAGCCGGGTTAGCGCTTGCTGCCCAAAAAAAGAAGATCAAGCTTGGCGTTATTTTATTTTTGGCAGACAACCCTTTTTTTGCTGATGTTCTAAAAGGGGTAAATGAAAAAGCGCAGGACTTGGCTGGATACAACTGCACTGTTCTTGTCAAGCAAATTCCCATCAATGTAGACGCCCAACTGTGCGCAATTGATGAATTAGTTCATGAAGAAGTAAATGGCATTGCACTTGCGCCGCAAAATGATGACCGCATCCGTCTGCGCATCAACACACTTTACGAACAAGGGATTCCTGTCATAACTTTAAATACGGATATTGAAAAATCAAAGCGCATTGCTTATGTTGGAAGCAATTACAGCAAAAGCGGCAAGACTGCCGCAGGTCTGTTAAGACTTATGACGCATGATATAGTTCAGATTGGAATTATCACTGGGTCCTCGGATATACTATGTCACACGGAACGCATCGCTGGATTTACAGAAGCTTTAATCCCCTATCAGAAACGTATGCACATTGTATCCATTGTTGAGACACATGATGATGAAATTGAGAGCTATGAGCAGACCTCCAAACTTTTAAGAGAGCACCCTGAGATTAATGCACTCTTTTTTGCGGCTGGAGGTGTATATGGCGGTTGCCGCGCTATTGATTCTCTTGGTCTTGCTGGACAGCTATGTGCTATCGCCTATGACAAAGCAGACACCACAGAACACTTTTTACAAAAAGGAATCTTATCTGCAATTATCTGCCAGCAGCCTCGTATTCAGGGACAAAAACCCCTTGATTTGCTTTTTAATTATCTCACTTCTGGAGAACTTCCCGACAGAGAATATTATTATACGGCTGTTGATATTCGCATCTTTGAAAATATTTAAAAATAGCATTCTTTCCATTCTATTATTTTCATGTCGCTGTCCTTGGCGGGTTCATAACCCATAATCCAATTCGGAATCTCACAGCATTTACAAAGTTGAACTACATGCGAAATTAGTCTGTCGAGGTTCTCTTTTAACGCATTTTGTCCCAGAAAACTTAATTGTTTTTCTGGGAAATTCAGTGTAAGTTCCGCATCTTTTCCATCACTGTCAATTAAAATTAAAACATCTTCTAGTTCAATGCCAATTTGAATTTTTTTCGCATAAAGTGTACATGTATTACACTCATTAAAATAAACTTCCAAACTTTTTATCTCTGCATAGCTAAGATTCTTGTTATTTTCTTTATCAAAAAAATAAGAGGATATAATATCTGTCTTATCCAGTATAATATATCCTCCAACAATCTGATCTAAATAACTTTTCTTAATGTTTTTTAAGATAATCTCCAAGTATTCCATAGTAACATCTCCCGTACTTTATCCGCTGTCTCAAATAGGGATTTCGTTCTGAAACCATACCTTTTTCAACATTTTAAAACGATTTTAGAACAATTTCAAACGAAAATCAATGATGGTGCTATCCTAATTTTATAGCATATCCATCATTGAGCGCAACAGCATAATATGATACTGCTCATCTTGTATAATGCGTTTTAACAGTGCAGTCACATAGTTGTCTTGAATCATTCTAATATGCATATTGTACTGATTGATTGCCGCCTGTTCACTCTCCAAATCTGCCTGTAACATCTCACCAATCTTTTCTGGTAATGTCAGACATTGTGGTGTCCACATCCACTGGCGCCCTCCAGACTGTTTCGTGACATAACAGATATTTCCACCAAGTAGAGAGATTAACTCTCCCAGTTTCTGCATATGCATCATCTCTGCCATTGCCATGCCAAGAATCGTTTTGCCCATTGGGCAACGCTCACAAAACATGCGATTCTCATTGTTGATATACTGCATAATTGCAGACATCTCAGATACCATTCCACAATAGCTGATACTGATTAAATCTGCATACGCTTGATTTTTTTCATGCACTTGAACTGGCGGATATGGCAACTCCATTATTGCCGGCTTGGCTCCTGAAAAATCACAGTTACTTACAATTTTTTTCATACTCTCATCCATAACATACACCTTAATTTGCACAATTCTCCTTAATACTCAATATATTATATAGATTGTGACTCCATGCCTCTTTTGTTGTATTTTATAAAGTTACAGTTCAGCCTTGCCGAACTGTAACGCAACAAGCCATGCAAAATCGCTGCGCGATGGCTTGTTGCATCTCAACCACTATGCTTTCTTACGTGGCTTATATAAGCCATAATTTGCAGCAAGTGCAAAGTCCTAAGCTGAACTGTAACTTTATAAATACTATTTGTATCCTCCTGCAATATACAAATCAACTCTACTGTTATACAATCAAATTAAACATAAAATAAACTGACCCTGTAATTTTTCTAAAAATTGTATCTTTTCATACTGACACTTTTTATATATAGTGTGATTATTCGTTTATTGCTGGTGTGCGAATCCGTAATCTGTCAGCAGAGTTGACCCGCACACTGCAAATTCACATACTATCTGCGAAAGGATACTCATAAAATGAAAAAAATAGCACTTATCAATGATTTGTCTGGTTTTGGAAAATGCTCATTAACTGCAGCAATTCCTGTAATATCCATTCTTGGAATACAGGCATGCCCTTTGCCAACAGCAGTTCTATCTGCGCAGACAGGATTTTCAAGTTATTATTGTGATGATTTTACAGACAGAATGAATTATTTTACACAAGAGTGGAAAAAAATGCAAGAATCCTTTGATGGCATCTACTCCGGTTATCTTGGAAGTGCTGCACAAATGCACAATGTCCTGTATTTCTTAGAAAATTTTCATACAGATAATACACTTTATCTTGCAGACCCTGTTATGGGAGACAACGGGCGGCGTATTCGCATCTTTACTGATGAGCTTTTAGATTGTATGAAAGAGCTGACCCGACACGCCAGCGTCATCACTCCAAATCTGACAGAATTGTGCCTTCTCGCCGACATAGATTATAATGTTTTGACAAAACATGCTTCTGACAAAGACTATTTATCTTATGTAGAAGACACTGCACGCAAGCTTCTTCCACGGGCACTGACAAATCAAACAATTGTTATTACTGGCATTGTGCGCAAACAGCCGGATTGTGCTTTTGTTGGAAACCTTGCTGTCACAGCCAAAAACCATTTCTATTTAGAAACACCCTATCAAGGAGAAAGTTTTTCGGGAACTGGCGATTTATTTGCTTCTATCATTATAGGAAGTCTAGTCAATGGATTGTCTATTGAAAACGCAATGGAAAAAGCAGTTCAGTTTTTATCACCTGCAATCGAAGAAGCCGCCAAAGACAATATTCCAAAAAATCATGGCATTTATTTTGAGAAATACTTGCATTTACTATTATAAACGCTATGCCTACTATTATGGCAGATATAAGACTCTGAGAGACTATATTAAAGCAGAAAGGAAACTAATTTATGACATCACGCACACTGCCTAGAACGGGCGAAAAACAAGAAAACAAACTAAAAAATTTGACACTTACGGGACTTATGGCAGCGATGATAACCATTATGACAGCTTACATCTGCCATATTCCAACTGGTATCAATGGAGGATATATCCATTTTGGCGATTCTATTATCTACCTTGCTGCCACACTACTCCCCACCCCTTATGCACTGGCAGCGGCAGCTATTGGTGGCGTTGTTGCCGACTTACTGACTTCTCCCATATGGGTGCCTGCGACAATCATTATAAAAATATTCATTGCACTTCCATTTACTTGTAAATCTACAAAGATTATTACACCGCGCAATATTGTAGCCACAATCCTTGCATACTTTATCTCAAGTATTGGCTATTTTTTTGCCGAATCTCTGCTCTTTGGCACACAGACTGCACTGATTGCCTCCATGTCTGGCAGTTTGATACAGTCTGGTGGCAGCGCAATATTTTTTATAATATTCGGGTTTGCACTTGACAAAACCCGTCTCAAAACGAAATTCTTAAATTTGTAATAGTACCACATCTTTACACTTTTATACTCACGACAGATGAAATCTGCCGTGAGTATCGCGCCAACCGCAGCCGCGAAGCGGCATATTTCCTTATGCGGTTGTGCGCATCACATTATACTGAGCGGTCAGTCTTTTCGACCGCCAGTATAATTAATTTTTATTAGAAAGGACAATTTATCATGGCTGATATTTTATATACATACAAAAATCAAGTTTATGCCAACATCACAAATCGTTGTAATTGCAACTGTACTTTTTGCATCCGCTCATTGAAAGGCGCTGTTGGTGATGCCGAAACCCTATGGCACAAAACGGAGCCAACTCTTGCCGAAATTAAAAAAGCAATTGATGATTTTGACTTTACCAATTATAATGAACTGGTGTTTTGTGGCTATGGTGAACCTACTTGTGCACTTGACAACCTACTCGCAAGCGCCGCCTATGTCAAGAAAAAACACTCCATTTCTATTCGCCTCAACACAAATGGACTTGGCAATCTTTACCATAATCGAAATATTATACCAGAACTTGCGGCGGTAATTGACAACGTATCCATCAGTTTAAATGCACCTACAGCAGAAAAATACGAAGCTGTCACAAGACCACAATTTAAAAATGCATACCCAGCACTGCTCGAATTTGCTTCCCTGTCACAAGCAGAATTTCAGCATACGCAGTTCTCCATTGTAGATATACTACCCGAAGACGAAATCGCTGCCTGCCAAAAAGTTGCTGACGATAGAGGTATTTCTCTAAAAATTAGGAAATATTCTTAGAAAATTATCCCTATAAGCCAACACTTACATCCTGCTCCAAAGATAGCTATATGCCTGTGTTCTTGCAGCAAAACGTGCTGTCTTTAACAGTTCTTTCAGCTCTGCTTTTGTATACCATCCGGGCTCGATCTCTTCTACAACGGAGGTACTTGGTTTAAAATTTCCTCGTGCCTTCCCTACTACACAGACATTAATCTCATTGCTAAATCCTACTGCACTGTAGCTTGCACCAATAAAATCATCAATTTCGTACAGTTCAAGCCCTGTTTCCTCCCACAGCTCACGCTTTGCACTTTCATAGGGTTCCTCACCTGCGTCAATCAGTCCTGCTGGAAAATTATAGACCCAATCACCAACCGCCATGCGAAACTCTTTGTTAAGTAACAGCTTTTCACCACTTTCGTCTGTTGCAATAATCACAACAGAATCTGGCTTGCTGCCGTTGAGTGCCTCAAGAGAATCCAATGCCTTATTGCGACTAATAATCTCATAAATCTTCTCCTGATGGTCCACTGTCTCATATGCAATGTCATAACGTGTAATAAATTTTCCTTCTTCTCTCTTGGTAATTGCTTTAAACTGCATTTTAATTCTCTCCTACTTTTATTTATTTTATAAGTATTTTTCTATCGTTCCTTGTGCTACTACTTTTTTTCCTAACAGTGTTATTGCCTGTTGTGGGCAAAGATTAACACAGCGATAACACATCGTACACTGATTTGATGCCTTTGCAGTATTTTGCTCGATATGGATATTTTGGGTTGGGCATTGTGTTGCACATTTCCCACAGCCAACACACTTTTGTGTATCTATTTTTAACCTGTCGGAATAACACTGTGTCTTATGATAAAAATATAATCGCTGCCCAAGCAATCCTGCCATATAAGATAGAAAACCGATTCCTTCTTGTGGTGGATCTCCACATTTTAGCTTTTTCACTGCCTTGTCAATCTTCTGTTCTGCTGCCCGAACTAGCGCTTTATTTCTTTCCAAAGAGCGTTTTAAAGCCCTTTCGTCCGCAATGCTATCTGGCATTTTTAGATGCAAGCCACCTTCAATCTGTGCTCCATATTTTTGTAATCTACGTGCGAGTATACCAGCGCCATCTCCACTAAACAGTCCCATTGTGGCAATTACAAAAATATGTTTTTTCTGCCATAACCCATAGTTTTTATCCACAAAATCTTTTAATATTTTGGGAATATTGCTAAACTGTACAGGATAACTAAATATTATTTCTTCACTATTCCTTATGTAATGGGTTATATCCTTGTCTGTCAAAGTGCAAATATGTGCTGTCTTATCATACTTCTTTAAGAAAACTTCCAAAACATATTGAGAATTTCCTGTTCCGGTAAAATAAATTCCTAACATTTTATCTCCAAATAGATTTTTTCACTCTTATCTTCTATAATACAATAGAAGTTAATTATAACATAATTTTAGAAATATAGGTACTAATTTTTTTCATCATCAGACGCTAATCGAGTAGGGAAGATAAGGCTTCCCTACTCGATTAGCGACCTGCGCGCCACGTTAGTGGCATATTTCCTCTGCGCAGGTCTGCGCATAAAAAGACAGTATAAAAGCCTTTTTGCCTTTACACTGTCTTTTGCTTTTAGAGTACTATTTTTATACAATACTATATTTTATTTGTTTGAAGATTCTTTTGTACGCTTTGATTCTTCTATCTCTGAAGTTTTTTCTGTGTTCTCTGATTCTTCTGTCTCCAAAGATTCTTCTTCTGTTGTAGATTCTATCTCTTCTGTCTCTAAAGATTCTTCTGTATTCTCTGATTCTTCTGTCTCCAAAGATTCTTCTGTAGATTCTGTTTCCTCTGTCTCTGAAGGTTCTTCTGTTGTAGATTCTGTCTCTTCTGTCTCTGAAGATTCTTCTGTACTCTCTACTTCTTCTGTTGTAGATTCTGTCTCTTCTGTCTCTGAAGGTTCTTCTGTTGTAGATTCTGTCTCTTCTGTCTCTGAAGGTTCTTCTGTTGTAGATTCTGTCTCTTCTTCTTGCGTAGCAGACTCTGATTCCTCCGCATCACTTGTTGTATCTGTTTCTAAATTAGAATCCTCCTCGGAATCTAGCTTTTTGTCTTGCATGTTGGTATCTTCTGGATTGGATTCTCCTTCCTTATTCTCTGGCGGGGTAATAATTTGGTCTGTCTCTGTCTCCTCACCTGCATCTGCTCCACTCTCAACCTTTGTGAGACGAATATCTGAGATCTCTATTGCATGTGCTGCAAGTTCAGCGCCGTCTGGCTGACCTAGCGAAATCTGGAATGCTATTGTTCCTGTGATCTCTTTGTCTTCCAGTTTAATAATACGGCTTACAGACTTTAACTTATCTTTTGTCAGACGAATATCTGTTCCTCCATGCCATGCATCACCTGCTCCCATAAATGCCACTTTCACATCTCTGTCTATGGAAGCTCCTATTTTCATTTCTAGTTTGTATGATGCGCCTGCTTCCATTGTAAGACCTTCCTGTTTTAACTGCACATTCCAGTCTGCGGTTCCAGCTTTCGTGATTTCATATCGCGCTTTATTTTGTATAAAATCAGTTGTTGCTGCCGCTGCGCTATCCACATAATCTGTCCAGTTTTCCTTCTCATTCGCAAAATCGCCATTTTGAATCATATTCTCTGTTATAGGATCGTCTGGATTCTCTGGCGTATCTCCACCTCCGCTGATTTTCACAACACGAATATCATCAATTTCAATTGTTGATGATGGTGTAGGAATAAATTCTTGGGTCTCGTTATCTTTAATCTGCCCCATTGAGATAACAAATGTAATCTCATTATCTGTAGGCTTTTCTACATTTAATGTAAAATCCACTTCTTTTTCCTCATTGGCGCTTAATATAAGATCTTCTCCCCCATACCAATCATATGCCGGATTTAAGAACGCATATTTTACTGTTCTTGACTCAGTAGACTTTATCCTCATTTGAACTTGATAAGATGCACCTTGTTCCAGTGTTAAAAGCTCAGCATGTTTTAACTGTACATTCCAATCCTCTGTTCCAACATTGGATATATGATAAACTGCTTTCCCCTCTGCAAAACTTACCTCAGCTTCACCTGGAGGTGTCACTGCATTTACCCAGTGCGCATCACTCGCTTCAAAGTCACCATTCTGAATCATATTCTCTCCTGGCTCTACTGGTGGTTCTACTGGCTCCTCCTGAGCTTCTGTCTCTTCCAAATTAATATTATCAATTACAATTGTGTGCTTTTGCGCAATTTGTTTTCCACCAACAGCTCCCATAGAGATACTAAGAATTGTATTTGCATCTGTATCTGATTTCATTTGAAATACTTTTTCAAATGTCTGGAATCCTGCTGTCAACGCCGCCTTTGGCTGCCCAGAGTAAGGTGTCCAGTTATCATCACTTGTGCCATCTCTTTGCAGCGCATACATAATCTCTCTGTCTACTGTTGACTTGGCATCAAATGAGAATTTATACCACTTGTCTTTTTCAAGCTTAATGCCACTCTGTTTTAATTGAATATACCAATCCTGATCACCTGTGTCCGTAATATCCATAGAAAATGCATCTTTTTCATTTAACGAATCTACGATATAATCCGAAACTTTTGCCGCGTCATTCACATATACTTCATAACCCAGTAATCCGTTAGAAAAGTCTCCATTGACAATCATACAATCTTCCCGGACACACACATTGTCAATATATGTTGTACCTGCATTTCCAAGTAAGAAGCAAATCTCGCTTCCACTCAAATCCGCTGGTGTCTCAAACTCGTATTTATAGCTTGTTTTATCTGTTGTCAATGCACTGTCAAAAGTTTTTCCTGCCACAGTTGTTTGTATGGTCTTATTTCCATCTGCATAGGCATCAAAACTGAGAATATATTTCTTTTTGCCAGAAATCGCAATGTCCTCTTGATATACAGATACATTGTCCAGCCCATTTACAGACTCTGGCACAACAACCTTTAATTCGCGTATGCTGTCATTTGTAACGGATACACTTGCACCTTTACATTGTCTAATATCCCAATCCCAATACGCAAGGCGCAGTCTTCCTGGCTCATTGCCTTCATTAAATTGTCCATTATAAACATAATTGCCATCAGGTAAAACGCCTTTTTCCTCTTTTTCAGCATCGCCTTCCTTCGCTAGTCTCACATTGCTAATATGAACTTTCGCAATCGAACCTTGATTTCCAAGATTAAATTCTACTCTGCCATTTGCATCACTGTCCGCAGTCATATCAAAAATATGTTCATATGTCTGTTTCTCGGTGGTCAAATTTACTGTTTTATCCTCCAAGTAGCGGATATATCCCCTATCAGGAGCGGATATTCCCGTAATCATAGTGCGTGCTTCCTCTGCATACGCATCATAAGTAAGCTTATACTTTGCACCATTTTCCATTGGCAGATTTGCCTGCACTACCTGCACGCCATAGTTTACTGTGCCAGCATTTGTTGATGTAATATGCAATGCATTATCAAATATTTCTGCTGTTGCAGCGCCGCCATTAGCAAAAAGTATCTGCCAGTTGGAGTCTTCCTTGGTTAAATCCTCCACTTTTGCAAAATCGCCATTGACAATATAATTTCCTGTCTCGTCTGGATCTCTAAGCTTTACTTCATTTTCTGGCTTGTCGACGTCTGTATCATAATTATCTTTTTGATATACCCGAACATAATCAATAACAAACTGTGCATTTTCTTCAAACTTATCGTCCTCATCTGGGTATCCTACCCAACTACCGCCGACAGCCAAATTCAGTATCATATAAAATGGCTGGTCATATGGTGCAGGATAAGCTACTTTCCCAAATCCAGGTTTTTGGGTAAACCAATCGTTGACTGTATAAAACAGTACATCATCCACATAGAATCGAAACTCGTCAGGGTCCCACTCACACGCAAAGATATGGAAATCCTGTCCAAAATTTGGCTGTTCTTCTGCCAAGGTATAACTGCCTTGCTTCTGTGTATGTGGTTCCCCGAAATGAAGGGTTCCATATGTTGTGGAAAGCGCACTTCCATGAACCTCCATCACATCAATCTCACCACACTTTGGCCACTGTCCATAATAACTTTCATCTTCTGGCATCATCCAAAAGGCAGGCAAAAATCCTTTTCCGCTTGGAACTTTTGCTCTTACTTCAAATCTTCCATACTGATAATTCTTCTTTCCTTTTGTGTTAATTCTTCCTGATGTGTAATAGGCTTTTCCGTCTCTTATTTCTTTTAGTGCCTGAATGTAAAGTTTTCCATCTTTGACATAAGTATTTTTCTCAGAATCCACATACTCTTGTAACTCTGCATTCACCCAGCCGGGTTCATGGTACTCAAAATTCCAGTCATTGAGATTGAGTTTATCCCCGTCAAATTCATCTTCCCAGACAAGCTTATATGCCTCCGCAATATCGCTTTTCCCTTTTGCAGGGATACTTCTGGTATTCTCTACATCACATCGTTTACAAATCTGTCTTTCCAAACCTGCTGCATTTTCTGTCGCCTTAACTGTCACTGTCCACCTCCCAAACTGATGTCCTAACGGCTCGACAATTTCCTGTTTTTTTCCGTTACATTTGGTACAGATATATGTGGTAAGTCCTCTTTCCTCACAAGTCGCCACAATATCTTCCTTCTCTTTCTCTGCACCTTCTGCCAATTTCCAATCATGTTCTTTGCAATCTGTCACCACAACGTAACACTCTTCTTTAATACCATTTGCTGTCACAGTGATTGTAGCACTTCCATCCTTTTTGGCTGTAATAACACCCTTTTTAATCCCAACTGCTTTGGTGTTTGATGACTTGTATGTTATGGATTGACTTGCACCGATAACATCCGCCGCTAATACTTCTGTATCACCAACGTTTAACAAATAATACTTCTTCTCAAGCGTTACTTTAGATTCTTTCACGCGAACCCAACACTTGGCAGTCACATCATTTGCCTTTGCTGTTATTAGAGTCCTACCCGCTTTTTTTGCAGTGACTTTGCCCTTTGCATTTACTTCTGCAACATCTCTGTTACTGCTGTCCCATACTACCTTTTTATTTGTTCCATCCACAACTGCCTTTATTGTAACTGTATTTCCTTTTCCCTTTGTGTAAAGCATATACTCACTTTGATTTAAGGTTATGGAGGGTGTAAATTCTTGTACTGTCACAAGAACCTTATCCGTGACGCCGTTTGCCTCCGCTGTAATAATCGCAGTTCCAGGCTTCTTTGCTGTAATCTTTCCCTTGCTTATAGAAGCCACTTTTGTATCAGAACTTTTCCATTTTACAGCATTTTTTCGTCCTGTTACGCGACAATCCAATGTATAAGTCTTTGCAGTACCTTTTGTCTTTAAATGAACAATTCTCTCCGCAATTGATGTTGCTGTATCTGTCACTTTGACCATACAGGTATCTGCTTTGCCATCGCATACTGCAGTAATTATAGCAGTTCCTGCACCCTTTGCCAACACCATACCTTTACTGTCCACTGTCGCAATCTTCTCATCGCTGCTACTCCACACAACAGTATCCGTTTTTGAGGCGTTTGTTTTCAATTGCTTTGTCTCGGCAGTATTATTTTTTGTCATATAAAGCTGCACATGCTCCTCATTAATAGAGATTAAGCCTTCCTCTACCTTGACATGGCATTTTGCTGAAACACCGTTTGCTGTCGCAGTGATATCTGCCTCTCCAGTTTTCTTTCCTGTGACCTTACCCCCCTTTACGGTTGCAATCGTTGCATCTGATGTTGTCCATGTCACTTTTTTAGTTGCACCGACAATCACTGGAACAAGTTTTATAGAACTTCCTGTACCTTTTGTGCTTAATTGCATTTCATTAAGGTTGAGCGAGAGCGCATTATCCTTCACAGTCACTTTGCAAACGGTTGATTTTCCATTTGCCGTCGCGGTAATATTCGCCGTTCCTGCGGAAACAGAAGTCACTTTTCCTGTTGTATCCACAGTGGCAACTGCCTTGTTGCTACTACTCCACAGTGTATTTTTATCCGCGCCCTTTACCGTCGCCTTCAACTGTATTGTATCACCACTAGAAACAGCTTTTGTATTCTCTTTCGTTGGCGCACAATAAATAACAGCCGATGTTTTATTTAGTTTAATACTTGGTTCCACCACCGTGACAAGACATGTCTCGCGCGGAAAACCAATTCCTGATGAAATAATGGTTTTTCCTTTGCGAAGTGCTGTCACTACACCTTTTTCCCCTTCTTGATCCACAGTTGCTATATTTTCATTCCAAGAGACCCATTTGGTCTTTTTGCCTTCTGGCAAATTATTGATCCAGAGTATCAGCGGATTCTCCTCGTCACCAATATTGATTGTATGGCTGGAGATATTAATAGAGATATTGTTTTCCGCCCAGGTGGCTATCCCTCCTCCTCCCACGAGAAGTACAAATACAACTGTTAGAATCAATGTCTTTATTGACCTATGTACTTTCTTTTTCACCTGCATTTTCCTTTCTTAGATTATAGGGCAGCTCATTAAAAAACTGCTTGTTTACAGTTACCTTGCAGACTTTTGTTTTTCCACCTCCTTCTTTTGAAAAAATAGACTCTGAAAGTCTTTTAGGCGTTGTAGAAAAATAACTGATACAGCTTCCTACAAGGCACTATACTTGAAACATCCGAATTTGTGACTCCAACGCCTCAGCTGATGTGGTTAGCTCCTCGGATTCCTTTGCCACAATCTCACTATTAGTCATCAGATTATCCGCCTGTTCTACCAAAATATCCGATGAGCCAAGTATTTCCTGTGAACTTGCTGCTTGCTCCTCCGAGATTGCTGCTACATTTCGCGCGACATCCTCTACCTGCTCCACCTTCTGTATCATCTGCTGTGTCAGTTCTCCAACCACGACAATATTCTCAAAAATTGTGTCATATGTTGTCACCGCATTTCCAATCAATGCACTACTGTTGTTAATATTCCCCACACTGTCGTTTGCCTGCTCGATAACATCTCCAATTAGTGCTTGTATCTCTAAAACAAGCTTATCAATATGTTTCACTGACTCCATGCTTGTCTGCGCCAGTTTGCCAATTTCCAACGCTACCACAGTGAATCCTTTTCCTGCTGTGCCCGCGCGCGCTGCCTCAATGGAAGCGTTTAGCGACAACAGATTGGTCTCATCTGCAATATCGCCAATTACTCTTGTAATATTGGTAATTTCACCTGACACATTTCCTACCTCATCAATTGCACGCTGCAATTGACGCACAGAATTATCAATGCTTTGCATGGCCATATCCACACCTTGCATAACCTCTTTCCCCTTCTGAGAAATGCTGACGGTCTCCTTCATCCTGCCATTCATGCCATCACCGTCCTCCTTGGTCTCTGCCACAAGAGAAGCCAGTGTTGTTGCACTCTGTGCAATTTCATTGACGGAGATAGAAAGCTGTTCGACTGTTGTGTTTAAATCCTTCATTGATTGATTCTGATTTTTTGATGCATCAAACATCTGACTGGACACATTCTTGCTATTATCCGCCTGAGCGTGCAGTGTGTGTGATACATTATCTATGGAGGCAATCATACCACGCATTGTGGCAATAAACTGTTCAACACACCGACTCATCACGCCAATTTCATCACTGCTTTTCACAGCATTGTAAGAAGTAAAATTACCTCCTGTCATATTCCTAATTACTTCTGTTAGACCACGCACTGGATGAATCACCACATGGATAATTCGTTCAATCAATATAGTTAACGCCAACACAGAAGCAACACCAAAAAGAATCATAATATTTCTAATACCATTTAAATCACGATATACGATAGCCGCTGGAACATAGGATACCAGCACCCAATCCGTACCCGAAATTTCTTGAAAAACAGTAATGTTTCCATCTATTTCTGTCAGTTCCATCTCCCCCTGAGAAATTTTAGCTGCAATATCTTTTATAAAAACATTGTCCACCTCGTCCATTTTCTTGGAAATCATTGTTTTATCGCGCGACGCAAGAATTGTATTATCATTTGCATTTACCAAAAACGCTTCGGCGTTCTCCATCTTTACAAAACTATTGACATAGACACTAACCTTATCCAATGACAAATCCATCGAGATAACACGTACATTGTTTGATGCTGTACGCAACATCCCACAGGCACTGATGACTGGTATTCCATTTTCATTTGTATAAGCGTTGGTAAATCCCACATTCACCCGAGTCAGTCCATCACGGAACCACTCTGTCTGCGTCACATCTGTCTTTGACACACTCTCAATATTTTCTGTAGAACGTGGCTGTTTACTCATGACAATCGACACGTTGCCAACCTTCACACCTGCTGTCGAACCCGCCGCACCAAGATTAAATTCCATGCGTGCATTCGCATCATCATAATCTGTCATAGTAAACTCATAAGAATATGTCTGCTTTTCCGTGGTCAGAGAAACAACAGTATCCTCAAGATAGCGCTTATATTCCCTATCTGGCGCTGTGACACTGACTTTCATTGTCCGATCCGCATCCGCATAGGCGTCAAAACGGACTGTATACACTGCGTCCTTTTTCACAGGAACATTCGGCTGCACAAACTGTACACTGTAATCCACTGTCCCCTCATTGGTGATGTCAAAAGAAACCTCGTTTTCCTGAATCTGTGCTTGTGCCTCACCTTCCAATGCCGTTAAAAACATCCAATCCCTATCGTCTGTCAGGCTCTCCGCAACCGCAAAATTTCCATTATTTAAATAATTTCCCTCTGCGTCTGGCTCTCTTAGCGCGACACTTTTCACAGGCTTTGCCCGAAGAAGCGTTCCGTCCATATCTGCAATATAAAATCCCTCAGAATAGTTATTGTCATAATTGTAATAAGAATCCAAAAAATCCTGTAACTGCGCATCATCAAACTCCATTTCCTCAACAGCCTGTTTTGCGACACCGGCAGACACAAGATTCCTCTCCAGCCATGCCTCCATCTCAGAAGCTTGGCTCTCCACTGATGTCTGTAACAAATCATGTGCATTCGACTGAATTACATTTTTTGATACATAATAAGACAACCCTGTGAGAACTGTCATAATAACGATAATCACAGGCAGGATAATCCCCAAGAGCTTTACTTTTATGGATATAAATTTTGTCTTCCCTGTCATAATTTGTTCCTCACGCTTTCCTATACAAGCCTATTGGTACTGTGTCACATTTTGGCTATCCACTTTCTCAAATGGTATCAAAATATATTTCCCATCCTCCGATGCACCTTCCATATCTGCAATCGACTTGCCCGAAGCCAGTCTATCCGCCGCCTCCACAGCGGAAGTAATCTGTGCTGTAGTGGGCTGATAGACTGTGAAATCCATTCTTCCCTCTACAATTGCCTGACAACCGCCCGCAGAAGCATCTACCCCCAAAAACAATATTTCATCTGTGTTAAATCCTGCCTGCTCAAATGCCGCTAGACCACCAAGCGCCATATCATCATTGTTTGCCGCCACACAGTCAACAGGCTGCCCTGTTCTTAAAAACAACTCCATCAATTCTTGTGCCTTCTCATTATTCCAATCAGCATAATCCTCAAAAACATAATTAATTTTCTTTCCACTGGCTTTCAGCGTTTGTTTGAGTCCTTTTGTTCTGCCAACCGCGCCTGATGCATCCTTTGGTCCCTTCAGCACTACAATATTGATTTCTTGTTTTTGGCTAAACTTTTCCAGAATATATTCTGCCTGATATTGCCCTGCCATATATTCATCCGATGCCACATAAATATAGCGATTCTTCTCCAATACCTTATCCTCCGGCGCATTGTTAATAAAGACAATCGGTGTGTTCCCTGCCGCTGCCTTGATCTCCGTCGCTGTGTCTGGCGAGACTGGACCACACAGAAACACATCGCATCCACTTGCAACGGCGCTCTTTATCTGCGCATCTTGTGTCTCCACAGAGTTCTGGGCGTATCCTACATCAAAGGAAGCACCACATGCCGCTGCCTGCTCCTGCAGTTGACTTGCCCATCCCTCATAATAATCCCCGTCTTCAATCGCGGAGTAATAGATTTGTGTATTTCTATTTGCATCTTTTGACTGACACCCGGTTCCAAACGATACAAGCACTGCCACCGCCAAAAGCATCCTGTATTTTTTCCGCACCATAACACACCTCCTGATTCTTTTTATTTTTAAGACACCCCAACAGCCAAGGCCGTTGGGGCGTTCATTTCATTGCACAGATTTATCCTTTGACACCGCCGAGTGTCACACCTGCGATAATATACTTTGAGAGAATCAAATATACAAGAATAATTGGAACAATTGCCACCATAATCATCATGTATATTTTTCCCATATCACGATTCATATAATCAGCTCCTCGAAGAAGCGCGATAAGAATTGGCACGGTCATCTTATCCTTTGACTGGATTACCAGCGCTGGAACGAAGTAATTATTCCAAGATCCCACAAAGGTAAAGATTGCCTGCACTGCTATCGCCGGTTTCATAATTGGGAGAACAATCTGGTTATAAGTACGAAATTCCTTGGAGCCATCAATTCTTGCCGCCTCAACTAATGAGAGTGGAAGCGATGACTGTAAATAACTGTACATAAAATAGAATACAGAGGGTGATGCAATTGAAGGAATAATCAGAGGAAGCAGAGAATCATTCATACCCATCTTTGTTATCAAACGCAGAAATCCCATTGCTGTAACTTGCGTTGGCATTACAAGAATCGCCATAATAAATGTAAATGCAATCTTTTTTAATTTAAAATCATAGGCATAAAGTCCATATGCAGTCAAAGCGGAAAAATAAGTACAGATTGCCGCTGAGCAGCCAGAGACAATCAAACTGTTTATAATACCGCGCACCATTGGAAAGGTTCCATCATTTGTCACATTTTTTAAATTTGTCAAAAAATGGCTCCCGGGCAATGCAGAAAACCCTTTCTGTAAATCCGCATGGGAACGTGTCGAATTGACAAACAGGATATAGAAGAAAAACAGACACATAAATGACAGTATAACAAGTAATACATGTGCAAAAATAGTACGAAAACTATTATATCCTTTTGATTTCATTATCTTATCTCCTTTCCATCCTTTTTCTCTTCTTTGCAGCTGCCTTAGAACCATCTGGATCATCATCATTGGTTATCTTATATACAATAAAGCATAAGATACCGCTCACGATAAACAGATAAACAGATAACGCACCCGCCATACCATAATTCTTGCTCTTTAAATGATTGTTGAGGAACATAATCAATGTTGTAGATGTTCTGTCTGGACTACCTTGACCATTCGTTAAAATCTGTGGTACATCAAACATTTGCAGACCACCAATAATTGAAGTAATTAATGTGTATGCAAGAATTGGACGAATCATTGGAAGGGTTATGTAGAAAAATCTCTGTATACTATTACAGCCATCAATCTCTGACGCCTCAAAGATATCTGGGCTAATACCCATAATTGCCGCCATCAGCATAATTGTCGTATTTCCAAACCACATTAAAAAGTTCATTACGCCAATCAATGACCTTGTGCCAAATACAGTCCCCATAAAATCAATTGGACTTTCTGTTAGACCCATAGACAACAGAATAGAATTGATAGGTCCCTTGTTTGAAAACAATGTGAAGAACAACATTGCAAACGCAGAAGCCATAATTAGATTGGGCAGATAAATTACTACCTTAAAGAACTGCTGGCCGTGAATCTTAAGCCGCGCATCTACAAACCAAGAAGCGAGCAAAAGTGCGATAACAATTTGCGGAACAAAGCCAATCAGCCACAAAATCAAAGTATTTCCTGCATATTTTAACATATCGGATTGCAGCAGACTGGCATAATTTTCCATCCCGATAAAATTAGGACCAATTTGCTTCAATCCAGAACGATAATATTCAAAAAAGCTGTATCGGATTGTATCGATCAATGGGATGAGCGAAAAAATAAAGAAACATGCAAAAAACGGAAGAATAAAAATATATCCCCACTTCGAGTAGTCTATCTTTTTACGTTTTTGTTTCATAAGCTATCTCTCCCTTCTTTCTAAATACTGCGGTGCACAAATGCACCGCAGTCAATGGTTTTATTCTGGCCACTGAATCTCTGTGATTTCAGGATAGCGCTCTCTAATTGCTGTCTCAAAGTTTTCTTTTGCCTTGTCATAGTCAATCTGATCCTGAAGATAATCACCAAATGTATTCTGAATCAATTCTACACATCCCTGATCATATGCTGACAGTGGAGCCATCTTGATTGCGTCTGCGCCAGGTGTAAAGTAAGTGTACGGATTTTGCCCACCCAGAAAATCTGATGCAAAAGCGTCATCTTGTGCTGCTGCCTGCATAACAGATTTCGCATTTGTAAAATCTGCATACTCTTTTGAAATCTTTGTCAGATTGTCCTTGTTTGCTGTCAATGCAAGAAGAATATCCTTTACATGCTGTGGATTGTCTGTTCCTTCTGCCGCAAGAACGAATGTTCCGCCCCAATTATATGACAATGGTGCATTTGTAACAGCCCATGCGCCTTCTTCACCATCCCAGTTTGGTTTCAACTGTGTGTCAATTCCCCATGCTGGGAACAAGAATGCAAATACCTTAGCGCTAGAACTCATTGCTGTAAACCAGTCTGAATTCCACTGCCCCTTTACAGTAGGGTCAAAGTAGCCTGCTTCCTTCCACTCTTTAGAATCCTCAACCCAGTCAAGAATCTTCTGGTCAACTCGAATAACCGTCTCTCCAGGTGCTACCCATGCTTCTTCCATACTATTGTTATATGTACGGAATGTATCTGCATAGCTTGAGAATGCATAATATCCCTTTGCTTTCAACTCCTCTGCTGTCGCTTTCATCGTATCCCAGTCTTGCGTCTTTTTACCAATTTCTACAGGATCATCTGTGCCAAAAACTTCCTTTGCAATGTCACGGCGATACACTAGAACACCCGGACATGCCTGCCATGTGGAAGCTCTCATCACACCATTCTGATCGCTTGCAACAGTCTTTGTAAATTCAAACTGATCTGCCAGATCGGTATCAGGATTGATTCCCAAAGACTCAAGTGGCATTGCAGCGTCAATATCTGCATCCGTGTACTTGACAATGTAATCCAGCTCAGCCGCAAAAATATCAACCTTATCGTCATCGGCTGCGGTCAACTGATTACCAAGCGCCTCATCAAGCTTATCCTGATATACACCATCTTGATTTGGATTGATAATCCAACGAATCTCTGTTCCATCCTTTAAGGTTGAGGAAGTCCCGTCTTCTGACGTGCTCTCAATCTCAGGATAAACTGCCGTGATACGTGTGCGAAGCTCATCATTAAAACTATAAATATTAATGACTTTTCCTTCGTCCGTTGCAGGTGCTGGTTCTGCTGCATCCTCATTGCCAGATGATGACGGCGCCGCTGTTTCATTGCCGGATGATGTGGCTGCCCCCTGTGCATCATTGGACGGCTTATCGCCTCCCCCGCATCCTGTAAGCGCTGTCATAATCATAGACACTGCCAATAAACTGCTAATGATTTTTTTCTTCATCTTAAATTCCTCCCTTGGTCTATTATTTTTTTAGGTAACAAAATCGTTACATCGAACTTACAAGACTGATTATAGTGCACATTGTATATTTCTTATATAAAATCAGTTGTAAAAATATCAAAATCATGACATAATTATAATTATGTTAAAAAATGTGGAAAAAAGAATTAAATTTTTGGTTATGAAGGAGGAAAACTATGAACAGTTTAAGAAGCGAATGGTATCGACGAGAGCTGTATGATAATGAATCAGAAGCATATCATCGTCCAATGGAGGAAGAATATTCCTTTTATACTGCTGTTAAAAGCGGTGATATGGAATTTGTCCGAGAAAATCTAAATCAGGGTGATTTTACCAATCCTGAAGGAATGGGAGTGTTATCCAAAAACCCACTGACAAATCAAAAATATCATTTTATTGTCACAGTCGCTCTTATCACACGACATTGTGTAGAGGGAGGGCTAGAGCTAGAACAAGCTTATCGGCTTAGCGATTTCTATATCTTAAAAATGGACTCCTGCACTACGATTCAAGCTATCGCAGATTTACATCAAGATATGGTGCTTGACTTCACAGGAAAAATGCTTGTGTTACAAAAAAACACAATTCTTTCCAAACCGATTATGCTTTGCACAGATTATATCTACAGCCATATTAACGAGCGGATCACCATCAATGAACTGGCAGACTACACGACACTGTCACCAAGCTATCTGTCGCGCCTCTTTAAACAAAATCTTGGTGTTTCTATCAGCGATTATATCCGCGAGAAAAAAATTGAGAAGGCTGAAAACCTTCTCAAATACTCCGACTATAGTTTAATTGATATTGCCAATTACCTTGCGTTCTCCTCGCAAAGTCATTTTATCCAAACCTTTGAAAAATATGTTGGTCTCACTCCCAAGAAATATCGTGACCGTCATTATCACAAAACATGGTAGTTCATCTCTCTTCTTTTTTTCACTTTTTACACAGGGCGCTTGTTGCAGCAAGCGCTCTTATTATACACATGGGTATCCAAATGAATCATGTCAGCAAAGCTGACGGACACCCAGCGCGCGAGTAGGGGAAGTAACTTTACCTACTCGATTGTACTTTCTTATGACAAAAACAACTCTATTTCATTTTCTACTTTAAGAATGTCTGCTGGAATATAATTTCCTTCCATCTCCTGACCGTTTACTTTCAAAGATTTGCAGCCAGACTCAACGTGGTCGGGATTTTGGACAACAATATGAAGATGCTTTCCTCTAAAGTCCTTGTCAATTTCAAAGTGATCCCAATCCTTGGGCACGGAAGGCGCAATTTTCAATCCACCAAAGTCAGGGCGCATACCAAGGATTCCCTCGACACACCCAACCATCACTGTCGAAGCGGTGCCTGTCAGCCAATGCACGTGAGAGCGTCCAAAATGCGGACTTGCTTTTCCCTCAGTGAACTGACCATAACAATAGGGTTCCAACCTGCGGATTTCTGCTCTGTCATTCTGGGCAGCAGGCGCATTTTCCATAAAATAATTAAATGCCCGCTCTCCATGTCCTCGCAGCGCTTCCGCAAGAATAATCCACCCCTGAGACTGTGAGAAAATACCTGCATTTTCCTTGACACCCGCATTGTAAATCACCGCCAGCGCACCATCAAACGCATCCACATGATAAGGAGGATCCATAAGAATTGCACCGTATTCTGTGTTTAATCGTTCATTTACCAGATTTAATGCTGAATCTGCTTGCGCATCTGTAGCAAATCCACTGATAACAGCCCAACTCTGCGGATTCAACCACATGTTTGCTTCCTTGTCTGTCCGTTTTCCAATAACCTCGCCTTTTTCTGTAAACCCTCTAATAAATCGGTCCTCATTCCAACAAAGTTTCTGTATTAAGTCGCCCAATTGTTCTTGTTTCTCATCAAGATATTTTATGTAAGCGTCATCTTTTTTATAAGAAGCAAATTTTTTCAAAATTGTCATTGCATAATAGTATTGAAACGCTACAAAGGAGGACTCCCCATCTTTTCCAAGACGCAGACAATCATT
Source organism: Lachnospiraceae bacterium (assembly GCA_014239155.1). Taxonomy (GTDB): domain Bacteria; phylum Bacillota; class Clostridia; order Lachnospirales; family Lachnospiraceae; genus COE1. The sequence continues at coordinate 158,385 of JAAZZQ010000060.1, read as the reverse complement.
CCAGTCCGCATAAAGTCCTGCAGGCATTCCATGTGGTCCTAAATGATTCATAGAAAAATCAATTGCGCGCTTTAAATGCTCATACACTGTTCCTTCGCCCTTGTTGGCAAACGGAATCACTTCGTCGATAAATGCCAAGTTTCCAGATTCTGACACATATTTATAAACGGTAGGGAACAGCCAAAGTGCATCATCTGCTCTGTATGCTGGGTGTCCTGTCTCCTGCACATAAGAAGCGTCATCGGGTGTATCCTCGTGCCCGGGATTATGTGTAAATTTTACAAGTGGAAGTCCGCCACCATTATCCACCTGCGCAGAGAGCATAAACCGAATTTTCTCAACTGCCATCTCAGGTGCTAAGTGAATAATACCCTGAATATCCTGCACAGTATCACGATAGCCGTAACCATTTCTAAGACCACAGTAAATAAAAGAAGCAGCCCGCGACCAAATAAAAGTCATAAAACAGTTGTAGGCATTCCAAGTATTAATCATTGTATCAAATGCTGGGCTTGGTGTTTTTACCTGAAAATGGGACAATTTTTCATGCCAGTAGGAAATAAGCTCCTCTAACTCCTTTGTACAGGTCTCTGACGGATTTTGATAACTCTCAAGAATTCTGTCCGCTTCCTCCTTGTATTTCATTCCCAGAATAAAAACAATTTCTTTTGTCTCTCCTGCTGTTAGTGTCAATGTAGTTGTAAGAGCGCCACAAGCATTTTCGTTATAGCTTAACGCTCCGCCAAGATCTCCATTAATTACGCCTACAGGATTTCCATAACCGTGATAACGTCCAATAAATTTCTCTCGGTCTCCACAGTAGGAAGCGACCTCGGATCCTGCCAGTCCAAAGAAACGGTCAATTGCAAGTTTGTTGTCAACTTCCTCTCCATCCTCTAGTCCATCCAGATTTCCGTGTATTGTCTGGCGAATACGGTCCTTTTCAAAAACAGTTCTTGTAATAAACATTGAATATTGAAGGTTGACCTGATCCTGTTCATAATTATTATTGTTTGTAAACTCTGCATATCCAGTAATATTTAACTTTCTTGTTGTATCAGAATTATTTGTTACTTTTAAATTCCACACTTCATAGGATTTATCAAGTGGCACATAGTAAAGTGCCTCTGAATGAATACCACTGTAATCTGCCTCTATTCTGGTATATGCTGTCCCATGATGACATTTGCTCTGGTAGGAATCTAAATCTTTTCCAACTGGCTGCCATGACGCAGACCAGTAATCCTGGCTGTCATTGTCGCGCAGATAAATATAACGCCCTGGCTGATCAAATCCATTAAACACATAGCGCAAAATTCTGCCGTTTGCACCAGACTTTGCAAAACTATAACCGCCCGCATTGTTAGAAATAATTGCTCCATATTCTGGGGAGCCCAAATAATTTGCCCACGGAGCAGGGGTGTCGGGTCGGGTAATTACATACTCTCTCTTCTCATCATCAAAATATCCGTACTGCATTCTTCTATCTCTCCTTTGGTTATTAAATTTATATGAACTTATTTTATATGGAACTAAGTACTACATCAATCACATGAATCGTGCTGTCAAGTGTCTCAATGATTTCCTTTCTCATGCATACTGCATATGACATATCTGTCATTTTTTCAAGTGTTATATTATCACACTGGGCACTCTCAATTTTGTATGCACCGTAAGATATTTTATTGGGGTTATGATATTGAATCAAAAACGTCTTTTTCAAAAAATTTAATTGAATCGCAGCGTTCCCCTCTGCGTCAAATTGCTCTGCCATCAACTTTGGCGCAAGCACCAGATTCCCTAAACTTCCCTTAACGCCATACACCTCTGTAATCATAGTCAGCATAAACCAGCTTGCAGCACCTGTCAGATAATTATACATACCGCGTCCCGACGCGTCAAAATATTCTGGCACACCTGGATAAATCTTGCTTGTCTCAAAATCCATTGCTGTCGCAAGCAATGTGTGAAGCGCCTTGTAACCTTCTTCCACAAATCCTCGCTGATACAGCGCATTCGCATACATAACCGTCATATGAGAAAATACCGCGCCGTTTTCCTTTTCTCCATAGGCAAATCCAAACATTCTGCCAAGATCAAACTTATCTTCATCAAACTTTGTATTCAGTCGATAACCGCCAATTTTTTCTCTGTAAAGATATTTGTCTGCACTTTGACAAATTTTTCTAGTCATTTCTTCATCTGCCGTGCCACTCATTATTGAAAATACCTGACTCGTAAGCATCATGCGCACATTATTATTCTGTACACCTTCCACCTGATTTCCATGATTGTCATAGTAACCATTTAACCAACCATTTCCCGCTTTATCTGTCACCCATTCATTATGGCGAATATGTTCCATCATCCATGCTGCCTTATCTCTAAGATTTTGTGTTAACTCCGCGATCGATATCAAAACTGTTCTATCAGATATATTATGTGTGCAGGTTAACACATACTGATTCAATATTGCATGTTTCCATTCTATCTCCTCATACTTTTGCATATCTCCTGCAAGAAGAATTGCAATTTCCTCTGTCAACTCCAAATGGCTCTTTTGAGTGATTGTTTCATATTTTTCAAGATATGCGGCCAGCTCTCTCAAATTATATGCATAGGCACTTGTAAACGCTACACTTTCCCCCTTGTCTGGTGCCATATCAAGTGCATCATTCCAGTCCGCATTGCGCAGGCGAATATGATTGTGCTCTCCCACCTCATAAAAAGCACACAGTTGCTGTAATAAAATATGCTCTACAATACTTCCTTGATAGACAACTCCACTCTGCGTCCTCTGCTGCATACCATATGCCTCATTCCAATCGCTGTCAGAGGCCTGCCCTCTCTGCACCTGCTTATCTTTAAAATATGGAACTTTTTCACCGAAAATGGCAATATCTCCTGTCTGATCAATATACAATTTTGTCGTTAAGAATGGCCAAAAGCCATGATCCATCCAGACACGCGTAATACTGTTTCTATCCGCCTTAAATTCGCCCTGCTTCTCACCAATAATTGTTGCATTGGTTCCGTCTATTCTCACGCCACCATAATTGTCAACAATCATTTGACGCACACCATCAGGATTCATAAATAGCAACGACAAACAATCCTGCCAAAGATCTCTCCAGCCTCTACCGCCCTTTCCATAATCGTGATGCGGCAAAAAAGAACAGCCATACAACCGCCGCAATATTGGTTGAAAACAAATCCATCGAAGATAACTATCTGTCATCTTATCTCCAGTTTGAAAGGAAACATTCACCTTCTCCTGCCAATATTTTTTTGTCTCTTCCAGCGCAGTATACACCTTGTCCTCTCTGCCATAGACAGCAATTATTTCTGATATAGCATCCATTTTCTCTGCTGCACCAATTACAATTGTATATGCCGCTGTCTCTTTGCTCTTTAATGTTACACTGGCAAATTTTAAGCCACCCAGCGCTTCTTTTCCATCAATCTGTACACCGGCCTTTATGCCTTCCATATTATTTTTTATTGCCAGCGGTGCAATTAAGCTTCCGCCTTCCCCAATAAAATCCTCTATCACAGGGAAAAATTGCTCTGGCAATTCACCATCTCCTGATACCCCATACACAAAGTATGTCATCTGATTTTTCTGATGCCCTCTCTCATCAAAAGAAAGTTTTGGCTTTACTTCTATACCTTGATTTGTCACAGTAATTTGATGCAAAAGGGAGGTAACATGTCTATGATCACGAATATTATCCGCGCTTCTCCCATAGACAGGAATCGCAGCAATTGGAGTAATTTTTTGTGAACACTCCGCTGTGTTCTCAATAACAACTTGTAGAATTTCTACATTGTGGTCCACTGGAACGAAATTTGTGACCGTTGACTTCAATTGATATTTGGAAGATTTTCTGGTCACGGTCTGCCACATAAAGCCTGCCTTTACACAACATTCATCTTGACGTGCTGTATACTTGTCATATTCTGCCTCTGCTGACATACCTGTCGCAGACCATGCACCCGTGCCTTCAACACAGCACCAGAAATTTCTAGACGACTTATTATTATGAAGATTTTCACTGCTCACTGGCTCAAGTATAAACGTATTTTGGTCAAGCTTGCTATCACCCGCAAAATTGGGGGTTACACTCGACTTAATCCCCTGCTCTCCAGCGATTGGAAAATACAAATATGTATAGTTATCGGGGTGGTTCATTGTAAAAATTTCATTTCCATGTTCAAATGTAATATGTTTTGGCTGCATTTCTGATTGCATTTTTGTTCCTCCATTTATTTTTACATTTTTAGTAAAATCATACTGCAATCTCTTCCAGCTGAAAATCAGATTCATGGCAAAAATATCATATTCATGACAAAAAAAGAAATTACAATCCAGCATTAAATTCCCTTTTTTCACAAAATTCCTACACGATCCTTGTAATAATAACACTGGCAATAACAATCCAAACTTTCTTAAACTGTTTCATTGAAATAATTTCCTTTTCTTTGTCAAAACCTTTTTAATGGCTATATTGTTTTCTGTATTTCAAAAATATTGTACAAATTCCATTCCCTGTAACTGCAAGATTATACACTCGATTGAGTGCTGCTCTCCCACATTCTGCAAACAGAGTTACTTACAACTCTATAAGATAGCCAGTTATACACATTCCCACCAATGCCGACGACTACGGAATCCTACCTTATACCAACCTATATTTTTTATATAGCAACAACAAGGCTTAAAGTTATTGTTATTTTATTTAATAGATTGACTATAATAGAAAATATGATATAATGTACTTGTACATTAAGTACATTAAAGAAGAAGAGGTGGTGAATATGTGGAAATTATTATCAGCAACAATGCGAATAAACCGATTTATGAACAAATCACATCACAAATCAAGGCAATGATAATGAGCGGCGAACTACAGACAGGTGATGCAATCCCCTCAATGCGCGCTTTGGCAAAATCAATTCATGTAAGTGTCATTACAGTCCAAAAAGCCTATGAGGATTTACAAAGAGACGGTTTTATCGAGACGACAGTCGGCAGAGGAAGTTTTGTTTCAGCGCAGAACAAAGAATTTTATCAAGAGGAACAACAGCGTATTGCTGAGGAACATTTACAGGAGGCTGCCAAAATAGGGCGAATGAGCAATATTTCCCTTGAAAAATTGACGGAATTATTAGCTTTATTTTACCAGGAGGACGAATAATGTGGAAAATATTTTAGAATTACAACAGGTTTCCAAAACATTTTTAAAATCTAATTTCGCATTGGAAAATATATTCTTTCATTTGCCGTATGGAGTCATTATGGGAGTTGTTGGAGAAAACGGTGCGGGAAAAACAACTACGATTGGCTGTATTCTTAATACAGTTGCAAAGGATAGCGGAAAAATAAAACTGTTTGGAAAAGAAATGTATGACGCAGACACAGATATGAGAGAAAAAATTGGAGTTGTCTATGACGGTAACAATTTTCCTGTTTGCTGGACACCAAAACAATTAGCAAAAATTATGACAGGACTTTATAAGCAATAAGACAATACCTTGTTTCAGAAGTATTTACAGGATTTCAAATTACCTGTAAACCAAAAAATTAAACAATATTCCAGAGGAATGACAATGAAATTAGCGATTGCGGTTGCACTATCACATCATCCACAGCTCTTAATTTTAGATGAAGCGACCAGTGGACTTGACCCTATTGTGCGTGATGAAATGTTAGATATATTTCTTGACTTTATACAGAAAGAAAATCATTCTATTTTGTTATCTTCCCATATCACAAGTGATTTGGAAAAGGTTGCGGATTATATCACCTTTATTCATAATGGCAAGTTTATTATGACCACATCGAAAAACGATTTGGTATATAACTATGCTGTTATGCGTTGCAAAGAAAGTCAATTTCTCGCATTAGACCCCAATGATATGCTTGCCTATCGAAAGCGTGATTTTCAGATTGACGTGTTGGTTTCTGATTGGAAAGGTGCACAGAGAAAATACAAAGATGTTGTGATCGATCACATTTGGGTTGATGAAATATTTTTAATGTTGGTAAAGGGGGAGCGTGTATGAAAGGGCTTCTTAAAAATAGTTTTCTTGCTGTATGGACAAACGCAACAATTTTTTTGCTTTTATGCGCATAACTGCAATTATCATTACGATTATTCCAACGCAAACGCTACAAATGTATTTTATTATGATCGGAATTGTTGGATTTTCGATAAATGCAGCAACCGCTATTGGAAATGAATTTTCGTCAAAATGGGGAAAATATAAACTTACACTACCAGTTAGAAGAACTGATATTGTAAAAAGCTTGTTTTTGAACCAACTTTTATGGATAATTGTCGGAGTGTTTTTTGTTGGGATTACCATTGCTTTATCTTTTATGTTACATGGATTTTCTCTCGAACAGTTCGCAGGAATCGCAAGTTTATTTGCATTAGGAATTAGCATAAGTTTTTTTATGGGAGCATTATTTATTCCTTTGATTTATTTGGCAGGAGAAGATAAAGTTATTGTTTTTCTAATAATCTCTTTGCTTTGCGCAGTTGGCATTGCCGCAATGTTTTTCAATATAACTGACGCAGCCCCTTTGCTTGGAGCAATAATTATGATGATTTCTTCACTGCTGCTGTTTATCTTATCGTATCCATTAACTGTTTGTATTTTTAAACGAAAAGAATATTAAATGGAATAGCAAACTCATCCGACACAGAAAGATAGAAAAAATTCCCTCTCCTATTTAGCAAATCTACAAATAATGAAATTAGATCATTAATCCACTTAATTGTCTGAATCAACCATATCACCTAACAGCTCTATCACTTCTGCCTCAGTCATATATGCAACCCCTGTAATTTTGTTATCCGTATCACGGATAATTTTAATATTGACAGTTCCCTTCGGATTTATATCCAATGTGTGGAAAGACCTATCAGACCGTATAATATCCAGAAAAATATGGACCAATTTTCCCTGATAATAATAATTCTTGCCATCTATTGTAACACCTACTGCCTGATAGTTTGCTATATGTGCTTCCTCCCATTCTTTTTCCTGTTTCTTTTCCAGTTCATCAAATTCATCGTTTCTATCCAACGCATCAAAGAGAACAGACTGAAAAGCCCAATTTTCATCCTCCAATGCCTTATCCAGCCATTTTTCCAATACCTCCTCACTCATATGCATCACCAGAACGGAAAAGTAAGTGATATCGTCATCCCGATAAAGTTTTTCCGCGTACTGTTGGATTAAAATACAGTCCTCTTCCAACTGATCAATGGCGCTGATCCAAAACATAATTTGATCATCTGTATAAATTCTGTCTAACCACTTACGCTGAGCTTCCTCATCTAATCGAGAAAAAACGATTTCAAACAACGGTAGACTACCAGCCTCATAGTATCGCTCTATATATTGGACAAATGCATTTGTCTTTTCAACTTGCTCATCTGATACAGAAGATAAAGCATTTATATTGAAAGTTGATAAATTGCTCGTTTTGTCAAAACTTGTGATATTTGTTTCTTTCGATGCTGCATCAACAACAGTTCCCATTGTATAAGTACCAACAAAGGCTGCGCACAAAATCACACACAACGTTAAAACAACGGTCAAAAATTGAACCATTCTCGATTGCTTTCTAAATTTCATAATAGCACCCAACCTTTCTTTCAATATCTGTTTGTTCTCGCTTAATGTAGCAACCCCCATGTTTTCCTTATATCTCCCAATTGTTACCATAGCGTCAAGCAAAGTTGTTCCATAATCATGTGCATTGTCACTTCCCACTTTAATAAGGATAGCTTCATCACAAGAAAATTCACAAGCTTTGGTAATTTCGCGCCCCATAAGATACACAAGAGGATTAAACCAATGTAAACAGATTGTAATTTGTATCAACCATTTATAAAATATATCACATCGTTTATAATGCATCAGCTCATGCAGAACGATATATTGAAAATTCTTTTCTTGAATATCTGCTCTTGGCAGTATGATACATGGATGAAAAAAGCCAATCAACAATGGTGAAGATATCAGCGGATTGACACAAAGTTCTATTGACTTTTTTACTCCCGCCTGCTCCGCAGCAACAGAAAGGCGATTTAACAATCCAATATCAGAAATAGGGGTTAATCCAGCATGAATATACTGTGCAAAGCTCTGATAGATTGTTATTTTTCGTATTAGTAACCCCAACGCAACCATAAACCAAATTAGCCAAGCATAATTGACCAGCAACGTCCTAATATCTTGAAGTTGATGCGTTGTTGTCAAATTTTCTACTAAACCATTTATATTCTCATCGTCCGATTCTATCCCAGCAGATGCAAAACTGTCTTCTGACAGATTCGATGCGATCTGTCGATGCGGCATATACACAACATGGGTAATGGCTTGATCGACCTCACGATAAGCTTGTCCCATCAAATTTATTTCTAAATTAAATGGAATAAGCAGCCGCAAAATGACAACAAGCCAAATATAATACTGCCATTGTCGGCTAACTTTGTCTTTCAGAAATCTCTTTCCAAAAAGCAAGACCAAAATTAGCAGACCGCCAGAAAAAGACATAGATAAAAAGATTTTCAAAAAAGCATTCATTATTTCTCTTTCCCTTTCTCTAGCAACTTTTTCAATTCCTCGTACTCTTCATCTGTCAGCAGGTCACCCATTATCAAATTAGAGACCAACCCTTTTGCGCTTCCTTCATAAATTTTATCCAAAAAGCATTTTGTCTGTGCAGTCTGATATTCCATTTCTGAAACAAGTGTGGTATATTCATTACGACGTCCAATTTTTCTAGCACTCAAAAAACCCTTGTCAATCAGCCACGACAGCAATACAATCAGAGTATTTTTTTGACATGGCTTACCTCTAGCCGCTAATCCCTCCATAATATAAGGAAACAAGGTTGCCTTCCCCGAATTAGCCCATATAATTTTCATAATTTCAAGCTCAGTATCCGATATTTTCTGTATCATAAATTTGTCCTCCACAATATACAACATTATGTTGTCTTTAAATATAACATTATGTTGTCTTTTTGTCAAGTTTTTATCTGTAAGAAATGAAGTAGGGAAAATTTTTCCCCTACTTGCGCGCTAAGCGTTTATCAGATTTGCTGATATACTTCATTTGGACGCCCATATGCATAAAATAAAGAGGTTTTATCCGTACATAGAATAAAGCCCCTTTTCATAAACTGCCTTTATTTCGTTTGATTATACATGCCTGTGAAACGCCATATAAATGTTTGTATCTGCATTCTCTTTCAATTGTAGTATTCCATCCACATAATCTTGAATGACTTTAATTCTATTCATAAAACCAAGACCTCCGCAACTTTTGATTTTAGGAAATCAATGTCTGTTTTTTGGATATATGTTGATGAAAAATTAATTTCATTGTATATAATATTTGCTATCTCATCTTCTTTTATAGTAGCGCAAAATAATCATCCAAACCTTTTTATGTAACATTATCGCTTATTCAAGTATCTTTTTCTTCTCATTTTTTAAGTCTTATAAATTTAAAATAGGATTAAAAACACAGCAGACATTTTGTGCTTCAAATCCTATTTTAATCCACCTTTTCAACAGATGATTATGACTTATTATTCTATATTCAGTTCTAAATGTCCTGTAAAATTATCTCCTGTAATACCGATATAGTTTCCTCCCTCTGGTAATGTTATTGTTTCCGAATAGCTACCACTCGTTTCAATCAGAATGATCGGATCATCACTGCCGGAAATCCAAAATACTTGTGCTGTTCCCTCGTTAATTTCCAAGTCGTAGGAAACAGAAATGTCCTTACCATTTTCTCGTTCAATAGAAGTTCCGCCAAAAAGATATTCCGTTTTGGAAAAATCTTTATAGTCTGCTATATAAGTTCCAGTATAACAATCATCCCCATATGTCCGATCTCCTTTAAGAGAAAAATCACTTGTAAGCGCTGCATTTCCGGCTGATTGGACAACATTATTATATTGATCCAGAATTTCATCCTTTGAACATCCCACAAGCGACAAACTCAACATCACAATACTCATTGGCAAAAAAAGGAAATATTTTTTCCTATGACACATATTATCAACCTTTCTATTATTTTTGACTGCAAATACACAAGCAACTTTACTCATTTCCTGGAGCTGTATAATTGTTTTGTACCGCCACAGGCAACTCATCATATTGTACTTCGCTCCATTCAAGAACACCGCGGACTGGCATTACTATTAAACGAATAAAAGCTGCTTCTTTTAATTCTCTCGATGTTCCAAATGTAATGTCTTTTTTATCGCCATTTTCATTATAAGCAGGTAACGTATATGAATAACTCATTCCTCCATGTAGGTCAATAACTCCCCCTCTTGAATTAACTTGCTCTATTTTATTATTATCAATTTGAGCGTAATAATAAGTGCTGCCAGCTTCTGAAAGAAACCATATACAAAAGCAGATAAAACCTGCCACAAGTATTGTAACTACTGTAATTCCAACAACCATTTTCTTCTTCATTTCTATATCCTCCATTTTACCAGCCTTTTTTTCTTATAGTCTTTTTTTTTTTTTTTTTTGTCTGAACTGGCACATTACCTTTTGCTGTAAATATAAAAACAGCAGAAATCAGCAATGCAGCTATCATACTGAACAGACAGATAAAAGCATTCCAATGTACGGACGAATCATAACTTCGGTAACTGACTAAGCCTAAACTTGCCGTAACAGGATAAATATTTGACATCGTTGCATTTCCGGAGGCAAACATACCGCCATAGCCATAAACAAAAGCAATAATTGTTCCAATCATATGTCCGTTTGGTATATGGGCGGCAAACGCAATTACTGGCATCACCGCAATATACAGAAACAGGCAGTTCAAACTAACCTGAACCAATGTCTGTAATGCAGATGCTATGGAAAGCCCTGGAAATCCCATTATTAAATTGGCGATTATTGTAAATACAGTACTCACCAATCCAAAAAACAGCGAAAGCAGCGCACAAACAAGTAATTTTCCCCATAATAAATTGCTATAAGAAATCGGGATTGTCAGAATACTTTTCAGTGTATCGTCTTTCCCTTCCCTTGCGATGATATATCCGGCAATCAGAGCAATGCACATGGGAAAAATGGTGGTAACATTATTTTTAATTACCTGTTCCACAAAGAAAGGAAACGTCCAAACTGTTCCATCCAATGCTGTTGAAGAAAAAAGTGTAAGCAGGACAGAAAGCAGCATCAGAAAAACACCTGCCCATATCATATGATACCGCCTTAATTTCCATATTTCGGTTTTAAGCATGCGAAACATATCATTCACCTCTCCTCTTTTTATACATATAATTAATCAATATGACAGAAAGCAAAGCAATAACGGTTAAAATGGCGATTGTCTGAAAGGTGGTTGGGATTAAATTTTCCAACATTCCTACGCCATCCATAGTACCATGTGAAGTTAAATTTCCCGCGCTCCAAAGAGTTGTAAGGGGAATCGGCATCAGCCAGCACATCAGCTTAGGCAGCGCACCAAAAGATGATTCGGCTGTCAGGCTTAAAACACTGTAAAAAACACACAATAAAATAGAAAACACATAAGTTCTACTAAAGAAAACCACAAGGACAACCAACGGCAGTGTTCCGGCTGTAATAAAAATTCCCATTTCCAGTGCAAAAAATAACCTGTAAGCAATACTGCTTACTTCTGCAATTATCCCGCCGCATATAATTGATATAACCGCCGACGTCAGGCTAAAAATAATTCCAAAAAAGAATAACATAATTATTTTTGCCAAAACCATCTGTGTACTTGTTATAGGAATTGTACGCAGATTTTTAAATGTATCATTGTCCCGTTCCATAAAAAACAGCATGGCTGCAATCACTCCAATCATACATGGCAGAAGCAGCTCTACCCCATATCCCATGACAAACTGAAAATAAGCATTAAAAAGATCTATTTTGCTGTCATATTGTCCTGCCTGCGGCGTTGTCATCATGATTGTCAGTGGCACGGGAAACAGAAATGCGGAAAGAACCACCAACAATATAAACTTTTTCCTCTTCAGTTTTGAAAACTCGCATATAAGAAGCTTAAGCAATCCCCTCACCCCCTGTTACACGCTTGAAATACTCTTCAAGGCTTTCCTCACAAGTGTACGCCTGCGACACTTCCAAGCCATTTTCCACAAAAGCGGTAACAATTTTCCCAATGGAAACATTCAGATTATACAGCCGCATATTGTGATCATCCTGTATGGTAAACTGGTATTCGTGGAAACTGCGTTCCAAAATCCTTGCTGCTTGTGCTGTATCAGAAACCGCAAATCGGATATGTTTACTGCTTTTTGCTTCCAGTTCCTCAAGACTTTCTTCCTCTAAGAGTGCACCGTGGTCAATAATCCCAATATCATCAGCCAGTAATGCAATCTCGGAAAGAATATGGCTGGAAATCAGAATTGTTTTTCTTCGCTCATTACAAAGATCACGGATAAAAGATCGTACTTCCGCAATTCCAATTGGGTCAAGCCCATTAATCGGCTCATCCAGAATCAAAAGCTCCGGATCGTGCATAACAGCGAGAGCAATCGCCAGCCGCTGCTTCATACCAAGCGAATACTGGGAAAACAGCTTCTTGTCCTTGTAGGGCAAACCTACCAAATCAAGTGCGTTCTTAATCGCATTACGGTTTGGTACTCCCCGCAAGGTAGCAAAAATCCGCAGATTTTCCGTAGCGGTCAAATTAGGATAAAAGCCAGGGGATTCAATCAGACTGCCAATGCGGGGCAGAAGTTTCTTTTCGTTTGCTGCTAAAGATTTACCCCATATCATCACTTCCCCGGAAGTAGGCTGTGTCAGCCCAAGCAACATTTTCATCGTTGTTGTCTTTCCCGCCCCATTTCTACCAAGCAGACCATAGATACGCCCTTTCTGAACATGAATATTCAGATCTGCAACACTTTTCTGTGTTCCATATTGTTTTGTGAGATTTTTTGTTTCAATTACATATTTGCTCATCGCAAAACCTCCCTTTTATAAAATAAAAGTTCTTTATGTCTACTATTCTATCACGCTAACCTTACATTAACCTTGCACGAATCTTGCATTAACCTTGCAATTTGGGAAAAACAGACTTTTAAAAAGAATCACTCCCGCCATGAGGAGCGGGAGCTGGCTAGTCCACCAAAGGGAAAAGCAAAGTGAAAACCGTTCCTTTCCCCGGTACGCTGTCTGCTGTTACTGTTCCGTTTAATTTTTCGACAAGTTGATGTACAATAGAAAGACCAAGACCGCTGCCTTTTTCAGACCGCCCCTTATCACATTTATAAAGCCGCTCAAAAATATGCTTTAGGTCCTCCTTGTCTATGCCCACCCCATTATCAGACAAAACAATTTCTATATACCCACCCTGCCCGGATAAAGCTATTGCGATTTTATCCGCATGACTGTGAGAAATTACATTTTGTATCAGATTGTTTAATATCCGCATATATCCGTCTGGGTCAATCTGCACCCAAAAAGGTTGCTCTGGAATATCGATCGTAAAATCCACCTGTGCATCTTCAAATATTGGTATCCAGTCAATCAGTATGTTCCGTGTCAACTCTGTTAAATCAGCAGTAGATATATTCATGGAAAATTCATTTGAACCCAGCTTGAACCAGTCAAAAAGCACATCTATATATTCTTTTAGGTCATGGGCTTTCCAGCGGGCAATTTCTATATAATCATCACGTTCTTTTCCGGTAACAATTCCCTTATGTGCAGCGTCCAAATACCCGATCAACGTGGTGAGTGGTGTCCGTACATCATGGGAAAGGCTTGTCATAAGCAGCCTGTTTGTTTCTTCTGTTTGGTGATAGGCAGAAAGTTTGCTTTCATAAGAAAGGACAATATCATTAATTTCGTAAGCAAGAGGAGCTACAAGCTCATGTGTTTCCGATAAAATACGCCTGTTCCCATTCCCACTTTTTACATCTTCTAAAACATCCGTCATTTCCAATATCTGCTTTTTTACACGTCGGACTATAAAAACAGCCCCGCAAACAGAAACAAAAGCAACACCCAACGCAATAATTGTAACTGCTTCTGTATACAATGCTCATACCTCCCTATTGAAACGATAGCCAATCCCTTTCACCGTCTGTATATATCGTGGATTTCCCGGATTTTCTTCTATTTTTTTTCGTAGGCGACTGATAATCGCCATAATATTATTGTCATCATAAACATAATCTTCCCCCCATACATTCTCATAGATTTGTCGCTTAGTGAGTATCTTACCCTGATTCTTAGCAAGAAGCAAAAGCACATCAAATTCTTTTGGTGGCAATTCATAGTCACCATTTACTGCATGAATAGATCGGTTATTGTAGTCAATAATCAGTCCGTCAAAATCAAATATTTGTGACTGCCCGTCTTTTTTGTTGAAACGTGTATAGCGTCTGATCAATGACATAATACGGGCAATCAGTTCATCCATGTCAAAAGGCTTAGTCAGATAGTCATCCGCCCCTGCCCGTAAACCACGCACTTTTGAAATGCTGTCATTTTTTGATGTAAGCATTAGGATAGGCAGGCTGCTTTCTTTTCTAATCTGTTCTAATGTTTCAAATCCATCACAGCCTGGCATCATCACATCTAGTATCACAAGCTGGTATTCTTTTTCTTTCAGTTGTAACAAGCCAGATTTTCCAGAATAACAACAGTCAACTTCTATCCTTTCCTGTAAAACACTTTTCTTAATCAATGCGCAAAGTTCTTTGTCATCATCTATAATCAATATTTCATTCATATATTTTCCATCTCCAATTTTAGAATTTAATATATTATATACAAATAATGTATTAAAGTGAACTACCCATTGTCTAAAGCCAATAGGCTTCCTGCTTCTTCGACATACTATCTCCATAGGTGTTAATTTGGACAGTCCCTACCCTATATCATTTCCTTTATGCTATCCGTCGTAATCCTTCTTCTAATATATTCTTTGCAGCATTGATATCCCTGTCATGGTCTGTCTTGCAAACAGCACATATCCATTCCCTGACTGACAAATTCTTTGTGCCTCTATTCTGATATCCACACCCTGAACATATCTGACTGCTTACATAGAATGTATCTATTTTGATGTATTTCCTTCCATTCCATTCTACTTTGTACTCCAATTGCCTTGTCAGTTCATTCCATGAAACATCTAATATTGTTTTTGCCAGATGGTGATTCTTTACCATATTTTTTATCTATAGGTTTTCTGAAACTATCACTTAATTTTCGCTAATAATTTCATGGGAAATCTTATGTAGATAATCTTTTCTACTATTCGTAATCTTCTCATAACATAACGCTATTTTCTTTTTTGTTTCTCATAATTTTGGCTCTTTTTTCCTTATGCGATAACTGTCTTTGCAGTTTTGCAAGTTTTTTCTCATAATTCTTTATCGTTTTTGGATTTTTGTATCTTATTCCCTCTAATGTGGTACACAGATCTTTTATACCCAAATCCAGTCCAATTTGTCCATCTGTATGTTGCAATTGTTCATGCTGTGTTTCCACTAGGACAGATACATAATATTTTCCACTTGGTTCCATTATATTTTATAATTACATTGTGTTTTTCGCATATCTCGTAAGAAAACTGCTTTATATCATCTGATATCTGTTTTGATATTAGCAGTTTCTTTCTATATTTACATACGAAAATAATATGATATTGCAATAAATATTTGTGTCTGTTTTTGATTTTCATGTTCTCATGGATTAAGTATATCACAAACCCCTACTTCTGACTACCTTAACCCCTGTCTAAAGCCAGTGGGATTGCGGCAACTATCCTTTCAATTACAATTAAATAAAAGAACATACACAAAAGCAAGAATTATAAACGTCTTCTATTATTCCTGCTTTATGCTGTTCTTAATATCAATTTTCCATACTAACCATTTGGCAGTAGAGACCCTCGTTTTCCATTAACTCTGCATGAGTCCCCATTTCTATTATTGTACCTTTATCTATTACATATATTTTATCAAAATCTTGAACTGTATTTAATCTATGTGTTACCACAATCTGGCTAACACCCACTTTTTTTATATTATCATATATTTTCTTTTCCGTAATTACATCCAAATTACTCGTTGCTTCATCAAAAACAACCACCTCTGGTTGCTGTGCTAAGGCTCTCGCAATTGCTATTCTCTGTTTCTGTCCGCCAGATATATTCTGCCCGTTCTCACCTATATAAGTATTTATTCCCATAGGACACTCTGCCACAAAGTCTTTTGCTTCTGATATAGAAAGTACTTTTTCCATTTCATCCCTAGAAACATTTCCAACAATATCAATATTCTCCCTTATCGTTCCATTGAGCGCAACGGGTGTTTGCGTAACAATTGTAAAAAGTTTGTCAACATCCTCTCTTTTTGCGTCAATTATGTTTATGTCATTAATCATTATCCTGCCACTATAGTTGCTCATTAAATTCATAATCAATTTTAACAAGGTTGATTTACCACTTCCAGATGCACCAACAATCGCTATCCTTTCACCTCTTGACAACTCTATCGAAATGTTGGACAGCTCTTCTTTTTTATTATTATATGAAAAACTTATGTCCTCAATCCTTAGACTTTCAAATTTTTCTATAGGAGCCTTTCCAGAATCATTTTTTTCATCACTGTATGTCAAAAATTCCTCCACTCGTATAATTGTTTCTCTTAAATTTTGCAATTGCGGAACGACAATCGCCACTGTATTGAACGGCATAGAAAAATATGATGACAATGTGACAAATGCAATTAATCCCCCCATTGTCATAGCCCCAGTTTCAACAAAATAATTTCCTAAAATATAAATTAACAAGGGTGTAACCATCTCAATCGCACTGATGCCAGAAGATAAAATATTACTTCCGGTGGTTCTCTTCCGAAGCATCAATAATACATAATCATAATTTTTCTTCAAATCTTTAGTAAGTTTGTTACCCAACCGCATACAACGTATCTGCTGAATATTAACCAAAGTATCAATCATTCTTCCCTCTAATTTGCTTCTCTCTGCCATATAATTCTTTATCAAATCATCTAATTTTCTCTTAATACAGCCTATATAAATAAGTTGGATAAAAATAATAGCCACTGTCACAAGAAGCAAAATCACTGATTGTTTCATCATAACAAACCCACAAATTATAGCAGTTATAATTTCAATAACAACAGCAATAAGCAAACCTGAAATAAAGTCATATATTTCATTGATACTATTAAATCTGTACTGTAGATCACCGGAAGAATGACTTTCATAAAATTTAAGATTTATATAAAATAATTTATCTACCATTTTATGTATTGTATCATAATAAAGTCCATTTTGTATTGTCAATATAGTTTGCTGTTTTAATAGATTAAACACACAAAATATTATCAAAATACCTATGGCATAAAAAAAATATTTAATATAGTCGACTGATTCCCCTATGTTTGTATCGGAATCTACAATTATTTGTATAATCCATGAAGGAATCAGAACCATACATTGTGTCAGTAATGTAAGAATTAATGCCTTAAGCACCAGCAACGGACTCACTTTGGTAAAAGCAACTTTAGGCATATTGTTTTTAACTCTTTTTGATACATATACCGTAGGCAAAACTCTAACAATAAACTTCTCACACTTCTCCACTATTTCATGGAAGGTAATAACTTTTTTTCCTTCTACTGGATCATTTATCAGGTATCCATCTTTTACTTTTTCTGCAACTACAAAATAATGATTATTTTTTGTTCCCATTATCAAGGGCAGGTTACTAATTATATTTCCTTCATCTACAAAATCCTCATAAACTAAAAATTTAAACCCAAATGTTTCTGAAACCTTTTTCATATCCATAAGGGATAACCCATCACGCCCCACATCCAGTTCTCTCTTTACATTATTAATATTTACCTTACAGCCATAATACTGAAATATCATTGTCAGACACGCTGCACCACAATCGCTTGTTCCCAACTGTCTGACTAATGGGACTTTTCTTCCTGCCTTCATAGTATTACCTCAAATCCACTGCCATTACACAAGGTAACTCATTGTCTAACTCTCTCATAATAGAATAACCTATACCTGCTAAACCGTTCATAAATCCAAGAGACTGAAAGCCATAAAAAGGTTCGATTCCTAAATTTTCGTCTTGAGAAATTTTTTCTATTAAATTTTTCCTTAACAGCTCACAGTCTTCTTTCATTTTTTCGTCATGAAAAACTTTACAATACTCTTTTGCAATCTCTGTATTACCCATATTTCCGTGGCAAAGACAGTTATTACCTCCCATACAACTATCATACACTGTAGTAATTGACCGCCTAATATCCCTCAAAACAATATCTGTCATCTCGCCATCCAATAAATTCAGACTCCGAAGCCTGCTTAACAGTATACCTGGAGCACCATGACACCACGCTGATGTATAATTGTTAGACTCTGATATTTTCTTACCTTTATAATACCTTTCATCCCTCCAATTCCCATATTCTTGCACAAATAGAGAGTTTTCAAATTCTAATCCCCTCTTTATTGCAAACAAAATAGTATCATCCTTTTTGTATTTCCATAACTTTGCCAATGCATAAATTATGCCCGCTGCACCGTGTGACATCCCTGCTAATGGGCACATATGAGGGTTGTTTTGCCATCCACCATTTTCTTTCTGCGCCTCAACTAATACTCTGCCTGCACGAAATGCTTCACCTAAATATTCTTCTTCCAATGTTAGATCATACATTCCTATAAATGCTAATATAGCTCCAGCATTGCCATACATTATATCATTTTTTTGATCTTGTTCTATTAATTGTATAAGTATATTAGTATGCTTTTTAGCATAATCCAAATAACCACATTCGCCTGATATTTGATACAAAAAAATATATGTATATACTAATCCTGCCTCTCCGCTAAATAATCCACTATCCCCCTCATATTCTGCATTTTGCAATAAATCATCTGTGTATTCAAATAATGTTCTTGTTATTGCACTGAGCATTTCTTTATATTTTGCGTTCTTAAAATATTTATTCATGGCTGCAAAATAAATTGCAATTCCAGCCAATCCCTCATAAAGATATATAGCCATCCCCCGAATATCCCACAAGAAATCATCATCATCTCCAATAGGCATCGTAACGGTCCAATTAACATCTTTACCAGCACATCCCCAAACCGCTTTTTCTAAATAGTAGTCTGCAATTCTTTGAACTGCTTTTATACAATTTGTTTTATGGACATGATTTGCTATATCATTTTTATTATACTCATATAATATTTTCCCACTACTTCCTCTTGTTTTTCCTGTATTATCCAGTACAATTCTAATATACAGTTCTTGCTGTTTTTTATCTTCCATATCTAATTGCATAATTTTTTTGCAAACCTTTTCTATACATGTATCTGAAAAGTAATCCTTAATGTATTTCCCCCTGCCATTTCTCAAAATTGTTTCATTTGCTTTTACCTTAAAATATGGAATATCCATATGAAGCATATCCTCTATTTCAGCATCTACAATTTCATAAGGTTTATTTATTAATGACACATTTTTAAATAAAGAACATAAAAAAAGTTCTCTATGGAACCCATCTTGCATAAAGTCTGGATGATATGATAAATGTAATAACATTCCATATTTTTGTGTATCCTGCACTAAATGCCGAACTTCCAAATCAGCAAACTGCTTTATCAAATTGCATAGCTCTATTTTGTTCAAATATGAATAAATATATGCATCTGAAAACCCCTGAACAATGTCTGTCATATATGTATATGGAGAATAATATGTTCCCTGTAGCTTAACTAGATTATTCTTTTCTCCCTTATTCGGATTTATATATTCCAACCGCATATCTGACGTAAATGCATCCACTACCTCTGGTATCTGAAATGGGAATTCCTGTCCGCCTTGTCCACCTATTGCGCTCATATCTATTCCCTTTCCTTTTTTAGTATAACTCCGTTTAGGTAATAGGCCAGATAAGAGTACAGAATTTCTTATCATATCATTAACGCTATCCCGTGCACTCATATCTTCTGAAATTATCCAGTTATTCAAAATTGTTTCCCCGTCTATAATCACAGGGTATTCTCCATCCGCAATAACATTTTCTTCATGCAGATCATTTGCATTTAATAGATAACTAATAAAAATGAGAACTCCAAACCTATAATAATACCGTTTTAGTTCCAGCTTATTATTACATTCTCTAGTTTCAATAAATTCTTCCCATCCATAATCTCCACAATCTATAAGATTAACTTTTTTTAGTTTACAGTTTAATCCATTTTCTATAAACGAGATAACTTCCTGTAAATAAATTTCAGCCTTTAATGACCGAGACTTGTAAACTAGTTTTTTTTCATTTGACAAGCTTACTATAAATACAGTTTCACCCTTATTATGCGAATCTGATGTATCGGATCTTAAATATGTTATTTGCATATCTTCTTCACTTAATGAAAACTTGTCTTTTATCATACCTATGTCTTTTCTAAAACGTAAAATAAACTCTTGGTATCGCTCGCTTAATAGCAAAACTATTTCAAACACTAATCTTTTCAACACCGGGTATATATGAAATAATTCTTCTATGTATTCGATATCAGATAAATACTTTTCACAATATTCCTCATACTGTTCCTTTACATTTCCATGCAACAACATACTTTCTTTACAAATATGCAATTCCTGAATTAATATTCTTAAAGAAACACTGCCTATTTTTTGCAAAACAGCATCCGTAAAACTTCTGATAACTTCTTCTTTCAAATCCGGCACATTATCCCTTAATACATCAAGTGCAAACTGCATAAAAAGGTTATAAAATGGTTCAAAGTATATATTTTTTTTCTCTACCTTTTTTTCTTTATATTGATCTTTCCATTCTTCAAACTGCCTCTCTAACTCATGTATTCTTTTGGTTTCTACAGTATCAATAACATCTATCGTATCCGAAAACAATATTTTTTCCAAATCCATTTTATATACTTGTGGAAATATAGATAGATCTACATCTTTCAATATTCTTGTCCAATATTCCAATGTTTTCAAATTGATCTTATTCTGTTCTCCGTATTTTCTTTCTCTAATATAATACCCTCTTGCTTCTTTCATTCCCATCCTCCAAAATATTTTACTACTATCAGTTCACAATACGTACCTGCACCATCTGCAAACTTTCTTATGTTTGTACGGTTACATTAATGCCACAGAATCAGCCCTTTGGACAGCAGAATGCAAGCAGTGTGCCATAGTAACATTCTGCGGTAGCGGTACAAAGAACACCTCCAGAATTTCTTGCCTCTCCAGCACCTGCTGCGACTCTGTTCAAATCAGCCTCTTGCATCTCTTTCATAACATTACCTGCAAAATTCATTGCGTTTGTTCTGCTGATAGGATTTCTCAAATCTCTCATAATTGTTCTCCTTTCATTGTTTCGCAAAACAGTGCAGGTACTTATTCTAAACTGATTAATACTCTATTGCATTTTGTTTTCTATTTATCTTTGATATTATTAGATTATCACATATTTTTCCGTTTTCTTCTTTGATGTAATTTTATCGATAATTCATGTAATTATTTCTTTGCATAAATTGAAATTCTCACATTTGTTGGGCAGATGTAAGATACTATTACCCATATCTTGCTACATCAACCATTTATCTTTCTTTCAAGAGCAACAAACATTAAAAAAGCAGGACATAAACACCGCTATGCCCGCCATACCAAAATGCTTATTCCACTTTCCCAAATGTAACTTGTTCAAATTAAATTACTTTCTTGCACGGTAAACCCCTCATTCATATCTTTACATAAGCTGCTTTAGTCCCTTTGCAGGCAGGTATGCCGCCTGAACAGGTATCAGAATGCTGTATGCACAGGCAAATGCATTTATTGTTATCATTCCAAGTGATGGGTTGAATGCAAGCCTTACCACCCGAACACTGCCGCTTGTCTGCCATTCCTGGTGTAAACATTCTGTTTTGATATGCCTGGACTTAATATCATAAATCTGACTGAATTCCTCCATAATATTCTAAATTTTAATTTATTTTCCCCAAACAAAAAGACATCCTCTAGTCGGGACGTCTTTTTCTGCAAACTCATATGTTGTTATATAAAATTCTTTCTTTGTATTCAATATTTTGTATACATAAGGCTTCATCAGTTCTATCTCTAAACCATACTCTTTAAACACTTTATCAACATTAATATTTTCTATACATTACCAATCTTTTTTTTCGATAGAATGATTTTTTCGGCCAGTTCTTATCTTTAAGTACACAAACCTATATATCAATTATTCTTTAATGCGTCTTTTAATCAATGTATCACATTTACACTTCAAATTTATAGCCCATTCCCCAGACTGTTTTAATCAAATCACCCTTTTCTCCAAGCTTACTTCTTAGTTTTTTCACATGCGTATCAATTGTTCTAGCGTCGCCAAAATAATCATAATTCCACACGCTGTTGAGAATTTTTTCCCTTGAAAGTGCGATACCTTTATTTTCCATAAAATAAGATAATAGCTCAAATTCCTTAAAACTCAAATCAATATTCTTGCTATTGATTGTCACTACATGGGCTGCCTTATCAATTGCTATTCCGCCATACTCAAGCACTTCATTTTCTGTAATTTGGTTGGTCCTGCGCAAAATTGCCTCCACTCGCGCCACAAGAATTTTAGGGCTAAATGGCTTTGCAATATATTCGTCAACCCCTAATTGAAAGCCCTGCAGTTCATCTCGTTCATCTGTGCGCGCTGTCAGCATAATAATCGGCACTTTTGAATAATTTCTTACTTCTCTGCAAACCTGCCATCCATCCATCTTGGGCATCATAATATCAAGTATTATAAGTGCTATATCTTGATGTTCAAAAAACATATCAAGCGCCTCACTTCCATCACCTGCCTCAATCACTTCATAATTCTGTTTTACAAGGAAATCTTTCACAAGCTTTCGCATTCTGCTTTCGTCATCTACCACTAATATTTTAAGTTTATTCATGCCAAGTCCAAATCCTTTCCTTATATTTTTTATCCTCAATAAACAGAAAATATACACTCTTTATTGTCCAATAATTTTTTTTATTTCACAAACTTTATATTCAAGCTTAATTGGTTTATTTATCCATATAAGCCCCCCGTTTCTATTTGTCTTATAACCAAAAAGCTGTTCATAGGCAACCTGCATATTGTCTTTGCAAGTTCTTTATGAACAGCTTTTCATTTTTTTAGAATCTGTAAAAACTCTCTTCCTACTATTCTTTAACAGCTCGGCTTCATCAAACTATTATGTATCAAGTCATAAAAAATTGCTTTTCAATATTAAAACAAACCTTTTTATTGTCTATTTCTCATCTGTCTCTAATAACGCCTTTTCTTTTTCGCGTATTACTTGTTCCCGTTCAGACAATTGCTGTTCCCACTCTGCATAACGATTTTGCAGCATACTCTCATAGTTAAATACAGTAGGCGCAGATCCTATTGTTGATACCACAACCACTGCAATCAATAAAAATACCAATATAATATTGACAAGGATTGAAGTTCTTCTGCTAAAAAATTCCTGTTTGGTTTTTTGCTTTGCTGGCTTTCTACTCGCAATAACCCGCTCAACGGTAGGATTTGCACTTTCCCGCATACTGTAGACACCATACACGGGTATGTTGGCGGGCGCATCTTCTGAAATTGAACTTTCTTGTAAAATTCGCTGCAACTTTTTTAGAAACACATACCCTACAGGGGTCCTAAATACCCGATTGTTTATCGCCTTATAGTACACTGCATTTACCATATCCTGATTTTCATAATCCAACTTTTCTTCTAACCGTTCTATCCGTTGTTGTTCATTTCTTGCAAGCTCTGCGTCTTTCTCTGTCCCAAATTGAAACCCATCCACAATCCAATCCGTTTTATCTGCCATAGGAATTTCTCCTGTTTTTCACTAATCCTGTAGACATACTACATACATTCCTATCTTATAGACTTTCGATAGTTTTATAAGCATCTACATATAACGCCTCTAACTGTTTCATTTCTTGTTCCAGATTCATATCCTGAACTCTAAGCTTCTCTACCATAGGAATCAATAGATGATAAATCTCATTAATTCCCAGATTTGATACAAATCCTTTCATTGTATGTGCTCCCTCAAAAGCCTCCTTGCAATTCCCCTTTTCATAGCCTTTTTTCAACTTTTCAAAGCTTGAATCATCCAGAAACTTTTTAAGGCATTTCAGATACAATGTCTCATTATTTAAGAAACGTTTCATTGTTCCATCTACGTCAAATCCCTTTTCTTCCAAATATTTCTTTTGTTTTACATCCATGTAGTATCCCTCCATCAGCCATCAATCCTGCATCAATCCGCTTACATCAAGAATTAATGCAATACTGCCATCACCAAGCTGTGTACATCCGGATATGCCATGTACCTTTTTAACGTATGGTGGAATTGGCTTTACAACGATTTCCTGTGTTCCAATTAGCTCGTCAATCAATACACAAAGCGTATTTCCTTCATATTCAAGAAGAAGCATAACGCCGTCTTCTACATCTGTAACTGCATCTTCAAGATGATACTTCTGGCTAAGCCGAAGTATCGGATAACATTCCCCACGAATCATTACATATTCTTCACCGTTTGGCTCATGTATAAGTTGATTGTCTGTTACCCGGATAAACTGCTTGATTGCGCCAGTTTCCATCACAAATTTTGTATTGCCGTTGCGCATAACGATTCCATCTATAATTGCCATTGTCAATGGAATCTTCATCGTCATTGTTGTGCCTTCACCCTCAACAGACTCAATATCAAGCACACCGCCAATTTTTTGAATATTCTTGACCACAACATCCATTCCCACTCCACGGCCAGAAAACTCTGTCACCTTTTCCTTGGTAGAAAACCCCGGAAAAGTTATAAATTGGAAAATTTCTTTGTCACTGTAGTCACTCTCAATTCGATTATCTGGAAGAATACCATTCTCCCACGCTTTCTTATATAGCTTGTTCCTGTTAAGCCCCTTTCCATTGTCTCTGACAGAAATCCATACTTTACCACCCTCGTTCTTCGCTTCGAGTGTAACTTTTGCAGGCTCAGTCTTTCCAGCAGCTTGACGCTCTTCGGGTGTCTCCACTCCATGATCCACTGAGTTTCTAACCAGATGCATCAATGGATCCGAAATATTTTCAATAATATTTTTATCTACCTCTGTTGTATCTCCAATCATCTCAAACTCAATATTTTTTCCAAGCTTCCTCGACATATCAAACACTGTTCTGTTCATCTTCTGGAAAGTATTGGTAAGCGGCATCATTCTCATAGACATAATGAGTTCCTGCATCTCTGTTGTAATCTTAGAAAGCTGTGACGCTGCCTTCTGAAAATTAGAAAGGTCAAGATTTGGCACTTGCAAATCAGGGTTTTGGAGTACAACCGACTCTGCAATTACCATCTCACCCATCAAGTCCATCAACATATTCATCTTATCAATGTTGACACTCATAAAAGCCTGCTTTACTTCTTTTTTCTTTTTCTTTGTAATCTGTTTTGCTTTTCCGGCTTCCTTCTGAATAACATAATCACCCGGCTGTGGTTGCGCTTCCTCTTTCTTTTGCATTTCTGCATCTGCCGTTGGAGACTCCACGCTCTCCTCCTGCACAGGCTCACCAGAAAAACCTCTTTCAAATTCCGCATTTGTACACTCCGAAATCAAAATATCACTTATTTCAGAGGTCGTATCAAGCAGTTCACGAAGTTTGTCTTCTGTAAAGTCGCCTCTCACAAGCATTAAGAAACCTTCTGCCAATATTGTTTCAGAAGAACTTTCATCAGTGAGGATATCCTCCGGCCAATAATGCACATCTTCTGTGTATTCCTTCAAGGCATATGTAGCGGAATACGCCCGCAAATTGCTCATCTGTGTGTCTTCGTGATATGTAATTTTAATTCGGAAACATTTTGCTGTTCCTGAAACCTGCGGTGCAATATAGAACTGATTTGGTCCAAGACTCATACCCGTCGAAGTTTCTGACGCTGGCGTCTGCTCTTTCTCTGGCTCCTTAGGCGAATCTATTGCTCCTTTCAAATTCACGAGGAACTTATCCATCATCTCTATCAACTGAGAATTATCACCATTTGGATCGTTTCCGTCTTTAATTTTCTCCATCTCTCCATTAATAAAGTCCATAACCTGAAAAACAATATCGGTAAGTTCCATATGAGGCTCTTTAATACCAATATTTTCTCTCAGATAATAAAAGATATCTTCCAGCTTATGAGACACTTTCATAATGTTATCATACATCATGACTCCAGATGAACCCTTGATTGTATGCATGATTCTAAATATCTCATTGATACTGTTCTCATCAAATGCGTCATCATCCTTGGTCTCTAACACAATCTCCTCAAGATTTTCCAAAAGCTGGCCATTCTCATAAATGTATATGTCCACCATTCCGTCTAAATTGAATTCCTCAGCCATGCGGGCACCCCTTCCATTACAATTACCATTAATCTTACGTTTTTAGTAAAGTGCAATCTAAAGCACAATACATTTACTTACAATTTTATATCGAATCCGCACAATAGTCAATGTTTTCTGATAATATTTATCGTAACAGTTCAGCATTCAGCTTCCTGTTATATACATCAAGCCGTGCATAAACCGCTACGTGGTTGACTTGATGCAGCTCTTTCACTTTTAAATAGAAATATATGGATTTCCAATATATTCTAGTGTTCAAAATTATAAAAGGTAATATTGTAATTTATTTAATAGAATAATAATACTTTTTTAAATAAATTGTAATTTTATGGCAATTTTTATTACATAGTTTTATTTGTGTGAATAAATATGAAATATTTTTATAAGAATGGTATTGTCTAAATCGCACTTTGCATTTATAATAATCTAAGACTTAAATTACGAAATGTTGTTGAATATCAGGGCTGTTTACTACTCTTTAGTTTTTTATGAAAGGAGCTTTGAAGCCATGAAAAAATATACCAACTCTGTAATCGCGCTTTTTATATGTATGCTAATATTGACTCCATCAACAGTATATGCTGAGGAACTAGCCTCCATGCCAACATTCTCTGTTATCCAGCCCATAACTGGTGCAGCTCTGCCAAATGAAAATCTCTCAGCAAGCCTTATTACACGTTTAAACACCTATCTTGCAGATAACTTGAACAATGGAAATATTGACATGCAGAAATTTAATGATATCCTGTCAAGCGGAATGGTTTCAGAAAATGCCTTTTTTGCAAATTCTGTTTTTGTAGGGGACTCACTTACAGTTGGCTTTTCAGAATATTGTAGAACGCATGACTCCATCGCATCAGATACCACGTATTTTCTGGCAAGAGTTAGTTGTTCCGCCAAGGCTGCTATCTCCAGAAATGCACTTACTACACATGCCAATATTATGCCAAAATATAAAGGAAAAGTTCAGTTCATTGAAGATTCTGTAGCGCAGTTACCCAATGTATCCAAAATGTTTATCTGCTTTGGCATGAATGACTTAACAAGCAGTACTCCAGAACAGTTTGTATCAGATTTACAGACTCTTATAGGAAGAATTACTGCAAAAACTCCTGAACTACAAGTATATGTCATCTCAATTCCTTGTGTGATGTCTAACGTCAATAATGGCGGATTAAGCAACAAAACCATTCGGTCCACAAATCTCTTGCTACAAGATGCCTGTGTTCAAAATGGGTGGGGTTATATTAATATTGCAGAACATTTGATGGGGTCTGACAATGCCATTCGCCCAGAATACAGTTCTGACCACTATGTACACGAGAATAGTCATGCTTACCAAATATGGAATAATGTCTTAAAAGACTATGCTTTCTGGGAAATTACAAAATAATTTCCCAGAAAGCATAGTCCCGTCTCCTTGCAAACTCTTTTTTATAATGTCTCAAATGTCTCCCGAATCGCCTTGATAAAATCCAGACTATTTAAAATCACTGGATTCTCACAGGTGGAAATCAAAGATAAACTCTTTGTCATTTTTCCGTTCTCAACGGTCTTAATACATGCCTGATCCAACTTATCCGCAAAGTCCTGTAATTCCTTTATGCCGTCTAGCTCTCCGCGCTTGCGCAGCGCACCAGTCCATGCAAAGATTGTCGCAATTGAGTTTGTGGAAGTCTCCTCCCCTTTCAAATGTTTATAATAATGGCGCTGTACAGTTCCATGTGCTGCCTCATATTCATAGACGCCGCTTGGCGATACCAACACAGAGGTCATCATGGACAAATCCCCATATGCGGTTGCAACCATATCCGACATTACATCTCCATCATAGTTTTTGCACGCCCAAATAAATCCTCCCTCAGAGCGAATTACGCGCGCAACGGCATCATCAATCAATGTATAAAAATATTCAATGCCCAATTTCTCAAACTGTTCCTTGTACTCCGCATCATAAATCTCCTGAAAAATATCTTTAAATGTATGGTCATATTTTTTTGAAATAGTATCTTTGGTTGCAAACCACAAATCCTGTTTTGTGTCGATTGCATAGCCAAAACAAGCCCTTGCAAAGCTGGAAATAGACTCCTTTGTATTATGAATTCCCTGAATAATTCCAGCACCCTCAAAATTATGAATCAGCTCTCTTGTCTCTGTTCCATCCTCCGCTGTAAATACTAGCTCTGCCTTTCCTTTTCCTGGAACTTTAATCTCTGTATTCTTATAGACGTCACCATATGCGTGGCGGGCAATTGTAATGGGCTTGGTCCAATTTTTTACATAAGGAACAATTCCTTTGATTAAAATTGGCGCCCGAAAAACAGTTCCATCTAAAATTGCGCGAATCGTTCCATTCGGACTTTTCCACATTTCCTTAAGATTGTACTCTGTCATTCTAGCTGCATTTGGCGTAATTGTCGCGCACTTAACCGCCACGCCATACTTTTTTGTCGCCTCCGCAGAATCTACTGTCACTTGATCGTTTGTCTCATTGCGGTGCTCTAATCCAAGGTCATAATACTCTGTCTTTAAGTCAATATATGGAAGAATCAGCTCGTCCTTAATCATCTTCCAGAGGATTCGCGTCATCTCATCCCCATCCATTTCCACCAAAGGTGTTGTCATTTGAATCTTTGCCATTCTTATCTCCTCCTAAATTTAATGTTTTTCGCTCAAACCACATTTTACCATATTTTGATATGCATTACAAATATGTTCGTCTGCAAGTTTTTCTGCAAGTTGTGCATTGCCGTCTCGTATGGCTTCCATAATGCTCTTGTGCTCCTCCACAGCCGCCGCACTTCGCGCCTTGTCAGAAAGTGTCTGCTGCCGTTCCTTCTGCACATATTGGTGAAAATCTTTTAACAAATGTATCAGCATCTTGCTCTCACATGCCTCATACAAATGCATGTGAAAGCGGTTGTCCAACTCAATCAACTGCTCATAGTGCTCTTTTGACAGGTGAAATTCGCTCAGAAGAATAATCTCTTCTAACTCCTCAATTTTTTCTTTTGTAATCTTCTCTGTTGCCCATCTGGCGCACAGACCTTCCAAAAGGGAACGAATTTCATAGATATCTGCCACATCTGATATAGAAATACCTGTGACATAGGCGCCTTTATTTGGCACAATCCGAATTAATCCTTCTAATTCCAACTGTCGAAACGCTTCGCGTACTGGTGTTCTACTTACACCAAGTTCTTCCGCAATTGCCGCTTCTTTTAATTCTTCATTTTCTTGGTATGTCCCACTTAAAATCGCTTCCCGCAACTTCCGAAACACTCTCCCCCGCAACGAATACTTGTCCGATACATCTTGATTCACATCATACTCGCCCATTTCTGTCACCTCGTCATATTTCCCAATGTAACACCGAGCGTCTCACACCCCTCTGCAATCACAGCAAGCAACTCATCATCTGTGAGAACAGTCACTCTGCCACCCTCATACTCTGTATCGACCCATGCTTTTACATACGCCACAAGTTCTGAAGACTTGCTAATCTTTTTATCATCCTTAAATTTATAATAGGTGTTAATCCAGTGCGCAATTCCCGCAAGCCCTGAAGTATTGGATACCGCGCATAATACAGGCCGATTCAGAAACTTCTCTGTGTCAAAAATATTGTAGATTTCCTCATTCTTTAACAGTCCATCAGCATGGATACCTGCTCTAGTGACATTAAAATTCTTCCCCACAAAAGGCGTTCTTTCTGGAATACGATAACCAATCTCTTTCTCATAATACTCTGCAAGCTCTGTGATAACAGTTGTATCCATACCGTTTAAGGTGCCTTTAAGCTGTGCATACTCAAAAATCATTGCCTCAAGTGGTGTATTTCCAGTGCGCTCGCCAATGCCAAACAGCGATGTATTCACACCACAACAGCCATATAACCACGCTGTTGTGGAGTTTGTAACTGCCTTATAAAAGTCATTGTGCCCATGCCATTCAATCCATTCCTGTGGCACACCTGCATGTGTGTGCAACGCATAGATAATTCCTTGCACACTTCTTGGAATAACTGCACCTGCGTAATTTACGCCATATCCCATCGTATCACAGGCGCGCACCACAATAGGAAGCTGATATTGCTCTGCCAATCGCATTAGCTCTTGGCAGAATGGTACAACATATCCATAAATATCCGCCCTTGTAATATCTTCCAAATGGCATCGCACACTAATGCCTTCCTCTAGGCAGTCTTGTACCACCGATAGATAATGCTCCATTGCCTGTCGCCTTGTCATTTTAAGTTTCATAAAAATATGATAATCTGAACAACTTACAAGGATACCTGTCTGTTTCATACCAATCTCCTTGACAAGCTTAAAGTCTTCTTTACTTGCTCGTATCCACGACGTCACTTCGGGAAATTGATAACCACGCTCCATACACTTGTAAACGGCATCTCTATCTTTCTGACTGTACAGAAAAAACTCACTCTGTCGAATCATGCCATTCGGACCGCCAAGCTTGTGTAAATAATCGTAGATTGTAACAATTTGCTCCGTACTATATGGCGCTCTCGACTGTTGTCCATCACGAAATGTTGTATCTGTAATCCAGATTTCTTTTGGCATGTTGTGTGGAACCACTCTGTCATTAAATGGTATCTTTGGTATCTCATCATAAGGAAACATATTGCGGAATGCATTCGGCTTCTCCACATCTTGCAACTGATACATATGTTCCTCAATCTGTAAAAGATTGTTATGTTCATTCATTGTAACAGGTCGGTTTTCAAAATATTCGTTGTTGTCTGCCATCACTTTTCCTCCTCAGTCTTTCCTGCATATACTCCCGTAATTTACTTAGAAGTACATAAATGCATTTTTGTATTATTGTATACAAATGTACAGTTATTGTCAATATATAATTATACTCACGGCAAATAAAATGTTACAGTTCAACCTTACCCAGCTGCAACGCATCAAACCATGCAAAATCCTAGTACTCCATTCGACCAGAAATCAGAATCGTGAACCACCTATTTCTCACTATTGCGTTGGGATTTTACCTAGCACTGGCACAAACCATGCGATTCACAACTCTAATTTCTGTCTGGACGGAGCACTAGACTGAACTGTAGCCGCAAAGCGGTATATTTCCTTATACAGCTGTGTGCATCCCATTATACTGGTGGTTAGTCTTTTGGACTGCCAGTATAAAAATATCCTTGCGCAAGCAAACTGTCTATCCGAAGCATTCCCGCGCCCTGCACACCCCAACTTTGCCCCAAATCCATTGCAGATCCCAGCAAAAGGCGTCGTAATTCTTTATTGGTCAACTGTGGATACTTTTGCAAACACAGTGCACATGCGCCGCTGACAATCGGTGCTGACATGGAAGTTCCGCTCTTAGAAATATATGGTGTTGTGCGAAAATGAGCGCCACAGGACACAATATCCGTACCAGGTGCCACAATGTCCGGTTTTTTGAGGGGATTGCAGACAGCCGAAGTATCTTTCCCGGGTCCCCTGCTGGAATATTCATTGCAGGGTCGCCCATGTTTTGGCTTGTAATCGCCATCATGACACCCCACACAAACACATCCTCCACATTCACCAATAGGTGACAATGTCATGGGATTGGGTCCTTTATTTCCCGCCGCTGCAACAATCATAATATTTCTGTCCCATAAATAACGAATATATTTTCGAAATTGTTCCCAATCATCTGGATCAATTCCTTCCTCTGACTCCATCTCAATTGATATATTCAGAATCCGAATTGGGACACTCTTAATTAAATCAGATATCCAGATTAATCCTTTAGTAAGATTTTTAAGGCTGCCTCCGCCCTCTTTGTCCAACACCTTGCCGCAGACCAACATACTTTCCGGTGCAATCCCTCGATATTTCCCCTTGGACACTGCACCATTTCCAGCCAAAATTCCAGACACATGTGTTCCATGCCCATTGTCATCATAGGCAATATTCTTGTTTGATACAAAATCCTTAAAAGCAGCAATCCGCCCTCGCAAATCAGGATGCGCTGCCACACCACTGTCCAATATGGCTACATAAATTCCTCTTCCTGTATAATGTTTTACTTCTCTGTGTTCACAGCCAATCACTCTGCGTACTCTATCCATTTTTATTCCCTCTGTAAGGATCTGCCAAGCAGACCATTACGTTGTATCTTCACATTAATATATGTTGGGAATGCTTTAAAGTACACAAAAGGGCTTCTCTTTTTGAGAAGCCCTTATCCTATATTACACTATTCGTTGCGGATTGCCGCAAGCGGACTTAGCCGCATTGCCCGAAGAGACGGGATAAAACCTGCAACCATACCAATTACAATTGCAAACACAATTGCGAGCGGACTCAGCCACAGCGGAATCCGGCAGATCGCACCGGAGATGCCCATACTGGCTGTCGCATCACTTCCAGCTACAAGGCTGTTAATTATAACACTTAACCCATAACTAAAACCAACGCCAATCACACCTCCAATAAATCCAATAAATCCTGCCTCCATCAAAAATAGTCCTTGTATATTGCGAATATCACAGCCAAGCACTTTCATAACACCAATCTCTTTCGTGCGCTCATAGATAGACATCATCATGGTATTTGTGATACTAATTGCCGCTACCAGCATGGCAACTGCTCCAATTGCACCAAGCACTGCCTGTATCATATTCATTGTGTCAAGCTCCTGTTGTATCCACTCTGCGGAACTATATGCATTGTAACCGCTATCTTTCAGCCACGTTGTCAGTTCTGTCACATTTGCCATATCATCAACCTGAACAATAATTTCAGAATAAAAAAGTTCATTGTATGGTTTTCCATTTTTTCTAGTTGGTTGTCCTGGAATCGGATTTTTCTTAAAAATACGCTTTAATTCCGCCTTTAGTGCTTCCATATTACAGAGAACACTTTGGCTATTGTTGTTATTCCACTCTCCAAGCTCACCCTCCATAATACCACATGCTTCTATCAAATATTTCTTGGGTTGTTTGACAGGTGTGCCATCTTCGTTTGTACCGCCCTGTGAACGCCAATACGCGTCTGTATCAAAGATTACAAAGATTGCATCTTCCATCAAGTCAATATCTGGGGCCTCTCCTGTATCCCAAAAAGAATAGACATTTGTTTTCTCCACATAAAAATTTGTAAGCACATTATTTCCGTAGAAAAACTGCAATTCTGTATCTGAATCTGGAAGCTTTCCTTTCCCGATTGAAACATTCATGGTTGCAAATTCTTCCTTGGTAATTCCATAAATATCAAGATGCCCTGCATATTTTCCAACCTTTGCTATTGCAGAAATATTTAGTCTAGGATAGACTTCCTTAACATGCTCCATACCCAGAAGCTCTTGGACAAACGCATCGTCAAGCCGTTTTTCTTCATCCTGATTACTCCCACTACTAGAAAAATAATATCCTCCGCCAGAAACCTGTATCTGTGTCATAGAACTGTAATTAGCATAGTTATCCAACATTGACTGCTTGAGTCCATTTCCAAGCGCAACCATAACGACTATCGAAGTAATACCAATCACCACTCCTAAAACAGTCAACACAGTACGAAGTTTTCGTTTCCATAGATTGGAAATGCTCATGCGCAATAAATCAAAGAATTTCATTATACATCATCCTCATCTAGCAAATCCATATCTTCCTTATGCTTCTTTGCCTTTCTCTTTTTAGAAATAATGGTGATGACAACCACAATCACTGCAATCGCTGCTGCCGCAATGCCAAGAATCCCAACAAGAGGAATTTTCTTCTTTGAATTCTCCTCCTCTATTGGCTCCATTGGCATATCTTCTATCATTCCCTCATCCATCACCATCTCGTATACAAAAAGATTTAAGTCTTTCTCAAATCGTGTCTCATTTCCAGCTTCATCTTCGTAAGTAATCACTGCCTTAACAATACCATCTCCTGTATCGGGCGCAATACCAGTCAACATAGAGTCAACGTTTTGAGTCGCGCCTGGCGCAATATTTCCCAGATAGGTAATACCGCTCTCCACCGTCGCACTTTCATATGTAACCTTTACATTGTAAAGCGTTGTCTTACCTGTATTAAACACACTAAACATAACATTAGACTGTTCGCCCACTGGAATGGATTCAGGCATAATCTCCGCAGAACCAGTGTCAATCTTTGCCTCCTGCTTGATTGGCACAGATACATTTGCAGCATCAGATATATTAATCTGGTCCTCTGTATCATATTTCATATTAACCGTCAACACATAGGGTTTCTGCGAGAGATCTGATTTCGCCTCCATCTCAATACTCATATCATAAGTTTGACCTGGCGAAATACGCTCTGTATAGACAGAGCTGGAACCTGATGTTGGCAAAAATGCCGAGTATGTAGCGTCTGCATCCTTTCCTTCCACTGTTGCCTCTAGGTTAAAAAGCACATTCTCAACAGCAGTCTCTTTTGATGTATTTTTAACACTTACTGTCAGCTTAAAAGTTGAACCTGCATAGACTACTTCTGGTTCCGTGCGGTAGCCTGTTACAATAATACGTGGATTTGTTGCTTTTTTTTCTGGTTCATCTTCGTCTTTTATTAAAGTTTTCTCAGGATCGGCACCCTTGACATTAATGTAAGTCGTAATATCTGTTTCCACCAATGCGCCATTTTGATAGTACGTAGCATGGAAACTCAGTGGATAGCAGCCTGTGAGTACATCCTGTCTGACATTAAAATACCACCCAATATCCATTCGCTTATTAAATGCATCTGTGGTATCTTTTGAAGCCTGTATAATCGGAAGCATTTGCGCATCGTAGGCTTGATTAATATCAAATGGCCATTTTGTCCTATCATTAGATACTGTCGGTGTAATCACAACATCTGTAATATCAGATTTTCCTAAATTAACGAGTGACAGTACTACAAACGTAAGTTCACCATACTGCGCACTTGTAATAGGGACCTCATTAGAAAGCATCAAAAACTTCTCACTTCCCGAAGCGTTCTCCTCTAAGATTTCTTTCAGATATCCTTCAACTTCAGCCTCATAACTTGTCAGCTCTGACATGGTAAGCGGCGCATTTTCCATATAAGTCATAGCGCTGTTATAAATCTTATCCATGCGCTTACGCTTATCCTCTGTCAACTTATAACGCATCTTTAAATCCGTATAGAACCGATTTAGCTCCCCTCGAATCTGGTCCTTCCATTCTTTTGATGCGTACTCATCACTTGGGCTATTCTGTGTAGGTTTATTATCTGACTCGTCTGCCAATGCAGTCATTGTATTACCACACAGCAAAACCGCCATAAGTATCAAAACTAATATCCGTTTTACCTTTTTCATTCTTCCTCCTCCTTTTTTGTATTATCCACCATATCGACAATTTTACCATCGACAATCCGAATAATCTTATCAGCAAAACTTGCAAGCGTATTGTCATGTGTAACCATAATCAAAGTACGTTTCTGCTCTCTCACTACACGCTGCATTAAATTCATAATATCTCTTGAAGTGTTAGAATCAAGATTTCCAGTGGGTTCATCTGCAAAGATAATTTCTGGATTCACCACAAGTGCTCTCGCAACACCGACACGCTGTTGTTGTCCACCTGACATCTGATTTGGTCTGTGATCCCAATATTTGTCAAGTCCTACCAAATGCACCATCTTTTTTGCACGCTTTATACGCTCTCTTTTGGACACACCTTGAAACGTTAATGGCAATGCCACATTCTCCACTGCATTCATTGTCCCCATCAAATTAAATGACTGAAAAATAAAACCAATATGTTCCCGCCGAAATCGCACCAACTGATTTTCATTTTTCTTCTCCATATGCTCGCCAATAATGACAATCTCACCCTTGGTGGGTTTTTCCAAACCTGCCAACATATTGAGTAGCGTTGATTTTCCTGATCCAGATGTTCCTACAATCGCACAGAACTCGCCGCGGTTAATACTAAAACTCACCCCGTTGAGTGCGCGTACTCGGTTCTCGCCAATCCGATACACTTTATATAAATCCTTGACTGTAATGACCGGTTTGGTCATCTTCCCCTCTGTTCCTGCCATTTTCCCCTCCTTAACATACATGTAGGCTTCCGAAATCCCTGTGCCTGAAAAACATTGCTTTCTGTATTATAGCAGTTCGGACAGGTCTGCGCATTTACTGCGCTGACCGTGCGAAAACATAAAGCTTGAGAGCAAAAATCCCATCGCCAAAGGCGATTTTTAATGGATTTTTGCAGTAACAGGTCAGCTTGTCTGAACTGTTACGCTGTATTGTTTGAATTAATACAGTTCATACGCTTTTCACTTGAAATCATAGCACACATAATGCAAAATTTCAACCAATACATGAAAAAAGAAGATATAAGATTGCTTAAACTTATACCTTCTTTTTAAGGATTTTTAATAATTATAATCCACGTATTCTGTGTCTTTGCGGAGTTTTCCATGAACGATATTTCTGTATTCCTTGGTGTCATCGCTCATATATTTAATCCCCTTTCTGTGGTCTGACATAATATTCCTCTGATTATCTGTCAGGGAATTTGGGATCTCCGTTTCCACAATTTTCATATCGGCTACCTGTGTGACTGGCGCATATGCAAACTCGCTAAACTCAGTATAGTATGTATTCATCTCTACATAATCTCCAGTCTCAACATCGGCTGGAAAAATAGTGACTGCTTTGTCATACCCTTCCTTAAACTGAAAGATGGCAATCTGTCCTTTCAACTCTACAAGATCGTCAAACTTAAACTCCACAATCCGCTCTCCAAAATTATTGATGGTAGCTGTCTTTGTCATTTTTAGATTAATGTCTTTTTTTATCTTATCTTCATAGAGCATCTTAAAAGAAACACCAATCTCATCATCAATCTTTGTGTAAAGTATTACTTTGCGTCCTAGATAACTATTGTATATATCTTTCTTAATTACTTTTTCTTTGTTTAATTTGAGATAGACAAACTCATATCCCAACTCAGCCGCTGTCTTCTGTGCATCTGCTATCTGTTTATCTTCTGGATCACTAATGCCAATCGCTCCGGCAGAAGTGACTGAATCCATTTTCACATAGCAAATCACACCAATATTGATTCGATACCATCCATTTGAGTACTCACCAATTACTTGAACGGGCAAATTCGCACCCAACGTTGTCAGAACTGTAGAAGTATAAGTAGGCTCTGCATACACCACACAGTTCTCTTTTGTGTAATAGACATCTTGCACTGCTGTGTAGGTTGGTCCTTTTGCATACGAAATCATATCCACATTTACGGCTGTCAGCAATACAACAACTGCCAATAACACTGCCGCAGCTTTTTTCTTCAAACTTTTTCGCATTGACTCACCCCCTTAGGAACGACTAATAATAGTTCTCATCTGTAATCGCAAAAGGAAACGAATTTGTCTGATAAGAGCATTTTGAGTTGATTGTCACCTCAGTAAAAGTACAATCCGCAAAGGCAGATGCGCCAATGCTAAGCGTATTTTTGGGTATGGATACACTGGCAAGGGCTTTACAACCTGTAAATGCACCATCTCCAATACTGATAATCGACTTTGGAAATATCACTTCTGTAATGCCTGCACAGCCTGCAAACGCCGCCTCAGGAATTGCCTCAATCCCTGATTTAATTTCCAATGTCTGAATACCTGTACAACCCATAAAAGCACTCTCACCCATTGTTCGCATTGTGCTAGGAAGTTTTACATCTGTGATGGCAGTACACCCCTCAAAAGCACTTTCGCCAATCACTTCCAGTTCACTTGGCCACTTTGTCAATGCCATTGCAGCACATCCAGTAAACGCCTCTTTCCCCACTCTCTTTAATGATGATGGAAGTTTTTTCAGCTCCATTCGCGCACAATTGTTAAAGGCCTGCTCCTCAATCGTCTCAATGTCACTGCTAAGCGTGACGGCACGCAAATTCTCACACTCATTAAACGCTTTCTTTCCAATGCTTGTAACACCATCTGGCACGGTAATCCGTGCAAGTTTGGAACAGCCGTCAAAAATACCTTCTCCCATTTCTGTCAGACTGTCTGGCAAACTGACATCTACTAAAAGTTCGCTGCTTTTAAATACATTCTTTCCAAGTTTTGTCACAGATTCTGGTATATATACTCTAACAAGTGTCTTGGAACTTGCAAATGCAGAATCCCGTATCTCTGTCACTGGCTGATCGTCTATCATATCTGGAATATCAAGTGTTGACGATGTGCCAACATATTTCTTGATTGTCACATGATCTGGATATAAAGTATACTCATACTCACTGTTTTTCTTTTCCTCTGGTTTTGCCTCCGTGGTACTTGATTCTTCTACTTCTGAAGTCTCTTCCGGCACCTCCTCAGAAGGATTTTCCAAGAAAAACTCATGGTCATCATTTCTGTTTCCGTCTACCGATCCATTGGTTTTTTGACCATTCCCAAATGTACTTGGCGTAGTTGTAGACCCCGTTACAGGCTTTTTCCCCGCATTTTCCGCCGCCTCTCTTGAAGCTGCTTCCGCGGATTCTTCCTCAAACACTTTCATCGCCTCTGCGTAGTTATTTTGAGCATCCTCAATCATAGATTGTATCTCAGAAGGAAACTCGCCATTGTCAGCCAATAGTCCTTCCTCTGTGTCTGTCTCTGTCTCCGAAACCACTTCTGTTGTCGCAGTTTCTGGTTCTGCACCGATTATTCCGGCTTTATTTAAATACATACACAGCAAAATTACAAACGCAGCCGTGCATCCTCCTACCATTCCCCAAAAAAGTTTTTCCATTCCGTCATCTCCGGTCAATCATTTTCATTTTTTAAATTCCCCTTCAGAAATCTGTGTTCCATAAAATGCTCCGCGGACTACTGTTTTTAATCCCTTGCATCCTGTCAGTCCAGTCAAGGAACTACAATTGCGAAATGCCTCTGCACAGATTTTTGTCACGGAATCTGGCAGCGCTGCATCTAGTATTTCTTGATGTCCTTTAAATACCTCTGGGCCAATCTGTTTCACACCCTCTGGAATCTCCACATGTTCCGCATTTCCTCTGTACGCAATTAAAATACCATCACCTACAATTAGAAAATCTCCCTCTCCGTTGTCTGTACTGCCATCGCGCCATTGATTTAACCATGCAGTTCCCTCAAATGCTTTTGTGCCAATTACAGAAACGGAATCTGGTATTGTAATATTTGTCAATCCTGCACAGGATAAAAATGCGCCATATGCAATCTCTGTGACATTTTCTGGAATTTCAATTGTCTTTAACCCGCTCTCCGCAAATGCCAGACGATCAATAATTTTAACAGTGTCATCAATTTTATACGTTGTCAAATCTTTTTGTTTATAAAATTTTCTCTGTGGAATGCTCTCGTTCTCTGGCCGCTGATACGTTATATTGATGGAATTTTTATCCGACGTGTCTGAATCTGCTGTATTTTGTGTGTTTGACTGATTGCCCTGAACAATCTCTGCTGTTACTCCATCTGGAATTCCATACACTCTTCCTTTATGATTATCCATCAACACAACTGCTTTTCCAGCCACAATCACAGTCTTACCAATCACATCAGCAGGTTCTGGCACATCCAATGGGTGAATATAACCCTCCGTGCTCTCAAATCGGGAAGGATTTTTCTGAACATTTGTACTGCTATTGTCTTCTTTGTCTTTATCTGAATCTGTTACTGAATTGTCTGTTGTTGCATTATCTGTTGTTGGCGTTGTATCCGTATCAGAGTCAACACTGGAATCATATCCCACATTTGGCTTTTCTTCAAGCCCTGCATTACTGTCCATAAAATCTGTTGGATACTCTGTCTTATAAATTACTGGAATATTATTATTTTTTCCAAAAGTATCTGCTGTGCTAGATTGCGTGGTAAAAATCTTTAAATTTGGACTACCTGCAAACGCTTTTTTATCAATATTTACAACAGAATCTGGAACTGCAACTTGCTTTAATGCGGCATTGTTTGCAATCGCCCGCTCTTCAATACCTGTAACTGAGTCCTTTAATACCACATTCTCAACACTTCCCATACTGGACATTGCCTGTTTTGGGATTGTAGATACATTTTCTGAAACCATTACATTCTTTGTATTTTGAAGATTCCAAAACGCATATGTGTCAATAGCTTCCACAGTGTCGGGCATTACGTAATTTTCACCTTCACGCGCTGGAAGCACTTGATATAACATTGTCATATTTCCATTGTACAGCGCGCCATTGTAGTAGGTAAGATATTCATTGTTCGCATCCACTGAAATCTTTGCAAGTTTTTCGCAGTTTGCAAAGACACCAGATCCCCATGCACTTACATTTTTTCCAACCTGGACAGAAGTGAGTGCCTTGCAGCCCTCGAAAGCGCCAGGACCAACTTTGGTTACAGAATCAGGAATAATAATCCCCGTCAGCGCTGTACAGTTTTTGAATGCGTTGTATGATACCTGCGTAACCGAATCTGGAACTGAAATACTTGTCAACGTCTCATTTCCAGAAAAAGCCTCGTCACCAATCACGGTGACTGTATCTGGGATACTGACATAAGTGTCAGTTCCCAGATACTTTGTCAACGTTGTTCCATTAATCCGAAATCGTTCATCCTCTGCGGCTGTCACACCGCCAATTCCTTTCGCAACCGTCACAAGCGCAAGGATTCCCAATATTGCCACACTTGCAATTGCAGTATATATTTTTTTCATAGTGGTCTCCTTTTATTGCTTTGATTTTCTGCGCCAAACTATGCTGCCTTGTAGTTCTTACGCTTGCGCCCATCGCTTGTAACAAACAATAAGATTGAAATACATGCCATTCCAATCGCCGCAAACCACTTAGGATGAATTGGATCGCCTGTAGAAGGTGTCGAATCCAGTGTCTGTCCTGCGGTTAGATTGCTTGTGTCCACATAAATCACATACGGTGAAAAGTGTGGTGGTACAAACGAAATACATGCGATTCCGTCAATTGTTGTAAATCTTGGTGTCAACTGTTGTAAGTTTCCATTGTCGGCTGCCGCCACCCGTGAATTTCCGCCATACTGAATCAATACATCTGGTATTGGCATTGTCACTGTAATATTTAATCCATAAGTATCTGTAATCTTATTCTGTCCTGTAGAATCATACAATGAAATATCCATTGGGAAATACACCAATCCGTCAAGCGAACCATATTTATTGATCAGTGCTTCCTCAACCGCTGCAGTAGCCTCCGCTGACTCTGTAATTCTCACAATAAAGTTATCCGTAGAACCATCTACAGAAATGGATGCC
This sequence comes from Lachnospiraceae bacterium, assembly GCA_014239155.1. GTDB lineage: Bacteria > Bacillota > Clostridia > Lachnospirales > Lachnospiraceae > COE1. Next base: position 116,614 of record JAAZZQ010000060.1, on the reverse strand, counting down.
ACATCTTTATTGGATACACCATTCTTTGTAATATAAATCTTATTTCCATTATTGTTGGCAGTGCTGCCTGTGTTTCCTGTATTACTGCTTCCAGAAGTAGGGTTTGTCACAGTGCCTGTCGTTCCTGTAGTACCTGTCGAACTGCTGCCTGGTCTATTTGGTACAGTGGTTGTACTTGTATTGGTTCCTGGTCTCCTTGATGGCCCATCGTCATCATCGTCATCATCATCGGACCGCACCTTGTAATTTGCCGTCACAGTCACATCTGCAGATGGCATTACAAAACTCGTTGTTGCAGAGTTTGCATTTACAAAGCTCAATCCAGAGTTGCTTGTCGTCCACTTTGAAAATACTCTATTGGGTGAATCTGGTGCATATGCAGAAATATTAACAGTAGCACCTGCTGCATACTCACCACTTCCTGAGCCATAATTTACGGTTACTTTGTATTTTTTACCATCTTCACCTGGTTTATTTCCACCCGGAGTATCACCACCTGGAGTATTTCCACCCGGTTTATCACCGCCCGGGTTATTTCCACCATTACCACCACTGAAATTTGCTGTCAGTGTCACATTTTCGTTTGGCATAATAAAGGTCGTATTTGCTGTAGTTACTCCATCAACAAGCAAATTTGTATGTGCTGACGGCTCAACAGTCCAGTACTGGAACTTACTTCCATCTGTCTTGGTGTCTGCAACCACAAGTATCTTATCTCCACCCTTTGCTGTAATAGATTCTGTTTTGCCATTTGCAGTACCGCCTTTAATTGTCAATGTATAGTCATTGCCATCTGGCACAACAATATTTGCGTTTGGCTTATACACTGCCTGAATAATTCTGTCTTCTGTGACATTTAACCAAGGATCGCCTGAGCCTGTAAACTGTGTACCATCTGACAGAATACATTTCCATGCAGAAAATTCATATCCTGAGCGCTCTGGCTTTGCCACACAGATTGCATTTCCCTCATGATCAACATACTGCGGATTTTGAACATTTGGATCAACAATCAAAGAGGTATCATAATCAATAAAGGTTACTTTATGTTTATCCTCTGATGCAAAGATTATATTCTCTTCTTTGCCTTGTGCTTTCAGCTTATCCTTCATCTTTAGATAAAAATTATAGATTGCACTATTTCTTGTTCCAGAGGCATCAAACTGTGGTCCTCTAATCGTAACCTTACGGTTTCCATCAAAGTTAAACGCTGTCTCTCCAATCGCACAACTTGGATTTGGTATAGTAATTTCCATATTATCACTGGTATCCAAGAATGCTTCCGCGCCAATGGTCTCAATGCTTTCAGGAAGTTTCACAGTTCCTAGTTTCTCTGCTTTGTAGAAACATCTCTCCGGTATTTGTGTGATCGCAGAGGTACTCAGATCAACCTCTGTGATTTGATCACAGTAAGAGAATGCCTCATTGTCAATGCTGACAACATTTGCTAACAGCGTATCTCCTGATTCCTCTCCTACTTTAAAGGAACCACTCGCGCCACTTCCGCTTCCTCGCCCTTCTAGGCATTGAATAATCCCAAGTCCATTCCCTGAGCCTTGATTTTTGCGGAAAAGAATCATATTGCCAAACTGTACATATTGATTTCCGGCAGGAATATCAATCTGTGTCAAACTCTTACAATTCCTGTATGGCAATGCACCAATCTTCTGCATTTCTGTGCCATAAGAAGTTTTTAGAAGATTCTCACAGCTCATAAATGCATAGTCTGGAAGTTCCTTTATTGTTTTTAAGTCAATTGTTGTCAAATAGTCATTTCCAACAATTGAGTTTTCAACATATTCATGTCCATCGTAAGTGCGCCAAATAATACCCGGTATATCATCGGTAATTCTAGTAATATTGGTGCTAAGCTCAGACTCTGCCAAAAATCCACTAAACAGACCTGCTTTCTGACCAAATTCATCCAAATCACTCTCTGAAATATACTTATCATCAGAATATACACTCTTCACATCATTATATCTGCTATAACTTTGTTTTTGGTTAATATTTCTCTCTAAAGCACCAGTCTCGCCCTGAATGCCAATCTCAATCTCTTTGCCATTGCTCATTTTGGTCTGGGATACATATTTTCTTGTTAAATATGCCAGATCGCTTGCATTTTTAGAATTATTATAGTATGCGTTTGCATCAATGCTGTCAATACCTTTTGGTATTGTCATAAAAAGAGTGTAGAGCGGAATATCTTCCTCACTAAAATTTTTATATTGATTATAGGGTCTGTCTGCATAGTTGGGGTCCGCAGCATTTCTTAGTTCACTCCACTCCTCGAACTTATCTGTAATACTGTATCCACTATCACCATTTGCCCACATTTGAATCAGATCTTTATTGATGGTGTCAATTTCCTCATAATGTGGATAGTCAATCAATGTGCTTTCGCCAGTATCATTGTCTCGCAGTATTGTAAGATTTGTCGGCGCATCTGTCTTATAACAAATCTGAAGACTAGAACCTGTCATAGACTTGCTATCCTCACTCATTGCTAGTTTAAACGGCGCATACTCTGGGTGCACAGCACCATGAAAGGTAAGGAAGTCTGAACCCGTTTTAAATGCATTTGTCTCAATTGTAAGCGCATCTTTCCAATAAGTATCCTCATCTCCAAAAAGTGCTGTCTGTGTTTGGCTAAAAAGCACATTCTCAAGACTCTTGCATCCCTCAAATGCATTTGCACCAATAAAACTTACAGAATCCCCAAGTTCCACCCACTGCAGTTTCGCACAGTCCCGAAATGCATTCGCGTTGATTCTCTGCACGGTTCCATCTGCAATTACTACTTTATATATAATATCCTTTACGTCTTTAAAACACCCATCCGCAATCTCTATAATTGTATAGCCGCCAACTGTTGCTGGAACTACCACGGCAAGCGGAAATCCTGTTGGATGATTTTCTGTATAACCTGACAAACTAGCTGTCTTTGCATTTGCATCAATAATATCAATGGTTGCAATATAATCATCGCGGCTTTCTTCACCAACACCAATTTCCATATGCTCTTTACCATCAGCCCCCATATATACATATGGTACAACGCCTGGCTTGCCATCTTCCATAAAATACCCGGGCACTGCATTCCATGTACATCTTCTAGGAGAAGCAATAGAACCGCTACTAGCGCCTGACTCGGGACCTCTCACATAGAACTTATCGTTCAATACCCCTGCAAAAAGTTTCTCTGGCGTATACACTGCATCGTAAGCCCCATCCGGAAATTCCACACACTCCAGATTCTTACAGCCTGCAAATGTTGTATCAGGCACATTCCTTTCCTCTTCATTTGGAACACTGTTGCCAAGTCTTCCAGGGAGAACTACTGTCTTAAGATTTTCCCTGCCAGCCAAAATATAATTTGAATAATCTTCGCCATAATTTATCTGGTTCATATAGGATGGGAATGTAAATGTTTCAAGTGCTCCACCACCTTGGTCTGCTGCCAAAGCAAAGATGCCATCTCCCATCTTAAAGTTTGTACTTTCTCCTGCAAAATTTACCTTAGCCAATTTTTCGCAGCCAAAAAATGCATATGGCTCAATTACAAGCTCATCATTCCTAAGACCTCCCATTGTCATTTCCCGTATATCAGAAAGATATAGACAACCTGCGCCAATTATCTTGACGTAAGGCGGAAATATTATATTGTCTAACTTTGTATTATAAAAGGCCTTACATCCAATCGTCTCCAAACGAGAATTGGCACTTGTAAACTTGATAGATGCAAGATTAGGACATTGCATAAATGCTTCATCAGCTAAAATAGTACAATTTGTATCATCCAAAGTTACATCCTTCAAAAATTTAGAATTAGCAAACGCCCTCACACCAATAAATTCTACTGTATCTGGAATTGTGATAGTTCCTACTTCTCTGTTTGTTTCTGGAGGCTTATTTTCTATATCAAACGCATTGGAAGCAATCCCCTTTATATTTGCCTTTCCTTTGGCAAGATAACCATCCTCATCATTCACTTGATTAGAATCAGGACCATTTGGACTATTATTTTTAGGAACATATACAACAGCATCCTTCTGATTTATTAATTTAATTAATCCATATTTAACAAGGTCTCCTGTGTTATTACTTGATTCAAGCCTTTGACAAATTGCATAATCTACAATATCTGGAAGATCATTTTCATCCTCATCTGTATCCTTCGCCTCTGCCCGAATTTCTGCAAAAGTTTTTGTTAAATTCAACAATCCCTGTCCTGTACTTTGCAAAGCAGAAATTGCTGTTACAGAATCATTCCACCTTCTTTCGTCATCCTGCGTAAGATCTGTTGTGGATTTTGCTTTTATTTCTTCTAGCACCTCTATGTATTTTTGCATCTCTTTATTGTAATCATCAATTTTGTCTGTATGAGACTTTAGTACCTCTGGGGCATAATTTTCAAAGATTTTTGAATTGCTAGCAGAAGACTTTATTGTATCATACGGATTCCCATTTAATGTCCCCCGCAAAGTACCTGTTGGCGAATTTGTAATTGTCTCTTTCGGTGAATCTGTTTTTATCAAATCAAAATTAACAGCACTTAAATTTAAAGTGATGTTCTGTCCAGATGCATCTGTTATCGTGGTATTTATTGCACTATAACTTTTAGAATCTTTATCATATGTGATAGAATAAGTTTCACCATCAAATGTATTTTCTACTGCTTTTATATAATCAGCATCCATCTGAATATAACCATAATACTCCACATCGTATATATCAAACTTATCCAAGTCTTTCTTAAATACACTTTCCTTAATCATCGCATCTTCAGAGTTATTCGTTTTTAACTGAATTCTATATGCGTCAATAAAAACATCCCCCTCAATATGCTGAGCAATTTCTATATCACCTTGGTAGACGCTTTCCTTATCATCCGTTTTATAAGTTGGTTTATTCGGATCATTGAAATAATTATCTGCCTCACTTTTTAAATCAACACCATCCTCCACTCCTGATGCCTGCATTGTACCATAGTTCTCAACTGGTATTGCAGCCACAACAATCGCCATAACCATTGTGAGTGCTGCGATTGTTCGTTTTACTCTCCTTCTTAGCTTAAAGTTCTTTTTCTTTTTACTCTTTGCCATATTGTTTCTCCCCACTTTGTTATTTATACTCCCTTTTATTGACAATATCATCTATCTATACATACAATTTATGCCTCCAATCTTACTATATATTTTACAGTAAACGTTTCAATACATCTCATGTTTTTATTAATTCCTGCAAGTCTTAATATATTTCACAGGCATTTCTTATAAGCCATTTTCATTGGCTTGAAACAAACCCAATTATTCGCTCAAATTCCTGTATATTTTCCACTTTCGCTGCTGTTTTATGCCAGCGTCGCAGCACTTCCAAATCAGTTTGATCCATAATGTATTTTTGGAGTTCCTTAGAAAGTTTTCCGATTTCTTCAAGAAGTTCTATAACGGCCTCTGCTTTTCCTTCTGCCTTTCCTTCTGCTTTTCCTTCTACTCTTCCTTCTGTTTTTCCTTCTGCCCTTCCTTGCTCTTTTTCTTTATTCAAAAGTCTTTCAAATGAACTACACATCACTCTCTCATCCCCTTCTTTTAATTCTTCAATGAAGGTTTTGCGCTCTTCTTCATTTAATTTCCTTATCACATTTGAAAACCATATTATCCATTCATTTAAATCATTTTGCTCCATTGCTCGCACACGACGAATCAACTTTAGTGTCTCCTCACTCGTCCATGCTTCCCGAGTTCTTTTCTTATCAGCAAGCAGAATATTATCAATTAAAGTATTTGAGCGCTCAATCTTTGAGACTGCAAGGTTATTAATTGATACAAAAACATATTCAAAATCTATAACATATTTTCCAAATAGGTCTGATTGATCTATTATTTCCTTAAACCGATGTGCGGCTGTCCAATTCCGTTCACCATTATACAAAACAATTGGTATCACTGCTGGAAGTTTAAAACCTTTTTGTTTTCTTTTATTCTTATCACTATTTTTAAAGTAATCTAGCCAAATTGCCGTCATATAGACCAACAATCGAAATGGCATTGTAAAATCATTATAACTTTGTAGTTCAAACAAGAAAAATAAATATACACTTCCTGCTTTTGTATTTACTCGATACACTAAGTCTGACTCATAAGTATCAAACTGGTCTGTAATAAATTCCTTGTCAATTAACTCAATGTCACTCTCCCTCAAAGGCAGCATCCAGTCTAAACCAATATACTTCTTTATAAAATCAAGAAAATTCTTTTTAATAGAAAAAACTCTTTTATATCCTTTATCATGTGGATTGTCTGTATTTTGTTCTTGCGTCATTATTTTTTCTGATGCATCCATCCTTTAAACCCCTAGCGAATCTTTTTAGCTACTACAACAAACCTTCCTTTTTTCTCCTGATAATCGCAGGTTGAAAGTGTTAAAAGCTTATCCCCATAACTGGCGGTAACTCCCGTATCATATAAAGACAGTTCCGCCATCTCGTTTAAGTATGAATTAAATTCCATCTCCGAGGCGGCATTAATAAATTGATAATATTTAAACGTTACATCCTCCTCCGAATAAACTTTTGAACGAAATACATACATCACCTGATATTTTCCTTTTTCATAAATTGTATCAAACTGTATGACAGGGTGTTCTTCATAATAAGCCTCTTCACTGTACTTATTTAAAGTCCCAAACATCTTTCCAGACTTCATGTGATGCCCATACAAGATCATGTTATCGCATCCCTTAACCACATCACACTGATAATCCAAAAAGATACAACCGTTTCTGTCTTCCTCCTGATTGAAATTATGATCCAGATAATATTCATTGTTCACTGTCTGCATTACAGGGTAGTCAATTATAGTATCGTCAATTTTAACCCATCCAATTAGCTTTTGATTCTTCTGATGTATTTTTTCATATTCTGGAAGAATATCTGGCAGCGAAGCATCTTTGTCAGTAAGGTGTATTTCAACTTTTTTGTTACCAGAATTTGCACCGCGTGCTCCTGCTTCCTTCAATGCCGACAACTCTTCAAATTCGCGTGCGCTTTTGGCAGATACTTGGTAATATGCCCCTAAATATCCAAAACTAACAATACACAAAAACATACAGACTGCCACTAAAACTTTTCGTTTTCTTTCTTTTTTCTTGAGCACTTCTATAATCTGTTGCTGCATATCTTTGTCAAAATCCTCAAGTTTTGTTCTATTTTCCAATTTCCGCTGCTTTCGCGGTGATGTTACCATTTTCTCAAGCTTTTGAATCTGTTGTTTTCTCTTCTCTTTTCGTGCGGCTTTTTTTTCTTCTGCTTGTTCTTCTTGCTGTTTGATTCGCTGATATAACTCATAAACATTATCATCAAACTGTCTACCCACAATAGATTCAAATGTATAATGCCCTTCTTTCAATTTATAATACAATATCTCAACATCTTTTGGATTATCCAGTTTCAGACTGCCGGTAATGGAATCGATGAGTTCTTTGTCCCTAAGCGCCGCCTGATATTCCTCTGCGTTCCGAAACCGCCTGCCCTCAACAGTCCATTTTATTTCCGCCATTCTACCTTCCTTTCTATCTAACAAATCATTCATTTACATAAACATTCTATTTAAACGGTTTACATATATACTATTATTTTACTATATTTTCAGTTAATTTCAAGTCTTTTTCCGATTTTTATGACAAAATATTAGAAACAGCACAAATTTAATATGCTGTTTCTAATGTTTGTACACTTTATGTAATTTTAACCAATTTTATTTTACAGTGATTGTCATTGTCACCGTAGCTGGCTTTGCCTCAGGATCTGCATCGCGGAACGAAACCAAACATTTTACTTTATATTGACCTTTCTTAATCTTAGTTCTGTCACCTGCCAAACTAAAACTTACCGTGCCATTCTTACCAATATTATTGACCAACAAAAAGTTGTTCGCATTATTTTTATTGCTTGGGTCAATCTTAATCCCTGTAATATTATCTATATCGATACTGTTGTTTTTCAGTGATATAGAAGTTGTATACTTGTTCGAATTACTTCGATACAAATTACATTTTGCAGGAGTAAATACAATCTTTGGCAGTGTGTTGACAGGTTTGATTTTCACTGAGGACAAAATCTTGTAGTCATTCTGTAACACAGACTGAATTTGAACAGAATATGATTGCTTAGAGGACATGCCCTTTCCAGTCTTAATCTTCACTTCCACTTTCTTGTCAGCATTTAGAGAAGCGGAAAAATACTCCGCATTATCTCCTACTACGCTCACACTTCTTATAGCAGAATCAATTCCAGAAACCTTTGGTGTATACACCACAGATGTATTTTCCCTGTCTATTAGGTTGATCTTTCCCTTGGGTGATGCAAGTGTTACCTTTGCTTTATCTGCCTCTGTAAGCTTGATTGTCAATGTTGCTTTCTTAATTGTAATCTCCTGATTTAATAGATTTACAGTTGCATACAAATCCAGCTTGTAAGTTCCCGCCTTGACCGTTCCGCGCTTCCCCTCCTTCAATCCCAGACTAATACTCTTAATTCCCTGGCTTGTAGGCCGATAATCACACACAAGATATTCATCTATATCAATCAGTTTTGCCGCTGAGCCTCCATAAGTTAGCTTTGTTATTCCAATATCACTTCCGTTTACAGAAATGGGAATTGTATTTGTACCATTTGCCTTGATGTTTGTAGCCATATTCAATGTCAATTGTTTACTCCCAAGCGACAATGACAACTTATCGGGAGATGTTACATAGGTAATTTTTCCCTTTGCATTAACTGGCTGTGTCCAATTAGAACTTTTTAGTTCTGTAGTATAAGATACATTTTTAGTACCAAGATACTTTACAGCAATGCTGCCATTCCTGTTAATCGTTGTACTAATACCACTATTAAGTGGTTTTGTAACTGCAAATGTCATTGCATTATCTAACAGAACCTGCTCCTTTGTCTTTGAATTAATTACATTAACCACACCTGATGAAATCCCCGGGCAAATCACCATTCCCGTCAAACTTAATGATGGTTTTTTATTCTCGGTTGCAATATTAAGTTCTATCGGCTGCTTATAGGTATAGCCTGCAAAGGCAATATTTAACTGTACCTTCACATTTGGTGACTTTGGAGAAAATTGACCTAATGTATTACTATCAAGCCCTTTTGCTCGAAAAGTTATCGTGTTATTACTGCGATGATAACTTCCATCAAAGCCAATACCATTTGCTTCTGGAATTTCTATAGACTGAATATTATATTTGCTAGAAATTGTATAAACAGCTTCTGCATCCTTATAAAACAGATTGGCCTTTGTTTTTAATTTTAATGTTACAGAAGGCTTGGTAACATCGGTGGTCACATTCAACGAATATGGATATTTTCCTTTTTCTGTAATAACTTCTAGCTTGCACTTTGAAACAGTTTTTCTTGAAGCGGATAATACTGGTGCATTTGGCTTTATATTTAAAGTAGAAATCCCTTCTGTCGGTGCACTTACAGAAAAGTTTGATGAGTTTCTGTCTTCCTCTCCATCCTTTTCCAACACATTTACAGAAGTAATTTTATTTCCATTCTGTTGCTGTAAAGCAAATTCTGTTCCTTGAGTATAATACTTGTTAATAGTTATACTTGATACTTCAAGGATTGGTGCATAATCCATAATATTCACTGTCAATGTGCCTGTGCACTCTCCCTGATCCTTCGCCTTCGCCGTAATTTCTACACTGCCCTCCTTTTTCACAGTGAGAATCACTTCATTACTCTCATTTATTGCAACAGTTGCCACAGTCGTATCGTTTGATTCCCAGTCAAATTTCATATTTGGTGCTGGCTTTCCATTAATCGTTGCCTCTGCCTGAAGCTTAATCGCATATTTATTCTTTGCATCTCGAACATCTTTTTGATCAACTTCCATTCGATCTTCTGCTTCTGTATATGTAAAGTTCTGGTTGCCTATCTTTATAGGCTTCACTTTTACATTGTTTACGCAATCTGTCAGAGGAACATCAACACTAAAATCTTTTACAAACAAATCAAGTTCCTGACTTGTTCCTTGATCAATTGCTAATGTCAGTGAGAAATCTGCCGTTCCACCGCTAGTTTTTTCCATTGCAGCAATCACAAGCTCATTCCACTCTAAAGATTCTACTGCTGCAATATTTCCCTCTGATGTTCTGACACAATTCGTAGTGAGCCGTTCCCGGAACTTAGGAGTATTAATATCTGCTCCTATATACTGATAGGTAATCTGATAGGTTTCCTTCTGTCCTTGATTAATCAGCTTTTTGCCCGTTACATCAATACCGACAATACGCGTAGCTGCCACTGGCAGTCTTGCAGAAAATGGCTGATACCCCTCTTCTGTATAGGTTGCCCAGCAATATTGCAGCTCGTCACTTGCCGTTAAGATAAGATCATCATTGTTCCACTCCCATCCTTTGGGTAACTTGCAGTAAGACAATGCTCGATCAACATTCTCAATGTAGCTGACAGTCCCTACTTCTTTAATCTTAATTTCTTTTTTATCATATAAAGGAAAAGAATTTGTAATAGAGATTGTCACTGCTACAGTATAGGGAGTTCCTTCCAATGTAGCTCGCAGCACTGCTGTTCCAGACTTCAATGCCGTAACTCTTGCCGTCCTATTTGTTAATTTCTTCACATACAACACATTGTTATCTGATGATATAAAGTTTACAATTTGTGTCGGGTCCTCTGCGCTTGATGGTTGAATAAATGCCTCTGCCTCAAAAGAATCCCCAACCCTCATATGTCGATCTGAAGTATTGATCGTAATGCCAGATGTATTTCTTGTAACTGTGACAAATACACTCTTTTTCACGCCATCCGCAATAACTGTAATAAATGTTGTTCCTGTATTTTTGGCAATCACTCGTCTCTTGTTCGGATCTGTTGTCTGTGTTCCAGTTTCCTCGGAAGTCTCTATATATTCCTCCAACTCCACGACCTCATCATCCGAAACTTCAAACACTGGTTTCTGCTGATTGCCTGATACAATAATAACAGTTGATTTTCCGCTCTCTGCGCCATCAACATACAATGTATCACTAATAATCTGTAAATCAAAGTCATTTATTGTTTCTTCTTCTTTGTAACCAAGATTGATTCTTGCATAAGATCTTCCCCAATTCTCACCAAAATCTGTGACAGTCATATCATACAATCGATCTTTCTTTTCCAGACTGTCATAAAATTCTTTGGTAAAATAATAATAATTACCCTCTGTTGTAGAGGGAATGGTAATCCTATCAATTACCTCTGTATTTTCTGTCGCATAGATTGTCAAGGTTGCAGGCAGTGCCAGATTCTGAATATTAATACCAATTACCCGATTGTTTGCCAATACAGGCAAACCTTTATTAGAAGAAATAGATGTCTTATCACCATTGACCTCATCCGTATAATACTTTTCGTTTAAATTGGACATTTTATATGGTTGATCTAATTCTTTATGTGTTATCAGCACATTGTAATCTTTAAACGCCTTACTTCTGTCCAATCCAGTAATATTCATAAAAACGCTATCCGTGTATCTCTCTGTTACTACTGCACTGATGCCTGTCACTTCTCCACCGTCAACTTCTGTCAATTTAACATTAAAATCATCTGTCTCTGCGCAGTTTGGTGTCTTTATATAAACCTGTATGGTCTTATCATCAATCCAAGAAAGCGCATAGGTGTCAAGAACAAATTTTTTATAATCAGATGCAATCACCTCAAATGTGTGAGATGTATACGCGTTGCCATCTCTAGTAATTCTTACTGTATGAGAACCAAATTCCAACTTTTGTGTAGGAATCCATAGCTGAATACGTGTACCCTTTACATCATCCTCTCGCTGCCACTCACTTGCGTAGACTGCTACTTCTCCACTATATCCATCTATTGATGCCTTCAATGTATCATTGCTGATTCCAGCTTCTGTATCAAAGTAATAAAAATCATGTCTTTCTGCATTCTTTGAGATTACCGCAGGCGCATCCCAATGGCTTTTGACTGCTGTTGCCTGACTCACAGTAAATTCTTTATAATATGTATTTCCTCCTGTTTCCTTTAACTTCACATAATAACGCCCCCTGTCTAAAGCCTTATTAGGTGTAAGATAGACCAAGCTTTCTGTCAACGATCTTGTTGTAACATCTGATTCAAATGAAGGATTATCACCTTTTTCATTAACAATACTAAACTTTACCGCTTTTCCATTTAAGTCTGTTGTAACACCAACTTCCACAGCATTCAATACATTACTATACTCTGCATAGTAGATACCACTCTCTAGCAACGCCTCAAACTCAGTTTGCGTAAAATTAATATTTCCAGACTTTTTAGAGATCGTTACCTTAATTTTATTTCCTGCCTTCTCCCAATTTCCTTCCTTTCGGAACTTCACAATAAATCCAGACTGCACAGTTTTATAATCAATTCTTGTGGTAGATAAAATGGCTGATGTCGCCTCGTCCTCAAAATCAAAACGTACCTGGGAAGGATTAAAACCTGTTCCCTGAATATACAAATACACAAAATTACTTGTATTATCGTAATCCATACCCAGTGTACACTTTGTAACAACTGCCTTTGAAGAGACCTCCACAACATTGCCAAGAAGCATATCCGAACCGCTATCAAGTGTCAATCGAACATCATAGTTGCCAACTTCAAGCGCATTTTTCTCTGTAGGAAGAATCCACGTTGTTTTATATAAAATATCTTCTTTATACTCATACCCATTTCCAATGCCTGTATAACGAGGATCTTCTCTTTGAGGTACAGCTGGGCTTTTCTGGTTGGAGCGTGCAACAATATCACCATTTGGTGCAGTAATCTGAACGGATGTAATATTATCATCTGGATTAAAAAGTGCTACTTCAATTGTGTCATCCGTTGCAGAAATAAAATATTTTTCTGCTTCCGTAAATACATTTGCTTCTTCTATTGTAAACTCAAGTTTTCTGCTTACCAATTCAGAAATAGCGTCTGGTGCCGTCGGATCTATTAATTTAACCGTCAATGTATGTGTCCCTGTCAAAACATCCATTCCTTGTAAGGAAATTCTATAATAATCTCCATCTTTTTCACCATTGACTTTTTGTCCTTTATTGTTATCCTCTTCGTCAATATAAAACTCAATATTTATTGTATCTGGTATTTCACACCCTTCTAATTTTACAAAAATATCTTTTGCTTTTTCATAATAATAGTATTTTTTTTCTGAGACAACAGAAAGTAATTTTTTATAATCCGGCAATTCATCTGCAAGCGCTGTCACCGCCTGTTCCGCCGTCTCCTCCTCTATATCAGTCGTTCCTGTTTCTGTCATGTCTGTCTCTAGCTCAACAGTCTCTTCTGTGTCTGGCATTTCCGACAGTTCTGATGTCTCTGCCACTTCTGATTCTTCCGCTGTCGGCAAAGTTTCTATCACGCTGGACTCCTCGGCAGCCGACGATACTTCTGTTGTGCTCATCTCCTCAGTTGTAAACAACGTTTCTTCAGTCGTGCTCTCTTCCTTCTGTGTCGGTGATGTATCAGCAGCATTTATATCCTCAAATAATTCTGATGATTCTAGCACATCTGACTTTTCGGTCACTTCTGATGTTTCCTCTATATCTGTCTCTGATATCACCTGTGCGTCTTCTGATTCTAATGAATCTAAACTGTTTGTTTCCTGATTTTCTTTCTGAGATTCTATTGTGTCCGACTGCTCATGCTCATAGGATTGTACTGTCTCTGCGACTTCACTTGCCACTGCCTCTGCAGGCACACACTGAAATACCATAACAGCACACAATACACCTGCCAATATCTTTCGTCCAATCTTAGTTGACCTCATATTTGAAATCCCCCTTATCCTTTGGTGCTTTGCACAAATACTCCACTTTATGCCAAACACCCTTACACTTATTTATAATAGAAGTACATTATTTACTATTATAATATATTTTTTCTAAATATTCAATGAATTATCTGATAAATCTTCAATTCGTATTTTGTCAAAAATGTGTAATTTTCGTTAGACAGAAAAAACCATCAAATCTGCATAAATGCTTAATTGGTGGTTTTATTCTGGTCTTTAGCAATATTCATTTAAATATCTTGCACCTTTCTCTATTGAATTTAGATCGATCATCCCCTGATAATATCTCAAACACTTAGGAAGATTCCGTTTTACCGCAACCTGCATCTCGATGTTGTATACTGTACCTTTACTATCCTGCACATAAATATCTAGTCGTACACTCTTGCCATCAGGCGTGATATCCAATATTTTTTCCTTATCTGCAAGCTCTACCTTCTTTATCTTAACACGAAGTATCAACTCTAATAGCTGCCGACATAGATCCAAATTATTTTCCATAGCCTTACAAACCACAAAATTATTTGTAAATGTCAGTTTACTGTAATCTATACTTCTTTTCTCCTCTAAACGTCTAGCACAATATTTACCAAGTTATTGTATATTTTTATTGTATCGATTTTGCAACTTAGTGTCAATATCTTGTCTATAATCTGTTACTATTCACGCTCTAGAAAGCCACTCACAGCAATGATTCGGTGCGATATATAATCTTTCAGACCTCAAAGTTTTTTATTACTCTTGAAGCCAAACTACCAGCTATTTATATTAGAGAACGAAAAACCAAACTGCCATATAAATTCATTTTTCAGGAACACTTTCTATACTCTGTCATATAGTATAGAAAAAAGCTTCTTCGGAGGTACTCAACATGAGTGAATTATCAGCAAGCCATTGCGGCTGCAATCAGACAAATACGGTTTCGGAGTGTGGCTGTGGATGCAACAACAACAGCGGTTTCGGTAGCTGGATCTGGATTCTTATCCTTCTGTCTTGCTGCTGCGGCGGCAACAACAATGGATTTGGCGGCTTCGGCATTTCCAATGGATGCGGTTGTGGATGTGGCTGTGAAAACGGCAATAACGGCGGTTTCGGCAGTTGGATTTGGATTCTCATTCTTCTGTCCTGCTGCTGTGGCAACAACAACGGCGGCGGATGCGGATGCTGCTAATGTTCTGATTTGTGAGGGTCCGT
This sequence comes from Lachnospiraceae bacterium, assembly GCA_014239155.1. GTDB lineage: Bacteria > Bacillota > Clostridia > Lachnospirales > Lachnospiraceae > COE1. Next base: position 101,552 of record JAAZZQ010000060.1, on the reverse strand, counting down.
TTCATACGGACCCTCATAATCTGTATGGATTCTATTCTGGAACGTGCATAACAGATATTCCCATTTCATATATATAATATCAAAAAACGATGCAAAAAACTCTCGCATCAATTGGCAGGTCTGCTATAGACTCCGAGAGACTATAATAATTGGAGGTTTATTTATGGAGGATAATGATTACGTGCTGGCATTTGACCACTTTTACACCACGAATCACATCCAGATCTTAAAGTCCCTTCTGCCTTTTATGGAGAATGGCAACTTTCGGATGCTGCCTGCCCTAATCAAATATATGGAATTTCAGTACACGCTGTCGTTGCTTGACAAAGGAGTTTCTAGTTTCTCTGGAGGAATCCACGCCAGCAGCCTTGACAGTAGCATCAAATCTGCATCCAATGCAGACCCAACAGAAAACCTCGAACAAATCTACAAGGCAGTTCATAAATACCTTGCTCCTAGCGAGGAACAGAGCTTTAACCAGATACTTTCTGCCATAAAAACGATGAAAAATTTCCGCGAAATGCAGCAGATGATGGAACTAATACAAAACCTTAATCCAGACTCAAATTTCAACATGGATCTCGGTAATATAATGGAAAGTCTATCATCTGGCAATGAAAATACAGGCGGACTAAATATCAATGAAATGATGGAAATGATGAAAATATTTGGAGGAAATGACAATGGAAACAAATAACGAGTGGATGAATGATCCAGAACTGCAAAAGATAGACCCGTCAAAACTTGATTTTCTTAATAAAATGTTTATGCAAAGCACCACGATTAACAATGGTGGCAATCAGGCAGAAACACAGAAAAAAATGATGGCATTTCTGTTATCACTAAATAAACTAAGCAAAGACAACAACATTTCCTTTCATCCAGAAGAGGTTGAGCTAATTTTCTCTGTCCTGAAAAAATACTCAACCCCTGATGATATTGCTAAAATGCAGAAGATTTCTTCCTTCTTCCGTTCCCGGTAAGAACAAGCAATGCTCCCACTGAAAACATTGCACATACAATAAGCATACGATACTGTACTGGGTCTCCTGTCTTCGGCGTGGAATCTTTGATATGCGCTGTGCTTTTTGGTGCGTTTGCAGCCGCAATCTTTGTTTTTTGTGTCGTCCCCACACTTTGGTCCGCAGATACAAAAGAATCAGAAGTACTCTGCTGCGAGGACGATGTTATATTGCTTCTCACAGACTGCGGTCCTGATGATGACTGTGTTGTAGACATTGGCTGTGGTACAGACGTTGATGATGTTGGTTGTGTTGTCACTCCCGGTTGTGGTATAGATGTTGGCGGTATTGTCACTTCTGGCTGCGATATCTGCGTCGAAGGTACTGTTACTTCTGACCGCGGCGCAGATATTGATGGCATAGTGGATGTTGGCGATGTTACTGTCGTTGTGTTGTTTTTTGTGTTATTCTGTGTAGTTGGATTACTGCCAGAAATTGTCGCGCCAAGCTGAATACTTCCAGAAGCCGTCCGGCTTACAACGACACTGTCATCTGTATCGCTTTCCTTATAAACAAAACGTGTATACTGATTAGCCAATCTCTTTGCAATGTTTTTGGCACTTTCAGTTTTTCCAGTAATTGTAATATCTTTTGAGACATTCTTCACTCCTCGAAAAGCATTTTCCTGAACCTCGGAGATGTTATCCGGCAATGTAATACTTGCAATGCTGCCCATGCTTGTAAATGCATCATTTCCAATTATTTTAACAGAATCTGGTATTTTGACATCTGCCACAGATGCGCTGTATTTGTACAACACAGCTCCTGTTGCATTCATGGTAAATCCAGATGACGTATAATACCATTTCTTATATAATGTAAGATCTCCCTTCACCTTAGCATCTTGTTCGTATACCTGAAGACATTCCTTATCCTTATACCAATTTGAATCCGTTGAAAAGTTAGAATACTTAAAATTAGATGTAGAACCGCTTCCCGGATAATCTGTGGAAGAAATTTTTTCTCCCGTTGTAATTTTTGCAGTCAGGCTCGCTGTATCTGTGTAGGACTTTCCATTATATTTACCTGTAAATCCACCACCATTCATATGGAAGACCACTGTATTGCTCTTTTCTACAAAAAGGGCATAAAGCGTTATATCTTTTGTCAGAGGCTTTCCCCATGCTTTAAACTCCGATTTCGCATCTGAGGGGTTTGTATACCACCCTTTAAAATTTTTATTTTTTAAAGAGGGCTTCTTTGTCGGCTTCTTTAACTTATCGTCTGCATACAACTTTTGTTTTTCTGGTATATTAGTAGCATTTTCACTGCCTTCCGCTGCACGATAGATCACATAAAAATATGCTTTTGTCTGTCTATCCCACTTTGCATAGATTGTTGTATCCTGCTCGATAGTATCGTTGGCAAAATCCCATTCAGCAGTATAGTTATTATCCCGATACCAACCTGCAAATGTATATACAATCTCCTGTTTTCCATCATCTTGCTCAACCTGATAAATTCCTTTTCTCAAAATCTGTGACTGATTGCCATTTACCGACACAAGTTCAGACACTGTTCGACCGTGAAGAACCTCCCTTTTCTCACCATTTACCCCCAAAATTCCGGTAACAAACGTTACTGTATATTTCTGATCTGGATCAATTACAATCTCTGATGATGATATTACTGAACTTTCCTCCGGTTCTGTTGATGGTATTACTGAACTTTCCTCTGGTTCTGTTGATGGTACTACTGAACTTTCTTCTGGTTCTGTTGACGGTACTACTGAGCTTTCTTCTGGTTCTGTTGACGGTACTACTGAGCTTTCTTCTGGCTCTGTTGATGGTGCTGCTGGGCTTTCCTCCGCTTCTGCTGATGGTGCTGTTGAGTTTTCTTCCGCTTCTGCTGACATTGTTTTTGCGTTTTCCTCTAGTCCCGTCAATATCTCAGATGCATTTTCTGCCAAATCTGTTGCTGTTTCCAATAACGTTTCCTCTACAGTCTGTGTCTCTGACATCTTCTGTGTCACTTCCGCCTGTGCATCTGGCATAGGAACCTGAGAAATAACAACTGCCAAAATCATTAGACTTACCCCTAAAATATTTTTTAATCTCCGATACATAACAATCCCCTCTTACTTATAAAAATTCTTAAAATTTTTAGCGCACTCTTTTTGCAATCAATACAAACCGCCCGTCTTCCTTATAATTATCACAGGTAGACAGAATCAGGCAGGTATCCCCATATGTAATCGTCTCATCTGTCGTATAAATGGCATTGGAAAGTATATTTTCACGAAATATATTAAAATTTTCCTCTGTGCTAATATCAATCGCATCATAATAGCGAAAGACATTTTCATCCTCATATGCCACACCACTTAACATTGCTGCCACAACCTGATACTCACAAGTTTCGTACAATGTATCAAACTGAATGGTTTTGTGTTCTTCACAAAAATCTTTCTCTTTATAATATTTAAGTGTACCAAACATAACACCCGTTCTCATATTATGACCATATATTATAAAATTCTGTGGATTTACTGTCTTATCTTTTTGAATTTCATTTCGATAATCCAATATTAACAGTCCATTTTTATCGTACTGTTGTCTGAAATTCTTATCAAGGTAATAATCATTATCCCCCTTTCTCGACATAACTGGATAATCAATTTTTGTTCCGGGTATCCTCAACCATCCAACAAAATCCTGATTCTCCTCATACAATTGTGTAAACTTAGGCAATACGCCACTCTCAAATTCGCTCATATCGTCTGTCATGTGTTGTTCTATTAGCTTCACCCCCTCTTGATTTTCTTTAGATAGGTTAGAAGCTGCTTTTTGTGCATAGGCGATATCTTTTTCTTTTATCCTTTCCTGTAACTTCTGGGTTTGATAATTTGTTCTAACATCCATTAGCAAATTCCAGTTAATACATAAAATAGAAGAAATAAAAACCAATGCTGACACCATACACGCGATTCTTCGATTGATTCGCAATAGCTTTCTTCTATTTTGTTTCTTTTGCTTCTCTCGGCGTACAGCATTGTTAATCTTCTGTATTTGGGCATCTGTCATATGCTCATATAGATTTATCAGAAAATTCTCTCCAGTTTCACTCTGAAATTGTATGTTTTCTCTCTTTATTTTATAATATAGCTCCTGCGCTTGTTGTGCTGTAAACTTTTTCTTGCCAGATAACTTTCCTCGCGTCAATTGGCTTATAATTTTTAAGTCATGTTCTACTGCTTTTGGATTATAACCAGCGCTATAATCATTTTCATCTCTTTTGTCATTCTCCATTTATCACACCTTTATATAAATTGTACACTTATTATGTAACCCTAAATTATAATTAATATAACATAAAAAGAGAAAATTGTATAGACAATTTCCTCTTTTTTTGACTAATTTTTTTAATAGTTTAAAAGACTTTCAAATATTGCTTATATCAACTTGCCGCAATTGCATTTCCAGTGTAAAGTTGATAATACTTGCCTTTTGCCTCAATAAGCTCATCATGTGTACCCCGCTCAATAATTCTGCCCTGCTCAAGTACCATAATGCAATCACTATTTTTGACAGTGGAAAGTCTATGCGCAATCACAAACGTTGTTCTTCCCTTCATCAACTTATCCATGCCATCCTGCACAATCTTCTCTGTGCGCGTGTCAATCGAGCTGGTCGCCTCATCAAGAATCAAAGCCGGCGGGTCCGCAATCGCAGCGCGCGCAATCGCAAGTAACTGCCTTTGCCCTTGGCTTAGGTTCGCACCATCACCTGTCAGCAATGTATTGTATCCATCGGGGAGTTTCTCAATAAATTCATGCGCATTGGCAAGCTTTGCCGCCGCGATAACCTCGTCGTCTGTGGCGTCTAGTTTGCCATAGCGAATATTTTCCATTACCGTAGCCGTAAACAAATGTGTATCCTGCAGCACAATACCAAGGGAACGGCGTAAATCCGCCTTCTTTATCTTGTTCACATTAATTGCATCATATCGAATTTTTCCATCTTGAATATCATAAAAACGATTGATAAGATTTGTGATTGTTGTCTTGCCTGCACCCGTGGAACCAACAAACGCAATCTTCTGCCCGGGCTCCGCAAACATCTTAATATTGTGCAGCACAATCTTGTCATCTGTGTATCCAAAGTCCACATCATCAAATACAACAGCCCCCTCTAGTCGCTGATAAGTCGTTGTGTCACTGTCTTTGTGATAATGCTTCCATGCCCACATACCCGTATGTTTTGTCGTCTCCCGAATCTCACCATTGATTTCCTCAGCGTTGACTAGCATAACATATCCGTCATCCGCCTCCGGCTCCTCATCTAGCATCTTAAAAATACGATCAGCACCGGCAAGCGCCATCACAATGGAGTTAAACTGTTGGCTCACCTGGTTAATTGGCATGTTAAAACTCTTGTTAAATGTAAGGAAGCTTGCAAGACCGCCAAGTGTAAGCCCTCCAATATTTCCAAGCGCCAACGCCCCCCCGACAATTGCACACACCACATAGCTCAAATTTCCAAGCTGTGCATTAATTGGTCCAAGCATATTTGCAAACTGATTCGCATTGTAAGAGCTCTCAAACAGTTCCTCATTCAGCTTGTTAAAACGCGCCATACTCTCTTCCTCGTGGCAGAACACTTTCACAACCTTCTGCCCCTCCATCATCTCCTCGACAAATCCATTTACAGAGCCAATTGCCTTCTGCTGTGCTACAAAATATCTGCCGGAAAGTCCTGCCGCCTTCTTTGTGACAAATAGCATTAAGGATACCATAATTAATGTTGTGACTGTCAATGGTACACTTAAAATAATCATACTGATAAAAACACTGACAATTGTGATAGCACTATTCAGACATTGCGGCATACTCTGGCTAATCATCTGCCTCAAAGTATCAATATCATTGGTGTATCTTGACATAATGTCTCCATGCGGGTGCGTATCAAAATATTTAATAGGAAGCGATTCCATCTTGTTAAACATATCTGTACGAATTCCGCGCATAGTGCCCTGACTGACATTAATCATAATTCTATTATATAAATAGGAAGATACAACTCCAACTGCATAAAAACATGCCACCCGAAAAATTGCCTGTGCAAGTCCAGAAAAGTCTGGATTATCCGTTCCTAAAAGCGGCATAATATACTCGTCAATCAGTGTCTGTGTAAATAATGTTCCCTGAATGTTTGCAAATACACCGACAAAAATACATATCACAACAACAATTACATGCGGCGTATAATTTTTGAGCACATACCCCATAAGCCTGCGAAAAAGCTTACCCGGATTTTCAATCTTTGGTTTGGCTCCTCTTGGTCCTCTCATTGGATGTCCTGGTCCTGGCATTAGTTGTCACCTCCATTCTGGTCAAAGTCCGCATTTCCGCCTGTCTGCGATTCAAATACCTCGCGGTAAATCGGACTGGTTTTTAACAGCTCCTCATGTGTATCAAATGCAGTCACATTGCCATTGTCCATCACAATAATGCGGTCTGCATTCTGTACACTACTTACTCTCTGTGCAATAATCAGTTTGGTTGTGTCTGGAATCTCCTCCGCAAACGCCTTTCTAATCTTGGCATCTGTGGCAGTGTCCACCGCACTAGTACTATCGTCTAATATTAAAATTCGTGGTTTTTTGAGCAGCGCCCGCGCAATACAAAGTCGCTGCTTTTGCCCGCCGGACACATTTGTGCCACCCTGCTCAATAAATGTATTGTATTTCTCAGGCATCTTCTGAATAAATTCGTCTGCACAGGCAAGTTTGCACGCTCGAATGCATTCTTCCTCCGAAGCATTCTTGTCACCCCAGCGCAAGTTTTCAAAAATTGTACCACTAAACAATACGTTTTTCTGTAATACAACTGCAACTTGATTTCTAAGCGATTCCATATCATATTTTCGCACATCAAGCCCGCCGACCAAAAGCTCCCCAGAAGTAACATCATAAAGACGACTAATTAAATTGACTAGACTTGATTTTGCGCTTCCTGTGCCACCGATAATTCCAATAGTTTCGCCTGACTTAATTTCCAGATTAATATGATTTAAAACTGCCTTACTGTCCTTGTTGTAAGCAAAAGACACATCTTGAAATACAATGCTGCCATCCTTTACATCTGTTACTGGGTTCTCTGGATTTTGTAAATCTGTCTGCTCTGTCAAAACCTCTGCAATACGCTTTGCACTGGCGTAACTCATAGAAAGCATAACAAAAATCATAGAAACCATCATTAAACTCATTAAAATATTCATACAATATGCAAGCAAACTCATCATCTCGCCTGTCGTGAGATTTCCTGCGACAATCGTCTTAGCACCCAGCCACGAAATTAGCAGAATGCAGGCATACACTGTCACTTGCATCAATGGCATATTGACGACAACAAGTTTCTCTGCCTTCAAAAACATGTTATAGATATTTTGATTTGCCTTGGCAAACTTATCTTTTTCATAGTCCTCACGCACATATGCTTTCACAACACGAATCGCAGACACATTCTCCTGCACACTGGCATTCAAATCATCATACTTTTCAAAGACCTGCCGAAAATACTTGTTTGCCCGCGGCATAATAAATGCAAGACAAACTGCAAGAAACAGCACTGCGACAAGATAAATGCTGGCAAGTCGCGCATTGATAGAAAACGCCATTACCATTGCAATAATCATAGATGCTGGCGCACGCATTGCCATGCGCAATATCATTTGAAACGCATTTTGTATATTTGTCACATCTGTCGTGAGTCGTGTTATTAGACTTGATGTAGAATATTTGTCAATGTTGGAGAACGAATATGTCTGAATATTCTCAAACATTGCCTTTCTAAGATTTCTCGCAAAACCCGTCGATGCTCTCGCACCATACTTTGCCCCCATCAGTCCTGCCCACAATCCAATGAGTGCCACCACAATCATCAGACCACCAATCTTATAGATATGGTTTAAATTTCCATTGTTGACACCCTCGTCAATAATGGATGCCATCAGCAGCGGAATAACCATTTCCATGATTACTTCTAAAATCATAAAGACAGGCGTAAGTATGGAATCTTTTTTAAACTCCTTAATTTGTGCGCCTAATACTTTTAGCATAATCAAACCTCCATTCATTTTTAAGGAATTGTAGAAAAACGTATGTTGCAATTTTATACTATTGTCAAAACAAATGAACTCTACATTTATCAAACTATTGTTCCATATTGGTTATAAGCCTTTGTGCTACCTCATAAAAAATCTCCAGTTTATCAGGCGCGATTCCTTCCACAATACTACTTTCCATATTATCAATCGTCGCCTTCGCTTTGATAGCAGTCTCCATTCCCTGCTCTGTGAGCGATATTTGCTTCAGCCGAGCATCTCCCTCCACTGATGACCGTCTAATATAGCCTTTCTTTTCCATAAGTTGCAATATTGTTGTCACTGTAGAACGTCTAATATTAAAGTCAGACTCAATTGTCTTCTGATAAATCGCTCTTTCCTGATTATAATGAAGATAGCCCATAATCCAACCATGCATTAATGTTACCTCATCAAGTCCCGCCGCCATGCCACACGTCATAAATTTCTTTCCAAATGCACCGTGCAGCCCCCTAATAATGTTTCCAAGTTTGTACTTTTCAGACTTGTCATCACAACAATGTTTAAACTCCTCCATACGATATTCACCTCATTCCTGTTATTTTTAATCTCCAAATATTAATTGTTCGCATTCAAACTGTTCGTGTACTAACATATTATTCCAGATAAAAAAATAAGTCAATACCTTATTATTCTTTTCACACTTTTTTCACACTTTTCTGTAATAATTTAGCATTTGACTTCCTGTTACAAACATCAAGCCATGCACCATCGCTTCACAACGTCAAAGCCACGTTCGGTGGCTTGATGCATCTCAACTGCTATGCGGTTTCACGGACTTTGCAATCAATGCAAAGTCCTATACTAAACTATAACATTTTTACAATCATGTGTTATCAAACAGCAACCGCACAGTCGAAATTTTCTATAGGTTTTTATTTATTTTGCTGTGCAATCTTTTCTGCCAAATCCTGTAAATACATCCAGCGTTCCATCTTCTCCTCAAGAAGTTGTTCTATCGACTCCTTTTCAATTGTCAACTCATTTAACTTCACAAAGTCATAACCATTTTCTATCATTTCTGTTTCTAATTTCTGCAATTTTTCTTCTAGTGATGTGATTTCTTCCTCTATTGTCTCATATTCTTTTTGCTCTTTATAGGTAAACTTTAATTTTTCCTGACGATTTTTTACTGTTTTTAGGCTTACCGCAGCTTTTTTTTCTGTGCTTTTTGTTTCGTTCTCCTCTGATCTAACAGTTTCCTCCTGCTGCCGTCTTGCTTGATAATCAGTAAATCCACCCTCGTACTGTCTGATTGTCCCTTCTTGAAAGGCAAAAATTCGTCGCACAACACGATCCAGAAAATAGCGGTCATGTGAGACTGCAATCACAATGCCGTCAAAGTGATCCAGATAATCCTCAAGAATTGTCAAAGTTTGTATATCCAAATCATTGGTGGGCTCGTCTAAAATCAGTACATTTGGCGCCTCCATCAACACCCGCAAAAGGTTTAATCTGCGTCGCTCCCCACCGGAAAGTTTGCCGAGCAATCCATACTGTTTTTCTGGCGGAAACAGAAATCTATCCAACATCACTGAGGCTGAAATAGAACCATCCACCGTCTGTACATACTCTGCTGTATTCCTAATATAGTCAATAACACGCATATCTGGTTTCATATAAGCAAGACCTGCCTGTACATCATTTTGAATCTCCTGCGCATAATATCCAATTTGAATGGTCTGTCCTGTTAAAACTTCGCCCGAGTCAGGCGACTCCACACCACAAATAATTTTCATCAGTGTTGTTTTACCACAGCCATTTTCTCCAATAAAACCAATCCTATCATTTTTTAGAAAAATATAGCTAAAGTCATTGATCAGTCTCTTTCCATCATAGCCCTTTGTAATATGCTGCAACTCTATCGTACTTTTTCCCATACGAGTAGAAACCGAGCTTAACTCTAATTGTGCATCCTGTTGTGGTCCTTTTTGTGCCGCAAGATTCTCATAACGCTGGATATGCGCTTTCTGTTTGGTGCTTCTAGCGCGTGCACCGCGTTTCATCCACTCAATTTCCACACGTAAAATACTTTGTCTTTTGCGTTCTGTTGCAAGTTCCATCTCCTCGCGCTGTGCTTTTAACTCCAGAAAACCGGTATAATTCGTTTGATAACTATAAATTTTTCCCTTGTCAATCTCCACAATTCGATTAGACACACTGTCAAGAAAGTAACGGTCATGTGTCACCATCACCAGTGCACCCCTATAATTTTTCAAGTATTCCTCTAACCAATCTGCCATATACGAATCTAAATGGTTTGTTGGCTCGTCAAGTACCAAAATATCTGCTTTTGCCAGCAATGTATTTGCCAGTGCAATGCGCTTGCGCTGACCACCCGACAGCGTGTCCACTTTCTGTTCGTATGCTACAATACCAAGCCGTTGTAGCATGGTCTTAGCATCACTCTCAAGCGACCATTCATTTTCAGGTGTATGATTTCCTTCCATCACTGCTTCCAGCACTGTTCTATCCTTCTGAAAATCTGGATTTTGCGGTAGATAACGAATGACAAGATGATTCGCTCTTGTTATACTTCCCTGATCTGGTACTTCCGCACCAATCAGCATCTTTAATAACGTGGTCTTTCCTGTGCCATTTATGCCAATAATCCCTATTTTCTCCATCTCGTCAACAGTAAATGACGCATTTTCAAAAAGTGGCGTATCTGTGTAGTATTTTGTAATATTTTCTATATTTATTAGATTCATGCAAAATACCCTTTCCTTTCTTTATTATTTTAAAATTTCCGCAGTGCAATAGAATCATCATCTGGTGTATTTTCTACGGACTTTACCACCACATCATAACCAAAATCACTGTTTACTTGTACATGTACTGTATCACCGCACTTATGTCCTGCAAGCGCCTTTCCAATAGGAGATTCAATACTAATAAGCCCCTGCAAAGGATTGTTGCGCACAGTTGTCACCAGACGATACGTCTCAACTGTGCCATCTTCCACAAACTCAACCTCCACTGTTTTATTTAATCCAATCTCATCCTCCTTGGTATTATCCTCAATAATCTGTGCAGTCTTAATCATACGCTCAAGATAACGTATACGACTTTCATTTTGATTTTTAAATTTCTTGGCAGCATAGTACTCAAAATTTTCACTCAAGTCTCCCTGCGCACGTGCTTCCTTTACTGCCTCCAACGCCTCTTTTCGTATTACAAGTTTTCTGTGCTCAATTTCCTCCTCCATCTTTTTAATATCATTTCTTGTCAATTTGTCATTCATAATTCATTCACTCCTTAAAAATATACAACCGTTTCCTTAAATCTCCAAAAATGTATAGAACCCGCAAAATCTCTTTGTATTTCGTATCAAAAAATGCATAAGAAATCGAGCAGGTTTTCCTGCCCGATTTCTTACAAAAACAACCATCGTAAAAACAATTTAACAGTAACAGTTCAGCCTTCGGCTTCCTGTTACGTGCATCAAGCCATGCAAAACCACTTCGCGGTGGCTTGATGTTTCTCAACCGCAACACCGTTTTACGGACTTTGCAGTAAATGCAAAGTCCTAGACTGAACTGTAACGTTTAACACATTAAAATCGCTTTATATTATTTACAAGCTTGCTTTTATGTATTGCATACAACGGAAGTGCAATAAACACCATACCACCAAGAATATTTCCAATTGTAACTGGAATCAAATTTGATGCAAAACCACCAATTGTCAGGTTGGATACAATCTGGTCCGCAGTAATGCCATACAGTTCTTCCGCCTTTGCCACATAGGTATCATTCATACTTGCAATAATTCCAGCAGGAATATAAAACATGTTGGCAACACAGTGCTCCCAACCGCCAACGACAAATGCGCAAATTGGAAAAAAGATTGCCCACACCTTTCCTGCAATATCCTTTGCAGCAGTCGCCATCAACACTGCCATACACACAAGAATATTACAGAGAATCCCAGAACATATTGCCTTAAACGGCGTAATTGTCGCCTTACCATATGCCACTTTGATCGTAAACGCACCAAGCGCTCCATTTGTGTAGTCAAGTAGGCCACTAAAATATACCAATGTCGCAATCAATACCGCACCAACCATATTACTAAAAAATACAATAACAAGCGTCTTAATCATTGCAAGCGCACGAAATCGCTTGTCCACCACCCCTGCAATCAAAAGACAATCTCCTGTAAAAAGTTCTCCTCCCACAAAGACAATCATCATTAAACCAACTGGGAAAATACACCCCGCAAGGGTTTTGGAAAGTCCCTGATTTGCAATATTATGTACCGCGGCATTACTCGACGCTCCACCAAACGCAATAAACGCCCCCGCCATTATACCAAGTAAGATACACTTCAATATGGGAAGTTTTACTTTCCCTTCTCCCGCATTCATATTTGCGTCTAACACCTGCACTGGTGTGTTAAATGCATTCTCCATTTTCTCATCTCCCTTTTCTTTTTATAGACTCTGCAAGACTATTTTGTGCAATATTAGTAATACCTATTTGACGGACTATAAAGCTTTTTGTCATATAATGTATCACTTTTCTTTGCTATCTATTTAAGATTATAACGCATAAAATATAATTTGCAAATAATTTTCCCTGATAATTTTGTGATAGGAGTTGAAAACAATGTTTATATCATGTAAACTTATATGCAAAGGCATTTCTTGGAATGCCCAGAGAACGAATTTTTCCGAAAGAGAGTGTTCACTATGGTTACAATTAAGGACATCGCAAACCGTCTTGGTATCGCTCCCAGTACCGTTTCCAAAGGATTAAATGATGCCAAAGATATTAGCCCAGAATTAAAAAAACTGGTTCTTGACACCGCAATTGAAATGGGATATGTCACAAAACGCATGAAAAAAGAGACGAGAAAACGCCTCTGCATCTTTGTTGAAAACATGCAATATGAAATGCCCGGCGACTTTGGTTTTGATATTATTCTAGGCTTTAAACAGGCTGCAATCCGCAATAATTGGGACGTTACAGTTGTGCCAATCACCCCGCTGTTACAATTGCGCGACCCCTATGACCGCTATATGGTTAAGAATAATTTCCACGGCGGATTTCTGGTTGGTTTTGCTTTAAAAGACCCTTGGATGAGCCAATTACAAACCACCACAATACCGACTGTTCTCTTTGATAACTATATCCGAAAAAATCCAAATGTTGGCTATGTTGGCACAGATAGTTTTGAGGGAATTGATTTGGCAATTGACCACTTAACCGAGCTGGGTCACTCTAAGATTGCTCTGCTCAATGGGTCTCCCAATTCGATGGTCACTGTCAACAGATATGATGCGTATATTAGCAGTATGCAGAGCCATGATTTAAAAATTGATGAAAATCTAATTGCGCATGGACATTATGTAGAAGACAGCGCAAAATATCATCTGCCCTCTCTATTAAAAAGTGGCGCAACTGCTATTGTATGTGGTAATGATTTATTAGCGATTGGTGTCATTAAAGAATGCGCGCGCCTAAACATTAAGATTCCACAAGAATTAAGCGTTGTAGGCTTTGACAATCTGCCTATAGCAGAAAAGATTACCCCCGCGCTCACCACAATTTGTCAGAACCGAATTGATCTTGGTCGGAACTCTTACGCTGCTCTTTACTGGCTTATCGCAAAAGTTCCAATCTCAAAATCATTACTCAGGCCCCACTTAATCATACGCAACTCCACAGCGATGCTTTATACACCCCAAAAGCGAAAGAAGCCCCCATTTCTTTAAGTGGTGGGAGGATGTCACAATCCAAGTTTTTTGTAAATATCAAAACAGTCAAATGTTGCAAAATAATCCTTTGGCGTCTCTGCACGTCGAATTAACTGCACTTGATTGTCCTCTGTCAGCAACAACTCTGCGGATTTGAGTTTTCCATTATAGTTGTATCCCATCGCGAAGCCATGTGCACCCGTATCATGAATTGCTAAGTAATCACCTATATCAATTTTAGGAAGCATTCGGTCCACTGCAAATTTATCATTATTTTCGCAGAGAGAACCTGTAATATCATACTTGTGATCACAAGGCTTATTTTCCTTGCCAAGCACAGTAATATGATGGTATGCTCCATACATAGCAGGCCGCATTAAATTCACTGCGCAGGCATCTACGCCAATATACTCCTTATGGGTATGTTTTTCATGAATTGCCTTTACAATTAGATGTCCATATGGCCCCATCATAAAACGCCCCAATTCTGTATAGATTGCCACATCTCCCATTCCTGCTGGCACAAGTACCTCCTCATATACTTTTCGCACGCCTTCTCCAATTGCCCGAATATCGTTTGGTTCTTGGTCAGGTCTATATGGAATGCCAATTCCTCCTGATAAGTTAATAAATCGAATATTTGCTCCTGTTTCCTTCTTAAGTTTTACAGCCACCTCAAACAAGGTCTTTGCAAGCGTTGGATAATATTCATTGGTGACAGTATTGCTTGCAAGAAATGCATGAATACCAAAATTTTTAACACCTTTTTTCTGCAAAATCCGGTATCCCTCAAAAAGCTGTTCTGTCGTAAAACCATACTTTGCATCTCCCGGATTATCCATAATATCTGTTGTAATCTGGAAAAGTCCCCCCGGATTATAGCGGCATGAGATTGTCTCTGGAAGTTTTCCAATTGTTTTTTCCAAAAAATCAATATGCGTAATGTCATCTAAATTAATTGTGGCACCAATCTTTGCCGCATATGCAAATTCTTCTGCTGGAGTATCATTAGAAGAAAACATAATGTCTTTTCCTTCCACTCCAATTGCATCGCTCAGCATTAACTCTGTGAGGGAAGAACAGTCACAACCAAAGCCATATTCCCGCAAAATATGAATTAAAAATGGATTGGGGGTTGCCTTAACAGCAAAAAATTCTTTAAATCCTTTATTCCATGCAAATGCTTCTTTTAACGCACGCGCATTTTGTCGGATTCCTTTTTCATCATAAATATGAAATGGTGTTGGATAAGTTTTTACAATCTCTTCAATTTGCTCTTTTGTAACAAATGCTTCTTTTTTCATTGTTGGTATTTTTTCTCCTTTCACAACGAACTCTTCTATTCTAGTTTTTTATTCGTTCTGGTCAGCTCTATCAGTTTTATCTCATTTCTAAGAGAATCTTTAAAAACATTTACAAAATTTTTTTGACCACAATATAGACAACTATCTGTAATATCTCCTGTCATCTCTCCAGTCAAAACATAACTAGAATCCACAATTAGCCTTAGCTGCCTATCTTTTTTATTTGACAAATAGACAATACAACCTTTTATCTGCACTTCAGATATAGCACTCACAAGAAGCACTACTTTTTTTCCCTCCGCTGCAAGCTGTTCCAATTGTGTTCTAAATTGTTGAAGATATTCTTCTGGCATAGATAAATACACGCGATATTCAACATGTTGTAGCATATTATAGATTTTATCCATAATATGTCTGTGACTGCTAATGGTAATATACCCCTCTGAATTATCCCTGATTTGTGGTATCTGTGTGGTGAGTTCCTGCTTTAATCTTGTTAGCTGTCGAATCCTATTTTCACAAAAATCCTCTATAAAAACCGCGGTGTACTTGTTCGTTTCTCCTTCGAGCAAATATGCCGCACCCTCCTCAACCAAACTGGCAAGCGCACTGTACACATTGGAGCGCGATATTCCTGTGAGCTTAGACACTTCATAACCTGACAAATCTTTATTTTGCAGCAGACATAGATAAATCGTTGCCTCCTGCCTAGTCAGACCAAACTGCACTAACTTTTCTGTCAAAACACCCAACACAATATTATCCATGCATCTCATCACCCACTTCCGTAGTAACAGTTCAGACAAGCTGACCTGTTACTGCAAAAATCCATTAAAAATCGCCTTTGGCGATGAATTTTTGCTTGCAGCCACCACGCTTTCCTACGGTATTTGCAGCACAGTGCAAATACCTGTCTGAACTGTTACCTTCCACACAACTATTTTTTTGTATTGGCTTTACCAAATAGTAGTTCTCAACAGGAACACTATACTATGTACCACGAAAAATGTCAAGAAGCATAACAAAAATTATGTTCTGGTTTATAACAGTTCAGACAGGACTTTGCACTGCGCTGCAAAGTCCGTGGGAAAACGTAGTAGTTGAGATGCATCAAGCCATCGCGAAGCGATTATGCACGGCTTGATGCTTGTAACAGGAAGCCAAAGGCTGAACTGTTACTCTGGTTTTAATTATATTATTCATCACTTTTACTTGGAAGTCCTTCTGCACGCCAGCCCTGTCCATCTACATCTTTAAATGCCAAATAAACTTTTATCTCTCCCTCCTCATAATCATCACTGTAAGAAAATTGAAATACATACTCCTTCTCATCTTCAGAATGGTGCACCTCCTTATCAAGAGATAACTTTTTCGTATTCTCTGCAAATTCCTGCTGCTTTTGGTCAGAGTATACCACTCCTGTGGAAAGTGCACAGATACCAGCGTAATCATGCATATTATAAAGCCCTATATAATCTAACAAACACTGGCTTACGCTTGTTCCAGAATTTTGCGCAATTGACTGATAGAAACTGTCATCTTGTTTTAAATGCTTTGGCAAGGTTGCCTGTTCTTTATGAAAAAGTTGATATTTCTGCTCCCCCTCTTTGTAATACACTGTGGCAAGTTCTATGGTATCCCAACAAATCATTCCATAAGAATGTTCTCCTAATGGTAAGACATTCGTTGCCATTTTCCATGTTTTTGTCACCCCGTCTTCAAATGGTATATCATATTTTGAGACAAAACGGTCAAACGGCACATAATCCTCCAATAACGCTGTATTATATGCAAACAATTTGTCGTTCTCAACATCATAGACATAACCAGTATCAACGGAATATGGATATGGTGTAATCACTGCCTTTAGTTGTCCAGTACCATTTTGGTATACTGTGACATCACAAGCTTTTCCCGTCTGCACTGCTTGACAATGCAGTGCTTTTAAGTCTACGCTGTGTACAATGCGTTGTTTTTCCAAATCATATACAAAAAATCCACTTGAAATATGAAATAAAATTCTATCCGAATCTACATAATCCAGAGAACAAAATTCCAAATCAAACATTGTATTTTCTGCCCATTGCGCTTCTTGATGTGCTATAATATGTTCCGAATCTGCAATATTCTGTGTGGAATCATTTGCTTTGTCTAATTCCGCAGAAAAATTCAAAGTATTATTATCCAATAGTATCGTCTGCTGCATGGTTTCACTCTCTGAAAGAATGGTCTTATTTGTATCAGATAACACTGATTTTGCATCTGTTGCACATGCAGCCAACGTTAACATTACTACAACTGTGCCAACTGCCAATTTCCAGCGTACAGTTTTTTGATATTCCAATATATTTTGTATTCGCTTCATTGTATTTCCCTCCCCAAATGCCAAAGAACTAGCCGAAAACTTTCTTTTATTTACTGCGAATGCTAGCATTAATCTGCTATACTCCTTGCGCAACTCTATATCAAATCCTGCAATAATTTTCTCGTCACAGCTCATTTCCATATCAAGACACATCAAATGGTATGCCACCCACACCAACGGTTGAAACCAATAGACTACCACCAATAACCAAGCAACTCTTTTTATTAGATAATCTTTTCTTTTAATATGATACTCCTCATGCGCCAAAATACACTGCTGTTCGACTTTACTTAACCGAAATGGCAAATAAATTTTTGGAGAGAGAATCCCAAATACAAATGGAGACCGAATACTATCACATTCATAAACGCAACCATACTGCCTTATTCCAAATTGAATCTTTCTTTTAATTTTTCGGAGTGCAACAATTGTATAACAAATCAGTCCCAACATTCCAGACAACCAAAAACATGCCAAAATATTGATCCATTTATTATTCTTAAAATTTGTTGTCTTTTTTTCTGCATGAAAAATATCTGCCATATAGATATTTTTATCTGTTTCATATTCTTGGTAAGCAATACTTTCTGTATTGTCTATTGTAGTTTCCTCTGTAATTTTCTGTGGTCTTTCAACTACTGTCTGAGCTGTCGCAGCAGTATTGCTTGTATTGGAAACTTTTTCTAAATTAATATTTTTTAATTCCATTTTTTCACTGTTAAACAAATTATACACACTAATCCCCGAATCAATAGAGCTTGGTATTATCAGCCGAAAAGCTACCACAAGCCAAAGGAAATATGCAAAACTTTTTGGAAATCTTTTTAGTAAAACTCTTACGGCAAGAACAATGAAAATAACAATTCCCGCATTTAGACTTTGTTCCACAATTTTTAAAAACAATGCATTTATTATCTGCATAACCTCATCTCCAATCACTCAATATGTTCATCAATCATTCTCTTAATCCTCTCCGCTTCCTGTTCAGATATTGTTTTTCCTCCAAGAAATGCCGTTAGAAATTCTGGAAGCGAACCGTCAAATGTACGTTCCACAAAATAGGCACTCTCCTTAGCTTGTACTTTTTCCTTAGAAATCAGCACTCGAACTGTAGCCTGTACATTTTCAATATACCCTTTATCACACATTTTTTTAATCTGTGTGTATGTGGTAGACTTCTTCCAACCAAGCTTTTGATTACACAACTGCACTAACTCTCCAGAATTAATTGGCGCAAATTCCCAAACTACCAACATAAAACGATAATCACTGTCACATAATTTGAAATTTTCCATTGTATTAATCCCCCCATATCTTTATAATATTTTTAGGTCTATAAGTATAGACTTGTTAAGTAAAGTCTATACTTATAGACCTAGTTTGTCAATCTTTTTCTACTATTTTATTTCAAATTCCTATTTTATTTTTTAAATTTATTCTAAGCTCTTCAACATCTCCATAGTATACACAGCCATCCATTCCCAAATTTCTAGCTGCTTCAATATTTGCTGGCATATCATCAATAAAAAAGCACTCCTCAGGATTCAAGGAAAACGTTTGAAAAAAATCAAGATATGCCGCTGGTTCTGGCTTGAGCAGTCCATGCTCACAGGAAATCCAGATTCCTTTCATATACGCAATTGACTGAATATACTGACTAAATATCCGAAAACGATGTGAAGTATTGGACATTAAATATAGGTCAAATCCATTTTGTGCGAGCTCTTCCACCAGTTTTTCCATAGGTGGATTAGGCGGCTGTATCATACGATACTCTCTAATAAAACGCTCTACAGTATTATGTAAATGTTCTGGGATTCTCTTGCAAATAGAGGCAATCGCCGCCTCATCTGTAATTGTCCCCCTATCCATTTGAAGCCACTCCACCGATGCACAGAGGTGATTCTTTATCCATCGAAAATCCTCTTCATTCTCCACATATCCCAAAATATATTCTCTAGCATTGTATACTGTCAATACATTTCCCATATCAAACACAATATTCTTAATCATTGATTTCCCTTCTTTCCTCCGCGCAGGTCTGTGTAATCGAGTAGGGAAGGTTATTTCCCCTACTCGCCGCGCGACCTGCGCGCCACTTTAGTGGCATATTTCCTTTGCGCAGGTCTGTGCATAAAAGCAAAAATCGACCGCAAAAGCAGCCGATTCCCTTATTTTAACACTTTTATTTCTGGATAATATTCAAATGTGGCTTTGCCAACAATTTCCTCTAAATTCACAAATTTATTCTCCCAAAATCTTGAATCCCAAGAATTATTGCGGTTGTCTCCCATCATAAAATAACAGCCTTCTGGTATTCTGTAAGGTCCAAAATCCTCATAAAATCTGTTTCCTGTATAATCTGATATTTCTTTACCATCAATGTATATCTTACTGTCAATTCCCTCAATTACTTCTCCCGGCAAACCAATAATCCGTTTTAGATACAACGTCTCTCCGTCATCAGGATAGTAAAAGGACACAATATCTCCTCTTTGCGGGCTGTCATATAAATATGCCAGGCGATTAATCACAATCCTGCTCCCTGTCATAACAGCTCCTTCCATTGAGCCTGTTGGCACCAACGCGCTTGCAACAACATTATTTTTTAGCCAAAAAGCAACCGCCAGCGCGAACAAAAGCATCTTTGACCATTCATAAATTCCCCTTACAATCTTCTTCATAGTATGCCTTTCTATTATAATGTTATTCCTCTCTATGCTTTGCGCTATATCGCACTTTATCTTTATTGTATAGGTCTGTCAGTCGTAAATCAGCATCATTGTAAAAAATTGTTCTGTTCTCACAATAAATAGAATAAAATTTACTTTGCGCTAGCGTATTTAGTTGCTTTGTATCAAAATGGTTGGCAATAAAAACAGGCATCACCCGCAATAAAACCTCTGTACAACTACTGTCTCTTGCATAACAGACAAGGCTGTCAACAGAATTTTTGCTATATCCGTCTGATGGGTCAATATATGCTGTCTGAACTGTTCCATCACGAAATTCATAATAATACTGCCAGTCAAGACGATTCACTGGATAGCTGCGCAAAGACACAATACTAATCGCATTGTTATATTTCATTACCCCAGCCGGATAGATTGCGTTATCTTCCTTGTCCAAAATATTGAAAGCATACTCTGTATCACCAACAGTATCCAAATTTCGTATAAATCCATCATAGCTAGAGATGGAACCCTGCACAAAACCATTTGCCACCATAACATCTGCAATATAGTCAACAATAAATGCGTTTTTCATCCAGTAAAAATCAATAAAATTCAAAAATCCATTTTCTGACGCATAATTCAAATACGCCTCCGAAACAGACAACATTATTTTATTTCCTTCCAAAAGCTTTAGTTCAATCGCATCTGAATCGTTCGTATAAGAAAGAATCTCTGAAAAATAGGTGGCTATCTCTTGATTTTGCCGTGGGTCAAAATTCACCGTCTCCAAGTCATCATTACACCCAAACAGATTGTCATACTGAATATACACTGGCGCCAAATATATCGCTCTATTTTTATACTGATTCATTAGAGAAAAAGCCTTGTAAAGTACCAAATCAACCTCAATCTCCTCATTAGGATGCTGATTGATATAGTACAAGTTATGCACCCCATCAAAGGATATTCTTGTATGAAAAAGCTGATACGCCTTTATCACAGCCTCTGTATACAACGCAGTAATCGCTTTCTGTTCTGCCGTGGCAGACAGTTCTCCTGCTCCGAGATTGTACTGAAATATCAATTCATCTGCACAGCTTGCTTCCGACGTAGAAGCTTCAATTGTTGTCCAGCCAGCATCTACCGTAAGATACGCTACCAGCGAATATCCAAACGCACCAATGCCAATTCCTATCAATAAAATTACGATAATCAGCCTGCTTTTGGGATACTTTTCTAACAATGAAATCCGTTTTACAGGCTTTGGATACCTATCAGATCTATCCCTAACTGTACGATTCAAGTTATACCACCACTAAAATCAATAACAAAATAAACAGTACAATAATCGCCGCTATCACGATCAAACCAGCTATCGCGCCCTTCTTACATGCCGTATAATTACGGTAATAATGAAAATGCTTAAACACAAAAGCCGCTATCAATCCAAGCACGGGAAGCAAAAAGGAAAGAATCTTATACCACACGCTCCCTGTATCGTGCACAGGTGCTTTCAAAAATTCATCTTCCTGAGCAGACATTGTATCTGCCTTTGTTTCCTGTAAATTTTGCTGCTTTTGCGGCGCACTTGGATCGACAATATTAATGGATTTTAAAGGTACTCCCTTTGCGCGAATTGCCTTATATTCCTCAATTTCTTTCTTATTGCCATAGACAAAGTGATCATGTCCAATATTGACAAGTTCTGGCTGATCTGTACTGTAATCATGCATTGACGGATCATACGTATAGAGCACTTTGTTTTTCTCTAATTTCGGATCTGGAATTGGAATCGCAGAAATTAAAGAGTGCGTATACGGATGCAATGGAAATTCAAACAATTCATCCGCCTCTGCTATCTCCACAATGTTTCCCTTATAGATTACCCCAATTCGGTCAGAAATAAACCGCACAATAGAGAGATCATGTGCAATAAACAAATAGGTAACATTTTTTTCTATCTGGAATTTTTTGAGCAGGTTTAACACCTGCGCTCGGATTGAGACATCCAATGCCGAGATTGGTTCGTCTGCCACAACAAGTTCTGGCTCCATAACCATAGCGCGGGCAAGTCCAATTCGCTGGCGCTGCCCACCCGAAAACTCATGTGGATAACGGGTCAAATGCTCTGGCAGCAGTCCTACCTCATTGATCATATTCTCGACTTTGCGAACACGATCTGCCTCATTTTCATATAAATGAAAATTATACAATCCTTCTGATACAATATAATCCACCGTGGCACGCTCATTGAGCGATGCCGCTGGGTCCTGAAAAACCATCTGGATATTACGGATAACCTCTCTGTCCAAAGAGCGCGGAATTTTCCCAGAAATGCGCACACCCTTATATAAAATTTCTCCTCCAGCACACGGATTGACACGAATCACAGCTCTCCCTACAGTTGTCTTTCCAGAGCCTGACTCTCCTACCAATGAGAAGGTCTCTCCTTTATAAATATCAAAGTTCGCATTTTTTACAGCTTTGACCGCGTTTTCTCCTTTGCCAAAAGTAATATCCACATTCTTTACTGATAATAATATCTCTTTGCCGTTTTTTTCATCAATTGGACCATGCTCCGGCAAATGAAATACACGTCCTGATTTATTCTGATTCAGATTTGACACGTTCTAAGTCTCCTATCTAAAGATCTGCAAAGGAATGACCTAAGACTCTTACCTGCAAAATTGTCATATTATTTCTTTACAGTTCCTAAAAGTGGCTATATATTAAAAGCTTTTAAAAGTTTCTCATGAATATTCTGAATTGCTTCTGGTTTCTCAACCCGAGGTGAACGAGGGTCCAGCAGCCAAGTTTTTGCAAAGTGTGTGTCACTAACCTGAAACATTGGCGGCTCCTTCAGCGTATCAATCTTCATACAGTATGGATTACGCGGCGCAAATGCATCTCCCACCACTTTATTGTAAAGAGATGGCGGTGTGCCTGTGATAGAATACAACTTTGTATTCTTCTCTGCAAGCTGCGGCATGGACGACAACAACGCCCATGTATATGGATGCCTTGGATCATAGAAAATCTCATCCACAGAGGCAAGCTCTATTATCTGACCTGCATACACAACCGCAACACGGTCCGCTATATTCGCAACAACACCAAGATCATGCGTAATAAATACAATCGTATAATTAAACTCTTTCTGCAAATCTTTTAGAAGCTTTAAAATCTGCGCCTGAATTGTCACATCAAGCGCTGTTGTTGGCTCGTCACAAATCAATATCTTCGGCTGGCAAGAAAGTGCAATTGCAATAACAATTCGCTGTCTCATACCACCGGAATATTGAAACGGATAGTCATCAAAACGTGCCTCCGCATTGGGGATTCCCACCTTTTTCATAAGGTCCAATGCCTTTGCCCGCGCCTCGACCTCTGTCACTTCCTGATGCTTCATAATAATTGATGTAATCTGTTTTCCAATTGTTATAATTGGATTTAGAGAAGTCATTGGGTCCTGAAAGACCGTTGCAATCTTCTTTCCGCGAATCTGATACCAGTCTTTTGCATACTTTACATTTGCCAAATTTAACACACAGATTCCATGAAGCTGATTTGCTGTCTCATCAAGATATTTCACGCGAAACGCCACTTTGTCAAAAACTGCATTTCTGTGCACATCATCCGACAAGTCCGCTCCTATTTTCATTGCTGACTGAAATGCTGCCAAAAACTTAAATAACATCTGTACACGCTTATGAAAACTATATCTTCCAATTGAGAGATACACTTCCTTTGCAAGAATTTCATTGCGTTCCCTTGTCTCCTTGGAAATCGTTCCCTTGATTGCCGCATCATACTTTGCTTTTAATGCAGCCATATCCGAATTGTATTGATTGATATAGGCTGTGTCACTCTTAAGCTGTTTCTCTGCGGCTTTTTCCATTGCAACTCTATCTTTTAGAAGTTTTTTAATCTCCTTCTCCATCTGCTTTATAGATTGCGTAAGTTCTCTTATCTTCGCCCTTTCTGTCTTAGGGTCCAATGTCTGTTTCAAATTAAAGACTTCTGTCTTTTTTGTGCCAAGTTCAGCAATCGCTTTGTCGCTCTTTTCTTTCTGTTCCAAACTGATATTTGCCCTTTTAGCACGCTCGGTCTTCAAAGCCTCTATCTCTTTATAAATTTCTGCTCCTAGTTCAAGCTGCGAATATGCATTCAACTTTGCAAATGTATAATCAATCATCTTCTTTGAAACAGAAGTCTTGCGAACAACTGTATCCGCTAAATCTTCATCATTAAAAATAATACTTCCATTGTCAATATATCCGTTACTGTCAAGCATTCCCGCAAATGTTTTTGTAAATACAGATTTACCAGAACCAGACTCCCCAACAATCGCTATTGACTCATTTTCATAAATATCAAGTGAAACACCGCGAATCGCAGTCAGTCGCTTTCCGCGCACGCGAAATTTCACTTCCAAATCCTTGATTGATAATAAAACTTTTTTATCTTCCATGCTACCTTCCTCTTACTCGGAATCGTACAACCATTGTTGTGATACCACCCGCAACATTATTCTGCACTTTCTACATATGGGTTCTAGGGTCAGACGCATCACCAAGATTCTGTCCTACCACATACAAAACAATTGTGATAATCGAAGCAACCGCAACCGGACTCCAGAACTCAAACCCCCATCCAGGTGTCAACATTGCACTCTCAGCCTCATAGATTAATCTACCAAGGGACATTTCCTTAAGTCCCATGCCAATGTAGGCAAGAAACACCTCATAAGAAATATAAGAAGGTATCTCTGTCGCTGCAAGTGTCACAACAACAGAAGTCATAAACGGCAAAATATTTTTCATTGCAATCCGAATTGTGGAAGTCCCTAGACACCTTGATGCCAAATTATACTCCCTATCACGGATAATAATAACTTGTGTACGTATAAAATATGCGATTGACAACCATCCAGTCACGGTCATTGCAAAGACCATTGTCCAAAAGCCTGCAGTAAATATCATAACCATTACTGAAATCACTAAAATATAAGGCAGATTTGCAATAATGTTATAGACAATCATCATAACATTATCCACCTTCTTAGAAAATCCCCAGATAGCACCAATCACAACACCAACCGACATATTAATCAACGCAACAATAAGCGCCAGCGAAATGGAAATCTGAGATCCATACCAAATCGCATCAAAGGTAGACTGACCAGCCGCGCCAGCTCCCAAAACCCAGTGAATATTGTAACCAAACTGTTTAAATGCAGCTGTAGGCGTCAAATGTTTTGCGGAGGCATTCAACAAATTTCCATAGCGATCATACTCTACAAATACTGGGTACAAATATGCCATCAATACAATCACTGCAAGCAATCCCAACATTACAATGTTAATCTTTTTTCGGAAAAACACGCGAAAAACAGAATGCCAGTACGAATACCGCGGCGCTGTAATTTTTTCTGATTCAAGGTCACTGTGATTTACCACAGTAAACAGCTCCGCATCTGACATTCCTTCTGTTGGGTCTGTTTCCTTCAAATCTGTAACTTCTACGTTGACATACTTACCCATTTTAAAATCTACATTCATTCTATCCCTTGCCTTTCTCTAAATACTGTTCACTCTCACGTCTTTCATAATAATTTAGACAAGTTAATCTATTATTACTTCTCTTTGGTGAGAATAGAAACAATAAGCGTTATCGATCCTTGCTCGAGAAGGAAATTCTAGGATCTACCATTGACATCAACACATCACCTAAAATAATCGCCACAACACTCAGCACTGCATAAAATAAGGAAACACCGACAATAACACCATTGTCATATTTGTTGATCGCCTCTGTCAGCAAGTTACCTGCACCTGGAACGACGTATACGCGCTCTGTAATAATCGCACCTGTCAGACACCCTAAAACGCTTCCCGGTATTCCATGAATTACTGGAATTGACGCATTCTTCAAAATATGTTTTGTAAAAATTTCATTCTCTGAAAGTCCTCCGGCTCTGGCAAATTTTACATAGTCGGAATTCATCTGGTCAATCATATAGCGACGCAACCATTTCATTAGATTCGCAACTTGTGGCAAAGCAAGAGAAATAATTGGCAACACATACACAAGTTTGTTGGCTGTATCCATATCAAAAGTAGTTGGGAATCCCAGCTTGCCACCCATCGCCTTGAACAAGAAAATATAAGCCAATGAAGGAACTGCTATAATAAATACAATATATAATGTACCAATTCTGTCAATCAGCTTGTCCTTCTTTCTTGCCATTGCAATTCCAAGCGGCACGCCAAGCACATATGCTAAAACTGTTGCGATAATACCAATCAGGAAGGAGTATCCCATCTTGGACAAACCACCTTTTACCGTGCCCACGATAGTATAGTCATCTGTGTATCGCGTCTCATATACAAGGCTAGAATGCAGAGAATCCGCCAGATATGTAGCTGAATGCAAATCATCTGCACTCTCCTCCACCAACCCTGTTGGATAAGTAATCGTTGATGTGATAAACGACCCTTGTGTTTTTGTCATTGTTGTAAACACGTCAACTCCCGTATTGACAGAATATGAAGTTCCTAATTGAATACTCATAATATTCTGATGGATAAATGGAAATTTGGAATCACAGTACAACAAATACTTATGTACAGTACCATTTCCAATAATCGCTGGTGAAAAAGTTTCCCCGCCATAGACAGGATCATATAAAGTAAAGGAAATCCCACGATCTCCCACATCATTTTCAATTTTATTAATATTGTCAATACTCAATATTCCACTAAAATAATTCCATACACGAGATATTAATGGAATATTTTTATAAGCAAAAAGTTGCTGTTGCCCACCGCTGGCAATTTTCTTTTTTCCCATTAATACAGCGTTCAATCGCTCAACTGTATAACCTTGGGATTTATAATATTGTGTAAATTTTTCTACATATTCTTTTACAAGATCAGAATCTTTTTCAGGAGTTCTTCCAAATCCAACCGCGGCGGATCGGGTCTCCTCATCAATTTCTCCACTCGAAGTTAGGATATTCAAATAATCAGAGTAGGTTACATAATCCAGATAACCATAATCTTCCCATTTCTGATATTTATAAGTTACCTTTTGGTTATTCTGCTGCTTGGTATACACTGGATCTGATGCAAAAATCAGATTGCGGTCCAGCAGGGAATAGATCATAATCATAATCAATATCACGACTGCTATCACAGATAACAATCCATGAAATAAACGTTTCAATAAATACTTAGCCATATCCATCTCCCATTCTTGCTTCATCTGCGAGTTTGGGCGCAAGCGCAAACTATCCACTTTTTATCTGCTACCAGAAACGGCAAAAGCCGTTTCTGGACAACAGAGTGTATTAGAAAATACCAAGACTCTTTGTTACATAGCCTGAGTAATCAGGTAAAAATGTATCAAGGTAAGTAACAGGATCACCATAATCCGGTCCCCAGCCAGATACATCTGTAATATTATAATTTGCCTCGTATCCATAATCTGTATAGTATCCTGTGTAATACCATTCATTGCTGTCTGCTCCATCAGCAAGAATAATTTCCACCTTGCCTCCAAAAGCGCCCTCAACAGACTGTTTTACAGCATTTGCCTGGTTTGTTGCCCACTCGATACTAGATGTGTATGGAAGCTCCAAACGAACAGGATGTTCCTCATCAATCACAACGCCCTGTGCTGCCAACTCCTCAATTGCTTTATTTAAAAATGTAACAGCATTTTCTGGACTGTACCATCCATCATAACCATCACTGCTTCCTATGCCATCACTTGCTGTTTTATCAAATGCCTTGATAGGGATTCCATCCGCATCAATCTGTGCCTGAACAATCTCACCATAAACTGTACCTGCTGGAAAGTTTGTCGGTGTGCCATTGATGTCGATGGTCACTTCATTCTCAAGTGTCACAAAGTTACCTGGTATATAGGTGTTTCTAAGTCTACCGTATTTGAGAGCCTCGCCTACACGCTGTGCCTGTCTTGCTGCCTTATCCATAGAGAAGGACAACGCCAGACGGAAATTGGCATTGCCAAGAGCTGCGTTTGCCAAATCTTTTTCCTCATCTGTAAGGATAGAGACCACCTTTGTCTCATCATTGCTGTTTGCATATGCTGTACGGAACAAGTTATAATACATCGGGAATGTTGAACCGTTTGTATCGCTGATAAATACATACTCATCAAACAATCCATCTGCCTTTGCAGATTCCACCTCAGATGTATTTAAACCAGTGTGATCCAAAGTGCCATTCTTTACATCATTGTACATCTTCGTCGCATCAGACTGATCCTCATACGGCCATGACATAGACTTAATTGTCATATTATCCTTATTCCAGTAAGACTCATTTTGCTTAAACGCAATTACATTCTTAGAAGTAAAGTTTGTAATCAAAAACGGACCATTGTATGCAATATTGTCCGGAGACTTTCCATAGGTATAATCTGCTGCTGAACTGTCAAATTCATCACCAAATTTACCACCCTGCGATGTGTAGTAATCTCTGCTGAGCGGCGCAAATACATTATATCCAAGCATTGTTGGGAAATATGGCAGTGCTTCCTCCAATGTGTATTCCAATGTATAATCATCAACTGCCTTAACACCAACCTGTGAAAAGTCTGTAATCTCACCAGAAATATATCCAGAGGCATTCAGGACAACGCCGTCAACCAAATCGCCTAGCCCACCGTTTGTATCAATCATATGTTGAAAGCCTGCAACCCAGTCATCTGCCTTGACATCTGCAACTTTTCTGCCCTGTGAGTCAACCCAGTCAACTCCCTCGCGAATGTGGAATGTATAAGTCAATCCATCATCTGACACATCATAGCTTGTCGCCAAAGCAGGCTGCTGAACATTCTCACAATCATACTCTAGCAAACCATCATATGTATTTACTGTCGCATAACTGTCAACAGTCTGACTTGTGGAGAGAATATCCCAAGTTGTTGGGTCAGAACCAAACCAGTGCGCTGCATAGGAATCTTTCAGCTCATATCCTTTTTCTGCAAGATATGTTTTTGCCCATTCAGTATAAGTTCCTGAGCCGCGCAACTCTGCCCATTTCTGCCGCATCTCTGTTCTGTCCGCCACTTTTATTGGCTCTGTTGTCACAAGCACATTGTGGTATCTATATTCATCATTGCCCCACAACACTGTTGTCTCTGTGTTTGGAACTCTTCTTGATATGGAGTAAGTACCACCCTGCGCAGTCTGCGGATTTAAGACACCCGTTTCCAAAAGCTTTGCTTCTGCAACCGCCATCATTGCATACCGCTTAGAAAGGTCATTGATCTCAGCTTTTGCCTCCTGATAAATCTCATAGAACTCGCCAAGATTCTGTTCGTACAGATAAGAGGACCGCTCATCATAATCCATCTCCGCAAGTTCCGCCATACTCTTTGCAGAACCCCCTTCTCCTTCCTCTGTTGTAGTCTCCTCTGCATTTGCCGTCTCTGTGCCCGCCTGTTCGGTTTCTTTATTATTTTCTGCTACAGGAGTATCTGTAGCTGGTTTATCAGAACCACCGTTAGAACCACAGCCTGCCAAAGAACCGGCAACCATCGTTCCTGCTAGTAAAACAGCAAGAACTCGTTTTCTGTTTCTCATAATACTTTTTTACCTCCTTAAAAATTGAACTATGTTTTAACCTAACAATAAGGTAAAAACCAAGCAAAATCTGTCAAATGACACAAAAAAGTAAAAAAAGTGCCTATGAACGCCATTGTCCACTGCACTTAACTCTATAACAGTTCCGATGCCTTCACTTGTGTACAGGACCTCCAAAAACCCTGCCTGCAGCCACTGCTCTCGTATATGGTCAGCACAATCAATGTGCTGACCTGACTAAACTGTTGCTTTCACTTACTATTTCCGACATAAGCTTTCGCTTTAATATGCTAAAGTAAGTTTATGTCAAATGACTATTTAATTATACTTACATTGAAAAAGTTTGTCAATAGCCTACATTCTAATGATTTTACATATAATGCCAGCAATACCACTTTTTTCATTCTTTTTTGTGCAACATAACCTACGTTTTTTCCGTTTTACGACACAATTTTTTTACAATAACCACATATTTTATGTAACATATTGCTAAAAATTTTTAAATTAGATATTTTCTATCTGCCAGTCAATTGGCTCTACCCCATTTGCTTTTAGAAACTCATTTGCTTGACTGAAATGCTTGCATCCAAAAAATCCGTTATGTGCGGACAGTGGGCTTGGATGTGCTGCCTTCAAAATTAGATGTTTGGGATTGGTCAGCATTGGTATCTTGCGCTGTGCTGGTTTTCCCCACAAAAAATACACAATCGGTCTGTCCTGTGCATTGACTGCTTGTATAATTGCATCTGTAAACTTTTCCCATCCCTTACCTTGATGAGAATTTGGCTGGTGTGCACGCACTGTCAAAACAGTATTGAGAAGCAGCACGCCCTGATCTGCCCATTTTTTCAAATATCCATTGTTTGGTATAGAACAGCCAAGATCTTCCTGCAATTCCTTATAAATATTTTGCAGAGAAGGCGGCAACTTTGTCTGACTTGGAAGCACCGAAAAACTCAATCCATGTGCTTGATTTACATTGTGATAGGGGTCTTGTCCTAACAAAAGCACCTTCACTTTATTTAGCGGGGTAAAATGCATTGCATTAAAAATATCATCCGCAGGCGGAAATATCTGTGTACTGTCATACTCCTCCTTTACAAACTGATACAGTTCCTTATAGTATGGTTTTTGGAACTCCTCCTGCATCGCATCCAACCACTCTCCTGTCAACATTGCCATAATTGTTTCTCCTTTCGTATCTCTTTCTACGTGCAATACAACAGATAGAAATCGCATTCTAATCCGCTGTCACAAAACTTATTATAGTTTTATTTGTATATCAAGACTTACACTCTTACAGAAATTCCTCTATGTTTTAAGTATTCTTTCACTTCTTTGATCTCAAGTTCTTTAAAATGGAAAAGGGAAGCAGCCAACACTGCATCTGCTTTTCCCTCCGCAAAGGCATCATAAAAATGTTCCATTTTTCCTGCTCCGCCTGACGCAATCACTGGTATAGAAACATTTTCAGAAACCATTCTGGTAAGCTCAATATCGTATCCATTTTTGGTTCCATCACAGTCCATGCTTGTGAGCAGAATTTCTCCCGCTCCAAGTTCACATGCCTTGATTGCCCACTCCACAGCATCGATTCCCATATCAATTCGCCCACCATTTTTATAAATATTCCAGCCGCTATTGTCAGCCCGCCGCTTCGCATCAATCGCAACCACAACACACTGGCTGCCAAACTTATCTGCCGCGTCACTGATCAGCGATGGATTTATAATCGCTGCACTGTTCACTGCCACCTTGTCTGCGCCTTCCCGCAATATTGCCTTGAAATCCTCGACGGTTCTAATCCCCCCGCCAACTGTAAATGGTATAAATACCTTCTCGGCTACCCTGCGAACTAGCTCTATCTTTGTTGCCCGATTGTCCGACGATGCTGTAATATCTAAAAACACTATTTCATCCGCGCCCGCTTTATCATATGCCGCTGCAATCTCTACAGGATCTCCCGCATCAATTAAATTAACAAAATTTACACCTTTGACCACACGTCCATCATTTACATCCAAGCACGGAATAATCCTTTTTGTAATCATTGTTTGCCTCATTTTTCTTAATAATAGACTCGCTTACAGTGCCACAAAATTTCTCAGTATCTGCAGTCCCACTTCTGAACTTTTCTCTGGATGAAACTGACAAGCAAATATATTCCCTTTTTCAACAGATGCGTGAATATTAACCACATACTCTGTTGTGGCAGTCACAATCTCTGGTTCTTCTGCCTGCAAATAATAGGAATGCACAAAATACACATAGGCATTCTTTGCAATTCCCTGAAAAAGTCTTCCACTGTTTGGAAATGTCAACGCATTCCATCCAATCTGTGGTACTTTCCACCCTGCATTGTCCGGAATTTTTTGAATTGTTCCACGCAAAATTCCAAGTCCGGGGATTCCTGGTGCCTCCTCACTAGAATCAAACAATAACTGCAATCCTAGACAGATTCCCAAAAAAGGAGTATCCTTTGCAACAACCTCCTGAATCAGAGTATCTAAACCATAACTTCTAATCCGTTCCATCGCTTTTCCAAACGCGCCAACCCCCGGAAGAATCACTTTTTCTGCATGGAGTATTGTATCTTTATCTTTTGTAATCACAGCCGTTTGCCCTAGTGCTGCCAGCGCCTTCTCCACACTTTTGATATTGCCAGCATCATAATCAATTATTGCTATCATATATACTTTCCTTGCCTCCTACGCCGAAAAAGAATAGTAATAAAAATATTCTCTAAACAATCGCTTAGCTCTGTGTTATCACATCATTTAATGCAATTGTGTAAGTTAGCGGATCTTCATTGCTGAGCAAGGTTCTTGCCTGTGTCTCATCCAAGTGATATTTTGTCTCAAGGATATTGCAAATCGTTGCTTTAAGTTCATCTACTTCTGTTGTCACTTCATACGCTTGTGCATCTGCATTTATCGTATCATAAACCACAAGCCCTTGAAGCAATGCATCGAGTGCTTCGAGTTCACGTCCCATCTTTAAATTATTTTGATAGGAGTCATACTTTCTCTGCATCTTATATATAATTTCGCTCTTCTCCTTGATTAAGCTCTCGGTTTCTTTCCCGTTAAGTTCCATGCCATAAGTAGCTTGATACACCGTTTTATAATCTTGTTTGTAGTATGCGTTTCGTGCTGTTTGAAGAAATCCTTGTGTTGAGAGCACATTTGTGGCAACGAGCACCGCTCCACCTACAGAAACCCCAAATGCAGCAACCACCGCAATTTTCTTTGGAGGAATGCGCTTGTTTAAACCATTTGCAGCCTGTTTCGCTCTCTTTGCCTCTTTTTGGGCTTTCTTTTCTTGTCTCTTTTTCGCAGCCTCTTCCTGTTTCGCCTTTTTCGCAGCAGCTTTTTCCTCTGCTTTTGCCTTCTTTTCCTCGTCTTTGGCAAGTTTTTCTTCTTCCTTCTTAGTCTGCTCTTCCTGCTTCTTTGCCTTTTTAGCTTCTTTCTCGGCTGCAAGCTCTTCCTCCGTTGGCTCTGGCACAAGATCCTCAGTCAGCATATTGAAAAATTTACCCAACCTTCCGGGTTCCTTTTTGGTCTCTACCTCCGCGTCTTCCGTTTCCTTGGCATTTTTTTTCTTTTTCGCAGATGCTTTCTTTGTCTTTTTATTCTCGTCACCATCTGCCTTTTCTGTTGATCGTGTCTCCTCTAACACAGACTTTGGGATTACTGGAAGCGGCACTCCACCATCATCCTCATCTGTATGATTGAGTCCTGCATTGACAGACGCCGCTTCGTCGTCAGCCATCTGATTCAACAAATCCATCATGTCATCCTGTATTGGCTCATTGTTGTCTGACTTCTTAAGCATATCATTGATTTCTGCAAGCTCTGCGTCATCATCAAGCATATTGAGTACATCTTCCAAATTATCATCCATATTGATAGAAGTATCACTCTCATTACTATTACCGACAATATTAGAATCCTCGGAAATATCGGGAATCTTAATATCCAAATCTTTCTCAGAGTTATCTAACACTTCTGTTTCTTTCATTTCCAAATCATCCATATCAAAGTCTGATAGATTAAAATCCGACATAGGTATTGTCAAATCATCAATATTTAGCTCGCCTGCCATCTCACGTTCTGTCTCGGACTGAATCGCATCTTCCAATGCATCTATGTTCAGTTCATTATCCTGAAAAACTCCCAGATCGGACAATTCAGGAATCTCAATATCCTCCAATTTAAAATCATCATCTGATTCCGGCATCTCTTTATCCTCCAAACTAAATCCTCCTCCAGAATCCGATGTCCCCACTGTCGCAAGGGCAGATTCTTCTGCATTTGTTTCCTCGGCATTTATTGCCACTATCTCTTCTGTTCCAAAGTAGTCCACAACAGGCAGCTCTGTCTCAAGTTCATTCTCATCCTCTATTATGGGCTGTGTTATCTCTGAAGTTTCCTCCTCAACTGTTGGGCTTTCTACCGATTCAATAACCTCTGTATCTATAAAATCTGTTGTCAAATCCATAATTGATGGTTGATCTGAAACACTGCTTATCTCTTCTGATAACAGAAGGTCCTCGGAAGTTGATGGCTCCTCTAAACCGTCCAATATGTCTTCTGGGAGTTGCAACAAAGGTTCTTCTGGAATTTCCGATATCTCTTCCGATAGTTGTATTTCTTCTGGAATTTCTGATATCTCTTCCGATAGTTGTATTTCTTCTGGAATTTGTGCTTCCTCTGGAATTTCTGATATCTCTTCCGATAATTGTATTTCTTCTGGAATTTGTGCTTCCTCTGGAATTTCTGATATCTCTTCCGATAGTTGTATTTCTTCTGGAATTTGTGCTTCCTCTGGAATTTCTGATACTTCTTCTGATAGGAGAGGCTCCTCCAAACGATATGCTTCTTTAGAAAGCTCAGTCTCTTCCTCTAAAATCAATGGTTCCTCCGCAATATCAGCTATTCCTTCTGATATCAGTGTTCCTTCTGAAGTATCTGTCACAGTTTCCGTTTTTTCTGCCTCTGTTTCCTTTAATTCTAGTTCCTGCACTGTTCGTTCTTCTGCAATCTGCGACTCCTCTTTCCCGGGTTCTGCTGCCTCAGGATTTAAAATATTCCTTAGCAAACTGTCCAGATAACTTTCCTCTGAGTTCATGACAATTCCCCTCCGTGTTTTATTCCTTACATTCCAGCAAAAAGTCCACTGCATTCCTAGCGATACTAACGCCTTTGTCGCCCAGATTCTCTGCCATCTGATACAGCGATTCATTCACTCTAAAAAAACTTGCCTTTTGATTATAAAATGCCACTTTTTCAAACGGCCACCTAATAATATTGGGTAGATTCAGCTCCACACCAAATTCAAGAATACATAATTTTTTGTTCAATGTCCCTTGCAGCCATTTTGTATACTTCTCCCACTGTTTCTGGTATCCCTCTTCCACATAATTTTGTTCACACAATATATTGTTGTAAGCCAGCGCCTTACCGCAAACTGGACATCTTGGAATCTCGAGGGAATCCAACCCCACATTATCCAAAATCGCCTGATAAACCAAATCGGAAAAGTCTTTGGAAGGATACAGTTCATTGCAACACTTTTCACTGCATTGAAATCTCTCATAATTTCCACAAGGCTCTACCAATCGTCCTGTATCAAACGCCGCTTTTTTTATATTTTCATCAATACAAGTAGTAATTACAAAATAGTTTTTCTGCTGAATTAATTCATACAGTTTTCTATAGGCACTAATCAGCCTGCCCTCGTTATGCTCAATCAAAAAACGATGCTCTAAAAAAGGCACTGTCCATTCTAATGTCTGGTCAATATCAACCTCTTCCAACGCGGACATCAAATGCGGAAAGCTACCGATATCTCCAAAGCTCTCATTAAATTCCTCGCCAACCCCAACAAGCACCATGTCCGCATCTGCAATGCTCTCTTCCAATCTTTTCCTTTTTTCGATGAGTTCTGTTCTATCCATGCCGTTTCCTCACTGATAGAGCCGGGCATAAATCCCGGCTCTATCCTTTCTATCTTGCAAGCAGTTGGTCAATTACTTTTACAAGATTTCCGATTTCAGGTTTTGACAGTTGTGCATCCGCACCCAAATCTTCACCCTTTCTTCTCATTTCCTCATTGACAAGGGAAGAGAAAATAATCACCGGTATATGTTTCGTTGCATCATCTGATTTCACAAGCTTTGTCAAGCGGTGTCCATCCATAAGAGGCATCTCGATATCTGTAATCAAAAGATGCACATCTCGATCCAGTGTTCCCGCATCCCGGCACTTTACTATGTACTCCCACGCTTCCTCACCATTCTCAGCCTTAATAATATTGTCATATCCGGCTTTTTTAAGAGAATCAATAATAAGTTTCCGAAGCAGCGATGAATCCTCTGCAATTAAAATTGGCACTTCAATGCCTTCTCGTTCGCCTAACGCTTCAATCTCAGTCACTTTCAATCCCGTCTCAGGATTAATATCTGTAATAATCTTCTCAAAATCGAGAATAATGATCAATTTTCCATCTATCTTAATGATACCTGTAGAAATACCATCCTCTGCAGTTGTCACTGTAGCTCCTGGCTTAATAATGTCAACCCATGAAACCCTGTGAATACCGATTACGGAATCAACATGAAAT
Organism: Lachnospiraceae bacterium; assembly: GCA_014239155.1. Classification (GTDB taxonomy): domain Bacteria; phylum Bacillota; class Clostridia; order Lachnospirales; family Lachnospiraceae; genus COE1. Next base: position 65,142 of record JAAZZQ010000060.1, on the reverse strand, counting down.
GCAATATCAAGTTTATTAAAACTTGTGATAATAAATAAGCCTCCCGGCTGGGACTGACCACGCTGTAAACAGTTGCGCAGGTCGATTGCCGTAATCATCGCATCACGCGGCATAAAAATACCCTCTACGCTAGGATGCGCATTTGGTACAGGTGTCACGGGCGAATAAGGAATAATCTCTCTAATTTTTGCCACATTAATGCCGTAGGAATTTCCATCCACCACAAATTCCAATACTTCCAACTCATTTGTTCCGTTCTCTAAGAGAATCTTAGTCTCCATATTAAACCTCCATTCTACAAGATATTGATTCAATATCTTTCTATCACTGCCCTGCAGATTATCTGTCATCAATTATAACATATGTATAGGATTAATTACAAATATTTTCAGAAAATTTTTAATATTTTGGTTACAGTATAATCATTTCAGTTTTGCTGTACAAGTATTTCCATTTATCGACGCCTGCAATACCATAGACTGAATATCCGCCTCAGTCATATCGTTAATCTCTACCACTGCCACCACGTCGACAGTCTCCCCTGCTTTCACAACGTCAATATAAGTAATAAGATTATTGGAAAGCATTGCATTGAGTGCCGAGGCAGATATAGAATCATTGATATTCACCCGCAGCTTTAAATCACGGTCAAAAAAATTGCAGTCTACATCTTCCTCCGGCAAACCTTCTAAATCAAAGTGCAATATCAACAATTTTTTATCTCTGGCAGCGTCCACACTATATCCAGTACTGTCTTGTGGATAGGAGCTGCACACCTCAAAAGACTGATATCGAATAATCAGGTCATCAATGCCCAATTCCGCAGCAAAATCAATATCTTCTGCTGGCTGAACCTGCGCTGATTCTTCTTCCTGCCCCGCTGGCACATCTTCTGATGACGCCTCCGACACATTTTCTTCTGGGGACTGCACTTGCTCTGTCTGTGTAGTTGGTTCTAACTCTGATTCAGAACCTTCCTGTCTGTCTGCAATTGCAGCAGCCAACTCCTCCTCACTCACAATTCTATATTCATATCTGGGTGAATATTTTAGCAGCAGCCCAGCCGCATACTCCGCAATAATATCTGACTGTTCTGCTGTAAGCTCTGGCATGGCATCCACACATCCTGTCAATAACATTGCGGACAGGGCAATCAGCCCTAACACTTTCCCCTTCTTCAAACAAACACCTCCATTTACTTGGTTTCAAGTTCAAACCAGAACTCTACACCATTGGTATAATTGATAACACCGTACTGTTGATTCATGGATTCCATAATCGCCTTTACGATAGATAATCCCACTCCACTGCCGCCATACTCTCGTGTCCTCGCTTTATCCACCTTGTAGAATTTCTCCCAAATGTGTGACAACGATTCTTCTGGTATTGGTTCTCCTGTATTAAATATGCTGATTCTCACCTTACTCTTATCTTGTTCCTCAATCAGCCTATATTTGATTTCAATAATCTTTTCTCCATTGACATGATTCATCGCATTGCTAAAAAAATTTCTTACAATCTCCTCTGTCTTAAACTCATCTGCCCACACATAAATGGGCGCAGAATCCTCCATACGCAGGTGCACCCCATTCTGACTAATCAGAATGTCTGCGGACACAATAAAATTAGTGATAAGTGCTGTGATGTCAAATCGCTCCATAGCAATCACATCATTTCCAGATTCAAGCTGATTTAAATCGAGCAGCTTTCTCACCATTGTGTTCATCTTTCCAGCCTCATCCATAATGACATCACAGTAAAAGTCTCTGCTCTCTGTATCATCATTGATACACTCTTTCAACCCCTCTGCATATCCTTGTATGAGTGCAATCGGAGTCTTCAACTCATGGGAAACATTAGATAGAAATTCTTTGCGCATCTCATCAATCTGCTCTTTTTTCTCAATATCCCGCAGCAGTTCATTATTTGCAGTCTTGAGTTCAGAGATTGTCTTTTCCAAAGTGGCAGAAAGAGCATTCATATGTTCTCCAAGCAAATCAATTTCATTCTGCCCGCGACTCTCATATTTTGACTCAAAATTAAGCTTTGTCATCTCCTCTGAGATATTTTTCAACTCCATAATCGGTCTGGTCACTCTTGTTGTAATAAACCAGATTAGCACTGTGCTAATTACAGTTGCCATAATCCCCACATACGCCAAAAAACGATTGGACAGTTTTACACTATCACGTATGCTCTCAAGCGGAGAACGAATCAAAAACAGATTTCCATTATTTAGGATCCCCCACATTTCCAAATATTCTGTGTTGGTAGACTTATCTATAGCCATCCCCATATAATAATTGTCATTTTCATCAAAATAGACAAAATCCTTATCGGGATTAAAAAAATTATCATACAGCCTGTGCAATAGCTTATTGACATCTCTGGTACTAGATTTCACAATATTAGAACCAGCGTCAATTACCAACAGACTAATATTGTACATATCACAGATTTTCCGCAGCTCAACATCAAACGACTCCGAGGAAATATCCCCTATCATCACCACTTCATTAATTCTGGAATACGCATCTTTGATGGCATTCTTTTTGTTCTGTATATAAAAATTTTCCAGAAAACTGTTGTTGACAATCCAACAAAGAACAACCGTTCCCACCATGACTGCCATAAAAATCAAGGCAATTTCCTGTTTGATAGAATGTTTCATAAAATGCCTCATAGTTCTGATTGCTGCCTGTCCTTCTATTTCTTTTTCTGTATTTTTATGTACCTATGTTATTCTATCAAATATCCTATGATATTTCAAGATTTATCTCTTCTTTTGAGACTTTTCACATATTCTTTCACTTCCCTGTCTGGATTTAAAGATTCTCGTATTTTCTGTAAAGCTTTATTGTAAGTCCATGTATCCATCTGACAATTATCTGCAAGAATCTTATTCGCTTCGTATGGAAAACACACAAAAGTCTCAGCCATTAACCACGCTGCTGCCATCCGCGCATAATACCCCTGTGAAAATGCCCGATTCAATACTATAAGAATCTTTTCCAAATAAGGATATTGCGCCTTTGTCTGCCTAGAATGCGCTTCATTTTCCTGTGTCTGCACAATATCTGCCATACATATATTTCTATTTCTTGAAATTTTTTTATTGTCCACATCATACTTCAAATACTGACTTAAAAGCAAAATCAGTGCCACCCGAACTTCAAATTCCTGCTCCGAATACAAATAGGACTGTAAAAATGTCCAAACTGCGTCACGATATCTATTTGCAAAAGTAAAGGAATTACAGAAAGAGTCACACACAGACCAATTGTCAATATATGGAATAAAAGCTTTTAGAGCGGCAAGACCTTCCTCACAGGATATCTCTTTTTTTGCTGTTCCATAACCGATAAGGATACCGCGAAGCATTGTCTCCTCAAAAAAGAAATCCGCATAGATATCATTGCAGGCGGCAGTTTCCTGCCGCCACCTTTCCCTGTTATTTTTATCATTTACAATGCTCTTTGCAATCTGTCTTATCTGCGGCAGGCGAACTCCTATTAAGGGTTTCGCTTTTGGAATTAGACCTGCTGAAAATTCCCTATACTGCTCATCTGCATACTGTGCAAGCATATTTCTAATGTCTTCCTGCATGAATTATTGGCTTCCTTTTCTGCACTGAACGGGTGTCATCCCCATCCTTTTCTTAAAAATACGATTAAAGTGTTCCACGTTTGGATATCCGACCGCCATCGCAACATTCTCAACAGTCATATTTCCATTCCGAAGCAATGTCTTTGCTTTTTTCAGACGAATATTCATTAAAATATCACCGAACGTCTTACCCGATTTCTCATGGATATACTTGCTCAGATATGGCTCTGACAAATGAAAATGCTCTGCGACATCGCTAAGTGCAATTGCCTGATAGTTTGCCTGAATATAATTTAAAATCTCTATCATACGCTCGTCCTGACAAGCCTCATTGTTCTGTATCTGTGGCAGTTTATTGACACTGACACAAAGCGCGTGAATCGATGCCTTGATAATATCGTCATCCATGCCAACACCCCAGAATTTCTCACCGTTACAGGTGACACTCACATATGCAATCGCCTTGGAAGACGAGCCCTTTGTAAGCGCGTGCTCCTCGTAATCTGAAAGTTGATAGCTGACTCTAAAATATTGTTTGATCGTATTGCTCACCGCATCAAGGCGACCATTGCCATTCGCCTTCACAGGTGTCTTTCTATCGCCACAAACAATTGTTGCCTCTGCCATAATGCCGTCCACTTGTTCAAAGTGGCACTCACAAATCTGGAACAATGGCATATTATCCACATAATTCTCACAAAAAATATCATAAACCCACTGCGGTGAAAGAACTTTATGTTCCTGATCAGAGACATCTTTGACCAGATATCCCACTTCCTCGCGCATTGCATACGGAAGTGAAATTCCATAGTTTTGTTTCAGAATATAATTAACGCCACCCTTTCCTGACTGACTGTTAATACGAATCACATCCGCGTCATAATTTCTACCTACATCTTTTGGATCAACCGGCAGATAAGGCACAAGCCACTGATCTGTCTGTCTCTCCTCCCGCCACTGCATTCCCTTTGCAATTGCATCCTGATGAGAACCTGAAAATGCGGTAAATACCAAATCGCCAGAATATGGCTGTCTCTCATGCACTCTCATGCGTGTAAAAAGCTCATAATTCTCTCTAATTTCTGGCATATTAGAAAAATCCAGTTTGGGGTCAACGCCATGTGAATACATGTTCATCGCCACAGTGATAAGATCGACATTACCCGTCCGCTCTCCATTTCCAAAAAGAGTTCCTTCTACGCGGTCCGCCCCTGCAAGAATGCTAAACTCTGCATCACACACGCCACAGCCACGGTCATTGTGTGGGTGCACAGAAAGCACAACAGCATCTCTGTATTTCAGATTTTTATGAATGTATTCTACTTGTGTAGCAAACACATGCGGCATTGCATTCTCAACTGTAGTCGGAATATTTATAATTGCCTTTTTGTCCTTTGTTGGTTGCCAAATATCCAACACCGCATTGCACACTTCCACTGCATAGTCCACCTCTGTGCCATGAAAACTCTCAGGACTGTACTCAAAAGAGAAATTACCATCTGTTTCCTCTGCAAGTTTCTTTAAAAGCTCAGCGCCATCTGTCGCTATTTTCTTAATCTCTTCCTTGCTCTTTTTAAATACCTGTTCGCGCTGTGCCACCGATGTTGAGTTGTAGAGATGAATCACTGCATGAGGCGCTCCCTTGACTGCCTCAAAAGTCTTTTTAATAATATGTTCCCGCGCCTGAGTCAATACCTGCACAGTCACATCATCTGGTATCATATTGCGTTCTATCAAAGCGCGCATAAACTCATATTCTGTCTCTGACGCCGCAGGAAACCCTACTTCAATCTCCTTAAAACCGATATCTACAAGCATTTCAAAAAAATGTAATTTCTCATCCAGACTCATTGGCTCAATCAATGCCTGATTCCCATCTCTTAAATCAACTGAACACCAGATTGGCGGTGCTGTAACCGCGTCTTTCTTCACCCAGTCATATGTACAGACTGGCGGTAAAAAATAGGATTTTTCGTACTTGTTTGCATGTTCCATGTCTCATTCCTCCATTTTTATTCTCAAACTTTTTTTGTCTGGTAACGATGAAAAAGCCTTTCGACTCCACAACATTACCGTTGTAGAGACGAAAGACTCTCCTATAATCTCTCGCGGTACCACTCTACTTCACACTTTTATACAAAATAAAAGTATGCACTCATTCAGCACTATTATGCCTTCCCCTGATAACGGCAGGTCTTCCGTTGCACCCTACTCTCAATGCTGTTTCAAGCACACAGCTCCAAGACGAGTTCACCATACTTCCCATACTGTCTCGCACCAATCGACAGCTCTCTGAAGTGTTTCATATGATTACTATTTCTCTTCATTGCTTTTTTCTATCATAACATACATTTTCCCATTTTGGAATTGTTAAAATCAATCATTTTTATTGATATTTTTTGTCTATTTTTATCTAAAATATCTTATCCTAATGTTAATCCCAGATATCCTTCCTTATAATCCCAATCGGAAATATGTTCTGGCAGTAGTATCATCCCCCCCATATTTCGCTCAAATGCCCACGTCGTGCCTGTGTGCAAAAGCAACTCAGGTAGAATCTCATGCAATTCCTTGTCATTAAGAGTTGTCTCAACAATATGAAGACTATCCTTTTCTACGCGATACATCAACACTGCACGCTGCGCTTCCTTGTCATTTGTCATATTGGTCAGCAAAAGCGTCCTTCCTCCACAAAATAAATTCTCTTTGATAGCATATGCAATGGCTTGTTCGTCCCATTCCACATAGCCTTCCTTCTCAAACGCTTTATCACGAACTAGCTTATATTCTTTCTCACTTGCATCTGCAACCGACCAATTGCCAAGTTCATCCAACTCATCTTGCTCAGAAACTGTCTCCGCAGCTCTTAAATCATTTTCACCAATTGATGGAACGCTGGCTGTCTCCGTACATTTACCAGCATAAATCCAGCAGGGGCTTTCACCAAAGGCATCTACAAAACCATGTTTTTCGTAATATTCCTGCAAATCTCTGTCTGCTGGCTGCAAAATCAAAGGTTCTTTCACCCTTTCTGCAGCATGTCTTATAAGTTTTGACGCATAGCCTTTATTGCGATATGCCGGAAGTGTCGCCACCGCATAGACATAGCGGGCATTTTCTTTGTTTCCATTGATTGTAATCTGCACTGGCAGCAGGCTTGCCATTGAGACAGGACGATTATCCTCATAGATTACAAACATATTTTCTGTCTCAAAACGATTTTCCAAATACAGTTCGATATACTGCCTATCATCACCAAAACATTGATTCCACAGTTCTATAAGATACTCCTTTTGCCTTTCATCCGCAAAGACAACACCACTCTCCACAGCAGTGTATTTTTTCACCAAAAAATCAGGATAGTAGGAAAGTTTTGCTTTGCGCAGTCCCAAATCTCCTGTATCCTCTTCTCGATTTACATATTGATAACTTTGTGCCTCATGCAATACAAACTGTTGATTAATCATAGGATATGCACCCTGCAAATCAGGAAATGCCTTCTCGAAATGAACCACAAAGGTATCTGTATTCAACTGTTCTCCAATTGTAAATGCAACAATTTTATCCCCCTTATACAACACACCTCCGCGGAGTCCAAGCGCATTAAAATTAGAACATGCCACTTCCAATACGCTGATTTCCAAAGCCATCTCCTCATTCCATTTCTCAGTGCGCAGAGAGGTCCAGTCTTTAGCCATTTGGCGACACTCATCTATATTTTTTTCTGTGAGTGGTTCATAATGCCAGTCGCCATCATCCATAAAGCGCGCAATATGATTTCGCTTTCCATGCAGTTTTTTTCCTTTTAACGTGGAAAGTTTCTCCACTGTATACACATAATCAAATTTATCTCTATTCGAGCAAATTTCAAACATTCCCGGAAACCAGTCCATCAGTTTGCGCCTGCATTTTTCTGTAAGTGGATAAAAATCTAGCTTGTGTCCATGCACCGCACATATTTTTCTCAAGTGCTCTATCATCGCTCTTTTATCTCCATTTCCAAACGGAAAAGAGTACTGATAATTCTCCTGTCCTCTGTATCGAATCACACCGCATCCATAAGCACTGCCAACTTGCACATTGTATACTTTTGACCAGACAAAATTATTGGCAAACGTATATTCACAGACCTCTAAATGATCTTCTTTTAGTTTATCGTTTATCCAATTCCTGTCATCGAGTGAAATTGTGTGAAAAATAAGTTTTTCCTGTTCTGGCATAAAATTTCCATCCTGCTTTATTTTTTCATAATTATTGACTTCTTAGCATAAACAGCAACATTTTTGCACATGCCTCTATATCTGTTTCTTGCAGATATCTGCCAAACAACATCTGTCACAATATGGCTTGGTTCTAGCAGTACAAATCTCACGCCCATGATCTACAAGTCTATGACAAAACTGATTGCCTTCTTCCGGCGGAATAAGCTCCCATAAAATCATCTCTACCTTCTTTGGCTCTTTTACATTATCAACCAGTCCCATCCTGTTTGTGAGTCGAATACAGTGTGTATCTGTCACAATTGCTGGTTTCCCAAACACATCACCCATAATAAGATTTGCACTCTTTCTTCCAACTCCCGGAAGGCTTAAAAGTGCCTTAAAATCATCTGGCACCTTACCGTCAAACTCGTCTCGAAGCATCTTCATGCAAGCATTGATATCCCGCGCTTTACTATGCCCTAATCCGCATGGTCTCACAATGCGCTCAATCGCTGAAACCTCCGCGTCCGCAAGCGCCTCTATCGTCGGAAACTTTTCATAAAGTCCTTCTACCACCACATTGACTCTCGCGTCGGTACACTGCGCTGCCAGACGTACACTCACCAACAATTTCCACGCTTCATTGTAGTTGAGTGTACAGTCCGAATCGGGATATGCTTTCTTTAGACGCTCAATTATCTCAAGAGCAAGCGCCCTTTTCTTCTTCAGATTTTTTATTCTGACTTTTTTTACTTTTGTTCCCATATTCTGCCTAATTTTTCAATCCTTCTTTATAGAATTGTCTTATCTCCTCATAACCATCTGCCAGAAGCTGTTCTTTCTGGAATTTTTTATTTTTATTCATGCGGGTAACCAGCACCTGTGTACCATTTTGTCTCTCCTTTTGCGCCTTTGCAATAATATCGCAGAGTGCCTTTCCCGATACCCCTTTTTCAATTAAATATGCTACCTTTTTATTTTGGTTTGGCACCTTAAAGCCACTTTCCAGCAAGAGTAATATAATGCGTTCAAATCCTATAGAAAATCCACACGCCGGAACATCTTTTCCGGTAAACCTTCCCACCATCTTATCATAACGTCCACCGCCTCCGCAACTTCCGCCAAACTCTGGCATTGCAACCTCAAAAATTGTTCCTGTATAATAAGACATTCCGCGCACTAGGGTAGGATCAAACACAAGTTTGAAATATTCTCCCTTGGTGGCATTTACACTCTCTATAATTTCTTGAAATCCTGTCTGAACATCTTCGTCAAGGATTCCTGCCAGCTTTTCTTTCATAAATGCCAGTGCGTCCTTCGACGCATCCATCCCTTTAAAGAGCACGAGATATTTCTCAACAGCTTCGATGCCATATCCCGATTCAAGCAATTCGTGTTTTACGCCTTCCACTCCAATCTTGTCCATCTTGTCAAGTGTGATAAATATATTATCATAATCCTTCTCATCAAATCCACTATAAGAAGCCATCGCTTTTAGGATTCTTCTATCATTGATACGAATCTGAAAATTTTGAAAACCAAGTCTGCCTAGCGTTGTCGTTGTCGCAAGAATCAACTCAATTTCTGCAAGGTTGGATTCCTCGCCAAGAATATCAATATCACACTGCATAAACTGGCGATATCTGCCTCTCTGCGGTCGGTCAGCTCTCCATACATTTCCTATCTGTAATGCCTTAAAAGGTGATGGAAGCTCATTTATATGGTTAGAATAATATCTAACTAGCGGCACAGTCAGATCGTAGCGCATCCCAAAATCAACGACATCTGCATCTGTCTTTGCTGTTTCCAAATTAAGCTGTGCCCCTCTTTTCAATATTTTAAAAATTAATTTTTCATTCTCCCCCCCTTGCCTACTACTCAAATTCTCAATATTCTCCATACAAGGTGTTTCCATTGGCGCAAAGCCAAATTTTCCATAGGTCTCTTTGATTACACGCATCACGTAATCACGTATTTGCATTTCTTCTGGCATAATATCCTTCATGCCATGAACAGGCTTCTTATTCAGTGCCATAATTGTACCTCATTTCTTTTTCAAACACTCTCTAATCGCATCCAAAATTTCTAACAGTTCCTTTAGACCAAGGACTGCCCACATCACAACGCCCATGATGATACTGTGTATTTACGGTTCCCTCCTGCTGCTCATCAGACACATTTACTTTTATTCGGCTTACACCACTCTTGGTCTTGCTGTCTAACATATGAATAATATCATCAATTTCCTGCTCATGCTGGTGCTCTTTTTTCGCCATAAGTTCATCCATATCCTCTAAACCGCTAAATACTGCCATACAATCCCCTCCTTTTGCTTTTATCCATAATCTCTTGCGTATCTATAGAGTATTATACGTATCCTATTGCGCTGTGTCAAATTTTATTTCTAAATAACTACCTTCTGCCAAATATTGAATTTATTGAAGTTTCCACGCGACGCAAAGACTCTGTTGCCTCGTTTAAATTTGCCAGCGTCTTGGAAAGTTCTGCGGTATCCAGTCCATCAATCGCGCTGTTCCATGCCTCCAGATCCACTGACTCCATTGTATCTACAGCCTGCTGCATTGTCTCTGCCGCCTTCTGCAAATCCACATTCTCCAAAGTATACTTTACTTGACTGAGCGTCTCATTAACGTTTTCCATATCGACTGCCGCAACCTGGTCCAAAACAGGCTGTACCCGTCGCAACACATATACGCCTCCCGCAAGCAAACAAACGATAAGTATTGATGTAATTGCGCACATCAACCTAGTTATTGCCATCTCCCAGCGAAACTTCTTTAGTACTTGTCCTGATACCAACTCTGTGCTCTTTGTCAATTCATTGGCTTGATGCCCTTTCTGTCTGTTTTGTTGTTCATCCATTATTTCAACCTCCTTGATAATATATTCATATTAACAGTCTTTTCTAAAAAAACAATACTCTTTTCTATATATAATTATTATTCATCAAAATAATACTAAATATAGCTGTTGCAAACAGGTAACAGTTCAGCCATGTCATTCACAAGTCGCCAGGGTGTATATTTTCACAAATAATATTCGGTTTTTGTTGGCGACTTATTTCATGATGGGCGTCTGCCCTATAGAATTAATTGTACAAATTGTCCTTAGTGAGCAATCTCCTGTGTACAATTCGCACAATCAATTCTGCATGGCTGAACTCTTACGCAAACAGCAATATTTTTCAAAATAATAGTTGTCTATTTGGCTTTTTTTTTATACAATAATAAAGTAGATTTTTCTGACATCACGGACAACACAACAAAGAAAGGTGCGGATTGTTATGTTTATTCAACTATTTAGTAACTATTTGGTCGGACAGTCAGTTATTACAATTGAACAGAAAAACTCCTTTCAGGAAGAAATTCAGAAGACTCGTGTTAAACTAGGAACCATTGCTGTTGCACAAGGACTTCTGACAAAAGAACAGGCAGAAGAAATTAACCATCAGCAGACACAGCAAGACCGCCGTTTTGGTGACATTGCAATCGAACTGGGATACCTTACAGAAAATCAGGTATCAGAACTTCTGTCCATGCAAGGTGATTTGGCAATGAAATTCTTTCAATTGCTGATTGACACACTTGATTTGTCTATGGAAGCAGTCAGAGAACACCTGCATAATTTTCAGAAAATGCATGGTTTCACAGATGACGAGCTGGAAGCAGTAAAAAAAGATGATTTTGAGTCTATCATTCCACTCTTTGCTACCGTTCGCGATCCAATGATAACAGATTTGGCAGGTCTGGTCATGCGTAATCTCACTCGATTTGTCACCAACAATTTCTATTTTGGGCGAATGAAAAAAGCATCAGAATACTCTTATAGTATGCTCGCCGGTCAAAAATCTGTCGGTGACTACAATATCTTTCTTGGTTTCGGCGCTACCAATGAACTAGATGGCATTATTAGGCTTGCCAAAAATTATGCTAAGACAGTCGCTGTCACAAGCAGCGATGAAGTTTATGATGCTGTCTGTGAATTTGCCAATCTAAACAATGGACTTTTTGACTCTGTACTCAGCGATGACGATATTTTTATCGAAATGGTTCCGCCAGAAGTATACTTAAATCAGCAACTGTCGGGCAATGCTTACTGTATGCCTGTGTATATTGATGACTTTGAATTTGATCTTATTATTTCAGCAGATGCAGATTTTATCCCCGGGAACAACCCACACACACTAAATTTGAAAAAGACAAAACTATGCACTGACACTTCCAGTACACTTCCTACCGTACTTGTTGTGGACGACTCCTCTCTTATCCGCAAAGTTTTGATAACGCTGCTTAACGAAAATGGTTATCAGGTGGTAGGTGAAGCAACAAATGGTTTAGAAGGCGTTGAACTGTACAAAGAACTAATGCCTGATATTGTCACTCTCGATATTACCATGCCTGTAATGGACGGTGTGACAGCACTCAGAAAAATCAAAGAACATAATCCGGAAGCAATGGTTGCCATGATTTCTGCAGCCGGTCAGAAAGATAAGCTTATGGATGCGCTAAGAGAAGGCGCAGAATTATTCTTTACAAAACCATTTAATGCACAGGAGGTTATCAAAGGTCTCAAAAATTCCGAATTTTAAAAAAGGCTGCACCGAAACAATCTATTTGATTGTTTCGGTGCAATAAAAGTGTGTTATGTATAGAGAATTTTAACTTGTAGGCTATTATAAAACATAATGTTCCACATCATAGAGCAACTTTTGCCACGCATCTTCATGATCTACATAATAAATCGGACACTTCTTTCCACCGCAATCATAGTGACGCAAAATATCCTGTGGTTTCAAATTATATTTGTCAATCAGCCATGCCAGCATCTCCACAAGGGAGTCATAAGTTTCCTGTGTAAACGAACCATCTGCTGCGGTAAAACAACACTCGATTGAAATCGAATCCTTATTTCGTCCTATCACTGCATAGGCTTCCTCCTCCAAAGGAATGCACTGAATAATCTCTCCTTCATAACCAATGATAAAATGTGCACTTACTGCCCGCTCGTGTGTTACACCAAGATTTTCAAAATAGCTTCTATTCTGCGCTGCTGACGTTCCTTTATTTGCTGTATAATGCACAAATATATTATTGACTTCCGCAAGTTTTGTCCCGGGACGATTGTAGTCGCTAATCGTCAGAAAATCTTCCTGAATATCCGGCTTTTTTTCTGTCTCTTCTGCGACAAGAACTTCCTCTGGCAAAGATTGTTCCTCTGCAGTTCTCATTATGATAGCAGTACTATTATGTACATTTTGATAATAAGTTTTTCCCATAAATGCAATCGCTGCACACATTGCTGTAATCCATAAAAAGACAAAGCATTGGTTTAGTCTGGCACGATGCCTCGCTTTTTTTGTTTTATTTTTGGTCTTTTGGGAGCTTGTCCTGCTTCTGCTTGGCTCCTGATATTTGAATTGCGGCTGTCTTGTTCTTGCTGTATACTTGCTTGCTGTTCTCGCTCTCTCAATATCTGCCTGTACTACATTTTGTCTTACCATTTCAACGTTATCGTAGCTTGCTCTTGCTGTAGCTTGTCTTACTGTTCTCGCTCTGTTTGTATTTCCATTTTGGATTCTTCTTTGAGGTATAATATCAATTGTCTGTGTTCTGTCGTCCCTCTGGTTTTGCATGTTTTGTCTTCTTGCTCTTGCCTGCCTAGAATATGAATTTCTATTTCCAGAGGAGTGCACAACCTCCCACAGCTCCAGCTCCTGACTCTGACGTGCTTGATTCCCCATAGTGTGTCTCCCTATTGTCTTCTTGTTTTTTCTCAAAAAAATTCGTATGATAAACTGCGAGAATCTATCTCTATATATTAGATGTATTAAATCTTAAAAAGGTTTCATCTCATTACAAATTTTTTTATTTTTTTCACCAACAATATTATACACGAAAATCCTCTAAAATTTCTCTAAAATTTCTTTCTTTTTCATAAATTTTTATTTGCCTATGGAAAATGCTAGCTCCTGTAACATCTTTTTATCAGAAGATACTGTTATCCCTGCCGTGGTAAGCATATCTCCCGATATTGCAGCATTGGCACCACTCTGAAAACATCGCTTTCCTTTATCTTTCAAAAGCCCTCTCCCGCCGGCAAGCCTAATATCACCCTCTGGTATTATAAATCGAAAAAGAGCGATAATACGGCAAAATTCATCATTTGCCAAAATAGAATTCTTCTCATAAGGAGTTCCTTTTATTGGATTTAAAAGATTTACTGGTATGGATTTTACTCCTAACCTTCGCAAATCCAACGCCATATCAATCCTGTCCTCCATTGTCTCACCCAATCCCATAATTCCGCCAGAACACACAGATAGTCCCGCACTTTTTGCTGCATTTATTGTTGCTATTTTTTCTTCATAGGTATGCGTCGTACAAATTTCAGAAAAATATCTTTTTGATGACTCCAAATTACAGTGCACTCTTGAAACACCTGCTTCCTTAAGTTTTACAAACTGCCTTTCATTTAAAAGCCCAAAAGAAACACAAATTTCAATATTTGTCTGCCTGCGAATCACGCAGATACTGTCGCAGACCTGCGCAATCTCCCGCTCACTCAATTGCTTTCCTGATGTAACAATCGAATATCGCAGCACCCCTTGCTTTTCGTTCTGCTTCGCTCCTGTCAAAAGTTCCTCTGTCTGCAAAAGCGGATAACTTTCCTGACATTCTGTATTATAATGTATACTCTGCGCACAATATTTACAGTCCTCTGAACACTTTCCACACTTGCCATTTACAATGGTACACATATCAAACCGATTTCCGCACATGTGTTTTCGGATTTCATCTGCCACCGCCGTTAGCTTCTCCAATGGTTCCTTTGCAAGCGCAATCGCCTCCTGCCGCGTTATATTTTCGCCTCCATATATTTTTTGTCTGCATTCCTCTATAATGCTCATGCGTATTACCTCCAAATGTTAACTTATTTATTTATTATAGGTTAACATCAATAATACGTCAATTATTTTATCAAAACTTTAATGTTGAATGATTGCTATCAAAGCAAAGCCTTTGCTACGAAGCACAAACGCACTATAAGAGATTGGAGCATACTTTCCGATGCGCCTTGAGCTTTTTTAGTGCCCACACATAATGGCTGGATGTATTGCTCACAAAATAAGAGCCAAGCGGGCTGTTTCCCACCCAATCAAAAACTCCTTTTAAGAATAACTGTTCATTTGAAAAGCATTCCACTAGCTGCATAATTTCCCGGTGCGACTGCTCTAGCATTTTCTTTGATTCTTCCAAGGAGGTCCCTTGATGCTTTTTCCAGAAAAACATGTTCATTTGCCCATAAGTTCGCCAAGTATATGGTTTTGGCAGAAGCGGTTTTTCCTCACCCTTTTGATTTGACGATACCCAATCCAAAGTTAGGTTATGCCACTCATACAGATGTATCAAAATATCACGGAGATTTTTGTCACGCTGCCAATGTGCCTCCTTTTTCTTCTCATCCTGTGAAAAATCAAAAGGTGTTGTCAACTCCTGTTCTGCCATAGAATCAATAAATGCCATCAGACTTTCATACCCATTGTTTGAAGCCTCAATTAAATCTGTTTTTGTTGTTGGTCTTGCCATAATTTCATTCTCCTTTAAAAAAATGTAGTTATCCAGTTCCTATAAATGAACAAATATTATACATAAAATTTGCTCATAAATCATTTTACTGAATAACTACATTATATGCGTTAAAATATGACATCTTATGTCAAGTTTTTAAAAAATTATACATTCTTTGGCTGATAAACCACATAAGTAACTGTGCCATCATCATTTCGCATAAACACATCAATACACAAATCTGCAAGTCCATTTTCTGAATAATCATAATTGAAAGTAGGGCTTATTCCTGTCTTGTTATCCGGAAACAATGTATCAAATGGCACTGCTCCATTTCCCTCAGTATCATTCATTTTATAGGAATAGTGAACCATTCTTTTCTCATCAATCGTGCATATCTGTCTTGTTGATTCCACTGGCATTGCATACTCGTCAATATTCTCAGGTGTCAAGTTTTCCATAAATGCATCCACACTCAAATCCACAGAGTCTTTCTCAATTGGTTCTGCTAGTTGATTCATAGCTTCCTCAAACGCTTTTAAATAAGCCGCTGCCGCTGCAGGGTCTGCCTTGTTCTTGTCGATTGGAAGTTGAAACAGTGCATTTACACCAGAATAACTTTCATTGCAGCTCATTTCTCCTGTCTCCGCATGATAGATATAAGCATTTGTATCATAAAATGTCCCTGTGCTGACACCTACATAAATCCCCTTATCCGCGAACATCTCAATATTGTCCATATCTAAAATCCGATATTGTACACCGTTCTTGACAAATGCTGTATACCCGCCACCCATGCACATCAAACTGTAAACATTGGGATCTAATCCACAAATATAATGCGATACATAAAATTCCTCTTTTCCATAATCATCAGAACTTGTATCTGGCATCGGTGTTCCGTCAGCACGCTCAATTGCCACTACAGTATAAATTCTGTTATCCAAAACCTCTCCATAATCATTGGTTTCCATAAAGTTACTAATACTCTTGCCAGCAACACTTCCCAAAAGTGTAACCTTGTATCCCCCACTCTCTTGTGTCTCGTTCACTAAGATTGCATCCTTACTCAAAAATGCTTTCCGCAATGCAAATGTATCCTGATACAAATCATCCGCTTCTTGACAACTGCGCGTTACACAACGACAAAACGAGTATAAGTCTTTGCCATATGTATCAATATAAAATTCCAGTTCTTCCTGTTTCATTATGTTTCCTCCGGTATTGTAACATTGACAACCATTCAAAAAAGTTGCCCTTTGGATATCCGTGGCACTATATTGTACCGGATTAGGGATTTTCAATTCCCTTCACTGATATAGGGTAACAGGAATCACAGAAGTTTCAATAAATTTATACGAAAAATCCGCAAAGAGCTGCAAAGAAATACCCTTACAGCTCCTTAATATGCAATATCTTTATATGCGATTTCGTCAACTTCCTCATTTACGCAGCAGACGCCAATTCCATTGTCATCCCAATCCTCGCCGCCCCAAGTTCTCGAAAATAACAAATAAATGCACCTTCCCTTTCTAACCACTTCCATTATAAAATCCTGTGGAATCACAATTTTCTCTAATGTGACTGCCTTCAGAAGTGCTTCCTTTGTTGTAATTTCAGGCCACCATTCTGCCAATTCTTCCTCGTCATCTGGACCATAGCTAAAGCGCTCTTCCTCATTATAGTATTTGATTAATTCTTCTATCAATTTCTCTTGCAATACTGGCCAGCTCTCTATAAAACGCTGATACGCCTCTCTCTGGATTGGCATAATCTCACTATTATTTTTCACTTTGACACATAGTTCTACAGGATATGCATTTCCACCAAAATCCAAGGTTGATGCGCCTTCCCATCCATAATAATCTTTGTCTAATTCACCAAACAACTGATCCGTCATATTTTACCTCCACACACGCTATATTTTTGATAAAATTTCCTTTTCCCAAACCTTTTTATCAAAAAGGAGACCCTCTTTTAAAAGTGTCTCCCTAATACAGCAGTCCTATTATATATTACTGTTGTGCTACGTCCTTCATTGAAAAGCTAATACGCCCCATTTTGTCTCTGCCAAGACATACTACAGTAACAACATCGCCGAGCGTCAGCACATCTTCAACATGGTTTATGCGCTCCTTTGCAATTTTAGAAATATGAACCATGCCTTCTTTTCCGGGTGCAAACTCAAGAAATGCGCCAAACTCTTTAATGCTGACTACCTTACCCTTAAACACTTGACCAGCCTCAAAATCTGTCGTAATAATCTTAATCATCTCACACGCCTTATCCATCATCTTCTGATCCGTACCACATATGCTGACAAAACCATCATCAGAAATATCAATCTTTACACCAGTCTGCTCAATAATGGTATTAATGGTCTTGCCTCTCTGCCCAACTACATCGCCAATCTTCTCCGGGTCAATTTTCGTCTGAATAATCTTTGGCGCATACTCGCCAACAGTTGGTCTGGGCTGACTGATACATGGAAGCATAATCTCGTTTAGAATGTACATTCTGGCATCTCTTGTCTTTGCAATAGCCTCCTCAACAATCGGTCTGGTCAAACCATGAATCTTGATATCCATCTGAATTGCTGTAATGCCATCTTTTGTTCCAGCAACCTTAAAATCCATATCACCAAAGAAATCCTCAAGCCCCTGAATGTCAGTTAGCACAATATAATCGTCATCTGTCTCTCCTGTTACCAGACCACAAGAAATACCTGCCACTGGCTTTTTAATTGGTACACCTGCTGCCATCAACGACATCGTAGAAGCACAGATAGAACCTTGTGATGTAGAACCATTTGACTCAAAGGTCTCAGATACTGTGCGGATTGCATATGGAAATTCTTCCTCTGACGGAATTACAGGTACGAGCGCTTTCTCAGCCAGCGCGCCATGACCAATCTCACGTCTTCCTGGTCCTCTTGACGGCTTTGTCTCACCCACTGAATAAGATGGAAAATTATAATGATGCATATATCTTTTTGCTGTCTCATTCTCGTCAAGCCCATCAATTTTTTGTACTTCCGATAACGGCGCCAAAGTTGTAACAGTACAAATCTGTGTCTGCCCACGTGTAAACATTGCCGATCCATGCACTCTTGGAATAATGTCAACCTCAGCAGCAAGTGGACGAATCTGTGTAATTGCACGGCCATCAGGACGCTTATGGTCTTTCAAAATCATCTTGCGGACAGTCTTTTTCTGATACTGATATATCGCTTCCCCTAAAATAGCAAGCCACTCTTCATTATCTGCAAAAGCCTCTTCAAGTTTTTCAGTAATCTTTCGGATATTCTCCTCTCTTACCTGCTTTTCATCTGTAAAGACCGCAACCTCCATCTCCTCCGGAGGAACAATCTCCTTAATCCTTGCAAACATTTCCTCTGGAATCGCACAGCTTGTATATTCATGCTTTACTTTGCCAACTTCCGCCACTATCTGATTGATAAATGCAATGATTGTTTGATTAATCTCATGGCACTTATAAATTGCCTCAATCATCTTGTCCTCTGGCACTTCATTCGCACCAGCCTCAATCATAATCACCTTCTGGCTTGTGGAAGCCACTGTAAGCTGCAAATCCCCATTTTTCCATTGTTCCTGATTTGGATTTACTACAAACTCCCCATCAACAAGCCCCATCTGCGTTGTCGCACATGGACCATCAAAAGGAATATCTGATATTGAAGTGACAATCGCAGAGCCAATCATAGCAACTAACTCTGGGCGACAATCAGGGTCAACACTCATAACCATATTGTTTAAGGTGACATCATTTCTGTAATCCTTTGGAAACAAGGGACGCATTGGTCTGTCAATAACACGGCTTGTAAGAATTGCGTTCTCGCTTGCTTTCCCTTCTCTCTTATTAAAGCCTCCTGGAATCTTACCTACCGAGTAAAGTTTCTCTTCAAATTCCACAGAAAGCGGAAAAAAATCAATGCCGTCTCTCGGTTTGTCTGACGCAGTTGCAGTACACAAAACTGTAGTATCTCCATAGTGCATCAACGCTGCTCCATTTGCCTGTGCCGCCACTCTTCCAATATCAATGGTCAATGTACGCCCTGCCAGGTCCATACTGTAAGACTTATAAGATTTGTCCTTCTTCTCACTGAATGTCATGTATTCCATACAATTTCAATTCTCCTTTTCTTTTCTCTACAAAACATTTTTGCTTCCTGTCAGATAGAACCTGCTGAGTTCCTATTCACGCCCATTCGTTTTTAACAAAATTTTAGGTATTGTTGGCGTATAATTTTCACTACTTTCACAGAGGCACGAACAATAACTCTGTCGAAACTACTGAAAAATCTACAAAGATTCATAAACTTTTCAGCGGTCTCGAAACAAGCTCCTATCTAAACTACACATAGATTGAATAATAACAGTTCAACTCCTCGCTTCACTATCACATAAAGGAGCGGACAATTCCGCTCCTCCAAATGCATAAGTATTCAAAAATTACTTTCTGATACCAAGCTTCTCAATAAGAGCACGATATCCTTCTATATCAACGCCCTTTAAATAGTCAAGCAAACCACGTCTCTGACCAACCATCTTTAAAAGACCACGTCTTGAATGATGGTCTTTCTGATTGTCCTTCAAATGCTCTGTCAACTCCTGAATCCTTGCCGTCAGAATGGCAATTTGTACTTCAGGCGAACCTGTGTCACCCGGCTTTCTGCCATACTCAGCAATAATCGCCTGCTTTTTTTCCTTAGAAATCATTTTAAAAATCCTCCATAATAAATCAATCTATTATAATCACTAGACACCAAGTCTGGGTTGGAGTATCCCGACACTGGGCATCAGCTTATTTGAGTGTACTGCACCAACAGCACACTCAATCAGTATATCACAGGAGCTTTGATTATGCAATACAATTTTATATGGATTTTTCAAACATGTTCTAGCGGTATCATTTAGAA
The DNA here is from genome assembly GCA_014239155.1 of Lachnospiraceae bacterium. Classification (GTDB taxonomy): domain Bacteria; phylum Bacillota; class Clostridia; order Lachnospirales; family Lachnospiraceae; genus COE1. Next base: position 44,806 of record JAAZZQ010000060.1, on the reverse strand, counting down.
ATTAATTTGGCAGATATCTTCTGATTCCTGCCGGAGTACGATAATTCCAGCTTGAAATCTTAATTCCTGTCTTTGGGCTGGAGGCATGAATCACCTGTCCATTACCTATGTAGATTGCCACATGATTTATCCGACCATTCTTTGCGTAAAACACTAAGTCTCCCGGCTGTGCGGAGCTGTAATCCACTTTCGTCCCCATCTGCGCTTGCGATGCCGCATGATGTGGAAGACTCACACCATATTTTTTATAGATGCTCAGTGTAAAACCAGAGCAATCTGCACCTTTCGTCAGGCTTGTTCCTCCCCAGACATAAGGATTTCCAACAAACTGTTTTGCATACTGTACTAAGTCTACACGCACATTGGAAACTCCCTGACCATACATTAGCTCTGTAAGAGTAACTGCCTTCTCAAGTCGTTCCTCCACATCAACATAATCCCCAGATACATATGCCTCTTCGTCATCGAGTAGAAATTTTACCCAGCCATTGTCCATAATCTCAACTACTTCCAATTCCTCCTCTTGTGGAATCAATGTAATTACAATAGAATCTGTGTTTGGTTCCTCTCTTACTTTGAGCGTCTGTGTATTTACCACTGCAATCATAGAAGCAACCTCGCTTCCCCGTGCAATCGCTTGCTCACCTGTGTAGAGAAATTCAGTACTGCAATATCCCTCTACCTTTCCAGACTTGATATGTGCCCATCCATTCTCATCAATATCCAAAATCTCACACGCTGCATCTTTTGGCAGTTTTCCAATTAATTTGCCACTTTCGCTTGGCTCCTGTCGAATATTCAAATGATTGTCTACATGCGCAATCCCAAGGTTGGTATATCCCCAATAATCTTTGGATTCCTGTGATTGCGGCTCCTGTGATACCTCCACGCTTCTTGCCTGTTCATCCACATTGTCAAGCACTTCTCCTGCCCCCGCTGACAGCCCTAAATCCTCTGTCATCGCTTCTGTCTCTTCTGTGTTGTCAAGTACTTCTCCTGCCCCCGCCGACAGTCCCAAATCTATTGTTGTCTCTTCTATCTCTGTCTCTTCTGTGTTGTCAAGTACTTCTCCTGCCCCTGCCGACAAGCCAGGATTTTCCTGTGCACTATCTTCTATACTACTTTCTGGCACAGTCTCTGTGCCTTGTGTCAAAAACTCCTCGCTAGAGAAGGACTCCGAACTTTCCTCGGTAGAAAGAGTCTCTGTCTCTGCAGTTTCCTCACTGTTACTTTCTGAATCATCAAATGAAATAACCCGAATTTCCTCTTCTTTTTTTGGACTGGTGTTTGCGTATACTCCGCTGCTAAACAACACAACTGCAAGTCCTGCTCCTGCGACCGCCCCTGTATACTTCCATCTATTTCTCCTGTTCATTTTTCCAATCAATTCCTTTTCATTGTATACCCAATTAATATTACAAATTTGTTACATATAAATTACAGAATTAATATATCACCGAATCCTCAATCTGTCAACAACAAATCTTTCTATTCCATTGTCATTTCCTTCCAAAACAAAAAGTTCTTATAAAACTTATTGTGTCTATAATCTATGATACTTTCTGCCATCTGCAATGTCTATCGCCATCTGCGCCTTCAAAGCCTCCACGCCTTCAAATCGCATCTCTGGTCTTTTATGACGCAGCAGATATACTTCCATCTCCTCCCCATACACATCTTTGTCAAAATTATAAATATACGTTTCCACACCCATGACAGAACGGTCATCCACCGTAGGTTTTGTTCCAATATTCGTAATCGCTGCAAAATGTTTGCCATCATATGGCATCACACCTAAATCACTATGCAAGGACACATAAGAATAATACACTCCTTTGGGCGGAAGCAGCTTTTCCTCTGATGGCAAAAGGTTCACTGTCGGCATGCCAAGTACACGCCCCAATCTTCGTCCATGTACAATCTTGCCCGCTACATGGTATGGGGTTCCTAAAAGCTCTTTAACCAATTCCATATTTCCCTGACTGACTTCTTCCCGCACATAAGTGGAACTTACTTCCTTCCCTTGATATTGCACTTTTTCAACCAATATCACTTCATACCCGCATTCTACTGCCATATCCTGAAGCAACTGATAATCTCCGGAACCTTGCTTTCCATATGAGATGTCTTCCCCCGCAACCACACATTTCGCACGAATTCTATTGACAAGTACTTCCTTGATATAGATCTTTGGATCCATATCTGCAATCTTCTGATTAAAAGGATACTCTATCAGGTAATCAACTCCTGCATTTTCAAAAATACGGCGTTTTTCCTCCACTGTAGATAATTCTCTAACTGGCTCTTTGCTAAAAAATACTGCGGGGGAGGGGACGAAGGTAAATACTACTGATTTTAGCCCTTTTTCCTGCTGTTGTCTCAAATATCCCAGCAACTTTTGATGCCCTCTGTGGAACCCATCAAACTTACCGATTGCCACAACTGTATTTTCCTCAATATAAAACTCTGTCGTATTCTCAATAATTTTCATTTTCCACCTATCCTAGAACCTACTGTCATAAAAACATCTTGCATGGTTTAAACACACCTTCATTTTCCGCAAAGATATATATCGCACGAAATTCACGCTTCGCATTGTACACGCGAAGCTGGTCTCCATTTGCAAAAGATTTATGATGGTCGAAATCCAACTGATGCGGATAAAGTTTATTTCCATTTGCAAGGGCACTTTCCGCTTCCCATTTTACTGTCGCCCCCTCATACTCCATAAATACACTGTCAGGCGCAATCACATAATCACTATATGTCCCCTGTCGTATCAATTCTTCCACTTTGGCAAGTGTAATGGAATCTGCAATGCGAAAATTTCCAACTCTAGTGCGAACCAAACTTGCCATAACACCACCGCATCCAAGTCTCTCTCCAATATCTGCACACAATGTTCTAATATAAGTGCCCTTAGAACAGCTTACCACAAACCGCACTTCTGGCAGACGAATCTCCAATATCTGAATTGAAAAAATCTCAACAGGTCTTGATTGTCGCTCTATTTCTTTACCCGCTCTCGCAAGCTCGTAAAGTTTCTTGCCGTGAACTTTCAGGGCAGAATACATAGGAGGAGTCTGTTCATATCCACCGACAAAATACATTACAGCCTGTTCCACTTCCGCCTCACTTACATGCACCTTTGCCTCCGTTAGAATCCTACCACTCAAATCCTGTGTGTCTGTAGTCATACCTAGTCTCATAATTGTCTCATATTCCTTGCTCTTGTCTGTCAACATATCACACAACTTCGTCGCATTGCCAAAGCACACAGGAAGAACGCCAACTGCATCTGGATCAAGCGTTCCAGTATGCCCTATCTTTTTCTGTTTTACAATCCCGCGGAGCTTTGCCACCACATCATGAGACGTATAGCCAGCCTCCTTATAAATATTCATCATTCCATTTATCAATGTTTCACCGCCATTTATTTCAGCATCATCTTCTCTTCATACGCTTTCATCTGAAGTGCAATCTGTTTGGAAATATTATTGACCACATCATAAAAAGTTCCATTGATGGTGCAGCCAGCAGCTCTTATATGACCGCCGCCGCCAAAGAACGCTGCAATCTTGCTCACATCTACATACTTGCAAGAACGCAAACTAACCTTATATTCCAAATTACCTGTCGCGTACATAAAAATAGCACACTCAACCCCTTTTGTAATGCGAAGTTGATTTACAATTCCATCCAAATCTTTTGCTGTTGCATTATAAAACTCCAACGTTTTTTTATCAATCGCACTGACAATACACTTTCCATGCATAAATATGATACTCTCAAGCAATGCCCGCCCAAGAAGTTGATTCTGTGTATATGTCTTCTCATAAAAGGTTTCATCAATCAAACTAGAAAAATCAAAACCATATTCTATCAATTCCGCTGCTGTCCGAAGTGTATTTGGCGACGTGTTAGAATACTGGAATATTCCTGTATCATGAATCATTCCTATGTAAATCGCCTTGGCAATCTCCTGATTGATATACTGTTTATCCATCAGTTCATATACCAATTCTGCCGTCGAGCTACTATCAGGATTCACATAATTAATATCGCCGCATCCTTGGCTATTGCTAATGTGATGATCGATATTAATGCGTTTTTTTGCCTTTACAAAAATTTCTTCTGCTTCTCCAAGTCTGGATTTCTCACAGTCAAGTGCGATAAACACATCAACCTCTCCATCTACAGTATACGTACTGTCAATCTTATCAAAATCCTGAATACACTGAAATACTATAGGAGGCTCCTCAAGGCAAAGTTGAACCTTCGCAGCCGGCAATGCTTTCTTCAGATACAAATACATTGCCAGACACGAACTTGTACAATCACCGTCTGGTCTAACATGTCCCGATATCAAAATATATTTTGCGTCCTTACATTCCTCTAATAAATAAATTTTTTCCATAACTTTACTACCCTCATTTAATCCCTTTATTTTGGTGTAATATTCTTATACACCTGTGTACATCATACACAAAAATATCTGGGAAGTCAAATATTCCCAGATACTTTTAACTTTTTATTCATTGTTCGCTACATGATTGATTTCATCAATCTTTTTGGACATCGACACGCCATAGGCGATTGACTGGTCAAGAATAAACCGGATTTCTGGTGTATTCCTAAGATTGATTTTTTTCGCAAGAAGGCTTCTAATATATCCCTCCGCACTTCTTAACCCTTCCAGCGTCTCTTTCTGGGAATCCTCATCGCCCAAGACACTAATCCATGCCTTACAGGTCTTTAAATCGGGCGCCACTTCCACCGTTACAACAGAGGTCATAGGATTGATTCTTGGATCTTTTATGTCACTTCGAATAACCTCTGCCAAAACACGATGAACTTCCCCATTCACACGGGTATTTTTTACACTGTTCTTTCTCATTTCACTTTTACTCCTATATTAAAAACTGTAGGAAATAATCGATATCACTTATTTTTCTACAACTTCTTATCTTGGCACCTCAACCATAATATACGCCTCAACAATATCCAGTTCCTGCATACTGTCAAACCCTTCAAATACCAGACCGCACTCAAACCCTGCTTTGACTTCCTTGACGTCATCCTTAAACCGCTTGAGTGACGCAAGTTCACCTTCATAAATCTGATTGCCCTCGCGCGTAATACGTATCTTACATCCTCTCTGGAAAACACCGTCAAGGACATAGGAACCCGCAATATTGCCGACAGCAGATGCCTTAAATATCTGTCTAACTTCTGCGTGACCGATAACTTTCTCCTCAAATACTGGGTCAAGCATGCCCTTCATCGCCGCCTCAATATCCTCGATTGCCTGATAAATCACTTTATAAAGCCGCACATCCACACCTTCGCGCTCTGCTGTCGCCTTTGCCTGTGCGTCCGGACGCACATTGAATCCAATAATAATCGCCTTGGAAGCAGATGCAAGACTGACATCAGACTCATTGATTGCACCGACGCCACCGTGAATGCACTTGACAACAACCTCCTCATTAGAAAGTTTCATTAGACTTTGCTTCACTGCCTCCACACTACCCTGGACATCGGCTTTGATAATCAGATTGAGCTCTTTGAGATTTCCTGCCTGGATCTGTGAAAACAGGTCATCGAGAGACATCTTAGCTTTAGTATCCTCAAGAAGTTTTTCTTTATTCTGTGCCACAAACGTCTCCGCATAATATTTTGCTTCCTTATCATTTTCATGTGCAATAAAAATCTCTCCAGCATTTGGCACATCACTCAGCCCCAATATTTCCACAGGAGTAGATGGTCCTGCTTCCTTCACACGCCTTCCCTTGTCATCTACCATAGCACGAACTTTGCCGCTCGCTGCTCCCGCTGACACAAAATCACCAACATTTAAAGTGCCTTTTTGTACCAAAATCGTAGCGACTGGTCCACGACCTTTATCCAACTCTGCCTCAATTACAAGGCCTCTCGCACGTCTGTTTGGATTCGCTTTTAATTCAAGAACTTCTGCAGTCAATAAAATCATCTCAAGCAACAGTTCAATCCCTTCACCACTCTTTGCTGACACTGGCACAAACACTGTGCTTCCGCCCCAATCCTCGGCAATCAGTCCATACTCTGTAAGCTCCTGTTTCACTCGTTCAATATTCGCACCCGGCTTATCAATCTTATTGACAGCGACAATAATCTCAATCCCTGCCGCTTTTGCGTGGCTGATGGCTTCCACTGTCTGTGGCATAACGCCGTCATCTGCTGCCACCACAAGAATTGCAATATCCGTAGAATTTGCCCCGCGCATACGCATTGCAGTAAATGCCTCATGTCCTGGCGTGTCTAGGAAGGTAATCCGTTGTCCATTGACATTTACGGTGTATGCACCAATATGCTGTGTGATGCCTCCTGCCTCTTTGTCCGTGACATTCGTCTTTCTAATCGCATCCAACAGCGAAGTTTTACCGTGGTCGACATGACCCATAACGCAGATTACAGGCGATCTTGGAATCATATCCTGCTGGTTTTCATCCTCCTCTTTTAGAAGTTCCTCAATTACATCCACCTTAACTTCTTGCTCACAGATAATATCATACTCGATTGCAATATTCTCCGCTGTCTCATAGGTTATCTCCTGATTGACAGTCACAATTTGACCTTGAAGAAACAATTTCTTGACAATAACTGACGGTTGTATCTTCATCTTGTCAGCAAGATCCTTGATTGTGATTGTCTCTGGAAGAGTGATAACCTTAATCTGCTCTTCGACAGCCTCCACGGCCTTCTTCTCAGGCTTAATAAATTTTCCCGGTTTATTTTTGCCTTTTATATTCTTGAGGTTGTCTCCATCCTCTTCATACATTAAATCTTTGCGGTTTCGCTTATCTTTTTCCTGACTAATTCTGCGCTTTTCTTCATCTCTGTGCTTCTCTGCATCCTTGATGGGACTCTCCGGCATAAACCCACCCTTATTTGCACTTTTGCTGCCAAATCCGCCTCTGTTGTCCCAACCTCCGCGGTCATTATTGTCACGGCCTCCGCCAAATTGCCCTTGTCTTGCGCCCTGACGCTGCCCGTCACGACGTTGGCTGTCACGCCGTTGACCATCACCTCGATTGTCACGGTTCTCTCGATTTTCAAAACGCTGTCCATCGCGGCGCTGTCCATCATTTCGATTCTCTCGATTCTCACGGTTCTCAAAGCGCTGATTATCGTTTCGATTTTCGCGGCGTTGCCCGTCACGGCGCTGCCCATCCTTTCGATTGTCGCGGTTCTCTCGATTTTCTCTGTTGTCGCGGCTCTCTCTGTTATCGCGATTCTCAAAACGCTGGTTATCATTTCGATTTTCGCGGTTTTCTTTATTGTCACGATTCTCTCGATTTTCTCTGTTGTCACGATTCTCTCTGTTATCAAAACGCTGTCCATCACTTCGGTTTTCGCGGTGATTGCGGCTCTCTTTGTTGTCTTCTTTTTGTATTGGCTTTGGTGTCTCTATTTTAATTGGTTTTTCTGTATTTTCCGACACCTGCGCCTTGTCTTGAACCTGTGTTTTTACCGGTTCTTCACTCTTGACAGGCTCTGTCTTTACAGGTTGCACACTCACTGTTTCTGGTATAGTCTTCTGTGCTGGCTTTTCAGCAGTTGTTCCTGTTTTCTCTGTTGTTTTAACTGCATCTTTTGCCTCTTTACTCTCAGCTTTTGTCTGCACAACAGCCTTTTTCCCTTCTGTGTTCTCTGACTGTTTAGCCTGCGGTGCAGCCTTTTTGTCTGAATGCGCGGCTTTTCTGGGAATTTGTGCTCCCCCTGGCATCTTTGAGTTGTGAGGATTGCTCACAAATATAATGCTTTTTTTCTTCTTCATCGTTCCCTCACCAGTCTTGGCAGGCGCCTTTGTCTCTTCTGCTGCCTCTGTTTTCTCTGTTGTCTTAGGTGCCTCTTCTGACTTGGCAGGTACTTTTTTTAATGTCTTCCTTACATCTTCTACCTGTCCGTCTTCTAATACACTCATGTGGCTTTTTACCTCTATACCTTTATTTTTTAATAATGCAAGAATCTCTGCGCTCTTTACGCCAATCTCCTGTGCTAATTCATACACTTTTATTTTTGCCATATTACTCCTCCTCACCCTCACGATTAACAGATTCCTCAAGATGCTTCATGATTGATTTTGCAAAGTTTTCATCTGTAATTGCAAGAGATGAACGCATAGCCTTACCAATTGTATGTCCAAGTTTTTCCTTTGTTCCATAGAAATATCTTGGAACCTTATAAAACTCACACATATTGGAAAACATCTTCTTCGTATTATTCGATGCATCTTCCGAGACAATAACAAGCCATGCCTTGCCACTCTTAACGCTCTTGTCAGTTGCAAACTCTCCACTTACTACTTTGCCTGCCTTCATGGCAAGCCCCAGCATGGAATACACCTTATTCAAACACTTCAATCTCCTTTGTCAAACTGTCATATATTTCATCAGGTATTGGCATTTTAAACGCTCTCTCCAATCCCTTTGACTTTCTCGCTCTCCTCATACACTCTGAGTTAGGGCATATGTAAGCGCCTCTGCCATTCTTTCTGCCTGTCGTATCCAAAATAATATTTTGGTCCTCTGTTCTCAGTATCCGAAGCATTTCTTTTTTGCTCTTCATCTCACCGCAGCCAATACACTGTCTTAATGGAATTTTTTTTGCCATTTACGCCTCAGTCCCCTCCTCGTCAAATCCTTCTTCTCCGGGAACTTCCGCCTCTTCCATCACCAAATCTTTTGCGTCGGACGCTGCCTCTTCGTATTCTTCTTCGTAGTAAACATCCCCGTCCTCGTCAAACATATAATCTTCGTACCGGAACCCCTCCGCATCTTTGGCCTGCGTCTCCGACTTAATATCAATCTTATACCCTGTCAGTCTGGCGGCAAGTCGTGCATTCTGCCCTTCCTTTCCAATTGCAAGAGACAACTGATAATCTGGAACAACCACCTTCGCCGTCTTCTCGTCAGGATCAGCAAACACGGCAACAATCTTGGCGGGAGACAGTGCATTTTGAATAAAGTTTCCGGGATTTTCATCCCAGTTTACAATGTCGATTTTTTCTCCTCGTAGTTCCTCTACTATTGCATTGACACGCGCACCATTCATACCAACACACGCCCCCACCGCATCCACATTTGGATTATTTGTCCTAACTGCAAGCTTTGTACGACTTCCAGCTTCTCGCGCAATACTCATAATCTCAACGGTTCCATCTTTAATTTCTGTCACTTCCGATTCAAATAGGCGCTTTACAAGTTCTGGGTGCGTTCTGCTGACAAGGATTCTAGGTCCTTTTGGTGTATTTTTTACTTCCAAAATATACACTTTAATGCGCTCTGTTGGTTTGAACTCCTCTCCTCTTACCTGTTCCGCCTCATTGAGCATTGCGTCTGCTTTGCCTAGATTGATACTGATGTTTCTACCAATATAACGCTGTACGATTCCTGTGACTACATCCTTCTCTTTCTCAAAGAACTGATTATAGACAACACTGCGCTCTTCCTCACGAATCTTCTGCAAAATCACATTCTTTGCATTCTGTGTCGCAATCCGCCCAAACTCCTTTGACTTAATTTCTATATTAATTGTGCCACCAATCACGGCATTCTTTGAAATCTGAATGGCATCATCAATACAAATCTGGGTAACATCATCCTCAACCTCGTCATAAGATGCAACAATATCCTTTGTGGCATATACGATAAAATCGCAAGTTTCTCTATCAATCTGAACAGTGATATTGTCCGCTTTGCCAAAATGATTCTTGCAGGCTGTCAAAAGAGAATTTTCAATCGCCTCAAAAAGAGTCTCTTTGCTAATCTCCTTCTCCTTCTCAAGATTATTTAGCGCTTCCATTAATTCTTTATTCATTTTTCCTTTACCCTCCTAAACTTAAATTCAGTTTCAATCATTCGATCCCCAAGTGGCCAGTCTTTTTGACCACCAGTCTAAAAGTCTAGCACCAATCTTATGATTGCTATATCAGATTTGGCAAAGACCATATCCTTTGTCTCTGAACCATTTTCCATTTCTATTGTGATTGTATCCTTGTCATAAGCTTTTAGGATACCAATAAATTCCTTCTGCAACGCAATTGGCTTATAGGTTTTTACTTCGACTTCCTCGCCAAGACTTTTTTCAAGATGTCTATCTTTTTTCAGTGCTCTGCCTAACCCCGGACTTGACACTTCCAAAATATAGGCGTCTGGTATCAAATCCACCTCATCTAGTTTATCTGAAAAAGCGCGGCTGACATTCTCACAGTCCACAATGCTCACACCTTCTGGCTTATCAATATATGCTCTCAGATACCAGTCACTTCCTTCTTTTACATACTCCACATCATAAATCTCGCAGTTGTTTGCCGCTACAATTGGCACTAACAATGCCTCTGCACGTTCTTCATACAAATCTTTTTTCGCCATTCGATCACCCCATAATCGTGCACAATCAAGTAGAGAAGATAAAGCTTCCCTACTCGCCGCGCGACCCGTGCGCCACTTTAGTGGCTTTTTTCCTCTGCACGGGTCTGCGCATCAAACAAAAGAGTGGACTTACAAGCCCACTCTTTATCATCTAGCATTCATTTTACATAATCAGTTTAACACCATATCACACAAATTGCAACATATTTTTAGAATTTTTTTCCTTTTAAGTTACAGTTCAGCCTTGCCGAAGTGTAACGCAACAAGCCATGCAAAATCGCTGTGCGATGACTTGTTGCATCTCAACCACTATGCTTTCTACGGACTTTGCAGCTCAGTGCAAAGTCCTGTCTGAACTGTTACCTTTTAATTCATAGGAAGTTTATATATCTTCTGGTCTTGACCATCCAATTTCGGTGTTGATCTGTCTTTTAGCGTCTGATAGGTTTTTAGTTCTGCAATGCTCTTGTATGCAGGTCTAATAATCTTGTCCACATTGATTAGCTCTTCCATGCGATGCGCGCTCCACCCGACAATGCGCGCAATGGCAAAAATTGGGGTAAACAATTCCATTGGAATATCAAGCATACTGTACACAAATCCACTGTAAAAGTCCACATTTGCACTGACACCCTTATAAATTCTGCACTTCTCAGCAATTACTTCTGGCGCCAGCCGTTCAATCATCGAGTACAATTCAAACTCTTTGCGATGTTTCTTCTCATTGGCAAGCCGTTCCACAAATGATTTGAACACCAAAGCTCTAGGGTCCGAAATAGAATAAACAGCATGTCCCATACCATAAATCAAACCACTTCTGTCAAAGGCCTCTTTGTTTAACAGACGATACAGATATTCTCGCACTTGATTTTCGTTGGTTGTATCATCCACATTTCTGCGCAAATCTTCCATCATTTGAACCACTTTAATATTGGCTCCGCCATGCTTTGGTCCTTTCAAAGAGGAAAGCGCTGCCGCGATAACCGAGTATGTATCAGACCCAGCACTGGTTACAACTCTTGTCGTAAATGTCGAATTATTTCCACCGCCATGCTCCATATGAAGCACAAGGGCAGCGTCTAAAACTTTAGCTTCTGTCGGAGTATAAGACATATCCGGCCGCAGCATACGCAGCAGATTCTCCGCTGTGGAAAGTCTTGGATCCGGCCGATGTATATACAAGCTCTCATCACACTCATAATGATTGTACGCATGATAACCATATACAGAAAGCATTGGAAACACACTGATCAACATTAAACTCTGACGCAGCACATTGTCCAGCGACATATCTGCCACACTCTCGTCATAGGAAGCAAGCGTCAGGACACTTTTGGTCAGGGAGTTCATAATATCATGGCTTGGCGCCTTCATAATGACATCTCGCACAAAGTTGGTAGGGAGTGTCATGCTATATCCCAATGTCTTTTTAAATTCTATCAATTCGTTTGTAGTTGGCAAATTTCCAAACAATAACAGATATGCACACTCATCAAAACCAAATCGATTTTCACTCTGGAATCCTCTTACCAAATCAAAAATATTGTATCCTCTGTAGTAAAGCTGCCCATCACACGGAACACTTTTTCCATCAATTTCCTCTGATGATTTTATCAGTGAAATATTGGTCAGACCGGAAAGCACTCCTTTTCCATTTTTGTCACGCAGGCCTCTCTTTACGCCGTACTCATCAAACAAATCTGGATCAATGGCGTTGTTGTCCACACATACTTTTGTATATTTCTGCGTAAACTCCTTTATACTCTCGTCACTCTTTAATCCCATTCACAACACCCTTTCTTTTATATTATTTCTCATATTATACTTGTCTCATATTACATTATACTTTAATTTTTGTGGCATAACAAGCGCATAAACGTTAAAAAACAATGAATTTTCTAATTTATTTTTTATGAAAAAATTTAAGACAAGTTTATTTTATAAAAAAATCCATATACTACTTTTCGTACAATAGCGCGAAGTAAGGTAGTGAATAGATGAAAACAGAGAAAATCAGACAGAGATATCTTTTATTTTTATATGTTTTTCTGGGATTTGCAATCGGACTGTTCTGCTGGGCGACATATGCCTATTATCAGAGCAGTGTGCCAAGTACAATCAGTATCAAAGCAGGAACCAGTGAGGAGATTAATCTGCGCATTCCGGCATCTGGTGTTCTCAGCACGGATTCAGAGACTGTATTGGCACTCAATCATCCATTGACAATTGTGGCGGGCGAGACGACAAACTCCTATCAAATGCAGCTAAAACTTTTTGGTCTGTTACCGCTCAAAGATGTGGACATACAAGTGATAGAAAACACCACTTTGACTCCTGTAGGACGCCCGATCGGCATCTATGTTAAGACACAGGGCGTTCTTGTCGTGGACACTGGCAGTTTCGTAGGCGCAGGTGGCGACAAACACGCGCCCTCCGAGTATAAGCTGCAATCAGGAGATTATTTAACCGCAATGGATGGTGTGGCAATCAATGACAAAAAACAGATTCGAGAATATGTAGAAAATGGAAATGGAGCAGAAATTATTTTTCAGGTATCCCGAAAAGAAGAACTGATTCAAGTGAAAATAAAACCAGAAGCAGACGAAAATAATGTCTATAAAATGGGAGCTTGGCTTAGAGACAGTGCACAGGGCATTGGCACAATGACCTATATTGACAACCAGAATCGTTTTGGAGCACTTGGACATGGCATCAATGATATGGATACTGGCGAGCTGTTAAAGCTTGGAAGCGGACTACTATACCACACAGAAATTGTCGCCGTCAAACGTGGAGAGCGGGGAAATCCCGGAGAACTAACTGGCGTCATCGAATACAAACCAGATCAGGTTTCCGGCGTGATTGTAGACAATACCATTCAAGGAATTTACGGCGTGGCAAATACAGAACTCCTGTCCGAATACACAATGGGCAACACACCTCTTCCTATCGCACTCAAACCAGAAGTGACAACCGGTGCCGCGCAAATCTTATGCACAATTAACGGGGAAGCAAAATACTATGATATAGAACTCACAAAGCTTACTCCGGGAAAAGATGCTGTAAACCGCCAAATCTCACTAGAAGTCACAGACGCAGAACTCCTCTCACTGACAGGAGGAATTGTACAGGGTATGAGCGGTGCACCCATTATACAAAATGGAAAGTTTGTAGGTGCTGTCACACATGTGCTTGTACAAGATAGCACCAAAGGATATGGAATCTTTATTGAGGATATGCTCGCACACTAAAGAGCAAAAATTTATGCCGTGGCAACTATCTATTTTGTGGTCTCTCCCCATCATCTAAAACGAATGGGGCTGCGACCACAATATTCCAAACCAGTCTTCACAGCACATTTTTAGATATGAAATCGTCTCTTTAATTCTACACGTGCTCTCCTGCCCCCGAGAATCACTGTGCCAAGCAGCAAAATTACAGAGACATTTAACGCCACAATAGAAACAATCGGATTGGTGACAATATGCACTAAATTTAGAATAATCGCTACAATGCTACAAAGCACCATAAAAATCTGCAACATTAGATAGCTCTGCCAATTTTTATTGTTAATTGCCATCAACACCAACGTCCCTACATCAATCAGCAAAATTCCTGCCGGAAATGCATAGTTGACCGACCAGCCATTGTAGCCCACTGAAAAGTCAATTGCCACCAGCATAATAATTGCTATAATTGTGAGCACTACCGTTTTTGCAATATACCCGCTCGTTCCTAAAATTGCATAGCGAATCACAATATATCCAAATAAAAGCACCAGTCCGCTTATTATATATACCAGTGACTGTACCTCCGTGAGCATACATAAATTTACAAGAAAAATCTCAATCGCAATCGCAGTAAACAGATACAACCGTGAGATAAACACCAATTTTCGTGATTTCAATCGAATGTTTGGGTACATATTTTCCACTTCCACTGTCGGTTCCAACACATTGCCACACAGCGGGCAGCGCTGCGTCTCATCAAGCACTTCTATATTACATTGTCTGCACTTACTCATAATTCACCCCATTACTTTCAATCTCAATATTGACGCCATCTGCGGCAATCTTTCGGAAAAATCCGCGCTGTATAGACGGGTCAGACAAGTCATAACTAAAGCTAAACACCAGCGTTGATCCATAAGAACAAATATTTCCTTTTATATGCTGTCCCTTGGACATGGCAAGACATGAATGAAACATTTCCACATAGGGCCGGTACATTTCGTCAACTGTAATATTGCCAATATTGGTAATTGTAGATGTATTTGCAAGTGCCGACTGTGTGTATACAACTCGCATGGCAATATTTTTGAACAATAGCGGCACAGCTCTCGCCGCCAAAACCTTCTCATTTGATACATTGTAAGAGAAAAGACGCTCTAAATTTTCCTTGTTTATCTGTCGTTTGAGACTGCTCTTTACAATCTCAAGAACCTCCTCGAATGTATATTCCTCATTGACTGGATGAAACTCCGCTGACACCATCGCAAAAAAATTTTTGGTCGTAATAGAATTAAAAAAAGGTCTGAGGTTTACTGGAACCGCCACTCTAATTGGCCTGTCGGACGGCATACCATGCATACATTCTCTATAAACACTCCAGATAAATACAGTCACCAAATACTCATTAATACTTGCTCCATATCGATGACAAACTTCCTTGAGTTGCGGCACCTGCATATAACCATGCATCATTCCAAATTCACCTGGGCTTAAATGCTCGCCTTTTACTAAATATGCCTTTTTGGTCTGATACCCTTTCTCCGAACTTTTGCGATAATTTTTTAGAAAACTATCCTCTCTGTTTAGGGAAGTGCTGCTGGCAAGCAAATCTCCTTTGTCCCCTTTTAATTCCGGATGCACAAGTCTTAGATATTGATAGGTCAATTCTTTTAGAAAATTAATGCCCCCCATACCATCTGTCAACACATGAAACACTTCAAGGTTAATGCGATATCTATAATAAGTGACGCGGAACAAATAACTGTTATTCCGATTCGGATGAATATACCTGCATGGAAACGCAGCCTCCTCTCTAACTTTAGGCGCAGGTTTTCCATTCTCCTCAAAATAATACCAAAATACCCCCTGTCTAAGCCTCAGATTAAATCCGTCAAATTTGGGCAGCACAATATCTAGTGCCTGCTGCAAAAGTTCAGCGTCAATTTGCTCTGTCAATGTCACACTAATACGATACACATTGCTCATACTCTCCCCTGCAATTACTGGAAAAAGATGTGCCGTGTTATCCAGCTTGTCCCATCGGATTTCTCTTGTTGTGCTCGCGGCCTTCATCAGTCTAGCATATTGGTCTTCCCGTTTCTGTTTTTCTATCTTCTGTGTGGAATCTGTTGACTTTTTCTTCATATACAGCTCCATTTCTATCAATCATTATCCCTATTTCCAGTATACGCTCAAATTCTGACTGTATCAAGAAAAATATGGTCTGTAATGCAAAAAGGGGTTACAATTTAGTCTAGGACTTTACATTTACTGCAAATTATAGCTTTATAAGCCACATAAAATTGTGTAGTGGAGAGATACATCAGGCCACGGAACGTGGCTTTGACACCCCCAAGCGGTTTTGCATGGTTTGATGCTTATAATAGAAAGCCAAAGGCTAAACTGTGACAAAAAGGGCGGAAACCGCCCTTTTTGTCACAAAAATTACTGTAAAATATTCCGAACCTTCTCCTCGTACTCTTCTCTAGTGATAATGTCCATCTCAAACTGCATCTGAATCTTTTTTAACATCTCAAAATTGTCATATCTTTTACGTGCCTTCGCCAGCTTCTCATCATATTCCAACTCAGAAATAATATCCAAATCTCTTGCCTTATCCAACTTGCGCTTTTCACTTTCAAACTGCTCTAGCGCCTTTTTTCTATCCTTCTCAATAGAATGCTGTCTAAACTGTTGTTCTTTCTGTTCCACCTGATCCATAATCTCAGCAATCTTGTCCAAATCAGGATTGATTACATCAAGAATATCTGTCACATCAAATGGTTCTGTCCGAAACGTATCTGCAATATAAGCGACATATCGCTTGCCAATCTCTGCATATTGACTTTCTAGTTTCTTCTCAATTGCCGCCTTCTGAATCTTGAGATTTGCAAGCTCTGTCTGCTCCCGCGTCGCATTTCCAATTTCTCTTACTACTTTGGTAGTCCTATCAAAAAAATCCATTCTTTTTCCTCCTGTTTTCCTCTTCCTCATTAATAAGTTACCTTTATTCTATCATTCCCAAAAACAGGTTGCCACCAAAGTATTTATAAAATATATGAAAAAAAGATAAAGCGAAAAGTTATCTCTGTAACCCTTTCTGCAATAATTCCACATACGTTTCCCACGAAATATATCTGCCGCCCATACGCTCAAGATGTTCTGTGTGAAATTGGCAGTCAATAAACAAAAAATTTTGTTGCTCCAAAAGTTGTGCAAAGGCAATCAGCGCAGTTTTCGAGCCATTTTCCTTCTCAGAAAACATACTCTCACCAAAAAAACATTTTCCAATAGAAACACCATAAAAGCCACCTGCTAGCTCCTCATCCTCAAAAACTTCCACACTGACAGCATACCCTTGCTCATGCAGGCGGCAATATGCCTCCTCCATCTCATCAGAAATCCACGTTCCCTCATTAAATTCTCTCTTTAAGCGACATCGGTGCATTGTATCCGCAAAATTTTTATTTAACGCAATACGAAACGTATGTTTTTTCATATATTTTTTCATAGAGTGCGAGATATGAATTTCACTGGGAAATATCACAAAACGTTTTTTGGGACACCACCATAAAATTTCTTCTCCTGGGTTATACCACGGAAAAATGCCATTTGTGTAGGCTAGCAAAAGTCGCTCGACACACAAATCTCCGCCGACTGCAAGCAGTCCATCCTCCCTTGCAAGCGTTGGGTGTGGAAATGATAATTGTTTTTTATCAATACGAAATACTGGCATATGCCCTCCCCCTCTGTTGTGATTCTAAAAGTTACCTTTCTTTTATTCTGTATCTGCAAGCACTTTTCTTTTCATGTTTTTTCTAGGATTCTTTGTTTTTTCCTGTGAATATTCCAACGCAAAATGATTCTCTGTCACTGTCAGTTTACATTTACCACCTTTTTTTAGTTTTCCAAACAAGATTTCATCTACTAGGAGTGGTTTCACTTCACTTTGAATCACACGGTCAATCTCCCGCGCACCAAATTCTGTCGTAATGCCCTTCTTTTTCAAAAGAGTTTTTGCCTCTGTATCAACAGAAAGCTCCACTTTTTTCAAGAGCAACATTTTTTGCAGCTCTCCAAG
This sequence comes from Lachnospiraceae bacterium, assembly GCA_014239155.1. Taxonomy (GTDB): domain Bacteria; phylum Bacillota; class Clostridia; order Lachnospirales; family Lachnospiraceae; genus COE1. The sequence goes on along the minus strand of JAAZZQ010000060.1, from coordinate 27,080 downwards.
TTTTTTCTCTGTAATCTGCGCTGCCATCTTATTATCCATGCCATGAAAAACAACAATTTTGTTCAGACGATTGCGAAACTCTGGTTGAAAAATGCGCTTTACTTCCTCTAAAATCACATCTGACTTAACATCCTGTCCTGTAAAACCAATACCATGTTTTCCAACTCGACTTGCACCTGCGTTGGAAGTCATAATTACAATTACATTGCGAAAATCCGCCTTTCTGCCTTGATTGTCTGTGAGCGTCGCATAATCCATTACCTGCAAAAGAATATTATAGATGTCAGGGTGCGCTTTTTCAATCTCATCCAACAACAGTACCGCATGTGGATGTTTGCGAATCTCCTCTGTCAAAAGTCCACCCTCTTCGTAGCCCACATATCCAGCCGGAGAACCAATCAGCTTTGCAACCGCATGTTTTTCCTCGTACTCACTCATATCAAAGCGAATCAAACGAACGCCAAGTTCCTCTGCCAAACTTCTTGCAATCTCTGTCTTACCAACACCTGTAGGTCCTACAAACAATAAACTCGCCAGCGGTTTTCCTTCCTCAAGAAGCCCTGCCCTTGAAAATTTAACAGCGTTGACCACCTGCGCAATCGCTTCATTCTGTCCAAACACACGACTTGCCAGCCGTGTTTCTAGCGTTGCAAGTGTCTCAATTTCATCTTGCTCTACAACTTGCTTTGGAATTTGACAAGTTTTTGACAAAATTTCATCAATTAAATCTGTGTCCACTGATTGCGTCTTCTGTTTTAGCGGATGCAGCCGACGGTAAGCACCCGCTTCGTCAATCAAATCAATCGCCTTGTCAGGCAAATAACGCTCATTCACATATTTCGCACTCATATTCACCGCATATGCAATCACATCTGTCGCGTAAGTCACCCCATGAAACTGCTCATAACTCTCTTTCAATCCCTCCAAAATATGTGTGGCATCTTCTATATCCGGCTCTTTAATATCAATATTCTGAAAACGTCTTACCAGACTTTTACTTTTCTCAAAATGTTTCTTGTACTCTTCGTAAGTAGTTGCCCCAATAAAACGAACTGTTCCCGCTGCCAGATATGGTTTTAGCATATTGGAAATGTCAAATGCACCTCCATTCACAGCGCCAGCACCCACAATATTATGAATCTCATCAATATAGACAATTGGTTTTTCCTCGCGGCAAATGCTGTCCATCACCCGCTTAAATCGCTTCTCAAAATCACCGCGAAACTGTGTTCCTGCAATTAGGCTTCCAAGATCAAGCGAAAAAATTTTGGCGTCTTTTAACGGTTCTGGAACTTGTTCTTCCTCAATCAAACGGGCAAGAGCATACGTAATTGCAGTCTTTCCAACGCCTGGCTCCCCTATATGAAGCGGATTGTTTTTGTCCTTGCGGCATAAAATCTGCATTGTGCGCTCTAGTTCTTCTTCCCTTCCAATCAGGGGATTCACCCCATCAAGCACATCATTTAGACAAACCGCAAACTGCTGCCATACTTTCTCTGATGGTCCATCCTCCTGTGCTTGATTTGTATCTTCCTCAATAAACTCTCGATTGTTCTTTTGTCTCCCCGCAGACAGTTCTTCATACAACATTGTCATCTGTTGCAACAGTTCCGCATGTTCAATTCCTTGAAGTTGCATATAGTAGACTGCATAGCTCTCCTCCAACTCAAACATTGCATGGACAATATGCATTAATCCCACAACTTTCCGCCCGCTTCCCTGTGCTGATTGCCTTGCATAAGACAACAAACTTGCCATTCCCGCTGAAAACTCTGGGTTTGATTCAGAGTCTTGCGCAAAGGAATCCGCCGAATTGCCATCCAACAAATATTGATTAAAATATCCCTCCAATTGGTCTGAAAGCTCTGCAACATCACCACCACAATCCTCAAATGCCTCCGCAAATATTTGATTGCCACAAAGCACAAACAAGAGCAACTCTGGTGTCACAAGCTCATAATGCCGTTCTCTTGCCATAACAACTACCAAATTGATGATTTCTGCCACCTCTCTTGATACCTGCATCTTTCTTCCTCCATATATTACTCAATTGTCATACGAAATGGAAATCCTTCTTCCCGCGCCCTTGCCGACGCAGATTGTACCTTTGAGACAGCAATATCATAGGGATATGTCCCCACAACGGCTTTCCCCGTCTCATGCACCAACAACATCAGTCGTTCGGCTTCTATTTCATTTTTATGAAAAAACTCTCGCAGAATATCCACCACAAAATCCATTGTGGTAAAATCATCATTGTGCATAATCACTTTATATTGTTTTGGCTCTCGTATTTTGATACGTGTATTTTGCCTTGTTTCTCCTTGTATTGCCATTTTGTATTCCCTCTTTAATCGTTCATCACTTTGCTTTTTTCCCAAACTGAGACAAATCCTGTCCTTTTAGCGCCTTCTCAAGCAATGCCGGCAAAAGCTCAGGGGTACAGGCAAAGCATGGAACTCCAAGCCCTGCAAGCTTCTGTGCCATCTGCGCATCATAGTAAGGTCTTCCGCCATCGGCAATTGCAAGCAGGCTGACAACTGTCACGCCGGATTCCTTCATGTCGCTAATGCGTCTAAGCATTCCTGCACGATTTCCAAACTCATCCAAATCAGAAATTAAGAAAAATAATGTCTTTGCCGGATTTTCAATAAACTGCTCACAGTAAGCGATTGATTTGTTAATATCCGTACCACCTCCAAGCTGAAACCCAAACAACAAATCAACTGGATCATCACTTTTTTCTGTCAAGTCCACAATATTTGTATCAAATGCAACAATTCGTGTCTTAATACTTGCCATGCTTGCCAAAATACAACTGATAATTGAGGAATAAATAACAGATTCCCCCATTGATCCACTCTGGTCAATATCTAGTATAATGGTCCATTTATTTGCTGCCGTTGTACTTGTCCGGTCAAAGAAATAAAAATGTTCAGGCACAATTGTCTTTAAATCAGGATTATAATGTTTTAAATTGCGATTGATTGTCATTTTAAAATCCATTGCCGACGCAGATGGAATAGGTGAGTGCTTTCTCTTATTGACCGCAGCAGTGATAGCACGCCGAATATCCTGCTCAAGCAACTTATTTATTTCCTCTACAATCTTTTTAATAAACTCTCGAACACTCTCCTTCGAGCGCTTTGGAATCTGATCTTTTAACATTAAAATTGTGGAGGCAAGCCCAATGTCTGGCTCCATATTTTCCAATAGCTCTGGCTCAAATAACAACTGTTTTAGACCGCAGCGCGTCACCGCATCATTTTGGATAACAGTCACTAATTCCTTGTCAAACAGTGTCCGCACATCGCCAAGCCAGCGGCTAATCTGTGGATTTGATGGTCCCTTTCCTGCACCTCTGCCTGAACCGCCTGACCCACCAAATCCTCCAAGCTCTGTCCGATTATAGATAGAAGCAAGCGCCTGGTCCATCAAATCCTGCTCTTGCGTCAGCGTCAAGTCTGTCATTGTTGACAGACGCTTATCACTCTCCTGTCCCAAAATTAAACGCCAACGACTAATTTGTTCTTTTACTTCCATATTGAACCTCCATATTAAAAGGATTAAAGGTCAAAATCAAAATCATCCAGTCCTTCAATCATCTGCTGTGCATTCTCGTCAAGCACAGCATTTACAATCTCGCTGACCTCCTGACCATTCAACCCTAATATCTCTCCTAGGTTCTCTGCAATCTGGTCTTTTTCCGCCGCAGAAAAGTCTGCAAAAGCACGCCGCAAAAAGACAAGTGCTCGCTTAAACTCCTCATCATCTAGTGTGACAAGATAATCGTTTAAACTCTCCCATAGAGACAACCTTGCAATGAGTGCATATCTATTTTTCATGGCAAGCCCTTCAAACCACCCTGCCCCCAAGTCCGCAGGGATTCCTTTTGAGAGGCGTCTTGACACCTCTGTGCGCAACTGCTGTGTACTCATATTGCCGCGCTCTAGCAAAATTGCCGCTGCAAATCCCGACAATTTGGTATTCAAATCGTCGCGTTCTGAAATACTATCCAGCACTTTAATCCACTCGTCATGATCCAGAAAATCATGTGCTAACTCCACACTGTTTAACTGTTCCATCGCAGCGAGAATTGACTTGCTTGCTGTATCATCGCACACGCAGGCAGACTCCAATATTAGACATGCCCTATAAAATAGCTGCTTTAATATTGGCTCTAACGGTTTGGCGTCAATGCGCCGGATATTGCCATACTGCACCACCACGGAAAGTCTCTGCGCTGTCTTTGCCAAATCCTCCACCGACGCTGCATCCACCGCCATTCTTTGTAGCGCTGCGGTCGCATAGCCAACTGCTTTTTCCATACCACAACTGCAAGCATCTTCTATAACAAGCGCAATCTCTCCCATATTTGCGGCATTTTCCACACGTTCCTTCATGGCAAAAGACGCCGCCCCATCGATGGTATCACCCTTTAACGCAGATTCCACCAGCTCTATCTCCGCCTCTGGTGTCCACCGCACAACCCAGTGTTCTGACCACGTTGCATTGTCCTGACTAACAGACTGCTGCTGAGCAAAACTTACATGAATCACTCTAAGTCGATGCAGGAAAAAAGAGCGATGCAAATCAATAAACGCTGATTTTTCTGAGCTGACACGTCTATTTTCCCGCAAATCCAGCATTAAATCTTGCGCAGCAATATCACGGTATTTTTCCAGTTTTAAATCTTTTAGCTGTCTGTAAAAGTCTTCTTGAATACTGGTGCGACTCACACCGTCAGGAAGCGCCCCAATCGCTGTTCCAATCTCTGTGTCAGCCGTCGCATGAATAATGCTTGACACGCTCCCCTCACCAATACAGGTCTGCGCTGCATCGCGCAAATCTCTAAGGGAGGCAATCGTTCCACCCCTAAGCTGTGCCAAAGACATTGCCAGACACACCGCCTCAATCACTGAGGCAGACGAAATGGGATTTCCTTTTTCGCGCTGATATTTTGCAAGCTTTATCAGATAGCTGTAAACCGCATACATTGGTTCACCTTTCTTTAAACCCTCCCACAAAAGCGCATAGTATGCAGGCGCTTTGTTTCCAGCACCATAGCCGGATCTTGTGGAAAGACGGTAATACGAATATGGCATTAATGTATGATTTGCCCCCACCTTGGGCATCTTTGATAAGTCTTCATCAGCTTCTTGCCAATTTTTTAGCCCTTCTACATGATAGGAACCTGTCACCACAACAATGTTTTCCGGGTCAATGCCAGAATCTACAGATTTTTTAATCTGCTGGCGCATATATGCCTCACGAAGTACGGTCTCCGCCCAATCATTATCTTTTCCTTCCGTAAGGCTTCTAATGTTGGCACCAAAACTGTTTGCTCCCAAATGATAGGCTTCAATGCTGCCAGACCGCTCCATAACACGCTCCCAAAATGTATCATGGCTATCCTCGCCGCTCTGCTGGTCAAGCTGTTCATAGACATTGATTCTACCCTCTTCCCCTTCTGCATCTTGCATACCACACTCTGGTATTGCCAGAAAAGTTTCCGATGGCAAATCAATAAAATGACATGGCACGTGATTTTTGTGGCACCACTGTATTGCTTGATATTCTGGCGAATATTCTGCAAACGGATACAATATGGTTTTCACGGGTGCTTCCTTTGTGTATGCAAGTACCGCAATTGGCGGTTTTGTCTCCTTGCGTACCATATCAGACAGCATATCCTCAAAATCGCTTGGCCCTTCAACCAGCACTAGCTTTGGTTTCTTCTCGTCAAGAAACCCGCGCAGATAATACGCACCGGCAGGCGATAAATGCCGTATTCCGAAAAAATTTGGATTTTTCATCTATCTCTTCCTTACCTTCCTAAACTGGTACTAAACTGTCAGTTCCTTGCACGCCCGATACAGCCCTGACCACTCCGAACCGCGTTTTTTCATAACATTTTCCAAATATTCTTTCCACGCTACCTTGTCTTTGTCCTCGTCTTTAATCACCGCACCTTGCAGCGCTGCTGCCAAATCCTCATTTGTTATTGTCCCATTTCCAAAACTTCCTGCCAGCGCCATGCTGTTGCACAGCAAAGAAATTGCTTCCGCAGTAGAGAGAACGCCCGATGTACCTTTCACCTTCTGCGCGCGGTCAAGTGTTTCTCCGCAGCGAAGTTCCCGGAATATTGTACATACTTTCTCTATAACATTGTCTGTGGGCTGGGTTGCATTCAAATCAAGATTTTGCGACAGTTGTGTCACTCTTGTCCTGACAATTTCCATCTCAGAACTTAAATTTGCTGGCGCTGGAAGCACAACAATATTAAAACGGCGCTTTAGCGCAGCAGACATTTCATTCACGCCTTTATCCCTTGTGTTTGCTGTTGCAATTACAGAAAAACCTTTTTTTGCTGCCACTTCAATTGCAAGTTCTGGAACAGAGATTCTCTTTTCTGATAAAATCGAAATTAATGCATCTTGCACCTCAGAGGCACAACGGGAAATTTCCTCAACACGCGCAATCGTTCCCGTTTCCATTGCATTAAAAACAGGACTCTTAAGCATTGCCTCGTGCGATGGTCCCTGCGCAATCAACATTGCATAATTCCAAGAATATTTAATCTGCTCCTCTGTGGTTCCTGCTGTTCCCTGAATTACTTTTGTAGAATCACCGTTAATGGCAGCCGTCAAATGCTCAGAAAGCCAGCTCTTTGCTGTACCTGGTTCACCAATTAACAACAGCGCCCTGTCTGTGACAAGTGTGGAAATTGCAATCTCCACTAGGCGCTCATGCCCTATGTACTTTGGTGTAATCTCAGTTTTTCCAACCTTTCCGCCACAGATATAAGTCTTTACTGACTGCGGAGACATCCGCCAACCTGTCGGAACTGGATTTTTCTCCGCTGCAATCAATGCGTCAATTTCCTTCTGAAATAACTGTTCTGCTGGCAGTCTCAATAATTCTTCACTCATTTTATATACTTTCCTTTCTCAAATAAATTTCTTTTTATAAATTTTTCTCAATCCACGCTTCCAGACTAGAAAAATCAATTTTTCTTGGACGAAGTTTCCCTGTCTTTATCCGTTCTTTAAGGTTCTGTGCCTCCGCGCGTCTCGCCTCCAAGTCCCCTGGCATTTCTTCCAAATAATGCTGCAATTCCCACTCTTCAATTCGTTTTTCTTTACTCTTACAATACTGTACAGCAAGATCCTCACAAACAGTCCAGCCACACGCCTTCATACTTGACAGATACATATTATCACCAGTCGTCAGCGCCTTCTTATAAAAATATTCTCCCATCATACTACACATACACGCATCATTCAATGGAACCCAATTCGTCAACATCTCATCAACCAACTTTGAAGAATGCTCCTGAAACCACTCTATAATCTCTTTTGCATGGGATAACTTAATTGGTCTTGCAACGCTTCTATGTCCTAGCGAATGAGTGTCCATATAATATCCAAAAAATTCATAACTGTTTTCTGTCGCGTTCCATTTTATATATGCCGCTACCTTCGTAACCACATTCATACGTTCCTTGGAAAGCTTTGGCACAATAAGGACTGTGTCTTTCACTTGTTGTTCAAGCCATTCGATGCAATTCTCATCCTTAGAAAACTGCACTGTAACCGCTGCTGGCAAAAATTTTAGATTTGTCTTTTTGGAGTTTTCATCTTGATACAGCGCAAACGCAAGCGACTGCAATTCCGGATCTGGATTCACAAGCAGAGAATGATGTAAAACTCTGCCCAATATCATCTGAATATCCCACAAATTCGTTTTGTGCCAACATTGATAAGATTTTAACACTCCATACTGCAATACAGTATTTTCATATACATTCTGCGATTTTTTACATGTTTTTTTCAGAAGCGCATCTATTTTTTCGCTGTTTATAAGAAGTTTTTTATAACATTCACAGATTTGAGCTCCGCCCTTGCCAAAAAAAGCCCTTACCATAAGCTGCAGTCTCTCTGAAAAATATTGTTTTTCTTCGTCATCAGCATTGTCTATCGTTTTTAGCTCTTCCAAAAATGTATTACAAACATCTGCTACTATTTTTGCAGACCAATCCGTTATTGAATTTTTAAGATACATTAGAACCGTATCTGTCCTTTTCTCTGCCAACTCCCGAAAAAATTGGCTGACTCGTTCTTCTTCAATCTCCACAAGCAGCTCAAAAACTTTATCTTTATTTTTTCCTTTTTCTGTCTTTGCTAATGCAAGCAACAACGACAGATTTTCAGGCGCATGACGAAGTGCATCAATGAGTTCTGTGCGCACATCTTTTTGCGCTTCCTTTAACATTTCAATATAAAAATCGTTTGCCTCTGCACCGGCAAGCGCACTGATTAGCCTTACACGGCGCACCATTTCCTTTTTCCCTTTTGGATCAAAATCTTTATATAAAAGCGGTAAAATTGTCTTATCATTATCTTCTCTTAGCCACTCTTCCACTTTGTCCGCTATATAGGTAGTCCCCAATGCCCCAACCAATGTATATCTAACACGATAGTCCCGAAAAAATTCTGGGTGACGCTCATACAGTTCACACACATATCTATAGTGTCCACCATCTGATGTTGTCAGCGCATCAAGCAACTTTTTTAACACAGAATATGGTGCACTCACCACAATGCTGTCTGTGCTTGTTTCCAGTTCTGTGATCTCAAACGATTCAACTTCTCCTTGTATGTCTACTGCTCCCAGCGTACAAATCACAGCATCAGCCAATGTGATAGCATCCAAAAGCGCACCTTGCAAATTAGAACAGTCCGGCGAAAATAGCTGTGCTGTCAACTGCCCTAATTTTTCAAAGATAGGTGAAATCGCTTCCAGTGGTTGAAACGCTTCATAAGCGCGTTTCAACCGAAAATCTTCCGACAACAGACTTGTTCCGGCGATACCCGCCACGCGCATACGCGCCCGCAACTCATAAATTGGTGTTATATCCATTATATCACCTCTTTTGCTGGTTTTATCAGCCTCCATACCAGTTGTTCATATATCTTTCAAAGTCTTGCTCCTTAAAATTCTTCATTTTAAGTTCGCCGCTTTTTACCTTATCGCAGATTGCTTTTGCCTCTTCCATCACAGCGTCTTTATCCTTTGACAAATCTATTAGCCAATAGTACAAAGACCATGACGAAATATTTGGATTATTCTGTGCATGTTTGATTCCCAGTCCCTTACAAACTGTCCAACCACACTCATTCATAAAATAAATACAATTGTTATTGTCCCGAGAAACCAGTGCCCTATTATAAAAATACTCTCCCATCTCCTGACATTGCTCTTTATCATTTAATACTACCCAATTTCCTAAAATGTCATCCGCTGCTTTTGTTTCATACTGTCTCAGCCAATCCATTACTTCCTTTGCGTGAGACAGTTCAACAGGCACTTCCACCATTTTGAATGGATTGTAATACTCACTCTCATAACTGTCTGCATAAGTATCTATATAATTGCCAACAAATTCATAGCCTCCCTGTTTTTGATCCCATTTAATATAGGCTGCCGCTTCAAGAACTGCCACCATATGCTCCTTGGACTGCTTTGGTATCAACGCCGCAAGCCACTCTGCACACGCTTCCTCCCGAATCAGTTTTGCTGTGATAGCGGCTGGAAGAAATTTTATATTTGCTGGAACAAATTTTACATTTGCTGTATATAATTCCAATGCAAGTTCCTGTAATGCAACATCTGGATTGACAATTAAAGAATGATGCAAGATCTTTCCCAATGCAATTTCAATTCTTCTAACATTTGCAGCAAATGAAATCGTAGAAAATTCATCTATTGTCTCAAGCACTCCATATCGCAATACATCCGTATTATTGTTATTATTTTTTTTGTCAACTTTCCATGTTTCTTTCAACAGAGAATTAATGTTATCTTTTCTTGCAAGCAGGCTGCGATAACATTCACAGATTGCAGTTCCTCCCTTTCCAAACAATGCGCGAATTACTTTTTGCAGTCTCTCAGATACTTCCAATTTTTTTTCTTCTGACATAATATTTAGCGAATCAATTTGTTCCAGCATCTCATTACAATAATTCGCAACCAATTGTGCTGACCACTCCGTCGTTGTATTTTTCAAATTTTGCAACGCATTTTGTGGATTTTTCTTCATCATTTCTTGATAGAAGTCACATGCTCTAGTGTCGTTCATTTCCGCGAGTAACTCCAAAACTTTCTCTTTGTTTTTCCCTTTCTCTTTCTTTACCAAATCCAAAAGCAATGTAACATTTTCTAAATTATGGCGCAATGCATTGAGCAGTGCCAGACGAACATCTTTCTGTGCATTGGCAAGCATCTCAAGATAAAAATCATTTGCTTCTGCCCCCGCAATGGCATCAATTACTGTCACGCGACGCACCATGTCCTTCTTGCCTTTTGGGTCAAAGTCCTTGTATAAAAGCGGCAGTAAGGTCTTATCTTGGTCTTCTTTCATCCATTGCTTAATATCCTTTGCAAGCTCTGCATAAGGAGCGCCCAACGCCTGCACCAAAGCATATCTCACGCGATAATCCCGAAACAATTCTGGGCGGTTTTCGCGCACATCACACACATAAGCATAATGACCACTTCCCGATGTTGTCAGCGCTTCCAAAAGCTCTTTTAATGTAGAATATGGCGCATTGACAATAATACTGCCTGTATTTCTCTCTGTATCAACAATATCAAGCGCTGCAACTTCCCCTTTTATATCCACGGTTCCCAATGTGCAAATCACAGCGTCTGCAAGCGTTATTGTATCCAACAGCGCCCCTTGCAAATTCGGGCAATCCGGTGCTAACAACTGCGTGGTCAACTGTCCCAATTTTGCAAAGACAGGCGAAGCCGCCTCAAGTGGTTTAAATGCCTCATAGGCACGTTTTAATCGAAAATCCTCCGAAAGCAAACTTGTTCCTGCAATCCCTGCTGCGCGCAAGCGTGCCCGCAGCTCATAAATCGGTGTTGTATCCATATCTATCCCTCCTATTTTCTTTACAATTCCTTAGACAACCGCTTCCACAATTGTCTTTCCGCAAACCTGAATTTTTTTACGCCAATCTGCGCCTCATTTTAAGACACCTTTGTCAAAATCTTCTTGACTTTTTTACCAATTAATATAACAATCGCACCACTGTGTCATGTGTGATAATACTGAGCGGCTGCACCATAAGTCTGCGGTTTTCCTGATTGTAATAAAATGCGCCCAAAAGTACCTGATTTTCAAGCAAAGAAGCATTTGGCAACATGGAAAGTCGCACAACCGTCTCCTCCATATTTGGCATATCTCCTAAAAGAATGGTGTCGTTATTATTGTCTGCCAACACAAAATCCTCGCCAATTTTTCCAATCTTATGAAAGGAAATCAGCTTGATCATCCAAGGCTGTGTCATTGCATTTTTAAGGAAATTTTTGACAGCCTTTGCCTCCTGTTTGACAGAAGTAACAGCATGTTCAAAGATTGCCTCGTAATCTGCCTGTTCATATTCGCGTATCTGAGCATTTTCCCAGCGAACCCTGACATTCCCATCACCGGGATAAAACACTGCGCTTGGTACTTTTGCCACACCAAAAATGCTGTCTTCCTGTTTAACGTATTTTAATGATTTTATTGGACGATAATTGTAATTCATATAAATTTCGCCAGTGTCCAAATCTGCCCAGCAACCAGTGTCAACATACTCTTTTCGCGCCTCATCGTAAATCACCCAGAAAGAGAGCTGCATTAGACTTGCATCCTTTTTATTTTTTCCTAGCTCCTCCAACTCTGACAGTTTCCAGATGCCGCCCAATTCCTCATACAGAACCGTATCCTCCAGCGTCACATCATCCTTTTCAATTTTTTCATTTAGATACTGACGCGACTTTTTAATTAAGCTCCAAAGCTTTTCCAACACGCTAATTGCCGCATCGTAATGAGATTCCTTTTGGTCTTTCTGAAATTCTGTAATCTCAATTAATAACTGGCTGCACAGTCTCTGCGGTCCTGGAAGATAATAATCGCCCATCTGCTTTGCAAGTTCTTGATAGGTCTTAATAGAAGCGCCTCCTATTGTTCCTAGCCCCGCCGACATCAGTTCCATAACAACTTTCTCAACCAAATCCAGCCCTTCAAGCTGCGTCTTTATTTTTTTCACCCTTGCATTTTTCGCAGTTCTTGCAGCAGTTGCCTTTTTCTTTTCCGCCTTCTTCTTTTCTTCCTCGGTCATTTCGCTCTCTGGCTTTGCTGCCTCATTTGCCTTATTTTCCTTTGCCTGCTTCTTCTCGCGCTTTTTCTGAATATCCTCTGGGACTTCACAAATGCTAAATTCCTTTTTTGCAAGCATCTCATACATTAGCGCTAAACTGTGCTTGCAAGGAAACTGCCTGCTTGGACAAGAACAGCGATAAACTGGATTGTTCTCATCTATGTAATCTGCCGATGTAATGTAATTGCTCTTGCCACTGCCAGTACACTCTCCCATATAAAATGTATCGTCTTGTGACCGCTCAAGCTTAACAAATCCGCCTTTCTGTGAAATTTTTTTGCCATTTGAGGCCGCTGCTGCATTTGGTGCCAGCGCTAAAATTTGCTGTTCGTTTATCTCTCTCATGTGATCTCATTCCTTTCTATCAATATTGTTGTTTTATTAAAAAATCTTACGAGAGTTCTTTTCGCAACATTACAACATCTGTCGAAATCGCTCATCAATCTCAGGATAATCGTGTTTTAGTGAAATAACATGCCCTGCCTTATCCAGAAAACAATGTGTGCTTGTCCCTTTTGTGCGCAGCTCCCCAGTTCTATTGTCTGTTATCTTATATGCTAAGTCTAGCCGCACACCATTATATTTTGTGACATTTACTTGAATCTGCACAATATCGTCAAAATGCACCATGCTTTTATATTCACAAGATACCGAGACAACTGGACTGATAATGCCATTTTTTTCCATATTGCTGTACGATATTCCAAATTGACTCATGGCGTCCATTCGGGCCTCCTCCATCCATCGAATATAATTGGAGTGATGAATAATCCCCATCTGATCTGTCTCATAATATTTTGCATGGTGTATATATGGCGCAATGTGATTTTTTATACTCATCTTCTGCATAATTCCCCTTTATAAAAACTATATCTAAACAAATCATTAAATCCAAACAGTATTATAGCATAAAACCACCAAAAAATATATAAAATGCAGAAAATTTTATTACAGTTTCGTTTAGAACTTTGCATTTACTACAAATTATGGCTTTATAAGTCACATAAAATTATGTAGCGGCTTTTATACCAGGAACTTGTCTTACATAGCTTGATGCCTATAACACAAAGTCAAGGCTGAATCTAGGCAAGTCTTATCTTTCCTACCCGCCGCGCGACCCATGCGCCACATAGATATTTATTTCCATGTGAAAACTGCCAGATATAGTTTTCACATTATGCACGAGTCCACGCATAAAAACAAAAATGCCAGATATTCTCTGGCACTTTAAAATAATTCTCTCGTTATTCTTCCCAATTGTGATACACTGCTTGTACATCATCATCCTCGTCTAGCATATCCAACGTTCTATTTAAATTCTTAATTGCAGTTTCATCTGTAAGTGTTACATAATTTTGCGGAATCATTGTAACCTCAGCACTTGCCATCTCAATCTTATTCTCTTGCATTGCCTTGTAAACCGCATCAAAGTCTTCCGGTGCAGTCAAAATCTCAAAGCTGTCCTCTTCCTCTGAAAAATCTTCTGCGCCGACGTCAAGCGCAGTCATCATTAGATCATCTGCACTCATGCTACACTCTTCTTTGTCAATAATAATCTGTCCCTTTTCATCAAACATAAAAGAGACGCACCCCTGTGTTCCAATACTTCCATTGCCTTTGGTAAACGCACTTCTAACATTTGCAGCAGTTCTATTCTTATTGTCTGTCAACGCCTCAACTATAATCGCAATTCCATTTGGACCATATCCCTCATATGTAACATGTTCATAATTTACTGCATTTCCATCACCGGCAGCTTTCTTAATACCACGGTCAATGGTATCATTTGGCATATTATTGGCTTTTGCCTTTGCAATAACCTGCGCCAATTTAAAATTGTTGGAAGGGTCTGGTCCGCCCTCTTTTACTGCCACTGCAATTTCACGACCAATAATGGTAAAAATTTTTCCCTTCGCCGCATCATTTTTTTCCTTTTTGTGTTTAATGTTTGCAAATTTTGAATGTCCTGACATGTTTTTAACTCTCCTTTATCTCTATCGCTTTTCTATAATTTCACAAAACCTCCGCCTTTTCCAATTTGGCGGCTATTTTTGTGCAAATGCCTTTGATGTTTATGTATTATTGCTCCGTGTTCTCTTTGACAACATTGTGCGCCTCTATTTTTTGAGACTTTGTGACAAGCACCGATTGTATCACATTCTTTTCCACCTTCACAATCTTAAAAGTATATCCCTCAATCTCAAGCTCCGAGTTCTCATCTTCATCTGGAATCCGGTCCAACTTGGATATCAAGTATCCATTGAGTGTCTCAAACTCTGTATCACCAAAAGAAATTCCAAATCGCTCCTCCAAGTCCTCAAGCCGCATCATTCCTTCAATCATATATTCATTCTCGCCCTTTTTCTCAATATGATTTTCCTCTGGGTCATACTCATCCATAATATTTCCCACAATTTCTTCAAGAATATCCTCCATTGTCACAAGTCCCGATGTCTGCCCATACTCATCCATAACAATCACCATCTGATTCTTTTGTGACTGCATACTCCGAAAAAGATCGTCAATATTTTTGGTTTCCGGCACAAACACTGCCTCTCTTAAAAGCCCTTCCACTATTCCAATAGGCTGATTTAAACTTTCATTTAAAGTATGTATTCTCATTGCATCTTTCAAGTACAATACCCCAATCACATGATCCAAATTTTCCTCAAAAACGGGATATCTGCTGTTGCTCTCCTTCAGCATATAGCCAAGGGCATCTTTGAATGGTGTTGTGCTATCAAGTGCCATAATATTATTTCTGTGTGTCATAATATCATTTGCTTTCTTATCCCCAAATTCAAAGATATTTGTAATCATCTCAACTTCACCTGCTTCGAGAACGCCAAGCTCATGCCCCTCATTGACCATTGAGATAATCTCCTCCTCTGTGACATCCGCCTGCTCCTCTGTATTGCGCAGACCGAAAATCCACAGCAGACCATTTGCAGAAATCGCAATAATCCATGTCAGCGGATAAAGCACTGTTCTAAGAAATTGTATTTGACGAATAAACCGATATGCCCACGCATCTGGATATTTCTGTGCAATCTTCTTGGGCAGTAAAATTCCGAATGTCAACAGTACATACATTAGAAGGACCGCCGCGACTATTAGTGCCATCCAATCCAACACAATTTCATTGAACTCCCGAAAAAATGATATGTTCCCAAAAACCTTTCGGAGTCCCTCTGCCCATCTTGACAGAAAGAAGTATCCCATCACTAACTCAATCAACGTTGTGATCATTTGAATCGAATTGACATAGATTGTAGCGCGCTCAATAATGCGGCTGAGCAAAATTGATTTTTTGTCTTTCTCTTCCTCCGCTCTGCGCTCAATCTCTTTCTCATTCATAAGACCAATGGCCTTGTTAAATCCGGTCAATATCGCCTCAACAAAAAGCAGTAACAGAAATACTATCATACTACAGGCCGAAGCCCCTCCATCATCCATTTTTTCCTCTCCTTTATTCTTTGGAATTGTTCTATCTTTCCTCTGCACCGATTTTTGTGCATACAGCAAAGGTGTAAACCACTATTTTGTGGGCTACACCTTTCTAATATATCATTACTATTGTAAAACGTCAATATCCAAAGCCCTTATGTATCAAGCTCAAGACTGATTTGTAAGGCTCTGTTGACTCTCTGCATAATTGGAGAATCCAGATGACACACCTTATCCTTCAGACGTTTTTTATCGATTGTCCTTAACTGCTCAAGCAAAATCACGGAGTCTTTCACCATATCGTAATTTCCCGCATTCAGTTCAATATGTGTAGGTAAATTGGCTTTGTTCATCTTGGAAGTGATTGCAGCACAAATCACGGTCGGACTGTGCTTGTTTCCCACATCATTCTGAATAATCAAAACTGGCCTTACTCCGCCCTGTTCTGAGCCTACCACTGGTCTTAAATCTGCATAATAAATATCTCCTCGTTTCATCTTCTTTCACCTCTGTCTGTTGCTTTTCGTATTCAAATTTTTATAATACTATTTTTTCCATTGGTGAAATTTTTATACAGTTTGTACATTAAAAATAAAATCTATTTTATTCACAGATTAAAGTATCATCCAACTTGTAGATTCGAGGGATTCTTTTTCCAATATCGCACGCAAGCTCATAGTTAAATCTGCCAGAAAGCATACCTAACTCTTCCATTGTAATGCAAGCGTCGCCATCCTTTCCAATCAAAGTCACTGTGTCACCAACACACACTGAAAAATCCAAATCTGTGACATCAACCATAAACTGATCCATACAAATACGCCCAAGAATCATCGCCCGCTGTCCATGCAAAAGTACAGATCCAACATTAGACAGACTTCTAGGATACCCATCCCCATAGCCAATACAAATTGTTGCAACCCTTGTATCTCTCGTCGTTGTATAAGTGCCCCCATAACTGATTTCCTGCCCTTTCGGAACAGTCTTAACATACACAACCCTTGATTTTAAGTTAAGCATAGGTTTTAATTGAAGCAGATTGTCCGCATGTACTACATCAGACGGCCACAATCCATACAAAATAATGCCTGCCCGTACTGCATCCATATTTGCCTCTGGCATCTGTACAATTCCTGCACTGTTAGAACAATGCTTCATTGGAATTTTTTGTTGTGTCTCATGCTCCACTTGTGTTACATACTCCTGAAAAAGTGCCATTTGATGATACGTCTTCGTTTTATCAATTTCATCCGCTGTTGCAAAATGTGTGAAAATACCTTCTATCTCCAAACCGGGAAGCGCACAAATCTGTCGGATTAGCACCAGTCCCTGTGCATCTGGATTAATGCCAATCCTTGTCATACCTGTATCTATTTTTAGATGAATTTTGCAGCTTTTTCCAGTTTTTACCGCAATGTCTGACAATTCCTTGGCTGTATCTAGCGTGAATACAGTGGAGCGTATCGCTTCTTTGATAAAGCGCCCATAGCTGTAGGGAAATGTATATCCCAACACCAAAATTGGTTTTTGTATTTTGTTATCCCGCAATGCAAATGCCTCCTCGGCGGTTGCAACCGCATACCCCCACACCTGATGCTCATTTTCAAGAACGCGCGCAATTTGTTCTGCGCCATGCCCATAGCCATCTGTCTTTATAACTGCAATAATCTTTGTATCCCTTCCTATTTTCTTCCGAATACTTTCAATATTAAAAAGCAACGCATCTAAATCAATCTCTGCCCATGCTCTGTCATAATGCTTCATGGTCTCCATCCTCTTTTCCACATATGTTTTCTATAATTCCTTAAGCGATTTGATAATGTCCTGCGCCATAATATAATATGCTGATGTTTTCTTCCTTGCCAAGTCGCCTGCAAGACCATGTGTGTAAGTTCCCATCACGGCTGCCTCAAATCCGCTGCATCCCTGTGCCAGAAATCCTGCAATAATTCCTGTGAGCACATCTCCTGAACCAGCAGTCGCCATCCCATCATTTCCACTGGCATTTAGATAGGTCAATTTTCCCCTTTTTGCCACAATTGTTCTTGCGTCTTTGCAAACAAGAGAGACATCGTATTTTTTGGTAAATGTTTTGCAGCAGCAAAGCAAATCCTTTTTTATCATTTCCACAGGATATTTCATCAATCTTGAAAATTCTCCAATGTGCGGAGTAAGAATCAAATCATTGTTATACTTTTTGCGTCCATACTCTAAATTCCGCAGCAGTTCTTCGCTCTGTGACAAAATATTAAGCGCATCGGCATCCAAAACCATTGGCTTATCACACACTGCAAGAACAACTGTCAAAATCGCTTTTGCCTTTGTGGATACAGAAATTCCTGGTCCTATTGCTATCACATCAGCCCACTCCACACCAGACAAAAGTGTGTTGGATTCCTCCTGTGAGATTGATAGTCCTTCCGCACTGTACTCTCCATCTTGATAAGTGTCCACAATTGCTTCTGGAAGCTTTTTTAATAGACTTTCCCGATTGTCCCCTGCCGTAAAAATACGCACCATTCCGGCACCCGTTCGATAAGCACTCAGCGCAGATAAAAAACAGGCTCCGCCCATTGTTTTGCTTCCTGCAATCAGCAGTACTTTTCCAAAAGTGCCTTTATTTCCGGCTGGGTCCCGCTCTGGAAACTGCAAATCCTTTTTTGCATCTGTAAAAGTAACAACCCCTGTTCTCTTATTACTTGTCACCTCTTTTGGAATGCCAATTGGCGCACAGATGACTTCCCCTGAATAAGAAGCTCCCGGATAAAGCATCAATCCTAATTTCCTGTATGCATAAGTGACTGTAATGTCAGCTTTGACCGCACACCCCATAATGCTGCCATCATCGGCATTGACACCAGAAGGAATATCCACTGCCACAATCTTTGCCTTTGACGCATTTATAGTTTCAATTGCCTTCTTGTATGCTCCCTCAATTTCCCGCGTAAGACCAATGCCAAATATTGCATCGACAATCACATCATATACTGTGTGCTCCACGCCATAGTATATAGGAATATTCAGCTTCTTTACTGTTTGTAATTGAATCGTTGTCTCCTCTGACAACTTTGACAAATCCCCAATCATATTAATCTCTGCGCGAATCCCCTGCTCTTGAAGGATTCTGGCTATGGCAATTCCATCACCGCCATTGTTGCCTGTTCCTACCATCACGCCCACATAAACTTCCGCACCAAATCTATCTGTAATCACTTTGACAGTCTGTAACGCAGCGCGCTCCATCAATACTAGAGAGTGAATGCCATATGTTTCAATTGCAGCCTTGTCACTGGCTTTCATTTCCGCAGACGTCAGCACATATTCCATAAACAATCCCAGCCTTTCCTGTAAAAAGAACTCCGAAACAGTCAATCCTGTTTGGGAGTTTTTTCACCTATCAAATCCTTTTCTTTATTCAATACATTCTGAGGGTTATATTTCATATCAAACATATTAATGACATCTGGTCCAAAAATAGAATGCATATAATTGTACATCTCATCATTCCATATTTCTTTCTGTTGTTTCAGGATAATCTTTCTCTTTAACTGTACTTTAAACTCAGACACCCATTTGTTAATCGCATCAATTTCCTCGACATTCTGTTGAAGTCTGCTATAGCAAACCCGCATACTTGCAAGCATTAACGCAAAGTTTGCCTCATCAATCTGCTTTGGAATCTCCATCAGCTCATCGCTGTAATCGTCCATTCTCTGATTTGCATCTTCAATCTTACGTTTATTTTCCGCCATCTTTTTCTCTTTGGCAGAACTGTCAGGAAGCTCCATAATCGACACAATCTCCTGCATAAGCTTCTTCTTGAATGCCGCAAGGCTCTTTAATTCAGTGTTAAGCTTTCCCTGCCGCTTTAAAATCTCATTGAGATTGTCTTCAAGCCTCTGTATCTCCTCATTTTCTCCTGTCTGCGTAAAAAGTCTATGCCACTGATTATCAAGTGTCAAAATTGGTATTTTTTTGCCAATCAATGCCTCACGAAAGACCTCATCCTCCTGTTCCATACTCATTCCCTCTTTTCGTATTTCTTAGCAGTTGCTAAGGAACTATAAAAAATCACTGGTTTGCAATTCCGTATGATAATTTCATAAGACTATCAGAAAGATGTACATTCTCCACAACAATGTTGTCCGGTACATTCAAATCTACATGTGCAAAATTCCAAATAGCCTTGATATTACATCTGACAAGTATCTCTGCAGTTTTTACTGCACCATCTTTTGGTATCGTAAGCACTGCAATATCAATATCATTCTCCCTGACAAAACATTCAATATTCTCCACTGACTGAACTGCTATTCCTCTTAGTTCCTTTCCATACAGCGCTGGATTTTTGTCAAATAAGCCTTTAAGAAGAAATCCTCTGCGCTCAAAATTCATATAATTTGCAAGTGCCTGACCAAGATTGCCTGCGCCAACAATAATAAGATTATGTGTTTTGTCCAACCCTAGTATCTTTGCAATCTCGTTGTACAAATACTCCACATTATAACCATATCCCTGCTGCCCAAAACCACCAAAATTATTAAAATCCTGTCGAATTTGTGACGCAGTAACTTTCATCAGGCTACTCAAATCCTGTGATGATATCCTTTCGATACCACTATCTCGCAACTCCCCAAGATATCGGTAATATCTAGGAAGCCTTGCGACAACTGCTTGTGATATATTTTTATCATCCACGAACGCCTACCTCCATATACATATATGCTAAAAAAATAACAAAATATATAGCATAATTATACAATATCGTTAAATACTTGTCAAATCTTTTGTTATCGTTCCCTTTGTTTTCATAACAGTGACAGATAGATTTCAATTGCTTTTATTGTAAATCTCTTTTATAATGTAAAAGGCGAATTGATTTATTGCAGGGGTGCGAATCCGTAATCTGCCAGCAGAGCTGACCCGCACGCCGCAGCAAGAATTCCGATGGCATTCTTGAATAGCCGTTACCGTTCACACCCTTGTCAGATTTCTGCACAATTTTGCATATCGTTGATGTAAAAATAACATTTATACACACATTGATAAAGGGCATCAATTTGGCGCATGATTCCTTCTACTTTGACGGACAAGTGAACAGTAACGAATAACACAAAAGGAGGTTCTCATGATTTTATCATGTAGTAATATAGACAAAACATTTATTGACAATCATGTCATCGACAACGCTTCTTTCCATATAGAGGATAATGAAAAAGCGGCTATTGTTGGCATTAACGGCGCAGGCAAGTCCACCCTGCTCAAAATTATCACAGGGCATTTGCCCGCAGATTCAGGCGTTGTAACCTTTGCCAAAGACAAAAGTTTTGGTTATCTGGCACAGCACCAAGCAGTAGACAGCGAAAATACAATTTTTACAGAGCTACTCACGGTCAAGCAGGAAGTGCTTGATCTCGAAGCTTCTATGCGGCAGACAGAAACGGAAATGAAATACGTCTCCGGCGAAGAACTAGAGCTTTTACTCAAAAAATATGCAAACATGACACACCGTTTTGAGGATATTAATGGTTATGCCTACAAAAGCGAAATTACTGGCATTTTAAAGGGACTAGGATTTCAGGAAAACGAGTTTGACAAAAAAGTCGCTACACTCTCTGGAGGACAAAAAACGCGCGTAGCCCTCGGCAAACTTCTGTTACAAAATCCAGATTTAATTATGCTCGACGAGCCGACAAACCACCTTGACCTTAATTCCATCACATGGCTTGAAACCTATCTGCTAAATTACAAAGGTGCTGTTATAATTGTCTCGCATGACCGTTATTTTCTGGACAAAATTGCCACAAAAATTATTGAGATTGACAATGGTATTGTCTCCTCATTTCATGGTAACTACTCAGACTACGCCATTCAAAAAGAACGCTTGCGCACGGAACAGATGAACGCCTATCTAAACCAACAGCGGGAAATTAAACACCAAGAAGAAGTTATTGACAAGCTAAAGCAATTTAACCGCGAAAAATCCATACGCCGCGCTGAAAGCCGTGAGAAAATGTTAGGTAAAATTGAGCGCCTTGAAAAACCTACCGAAGTCCGAGCAGACATGAAACTAACCCTCACACCCTACAGAACTAGCGGCAATGATGTTATGCAGATTGAAGGACTTTCCAAACGGTTTGACAGTCATCTGCTCTTTGAAAATGTATCATTTGAAATTAAACGCGGCGAACATGTTGCTATTATTGGAGACAATGGTACAGGCAAAACCACTTTATTAAAAATAATTAATGAACTTGTTCCTATGGATAGTGGTATTATTCGCCTTGGAACAAATGTTGAAATTGGTTATTACGATCAGGAACATCATGTATTACATATGGACAAGACTTTGTTTGATGAAATTAGTGATGACTATCCTTATTTGACTAACACAGAAATTAGAAATACACTTGCTGCCTTTTTGTTTACTGGAGAAGATGTCTTCAAAAAAATTAGCGCGTTAAGCGGCGGCGAACGCGGACGTGTGTCACTTGCAAAACTTATGCTATCTGAGGCAAATTTCCTCATTCTTGACGAGCCGACAAACCATCTTGATATCACCTCCAAAGAAATTCTTGAGACAGCGCTAAATGCCTATGAGGGAACTGTACTCTATGTATCGCATGACCGATATTTTATTAACAAGACAGCAACACGGATCCTCGAACTGACACAACAACAATTTATTAATTATATTGGAAATTATGACTATTATCTTGAAAAAAAAGAACTTTTAACACCTGTGTCTGATACCGTTGAAAATGTTAAAACACAAGAACCTTCCGCACAAAAGCTCGATTGGAAACAGCAAAAAGAAGCGCAGTCCACTTTGCGCAAAAAAGAAAATGCTTTAAAAAAGTGCGAGGAAACCATAGACTTGCTCGAACGCAAAAATGCCGTGCTTGACGAGGAAATGACAAAGCCTGAAATTGCCACAAACTCTGTAAGATTACAGGAAATTGCAAAAGAAAAAGAAAATATTGAAGCCGAACTCGAAGTGCTCTATGCGAAATGGGAAGCATTATCAGAAGCCTAATAAAGCTATCCCCTTGACATTTTACATTTTATAATAGAAGATAACCTTATGTATTAGAAAATAGAAAGGCATGGTTTGCAAAATGAAAAAATTTTTAATCATTGATGGCTCCTCAATGTTAAGCACCTCCTACTATGGCAATTTGCCAAAGTCTGTGCTCTTTGCAAAGACAGATGAAGAGAAAGAAAAACACTTTTCAGAAATCCTGCACACCTCCAAGGGAGAGTACACAAACGCCCTTTTTACAATGCTTCGGACATTGTTTTCGCTCTACAAAAAAGTAAAGCCAGGCTACGTGGCGGTCGCCTTCGATGTATCCCGGGATACTTTTCGGCGCACTCAGCTTGGAGCAGATTCCTACAAGGCAAATCGAAAGGAAGCTCCTGCGCCACTCAAAGAACAATTTATTGCTATGGAAAATTTGTTGCAGAAAATAGGTTGTCAGGTACTTATGGACAAGGATTATGAGGCGGACGATTTTGCAGCCTCCCTTGTCAAAAAATTTGAATCCCCGAACCTTAATACCTATGTACTCACAAAAGATCACGATTATTTCCAGCTTGTAAGCGACTATACCAGACTTTGGCGTGTCACAGACAAAGAAAAAGTAAAAGACTTGCAGCAACGCTATGGACTCTATGCTGGCAAAGAAGGCTACACCACACTCCCATCAGGAATCTTTGAATATACTTCAGACCTCGTCTACGCGGAGGAAGGCGTATTTCCTAAACACATTGTCACGCTATTGTCTATTACAGGAGACCCAGGAGATGGTATTCCCGGCTGTAAAGGCGTCTCCTCAGCCGCCGGACCACTAATCAATGAATATGGTTCTCTCGACGCCATCTACGCAGCAATTGAAGATTGTGAGGGAAACAAGAAAAAGGAAAAAGCACTTTCAGACTTCTGGAAAAGCCATCTTGGCATTGGCAGAAGTCCGCTCAATGCATTAAAAGAAAATAAGGAGACTGTCTATCAAAGTTATCAGCTTGCAAAAATGAAGGACGATATTCCAATCAAACAATCTCTGGAAGATTTCGCACTGCATATTGACAAAACAGCTTTAAAAGAAATTCTCACTCACTATGAGATGAATAGCTTAATTGCAGAAATTGAGTAGGGAAGACATTTTCTCTGCACCAGATATTTTATCCGAAATCCTTCATCTCCTATCCCTCGCATCACTTTTGGGCAAAATGTCATATATTTATCTACGCAATCAAAAAAATGCCCATATTTAAAAAACAGCAGGACAACAAAAATGGTTAGGCTAAAATAAACGGGTTAACTCTCTGCCTCAACCGTTTTTATTGTTCCTTTGGATTGATGAGCAAAATAATCAATCTTTAAAAGTGCTTAGCCGATCACACTCATTTACTTTAAGATTGTTCTTCTTGTATTATAAAAACTATATCTAATGCTTCTTTTCATCGGGTAAACTTTCTATATATTTGCATTTTGGATAGTTAGAACACCCAAAAAACTTCTTTCCTTTGCGCGCTCCTTTAGTTGCAATACGCACAACAAGCTTTCCGCCACAACGAGGGCATATTGTTTTCTCAATATTTGGAGTTACATTAGTAGTGGAAATGGTCTGGGAAAAATTATTCTGTATATTTTGTCTAATATTTCTAATATGTATCATTTTTTCAGTTTCATCTATCTGTGTTAGAGGATATAATTTTTCAAATAAGTTATCAATTTTGTTTGGCGATAATTGTATCCCTACCTTTGTAACATTTTGTTGAATCGCAGAAAGAAGATCATATCGATTAACAACATGATGATTTCCGCTGGTCAAAGTAATATTTTTTAATGTGCAGCGATCACTAAATACAATATAAGAATAAAAAGATAATGTCTGATCATCAAGAAATATTTGGAGCCATTTTATGTGACCCTTATTCTGTAAAATTGGGTTATAAAACTGATTTTTCTGTGATCTCCCTTGTCCAACAGGCAATGTTTGGGTCCAATATTGTTGAGATTCTGTTCCAAAAATCCATCCACTATAATTTTTGGATTCCAATACATAAATACCTGATTCATGTAAAAGAACAACATCTACTTCTGTGGATTCACCATTGCTTTTGGGAATATACAAATTAAATAAATACTTTTTGTATCCCGCAAGTGACTTTAAATATTTATATGTGTAGAATTCACCCAAAAGCCCTTTGTTAAATTGAACACTCATATAGGAGTTTTTGGTTTGTTGATAATATTCTGTCTTTTCATACTGTTTTTTCTGTATGATATATATAACAATAACAAGAAGTACAACAATCAAAAATATCCCCATTGTAGTTCTCTCTCCTTTGTTCTTTATTAGTACACCACAAATTCAAGGGCGAAAAAATAGTGAATCTTCCAGTTAAATTTCCTACCTTATGAATATACAGCACAGGCAACCAAAAAGTTTACTGCTGCTAGTACACGGGTTAAACATCCTTCCTTTTAAAATCACTACATTCCCCCTATTCAATAAGGCAAATACATTAACACCTTTATCCTAAGTTGAATAAGTTTATCCGTAATAAAAGTCCTGTAAACTAATCTTTATTTTAACATTAAAAACGCACCTAGATTTCCGCGCTTTCCCTTGCTGGCTCTGTGGCTAAACAACAATTCTGGATTGCAACAGGTACACACATCTGTCACTTCAATCTTATCGTCTGGTACGCCCGCATCACGAAAAACTCTAAAATTTGCATACCACAAATTTAACTGATATTTACCATTCCCTTTTTGATACATTAGGCAGTTGTCAATCTCTCTCTGCGTAATCTCCTGCTGATATCGCGCAAGATATTCCTTCGCCTTTGCATTATCTTCTGCAAAAGCCTTCGCAAAAGCAAGGGCAACATCTGCACTTACCTCATAACAACTTTGACAGATGGAGGGCGCAATCGCAACGCTCACATCCTCCGGTTTTGTACCATATTCTGCGCTCATTTTTTCTAGCATCACTCTTCCCATTTTCTTAACGGTTCCACGCCAGCCGGAGTGCGCCAGTCCGATTGCCCGATTTACAGGATCCACAATAAACAGCGGAACGCAATCCGCATAAAAAGCTGCCAAAATGATTCCTTTCTCCTGTGTAATTAACCCGTCTATATCTGTGTAATCCCGCTCACAGACCACACCTTTTCCTTTGTCAGCCGCAGTCACTTTGCGAACATTTGTTGTGTGTGTCTGCTGTGTACATACAATATCATTGCATGTCATGCCCATATGTGCCGCGGCTCTTCTAAAATTTTCTATCACATTTTCTTTAATATCACCCTGCGTAAAACTAAAATTTAGAGAATATAAATAGTCACCGCTCACACCGCCATCTCTTGTCGAGAAAAAATGTTCCACAACCCCTGTCTGCTCTAGCCCTGCAAATGTAAAATATGTCATCTCTGCGTTCTCTTTATCACATCCAAATCTACATGTTGCACGACTTCCATATCGAATTATTTTATTCTGCATAATTCTGTACCATCCTAATTATTTTCCTACAATTGTTTTGGAACTGTAAAGAAATAGCAAGATTGTCAAGCTATAATTTACAGTCCCTTATGTATAAATATGCGCAAACGCATTCCGATACCACGTAATTTCTGTTCCACAGATTGCAATCACATCATAGCGCACTGGAGAAAACTCCCCTATATGATGTATCATTCGGTAGTAATCTGCCACCCTACAAATTTTGCGTTGTTTTTTGTAATCCACCGCCTCTGCAGGCTGCCCGCTCGCATTATTTTTGCGGTACTTTACCTCAAAAAATACAATATATTCTCCATCTTTTCCTACAATATCAATCTCACCTTGACGATTTCTATAATTGCACTCCATTATTTTAATACAATTTCTTTGCAGATATCTTACAGCAATCTGTTCATATTTTGCGCCTTTTTCTCTTGTATTCACTTTTTGTATCATTCCTTATTCTTTTGATAATCAGTTACCTTTGCCTTGATTTTATCCATGCTATCCACAAACATAAGAATCTCTGCCACAACCTCATAAAGTTCTGGTGGTATCATGTCGCCAATCTGCAGTTTCGACAGCGTATTTGCCAGTTTATCATCCTTATGAACTGGCACATCTGCCTGTTTTGCCTGTTCTATAATTTTATCTGCCAGTGCACCGCGCCCCATTGCAATCACTCTTGGGGCACTGTCTGCTGGGTCATATTCCAGCGCTACTGCCTGTTTTACTTTTTGGTTTTTATCTGCCGCCATCAATTCCATCCGTTACTGAAAACTTATAAAAAGTTATAAATAAAACTTTTATGTTTCATTCCTTGTTCAACGTGTCCGTTTTTGAAATGACAAGACATAATCTACTCACGTTTGGTATGACACTCCAAAGGCTTAAATTCCCGACTAACG
>JAAZZQ010000017.1 GCA_014239155.1 Lachnospiraceae bacterium | reverse complement strand
GCTCTTTCATCATCACTGAGCTTAATAATGTAAGTTTTAGGTCTTGCCATAATCGCCACCACCGTTTCTTTTTAGTATAACATGGGAGGGCAATATATGGAAGAACTATTTTACTAAGTATAAACCGGTCACTACACTAGTCCTTCTGGATATTCGTATGCCAAAACTTACTGGAATTGACATTATCCGTATTGCGCGCGAACAAGGATACAACGGCAGATTCATTATATTGAGTGGATACTCAGACTTCTCCTATGCGCAGGCAGCAATTCGCTATGGCGTAGAATGCTATCTGACTAAACCGATTGACGAGGATGAATTGCTTGATGCTATCCACACAATCAAGGAAAGTTTAATGCAGGAACACCGAGCTTCTGACAATATTGCACTCTACCGCGAAAAAGCCAAAGATGTAATTCTTCATGAACTGATTACAGGCATTTGGACAAAGGATAACACTGCTGAACTCTCCTCGGCAGATTTTCAAAGTATGCAGCTTGAAGCAGACATCTATCAGGTAGTAATCTACGAAAAATTTGGCTCCATATCCGACGACAAAAACTATCTCTTTACTGATCTTCTAAATATCACAAACAGCGGTAATCACTCCTTTGAGTCCTTTCAGGAGGATAACAAAAATGTAATTCTACTAAAAGGTTCCTTCGCGCTTAGACGGTTTGAAGATTTTTTAAGCCATTATGAGAAAATGGAGCTTCAGGAGGGAAGTCCCTTGGATTCCTTTTTTCTCACATATGGACATCCTGTCAAAAGTCTTGATGAAATCTATCTATCCTACGAGGAAGCCTTCACCCTAATCAAACGACGCTTTTTCTGTATTCAGGGACAACATACGCTTGGCTACAGCGAACTTCCGACGATGAGCTCCAACAGTCTTATTATCAGTGATGACAAACTAAATATGTACTGTAATGCACTGACAAACTATTTGCAGGCAAACAATCGCAAGCAGGTTGCTTCTACCCTTTTTGCTATGGAACAATATTTGTACAACGTGGACAGCTCTATCAAGTCCATCCGGCTCTTTCTTACCGACGTACTCTTACAGTTAAAAGAGAATATCAACAAAATTTACAATAATTCGCGTGTCTCGTTTCCCTCAAACTCTGCCATTATTGACTATATTGAACACAGTCACTATCTATATGAGATTATCCTGTACATCTCTGAGCAAGTAAAATCTATTATGGACACCAATGACAACTCGTCGAGAGACTCCATACTTGACGATATTCTCTACTACATAGACAATAATTACCAAAACAATATCAAACTTGAGACGATTGCACCGCTCTTTGGTTATAACAGTGCCTATCTGGGTAAACTTTTCACAAAAGTCATCGGAGAAAACTTTAACTCTTATATTGATCACAGACGTATTGAACACTCCAAAAAACTTCTCGAACAGCAAAATATCAAAGTCTACGAGGTATCGGAACGGGTTGGTTACAAAAATGTAGACTACTTCCACAAAAAATTTAAAAAATATGTTGGCATTAGCCCAGCAGAATATAGAAAACAGCTAAAATTTTGATGGGCAGAGTACGTTACTTCCTCTACTCGCCGCACTTGGCACCCGTCAGCTTTGCTGACAATATTCCTTTCGGTGCCCATGTGCATAAAAAGCAGCAGACTCGAAATGCCTACTGCTTTTCTAAACGATATCAGTTATTAGCTGTCGTCAATGCAACCTTCTCTGCAATAATCTCTGTAAGCATCTGCTCTGCCTCAGCCATTCCTGTATTCTCAAGTTCTTTTATCATGCTGTCATAATTATTATCAAAATCAGCCTCAGAACCTGTGACACACTTAATCAGTGCAGACCATGATACTTCATCTAATTGATTTGCAATCTCATCAAACTCCATCGGCTTTGCAAGTGCCCAAAGAGGTGGATAAGGAGGAATCTCAAACTCACTTGCTTGCGGGAATATATCTACCAGAAGCTCTACACCCCACTTCTCACATGCAGCCTTCTCCTCCTCATTGTACTCTGCAATCACAGAAGTTTTGCTTGTCGTTGTGTATGTGCTACCTGTCGGATCGAGGATTCCATCACCATAAGAGGGAAATGGATAATTATGGAAACCAACACCTGTATTCTTAGAATAATCTTTATCATTTTGAGACATCTCAATCTCCTCGTCAGTACGATAGCGATGCCCGCTCTCGTCCACAAAGTAATTCACATCTTCGATCCCCCACTTATTCAATACCTGACCTTCATCAGAGCAAAGAAAATCAATAAACTTAATTGCCTTGACAGGATCTGCACAGGTAGAGGAAATGCCAACACCTGTTCCCGTTGTAAGACCCTGGTACATCAGATTCGGACACTTTGTATCCTTATCCATTGTCAAAGGCAGTCCTGCATATGTAGCGCCAAGTTTGCCATCTGCCTTCAGAACCTTTTCACCATCTTGATAGTTCCAATCTTTGTCAAATAGACACACAACACGCCCTGATGCAATCTTTGCGATATAGTCATCGTTTGTCTGTGTCGCAAATTCGGGATCTAAAATTCCCTCATTGTACATGCGGCACATCCAGCGGAAGTATTCTTTCTCTTTATTGGAACGAAATTTATAAATTGCCTGATTATTCTCATCAATCAACCATTGCCCATTATCCGGCGCTCCATCTGCAATTGCACCTGCTGGATTGCCCAATGTAATCATCCAATGCCAGTCTGATGTAGACAATGTAATTCCAATTCTGTCAAGACCATCTTCGGTCTTAGGGCTAGATGCAATATAATCCTTGATCATTGTCTCCAATTCCTCAAGGGTATCCGGCACCTTATAATCCTTCGCCTTTAATGCATCCCACTGAATCTGCGCGGAACCACAATCTTTGAACTTCTCACCGCCTACCACATACGCAGATAACTGATAAATTGCTGGATCATCTGCAGACTCTCTAAGT
This sequence comes from Lachnospiraceae bacterium, assembly GCA_014239155.1. Lineage (GTDB taxonomy): Bacteria > Bacillota > Clostridia > Lachnospirales > Lachnospiraceae > COE1. Next base: position 88,755 of record JAAZZQ010000017.1, on the reverse strand, counting down.
TTGTCAAATTCTTCACCATAAAGCTTCTTAATATTCGGACCATACTCATCAATCAAGTCAGACATATCCATCATCGCACCTGCCTCGATTAAATTGTTTGCAGAACCCTTTGCAAAGATGATATCTGGATATTTCTGCTCTGCGATCATCAGAGCAACAGCCTCACTCTCATCATTGCCGCCAATGGGATAAGTCGTCTTTAACTTCACCCCTGTTTTTTCTGTGATTGCCAGCGCTACAGGGTCTGTCCACGGGTCATCCTGTGTGCCATCTGCACTAAAGAATGTCAATTCAATTACTTCTTGATTCTCATTTGCTGTGCCTCCGCTTCCCGTCTCACTGTTTGATGACTGCTGTGTGTTGCTGCTTGTGAGCGAATTGTTATCACCCTTGCCACCACAGCCGCTAAGGCTGCTTGCCACTATCACTGCAGATAACAGTAATGCGCAAATCTGTCTTTTTTTCATATACTTTCTTCTCCCTTCTTTTTCTATCTTGCATACACTATATGTGCTGTACAAGCAAAATCAATCCTTCACTGCACCAACTGTCATACCACCCACAAAATACTTCTGTAAGAATGGATATACAATAATAATTGGCACAGTTGCTACAATCGTGATAGCCATGCGCACAGAAAGCGGTGATACGGCATTCTTCATCTGTTCCGCCGCATGTGGGTCAATCTTGATTGTCGCTGTCTCCATAATTTCATACAATACATATTGCAGTGTCGGCAGCTCCTTTGCATAGAGGTAAGTATCCATAAAAGAATTCCACTGTCCCACTGCCACAAACAGTGCCACTGTCGCCAAAACTGGCTTACACAGAGGCAAAATAATTCTTGCCCAGATAATAAAATCATTGGCTCCATCCACACGTGCCGCCTCCTGTAACGCAATTGGAAGCCCCTCTATAAAGGAACGCACAAGAATAACATTGTAAACCCAGATTAAACCGGGAAGAATATACACTAAGAAATTGTTGCCCAGCCCCAATGTTCTCATCAACAGCAAATACTCTGGAATCAAACCGCCGCTGACATACATTGTGACAACGAACAATAGCGTAAATACCTTATTAAAATAAAAATCCTTTCTGCTCAGCACATATGCAAGCATTGCTGTGCATATAACACCCGTCGCAGCACCGACCACTGTCTTTACAATGGAAAGTATCAATGGTGAAATCAAGTTATTTTCCTCAAATATGTACACATAATTACTGAGTGTAAACTGTCTTGGAATCACAAAGTTGATATTGCGCATTGTATCAATTGGATCATTAAAAGATATCGCAAGCACATTCAAAAACGGATACAATGTAATAATAATCAAAACAATAAAGACTACCAACAACACCCAGTCCAATATGTTTTCACGGCTCCTAATTTTTGTGCGGTTCACGGTCTACACCTCCTTATATCAGTTTGCTCTCGCCCAAAAGACCAGCAATCTTATTTGCAATCAATAAAAGTGCGATTCCCACTAAGGACTGGAACATACCAATCGCAGTACCAACACCGTAATTGCTGTTTCCGATACCTCTCAAGTACGAGAACCAAGAAAGAACCATCGCATGATCTTGTACAATACCATTACTCAAAAGCATCTGGCGTTCCATACCTACGTTCAAAGTACTTCCAATACTCATAATTAGCAGCACCACAATCGTCGGCTTGATACCCGGCAGTGTAATATGCCAGATTCTTTTTAATCTGCCCGCTCCGTCAACTTTTGCTGCCTCATACAGTCCGGCGTCAATTCCCGCCATAGCTGACAGATACACAATCGCATCCCAGCCCATCTCCTTCCAGACATTAATAAAACAGACAACAACCCAGAACACTGGTGAATTGGTACTCATCAACTTCATTCTGGTATTGAACAATGTATCCAACATACCGCCATCATTAAGCACCATCTTTGCGATACTTGCAATAACCACCCACGACACGAAATGGGGTAGATAAGAGATAGTCTGTGTCACTTTCTTGAACTTTACAAATCGTATTTCATTGAGCATCAACGCAAAGATAATTGCGCATACAGTACCTAGCAAAATGCCTAGAATACTCGTTCCAATTGTATTAATCATCGTCTGTTTAAACAATCTGTCTGTAAATGCTTTGCTGAAATTGCCAAATCCAACGAAATCACGCTCCCAAACTGGCACAGCAAATGTCTTTGGTCTGACATCCTGAAATGCCATTGTCCATCCCCATAGCGGTACATACTTAAAAATGATCAGCCATATTACAAAAGGCACAGACATTAACAACAAATATCTTTGTTTGAACATAAGCTGCCAACTAAACTTTTGTTTTATAGCCTTTGGTTTGTCATTCGCTTTCATTAAATTACCCCCTTTAAAATTTTATATATTTATTATACGAAAGTTAAAATGATAAAAATACGTAAAAAATTAATTATATTTTACAGCAACTTTTTTATGCATCTTTTATTTTTTACTGTAAAAATAAATAAATATAGAAAAAGTGCTGTAAAAAACAAAAATTTTTACAGCACTTTTTCTATATTTATTAATTATCAAAGATTGTGGACTACCTTTTTGGGCAAATGAATTGTGACTGTTGTCCCATTGCCACTTTCTGAATCAATTGTCATTCCATATGCAGTTCCATAGCACAGTTTTATGCGCTGATTAATATTATATAAACCAATACTCTCTTTTTTCTCCGGATTACGCGTCACAATGTCCTCCCGCAACTGTTCCAATGTTTCTAGCCTTATGCCACAGCCATTGTCAGACACAGAAATACACAGCTCCGTGTTGTCTGCCGCCCATGCCACCCGAATTGTAATCATACCACCCCTTTCCCGCTCCTCCAACCCATGTAGAATCGCATTCTCAACAATCGGCTGTAGCAAGAGTGGCAATGCAATACACTTGCTCACATCAATTTTGTCTGCAATCAGAAACGCATAGTCAAATTTTTCTTCAAATCGCAGCTTCTGTATCTTCATATAAATTTCAACATGATTCAGCTCATTTTGAAGAGAGGTAAATGTTGTACCACTATTTTCCAACACATACCGCATCGATTTTCCCAGAAGTTTAATAGCCGTCGCCGCCTCCCTATCTCCAACAGTATATGCCTTCATTCTTATCGTCTCCAGCGTATTGTACAGAAAGTGCGGATTAATCTGACTTGCAAGCATCTTAAACTCCATTTTCTGCTGTTCGTTCACAAGTTTCTGTTCGTTCAGCATAGTCTGATACATCAGCGCATCCTTTTCCTTAATGCGCTGGACCATAATCTCTAAATCTTCAAAAGCCTCTGAGAGTTCATCATCACCGCGCACCATCTCCTTAAAATCATAGTCCTCATTGCTCGCCTGATGCATTACATGCCGCAGCGTAGATACACGCTTTGTAAAATAAGTGGTAAAAAAATGTATCAGAATGCCCGGAACCAAAATGGCAAGAAGAATGATAATCAGGCAAGTCTCTATAATGCTACTAATATTATCATAAGATTTATCATTGATTGTACAGATATAAATTTTTGAATCCGACTGATACAAACGAAGTGTTGATATCCCAACAAAACAAGTTTTATTCTTTATTTTTCTACTGCCGACATATTGAAAATATATTTTATCGTAGTCAATTTCAACCGGTTGTGCTTTTCCATAATCGTCCCTGTCAGAAGCATAGAATACAACCCCCTCGTCAACCGATGCACAGTTTCTGTACTCCACACTATTAATGCGTGTTTTCAAATAATTATCACTGATGCGGATTACCAATACCGCATGATAGTCTGATTTGACAAGTGGTATCCGTCTTATTAGGCACAGCCCCCAATACTCATTGTTATATTTGTCAACACTTTTCATCTCTTTCCAAAATACGCTGGTCTGAGAAACAGCACGCTGATACCAATCTGCCTTCTCTGTCTGTGTATCTACTCTGTGATACTGCTTGTACTCCCGAATATCCGGGTTGTCACAATATATATCGATTTGTGCAATTTCCGTATAATGATACATATAATTATCAACTACTTCAGAAGATTGATTCACTGCATAGGCGAGTTCCTCCTCTGAAGCATAACTCCCCTTCAAGATAGAAGCCACTCTTGCATTAAAAGATAACTCTTCCGAAATATTATACGCTTGCGTTGTAATTTCAAAAAGGATCGTCCGCACCCGCAAGTTATCCGATTCCAAAAGATCTCTATGGTAGTTTGTCAACAATTTATATGTATTACTCACAAGAAATATTCCAATCAAAACCACCGGAAAAAAAACAGCGAGAATATAAATGGTATACAACTGCTTGCGTATACCAGATTTTCGCAAAAATCCAAACACCTCAAGTTTTCTTTTCATTCCTGTACATACCTGAATATTGGATTACTAAAGCAATCCTGCAATCCTGTCACACTTTTGCATGACAGTATCATAAATCTCTTGTGCGCCTTCCAACTTGTCGGAGCGCAGTATTTCCACCAACATATCCAACATTTCATAAATTCTATCAAGACCAAGATTAGCCGCCATTCCTTTTAGTCCATGCGCATATGTAAAAGCGTTTTGTGTCTCTTTCGCCCTAATCGCTTCCCCTAGCCTCACAAAATCTGGATCCTCAAAAAATTCTGCCAGAAATCGTTTATAAGCCTCCTCATTTCCCTTCATAATCAAAAGTGCTCTCTTTACATTGACCCCTCTTTCCTCAAGCATTTCCCATAAGGACTTTTCCCGCAACATTTCTCTCCACCCCTATCTCCTTTTTTCATGCTTATACTTCCACTTTCAGTTTCGATTCTGATGAGGCTTCCTCCTCTGCCTGTTTTCTAAAATCTTCCACTTGCTCTGGCTTTATCACAGGAAGATCCCCTATTGACTTCACGTTAAACGTTCTTAGAAATTCCTCAGTTGTTCCAAAAAGCAAGGGCCGCCCCGGCGCATCAAGCCGCCCAAGCTCTTGTATCAAGTTTAGTTCCAACAGTTTATTGAGTGCATGTTCACTACTGACCCCTCGTATTTTTTCTATCTCAAGCCTTGTCACTGGCTGTTTATATGCAATAATCGAAAGCGTCTCCAACAGTGTGTCCGACAAGGTATATTTCCGCGGCGCTTTTGCCATCTTAATTAGATACTCATACAGTCCAGTCTTGGTACAAAGTTGCACTGCATCTTCAAGCTCCACAATATGAATCCCTCGGTCTTCTTTTTTATAGTTCTCGTTCATCCTCACAATCAGCTCACGAATTTGCTCTGTAGGTACTTCCAGAACATGGTTTAATTTGGAAAGTTCCACGGATTCTCCCATCGCAAACAGCACGGCTTCGATTACTGCCATCATCTTTTTCTCACTCACAGAAACCGCCTCCTTATGCCACTAAACTTGATGTAATAACAATGTCTGCAAAGGTATCTTCCTGCTCTATTGAAATTGTCCCCTGCTTCATCATTTCAAGGATTGCCATAAAAGTAACAATCACTTCCATTCTACTTCCTTGTCTTTCCAACAAATTCCGAAAACTAAATCGCCTGTGATTTTTCACATACGTTTCTATAAAAATCTGTTTCTCCTCCAAGTTAATCTCATCTTTTTCAATCCTGCCAAACTGACTTCTAACTGGGTCAATTTTGTCCTCCTGCCGCCGCATAACTGCCTTAAAAATTTCATGTAACTTTACAAGATCGACTCCTCCTGCAAGTTCTTCATAATTAATTGGGTACTGGTACATGGAAACCTCTTTTGGCAGCAGTGGTTTTCTATACCAAGTCTTAGCGGCATCCACTTGCCTGTCCTGTAATTCTTGCGCCATATACTTGTACATTTTATACTCTAGTAACTTTTGCACAAGTTCTGCTCTTGGATCTTCCTCCTCTCCCTCCTCGTTGACTTCTTTTGGGAGGAGCATTCTACACTTAATATCAAGCAAAGTCGCCGCCATCACAAGAAACTCACTCATAATATTCATATCTTCTGTCTGCATGTTTCTGATATATGCAAGGTATTGTTCTGTTATAACCACAATCGGTATATCATAGATATTGAGCTTATTTTTTTCAATCAAATAAAGCAACAAGTCCAACGGTCCCTCAAATACCTCCAGCCTGACAGACAATCCCATATAAAAACCCCCGACTCTCGTAAAATTAAAGACATATATATCTTTTTATTTTACATAGAATCGGGAGAAAAAGCAATGCAAACTGTTATTCGATCGGTTTTAAAATCACTTCATACAATTCCGCTGGATTAAAAAACCGAAATGGCAGTGTGTGCGATCCCAAACCTCTTCCTAAAAGCATCCAAGATTTCCCGTGACGAAATATACCACCATCATACTTTGGAAACAATCGATAGGAAGGTGCAATAACACCACCCAGCAGCGGCAGACGCATAATACCACCATGCACATGACCAGAGAGCACCAAGTCCGCCCCCCATTGTGCATACTCTTCAAAATAATCTGGATTGTGTGCTATCAATATATTGCACCTGCTAGAATTTTGTGGGGGCAATGTTTTTTGAAGATAGTTCTCTTGCATCTTCTTTACTCGAAAGTGCACAAAGTAATCTAAGTCAAGGTTCAGTCCAGTTATCCGAATATTGTACTTTGGTATATCAATTGCCTTATTATCCAATATCACTACATTTTTGCAAGATATTGCCTCTATCAACTGTTTATACTTCTCGCCAAACTCTTCTGGGTCCTCTTTTATTCTGGACTCATGATTTCCAAGTCCATAGTATATTGGATACTTTTGGCTAAGCGCCCTCACCAACTCAATTCCCGGTGTCATATCCTCACGCACCTTTGCAGTGATTAAATCTCCAGCCAGCACAATAAAATCTGGTTTTATCTTCTGAATGGACGCAACCACCCTGTCATTTTTATGCCCATAGACTTTATTGTGCAAATCAGATATTAACACAAATCTGCACTCTTGTGACAGATTTGGCAATTTTAGTTCCTCCTTCACTGTCACAAATCGATTGCCATCTATCATTCCAACTACAAGAAACGCCACTGCCAACAGCAGGACTATCAGAATGACCGCCCAAAATACACTCTGCATTCTATTTTTTCTCCTGTTCCATCTCTATATCAAATATTTCAGTAGTATCTTTTTCAAATAATCAATAAAGTATGCCTTCTGTACTGATTCCGCTGCAATAATCGGCATTCTGCCAAGTTCCTTGCCACCAAGACTATAACTGATATATCCGACTTCTGCACCTTTCTCGACAGGCGCGGTGACAAGTTCAAGATAATGATACTTCTTATCAATTTGATTAAAATCTGCACCTGTGACATCAAGATACCGGAAAGTTCCTTTGGGCTGCACCGCAAGTTGGTCTGCCTTTCCTCCCGTAACTGGGATATCTCCCAACATCTCCTTATTTTCATCCACATACAACCGGGTCAATGCAAATCCATATTCCAGTAAACTCTGCGCCTCCGAAAACCGCACTTTAAAATCTGGTGCCCCCATAATAACCGCGATCAAGTCAATTCCATCTTTCTGTGCTGTAGCGCTAAAACAATACTTTGCCGCATTGGTAGAACCTGTCTTTAATCCTGTTGTCCACTGATACTGTTTTAGCAATTTGTTAGTGCTTGACAATGTAAAAGGTTTACTGCCCTGTCTGGTCACATGGACAATATCCTCCATCCATATTTTTGTATACTTATAAATTTGCGGATATTTTGTAATAAGTTCTCTGGACATAATTGCAACATCCCTCGCTGTGGTATGGTGCCCGCTGTCAGAACTCAATCCACAGCAATCAAGAAAATGCGTGTTTGTCATACCAAGCTGAGTTGCCTTTTCATTCATCATGCTGACAAATTCTGTCTCACTTCCCGCAACATACTCCGCCATTGCCACAGATGCATCATTGCCGCTCGCCACTGTAATACACTTAATTAAGGTATCGACTGTCTGTATTTCTCCTTCGTCAAGAAATACCTGTGAACCGCCCATAGATTTTGCATAAGCACTTGTAGTCACTTCATCTTCTAGCTTAATCCTTCCTTTTTCTAGGGCTTCAAAAGTTAAAAGCAACGTCATAATCTTTGTAATACTTGCTGGACTTCGCACCTCATCTGGATTTTTTTCAAACAGTACAGTCCCTGTAGATGCTTCCATCAAAATTGCTGATGGCGAAGTTAAGCTGACAGCCGTTGTATTTACAGCGCTGCTTTGTGTTTCCTCCGCATAAACAATACTCTGACTCAACAGGACCAAAAGCATTGTTGTAGCCATCATTCTATATATCTTTTCTCGAATCCATTTCATAAAGCAGTCCTTATACCTTACTTATATGAAATCTATGCAAATATGATAGTTTATATGACTTATTCACAAAGAAAGAATACCGCAATGCGATATTCTCTCTATCTTAATCAAGTGAGGAAGATTCCCTCTTCTCCTTAGATTCCTATGTGTATCATATACGAACATTACCTTCCAATCATTTTATGATAGAAGTCAATAATCTCCTCTTTTTTCTCGTATAGCCCTTCTCTCGTCTCTTCTTTAATCTTGACTGACATAGCAAAATGATAACCGAAATCAATCACTGCCATTGCCAGAACCAACGCAATCGTTTTTAGTACCCAAGCCCTTGGATATCTGTCTACAAAACTAATAACTTTTTCAAATAAAAACGAAATAATAATAACGGCATACAATCCCCACGCTAGCGTACTTTCCAAACAGATTACACCTTTATAATTACAAAACTTATTATTATAATCCCACCAAACCTCACCAAACAGCTTCATCATAAGCTTTGCCACCAGATATTCAAACAAAGTGGCAAGAAACGCACCTACTATGTACAACGCAATAATATTATGTGCGAACGGATGCAAAAAAATATATCCAAGCGTCGCTCCAAAACCATAGATAGGACAAAATGGTCCTGTCATAAATCCTCTGTTGGTTAATTTTCTATTACAAAGCGACATATACGCCGACTCTACCATCCATCCAATAATGCTAAATAGGAAAAAGCATGCAATAAAATGATATAAATCATACCCTGCAAACTGAAACTTGCTCATCCACAAAGATATTTTTTCCATCTTTCAATCCCCCCATTCACGCAAAAGTCCTTGGCCTAACAGCCAAGGACCCCGATTCAATTAATTAAAATTAATTATATTTACGCTTTCTAGCTGCTTCAGACTTCTTCTTGCGTTTTACGCTCGGCTTTTCATAATGCTCTCTTTTACGGATTTCCTGCTGAATCCCGGCTTTAGCGCAACTTCTCTTAAATCTGCGTAAAGCGCTATCCAAAGTCTCGTTTTCTTTAACGATTACATTTGACATGCTATCACACCTAACCTCCCTCCAGCCTCTATTATTGTGTGCTAGACTGTTCGGGTATATTTAATTGCACATCTCGATTATATCACAAATCGCACATACGTCAATAGTTTTTTCAATTATTATTAAATTAATGGTATTTGTGTGTTACTAAATTACTTGTGTTATTTAAGCTGCCCCTCAAGCACAAGTTTTGTCTCCGCAATTGCTTTGTCAATGCCAGCAGGATTTTTGCCGCCTGCTTGCGCCATATTTGGGCGCCCGCCTCCGCCTCCGCCTACAATCTCTGCAATTCCCTTAATAAGATTTCCGGCATGAGCACCTTTTGACATCGCTTCATCTGTCGCCATCGCTACAAGATTGACTTTTCCTTCCACGCCAGACGCCAGCACAACAACCCCTTCGCCAAGCTTTGCCTTCAGTTGATCGCCAAGCTCTCTCAAACCGTTCATATCCACACCATCAACGCGCGCTGCCAATAACTTTACGCCCTTTACATCTGTCACTTGATTCATGACATCTCCCAGCGCTTCCTTCGCTGCCTTGCTCTTGAGTGCCTCATTCTCACTCTGCAAGGATTTGAGTTCTGCCATCATATGTTCAATCTTTTCTATTAAATTTGCAGGTGTTGTCTTTGCGACTTTTGCTGCTGCTGCAAGCTCATGCTCCAGATTTTGATAATACGCAAACACATTGTCGCCAGTCAGCGCCTCAATACGGCGTACCCCCGCCGCAATACCACTCTCGGACACAATCTTAAAAGTCGTGATATTTCCTGTATTTTTTACATGCGTACCACCGCAAAATTCCTTGGAGAAATCCCCCATAGATACGACACGCACTGTCTCGCCGTACTTCTCGTCAAACAGTGCCATCGCACCTGTTTTCTTCGCCTCATCCATTGTCATCACCTGTGTCTCCACAGCAATGTTCTCGGCAATTTTCTCATTGACCATTCGCTCAACTGCCGCCAACTCATCCGCAGTCAATGCCTCAAAATGGCTAAAGTCAAAACGCGTGCGCTCTCCGTCTTGGTAAGAACCCTTCTGCTGTACATGTGTCCCAAGCACCTCACGAAGTGCCTTCTGTAATAAATGTGTCGCGGAATGATTTTTGCAAATCTTTGTGCGGAGTGCTGTGTCAACATGTAGTGTAACCTCATCTCCCACTTTCATCATACCGCGTGTCATTTTGCCAATATGCCCAACTTTTCCACCAAGCAACTTTACAGTGTCTTCCACTACAAATTCACCAGATGTAGTGGTAATCGTTCCTTTATCCCCTTGCTGTCCACCCATCGTCGCATAAAAAGGCGTTTCATCTACAATGATTGTGCCCATCTCCCCGTCAGAAAGTGCCTCCACAAGCTCGCTCTCTGTTGTGAGCACAGAAACTTTTGAGGTGGCCTCAAGCGTATCATACCCTACAAACACAGTTGTGATAGCTGGATCAATCGAGTCGTAAACCGTCGCATCTGCCCCCATGTAATTTGTCTCTTTCCGTGTAGTTCTCGCCTTGGTGCGCTGTGCCTCCATCGCACTGTGAAACCCTTTCTCGTCTATGGAAAAGCCTTTCTCCTCCAAAATCTCGCAGGTAAGATCCACTGGAAATCCATAAGTATCATACAGTTTAAATGCATTGTCACCAGAAAGAACTGTCTCGCCGGCCACCTGCATCTTTTCTTCCATATCAGAAAGAATTGCAAGTCCTTGGTCAATTGTCCTGCTAAACTTTTCTTCCTCCTGCGTCAATACCTTAAAAATAAAGTCCTTTTTCTCATCAAGTTCTGGATAGCCGTCTTTGCACTCTTCAATCACAGTCTTTGCAAAATCCGCCATAAAAGTACCCTCAATCCCAAGCATTCTTCCGTGACGCGCTGCACGGCGAATAATGCGCCGTAACACATATCCGCGTCCTTCATTGGTTGGCATAATGCCATCGGATACCATAAACGTCGCAGAACGAATATGATCGGTGATTAGTCGAATGGATACATCTTTCTTCTCATCTTCCTGATAGGTTATCCCAGCCACAGTACACACTTTGTCTCGTATCGCCTTCATTGTATTGATGTCAAAGACAGAATCCACATCTTGAACCACAACTGCAAGACGTTCCAATCCCATACCTGTATCAATATTTTTTTGCGCAAGTTCCTCATAATGTCCCTTGCCATCGCCGTCAAACTGCGTAAAGACATTGTTCCAAACTTCTATAAAGCGGTCACAATCACAGCCAACCTTGCAGTCTGGTTTACCGCAACCATATTTCATACCTCTATCATAATAAATTTCAGAGCAAGGACCGCAAGGACCAGCACCATGTTCCCAGAAATTATCACACTCTCCAGTTTCTGGATCTCGGTAAAAACGTGTAATCTTTTCCGCAGGCACACCAATTTCATTGACCCATATATTGTAAGCTTCTTCATCTTCACAATAAATCGAGGGATAAAGTCTCTCTGGATCTAGCCCCACCACTTTTGTCAAAAATTCCCAGCTCCAAGTAAGTGCTTCTTTTTTAAAGTAATCTCCAAATGAAAAATTGCCTAGCATCTCAAAAAAAGTAAGATGTCTTGCTGTCTTTCCCACATTCTCAATATCGCCTGTCCGAACGCACTTTTGGCAAGTTGTCACGCGACGTCTTGGCGGTATCTCCTGTCCTGTAAAATATGGTTTTAAAGGCGCCATTCCTGAATTGATAATCAACAGACTATTATCGTTGTGCGGCACCAGCGAAAAGCTTTTCATTGCCAAATGTTCTTTGCTCTCGAAAAATTCAAGAAACATTCTCCGAAGCTCGTTTACTCCATAGTTTTTCACAATTTGCACCAAGCCTCAAATGAAAATGCAAGCATTTTCGCTTGAGGCGCAAACACAAAGGGTGAAAGATATGTGTTTGCATTTTATCCCTTTCTTTTTTTTTCTTTCACCCTTATTCCTCCAAAATCTACAACATTAAAAATCAAACTTGTCCGCAAAATATGCATCCAGCTCGTTAATTGGAATGCGCACTTGCTCCATAGAATCACGGAAACGCACAGTCACCGCATTGTCCTGCTCTGACTCAAAGTCATAAGTCACACAGAACGGTGTGCCAATCTCGTCTTGACGACGGTATCTCTTACCGATATTTCCTCTATCATCAAATTCACAATTATATTTTTTAGAAAGCTGTGTAAAAATCTTCTCTGCGCCTTCGTTCAGTTTCTTGCTAAGCGGAAATACACCAATCTTAACTGGCGCAATTGCAGGGTGAAAATGAAGCACTGTCCGCATATCGCCCTCACCAATTTCCTCCTCATCATATGCTGCACAGAGAAAAGCAAGCACCACGCGATCTGCACCAAGCGACGGTTCAATAACATATGGTATGTATTTTTCCTTCTTCTCATCATCAAAGTAGGACATATCCTGCCCAGAAGTATTTTGATGCTGTGTCAAATCATAGTCTGTTCTATCCGCAATGCCCCAAAGTTCACCCCAGCCAATAGAAGGGAACAAATATTCAATATCTGTTGTTCCTTTTGAGTAAAAACACAATTCCTCTGGCGCATGGTCTCGCAGACGCATCTCTTCTTCCTTGATGCCAAGACTTACAAGCCAATCGCGACAGAACCCTCTCCAATACTGAAACCACTCAAGATCAGTACCCGGTTCGCAGAAAAATTCAAGCTCCATCTGTTCAAACTCTCGTGTGCGGAATGTAAAATTACTCGGACTAATCTCATTGCGAAACGATTTACCAATCTGACCAATACCAAAAGGAATTTTCTTTCGAGAAGTTCTCTGTACATTCTTAAAATTTACAAAGATCCCCTGTGCGGTTTCCGGTCTTAAATAAACAGTATTTTTAGCGTCTTCTGTCACGCCTTGAAAGGTCTTAAACATCAAATTAAACTGTCTAATATCTGTAAAATTGTGCTTGCCGCAAGTCGGACAAGGAATCTGTTTCTCCTCAATAAAATTCTTCATTTCCTCCTGCGAAAAAGCATCAATTGGCTTCTCTAAAGGAATACCATTCTCACTTGCATAGTCTTCAATCAGTTTGTCTGCACGAAAACGCTCATGACATTCTTTGCAGTCCATCAGAGGGTCAGAAAAACCACCAAGATGGCCAGATGCCACCCATGTCTGCGGATTCATTAAAATTGCGCAATCCACACCTACATTGTATGGATTTTCCATAATAAATTTCTGCCACCATGCCCGTTTTACATTGTTTTTTAACTCAACGCCAAGATTTCCATAATCCCATGTGTTGGCAAGTCCACCATAAATCTCTGAACCAGGATATACAAATCCTCTGCTTTTTGATAAAGCTACAATTTTGTCCAATGTCTTTTCCATCTCGCTTGTCTCCTAACCTCATTCTATTTTGTCTTACTTGCTTGTCCTTTATCGAAACACAATTACTTTATAGCCATCTGAGATTGTTACATCTGCACTTTTCTTTCCAGTGACTGTAACACCGTCTCCCACATATAAAATATCATCAAAACATTCCACGCGCACAGTCTGTGTGATTTCTTCTGCCTCGGCTGACGGTTCCATAATCACAATATGATTATCACCCATTCCCAAAAGATCCTGTTTTGAGATTGTTGTGTTCTCTGCCTGCGCTCCTTTTAGGGTCATATTCAAATCAAAGCCTGCCTTGTTTGCCGCCTGCACTGTCCCAGCAAAAAAGCTTTCGTCATTAAAACCTGCATAAGTTTGATAATCGCCAAACTCCATCTCCACATTTACGTTATCGCCTTTTGCCTTACAGCTCTTTAATTTTACTTGCGCCGCAGCATTTTCTGTCTGATACTCCGCAATGGAAGACTCAATCATAGTCTTTAATCCATCCACCTCATAATAGTTCTGTTCTGTAAATGCTTCAACAATTTTGCTCAAGATGGTTCCATCTTTTTTTATAGAAATTGTTGATGTCGTTGATGTCTCTAATCCAGATTCTGTCATTTCTTCCTCGGGTATTACTTCCCCACAGGCAACACAACACAATACACAACAGCAAAACATTGCAACGATAGTATTTCCTACCCTCAAAAACCTTTTCATTCTTATCTCCATATCACTCACAAAAGATTTATATTTTTCACTGCGTTTTATTATAAACAAATTCATCTATATTTTCAAGTATTTCAAGACTTTTAAAATTTTTGTCCATAATATTTTGACAAACTTTCCTGCTATAAGCTCCCAATTCCTGCAATACTTCTGCCGTTACTTGAAACGAAAAAAGCCTCTCAACAGGTGTTTTCATTATGTAATCAATCGTGTATGCTGTGGACTCCAAAAGAGTGTCGTTTGTCGCTCGGCCTGGAAACTCGCCATTGAGCACAACAGCCTTTAACTCAAATATAAATCGCACCAGTTTATTATCAAAATTCTGTGCGGTTAGCGCGCGCAATGATTGGTATAAAAGCTTGAGCATTGCTGTCTCATCACTGTTTTCCCTTGTATAATAATCTGCAATCTCTAAAAAGTACATTCCATAATATGCACCTTTAAAATCATGTCTTAGCTCCTCAAAATAATTTGTAATCTCCGCCTCCGACAATGTGTAAGCATTTCTGGTTGCATAGAACTGAAACTGTCCGAAGGAAAAGGGATTGGTAGGAGCCATCAGCCTGTTGCCTGGTCTTCTGGCTCCCCGGGCAAAGGCTGATATTTTTCCTCTCTCTTTTGTCAGTATTACTATTCTTTTATCATATTCCCCAATCGGTTCTGCCTTGATAACAATTCCTGTCAGTATTACGAAATCCTGCATCGCTGTACTCATGTGTCTCTCCTGCCTTACTTTTGGCTTCTTCCATCTCAGGATGCCCCTTGTAAGCCAGATAGTCATATACCTGTCCTGTCTGCATAAACCGGCTCCATCCATCCTCGTGCATTGATTGATCGTTCCTTCCCTTTCCGTATTGTGTATACCACATTAATAGGGTGTGCTTATGGAACGATTTTATTCATTATCCCGATTCATTTTCTCTGGGATCATATCCAAAGTTCTTAATAAGGAAATCACTGTCACGCCAATCTTTTTTCACCTTCACCCAAAGCTGAAGATTGACATGCTGCTCCAACAAATCCTCAATTTCAGGGCGTGCCAAAGAGCCAATCTTTTTGAGCATCTGTCCGCCCTTTCCAATAATAATTCCCTTGTGCGAGTCCCGCTCGCAAATAATTGTCGCATTAATATCAACCAGTTTTTTGCCATATTTTATGGACTCAATTGTCACTGCCACACCATGCGGAATCTCCTCGTCAATACTGCGCAGCACCTTCTCCCGAATAAGCTCCGCCACAATCTGTCGTGTCGGCTGGTCTGTAATGGTATCCTCATCATAAAATGCAGGACCTTCTGGCAAATATTTCATAATCTGCGCAATTAAAACATCTGTGTTATCTTTCTTTAATGCCGACACTGGCACAATTTCCACAAAGTCAAGCTGTTTTCTGTAAATATCAATATACGCAAGAAGCTGTTCCTTTTTCACGGTATCAATCTTGTTAATCACTAAAATAATAGGGATTTTTACTTTTTTTAATTCCTCGATAATATGCTGCTCTCCTGCCCCAATATAATCTGTTGGCTCCACCAGCCACAAAATCACATCTACTTCCCGCAGACTGTGCTCTGCCACATTTACCATGTAATCCCCCAACTTATTTTTTGCCTTGTGAATCCCTGGCGTATCCACAAAGACAATTTGTCCTTCCTCAGAGGTGTACACAGTCTGTATGCGATTTCTAGTGGTCTGTGGTTTCTTCGACGTTATCGCAATTTTTTGTCCAATTAAACAGTTCATCAACGTCGATTTTCCCACATTCGGTCTGCCAATCAGCGCGGCAAAGCCTGACTTATGCGTTTCCTTCATCATACCATTTCCTATTCTAAATAATTATGGATTTTTGCAGTAACAGGTCAGCTTGTCTGAACTGTTACTAAGTTTTGCACTTTCATAAACAATTCTTTATCTTCCTCAATTGCCTGACCATTTCCCACCACGCAGACAGCTTCTTCTGCCATAATCGCATCGAGATAGCCCGCAAGCCTTCTAATATCTTCTTGACTACAAGAAAGTACCTCATCTCGTTCGTGTTGCACTTCTGCAAAATCAAGATTTGTCAAATACGCACCACAAGAACGGCTTCCCTTCGCAGCCGGCGTCATTGGCACATCCATATCACTGACAGCACCGATAATATACTTTGTCATTGTGCGCTCATCCGCAGTAAATTCTCTTAAATAATCGCTTGTTTTCTCAAAAATGTCAACTGTTTTTTTCAAATTTGGGTCTCTGTATGACACAAGATAACTATCTCCTGTCTTTCCAAAATTACACATACAGCCATATGCACCGCCTTTGACACGCACATTAACCCAGAGATAATCATAACACAGCATTACTTTTAATACACGCAGCGCACCTGTATATGCATAGTCTGTATTTCGCATATAATTTCCAGCCCTGCACACATACTGAATCTGCGCTGACGTGGAAAATGCCTCGTTTTTCTTTACAGTAGAGATTGCAAAAAGTTCTTTTTTAACTGGCACAGTAAAAAGTTTTGCCCTCATTGGCGGTACAAGCTCCTTGATGCGCTCAAATCCCTCTTCTGTGGCTGTAATGTCAACCAACAGATTTTCTGGTCGGAAGATACACTTTGTTAGCTCCTCTAACTTTGCAATCAATTCTTTCTTATTGGCGTCAAAATCCTCTGTCAACTGCTCAAGCATCCGATAGCAAGGCAGACCATTCACAAGCTCTGACACAGCCGCTGTCTCACTAAAATACGACATTGCCCGCACCGCGGCAAACGTATGTCCAGCAGAGAGTAAATTCGCCTGCATAACCGACTTTAACTCCTCAAGAATCTCAAGAATCCTACCCTCGTCTGTAAATTTTGAAGCTGTCATAATCTCTGTCATCAGTGCAAATGCCACTGGTAACTCATCATACATGGCCTTTGTCTTTATCTCAAAGGTAAGCTTGTACTCGTCAAGCTTCTTTGCATTCACATAAGTGTTCACACTGCTCACAATATTCCCTGTATGAATATTAATTTCATTGCAAAGTTCACCATAACTGTATTGTTCTGTGTCAATGTATCCCAATACATTTTTTAAGATTCCAATATAGGAAAACAATTCTGCTGGAATATTGGCAGCATCAAAGATAAACTTAATATAGCCAATTCCATTTGTCTGAATCTCATGAAACAAAACCTTTGTGTCTCCAATGCTGCGAAGCTCATTTACAAAATCTTCCGCTCCCTTTTTCATGTCCTCGCGCTTTAACATTGGTATCAAAGCAAGTTTCTCCGGCGCATCCTCCTCTTCTTGATATGCGCGCAGCGCCTTTGTATCTGCAACAATCTGTGCAATTTCTTCCGCAGACAGCTTCGCCTTATATGCGGCAAGTTTCTCTGTCAGTTCTTTTTCTTCCTTTGCGGTAAGCCCTTCTTTGGGTGCCACCACCAAAATAGATTTGTGCTGGTTGTTTATAAGATACTTCTCCACTAAATTTTCAAAATAATTTGTATCAATCTTCTCTCTTAAATCCTTAAAAACGCCAATTGCCTCAATCATATCAAATGGCATATGGTCATCATACAGCCAAGAATCAAACATCTGTAGTCCATACATCAACCCTTTTGGATAGGAACCAAAATCCGCCTCTCTGTATCGAAACTCGTAATAGTTTAATCCTGCAAGCAACGATTTCTTATCAATGCCCTCCTTCGCAATGCGGGCAAGCTCACTCTCAATTGTCTGGACAAACGCCTCCTTCTGGGAAGCATTTGCATTTTTTGCCACAATAGAAAAATATGGCTGATATATTTCATTATTATACACAGAATAGACCTCTGTGCCAATATTTTTATGGATTAACGCAAGTTTTAAAGGAGCCGCGGAGGCAGAACACAGTGCATACTCCAAAATTTGCATTGCATAATATAACTCTTTGTCAAGGCTTGTCCCCACAACCGTATTGTATGAGAGATACGTATTATCTTCCAAAGACTCTCCGTCCATAATTGGATATTCCTTGTATACCTCAACTGGCTTTTCAAAAGCCTCCTGCTGTCTTAATACAGAATCAATCTCAAGCTTGTCAAAGCGACTTAGATAATTCTCATCAATCCATTCTAATTTTTCTGCCATATCCATATTTCCATATAGATAAAGATAACTGTTTGACGGATGGTAATATCTTCTATGAAATTCTAGGAATTGTTCGTACTTAAGTTCTGGAATTATTTTAGGGTCTCCACCAGATTCCACTCCATATGGCGTATCTGGAAATAGGGAACTAAATACTTCCCTGTCATGCACTTCATCTGGCGACGAAAAAGCCCCTTTCATCTCATTGTAAACTACACCATTCAAGGTAAGTGGACTGTTCGCATCTTCCATCTCATAATGCCAGCCTTCCTGTTGAAATATCTTTTTCTCCTGATAAATATTGGGATAAAATACTGCGTCGAGATAAACATGCATTAAATTCTGAAAATCTTTGTCATTACAGCTTGCAACTGGATAGACCGTCTTGTCACTGTATGTCATAGCGTTTAAAAAGGTGTTAAGAGACCCTTTTACAAGCTCCACAAAAGGGTCCTTGACCGGAAAATCCCTAGACCCGCAAAGGACAGTGTGCTCCACAATATGTGGTACGCCTGTGGAATCTGTGGGTGGCGTGCGAAATCCAATATAAAAAACTTTATTCTCATCCTCGTTTTGCAGCAGCGCAATCCTTGCGCCTGTCTTTTTATGCCGCAAAAGCCAACTCATAGCGCCAATATCATCAATCTGCCTGTTCTCAATTACTTCGTAAGCTGTCAAGTCCTCAATTTTTTTCATTCTTAAATAGTCCTTTCTATCTATATTCCTATATGCTTAAGGCTAACAAGGCAAGTTTTGAGATAGAAAAATCCTCAATCATCACCTCACCCTGCACTGTCTTTTCGCGGTACTCCTTGCAAAACTGTCCAATGGAACATGTTTTGTGCACCCATTTTTCTTTTATTTTGCCGCCAAATCCCTTTTTGGTGGTTTTATAGCAAACACGCACCGTCAATTTTAATTGTTCAAAAATACGATAGGAAAATGCACTTTCCGTTATCTCCAAAATATGGTCTGCCATCTTTCGATTCAAGTCAGTCTCTCTTGCAATATGTGCGTTAATCACTGCTTTTAGTTTAAATGGCACATCTTCCTTGTCCATCATCTCTGCGTACGTCAGTTCTCTGCCAAAATAAACACAATTGGTATCCTGAATCACATATTTAAAATCATGATTGTTTTGTATCTCCATGCCAGTCCCTCTATTGTGCAATATAGTCAATTCGATTGGCGGAAAACTCCATTGCCTCCCGCACTTCATCCTCCGAGATGCCAAGTTCTTGCGCAACTTCTCCCACTGTGACTTTCCGAAGAAAACTGTCATACAGCTCTCTTGCCTTGTCATTCACATCATTCACCTTATTTAGCACATTCTCATCAAATTGATAATTGTCTGAGCCCTCGCGAATAAGCTCCTCCATCGCATCCATAATCATTTTGCCAACAAAGCCCTCTATCTCGTCAATGCCCTCCACACAGTCTAGCATAGATACAGCCGCGGTGACAGCGACATTTCCCTCGCCAATTAAGTCCTCCACAAATATACCCTGCCCCGCATAGAGTTTAGAAATTTCCACCACCTGCGGCAAAAAGATTTCTATTAATTTCGCTTGCGCATTTTTATCGCCGGCAAACGCAGACATCATTACAGCGCGCTTTTCGCCGTCTGACACAGTTGGAAGCGCTCTTAACTCTTCCAGATACATTTCCAGAAAATTAGCATCTTCCCCCGAAAGATTCTCCTCCAAATCTCCTAACTCGTCAATACCAATATGATGACTGCGAAAATAATTTTGTACCAATGTCATCTGTTCCTTGTCCAGCTTCCACTGGTCAAAAGCCTCTTTAAGCTGCTCGCTTGTCAACATATTTCCCTGAAGTCGCGCTGTGTCTCTTAGCTCCTCAAGAACTTGCGCAAAATTTATATGATTAAACTCCATGCTATATAATTCCCCTCCTTTAAATAACATCTCAAAATTTATGTAACAGTTCAGACAAGCTGACCTGTTACTGCAAAAATCCATTGAAAATCGTCTTTGGCGATGGGATTTTTGCTCTCAAGCTTTATATTTTTGTACGGTCAGCGCAGTAAATGCGCAGACCTGTCTGAACGATTACAAATTTATTCACTTGACATGTGTATGTGTAAAAAGGTGGTCCTGACAATATTCATAATTTCCATTGCACTTGGAGCAAAAACGAAATTCTGCTTCTGGATTGTCCTCACTGTTCTTGCCACAAATCGCACACTTGTGCTTTGCTACGCTCGCTGGCTTTGCCCGTTTCACTTCCCGATTGTAATCATGTCGTCTCTTAACTTGCCGCGGCGAGATACGCATACCAATTCCGCTTCGTGTCATTAAGAAAAACAGAACAAAATTTAAAAGAGATGCGCCAATAATAATCTTGCCCACAAGATCACTCTGCAAAAATTGTATTCCCAAAAGGACTGCATAGGCAATTCCCATCCACTTTACCTTGATAGGAATAATAAACATTAACAGCACCTGCACATCTGGAAATGTCGCCGCAAAACCCAAGAAAATAGACATATTGACAAAATAAGTGCTAAAGCTGCGTGCCACAAGCAGAAAATAAGTTTCTGTTCCATACAAAATAGTTCTCATTTCATAGTAGCGGCGGAACCCAGGAATATAACTGATTCCCATAATTAAAAAGCTTCCAATAATAGTGAAGAGCATTCCCATCAAAAGATATACATTATAATAAAATGTTCCCCATGTCCGCTCAAGATTTGTCCCCACAGAATAATAGAACATTAACATTACAATCGTCAAGAGATCCAGACTTGACGGCGGTATAAGAATCCATGTGACAAGCCGCCAGATTTGACCATGCAGTATTAGATATGGATTTAAGGTTAGAAAATCCACAATTGCTGGATTGATATATCGCATTGCGTATCCCAACACATACCCTAATATCAAGTATAGTGATAGATTCGGTATTGCGTATTTTCCAAACTTCCGCTCCATTTTATTCAGAAAATTCATTTTTACACTCCTGCCTTTCACCTTTAAAATTCACTTGTCTTCTCAGTATATCATTCACAACAAAAAATGTAAACCAATCTAAATTTAACCAATGGAAAAATAATACTTTTTTTAGATTTACAGTATTATTTTCGCCAGTTTCTTCATACATATATAACAATTTGTTGTTTGTCCCCAAAAAATTTCGTTAAATTTTTCCAAAAAAGTATAAAGTTTTCACGAACTTTTAATCAAGTGGTTTATTGCGTTTTGCGTGCCACTGTCGTATAATAGCAGAAGTATGTTAAAAAAGTCGAGTACAGAATTGCAGGTGTGCCAACTTGTAAATATGTCAGCTTATTGACATGCACGCTGCAGCAAAAATGCCACTGGCATTCTTGAATTTCATTGCATATAGTTCCTATATATCATTTTAGAAAGGCATGGTTATTTACATGAATAAAAAAAATAAGGAGTTTTATACACTAGGAATTGATATTGGCTCAACTACGGTAAAAGTCGCCATCTTAGATGCAGAACACAATCTGCTCTTCTCTGACTACAAACGCCATTATGCCAATATTCGGGAGACGCTCTCCTCGCTTTTGCAAGATGCTTACGCAAAACTTGGAAACTTAACGCTTCATCCAATGATAACTGGTTCTGGTGGATTAACTCTTGCCAATCATTTAGGCGTGCCCTTTGTGCAGGAAGTGATTGCTGTGTCTACCTCGCTGCAAGAACTTGCCCCTAAGACAGATGTCGCTATCGAGCTTGGCGGTGAAGACGCCAAAATTATCTATTTTGAAGGCGGTAATGTGGAACAGCGCATGAACGGCATCTGCGCCGGTGGCACAGGCTCTTTTATTGACCAGATGGCTTCACTGATTCAGACAGATGCATCGGGTCTAAACGAGTATGCCAAAAATTATAAATCACTTTATACCATTGCAGCGCGCTGCGGGGTATTTGCCAAGACAGATATTCAACCTTTGATTAATGAAGGCGCAACCAAAGAAGACTTGTCAGCCTCCATTTTTCAGGCAGTGGTCAATCAGACCATCAGCGGACTTGCCTGCGGAAAACCAATCCGCGGTCATGTGGCGTTTTTGGGCGGACCGCTGCATTTTCTTTCCGAGCTGAAAGCAGCATTTATCCGCACTTTAAAGCTAGACGAGGAGCATATTATTGACACTGCAAACGCACATCTTTTTGCCGCAATTGGCTCGGCACTCAACGCCAAAAAAGAAACCTATTTTTCTATGTCTGAAATGGTAAAAAAACTTTCTTCTGACATTAAAATGGAATTTGAAGTTGCCCGTATGGAACCTCTGTTCTCCAACGAGGCAGAATACAAAACCTTTCAGGCAAGACATCGTTCCTATCATGTGAAAAATGCAAACTTAAGTAACTATCATGGAAAATGCTTTTTAGGCATTGATGCAGGGTCTACCACTACCAAGATTGCAGTGGTTGCAGAAGACGGAACACTATTATATTCATTTTATAGCAATAACAACGGAAGTCCATTAAATACTGCTATTGCTTCTATACAAGAAATATATCGCCTGTTGCCTGATGATGCATCCATTGTTCACTCTTGCTCTACAGGATATGGAGAAGCATTATTCAAAGCTGCCTTTATGTTAGACGAGGGCGAAGTCGAAACGGTGGCACACTATTATGCCGCTGCCTTTTTCAATCCTGCTGTAGATTGCATTATTGACATTGGCGGTCAGGATATGAAGTGTATCAAAATCAAAAACCAGACAGTAGACTCCGTGCAACTCAACGAAGCATGTTCTTCTGGCTGTGGTTCCTTTATTGAGACCTTTGCAAAATCCTTGAATTATAGTGTGCAAGATTTTGCAAAAGCAGCGCTTTTTGCAAAACATCCAATTGACCTTGGCACACGCTGTACTGTATTTATGAATTCTAAGGTAAAACAGGCACAAAAAGAAGGCGCAGAGGTTTCTGATATTTCTGCTGGTCTTGCCTACTCTGTTATAAAAAATGCCTTGTTTAAAGTAATTAAAGTCTCTGATGCAAGCGAACTTGGTAAAAATATTGTTGTGCAAGGCGGAACATTCTACAATGATGCAGTGCTGCGCAGTTTTGAAAAGATAGCAAACTGTGAAGTGATTCGCCCTGACATTGCAGGCATTATGGGCGCATTTGGCGCCGCGCTAATCGCAAGGGAGCGCTATCAATCCGCTGTAGAAAAATCAACCACCATGTTGAGCATTGACCAGATTAATGAACTTGCTTTTACTACTTCGCTTGTAAAATGCAAAGGCTGTACGAACTCCTGCCGTCTGACTGTCAACAAATTCTCCGATGGCAGAAGTTACATATCCGGCAACCGCTGCGAACGCGGTCTAGGGAAAACAAAAACAGACAATAACATTCCAAACTTATTTGCGTATAAACTAGAAAGATTGTTCTCCTACACACCACTCTCGGAAAGCGAGGCAGCGCGTGGGCGCGTAGGAATACCAAGAGTATTGAATATGTATGAGAACTACCCTTTTTGGTTTACGTTCTTTACAAAACTTAAATATCAAGTGGTGCTCTCACCGCTGTCAAATAGAAAAATTTATGAGATGGGCATTGAATCTATACCAAGCGAGTCCGAATGCTATCCTGCAAAACTTGCACATGGTCATGTGGAATGGCTTATCAAACAAAACGTAGACTTTATCTTTTATCCTGCACTGTTTTATGAGCGAAATGAGTTTGACGAGGCAAACAATCACTACAACTGCCCAATTGTAACCTCTTATTCTGAAAATATTAAGAACAATGTGGAAGCGATTGAACGCGGCGAAGTCGTGTTTAAAAATCCATTTATGTCTTTTCGCGAGCCTGCCCTGATTTTACAATCACTAGAAAAAGAATTTCCAGATATTTCTATTGATGAGTTAAGAGAGGCTGTCAATGCGGCATGGCAGGAACTTGACAACGCGCGAAAAGATATGTCCCGAAAAGGGGAGGAGGTTCTTACATATCTTGAGAAAAACCATACACGCGGCATTGTACTTGCAGGTCGGCCCTATCATATTGACCCAGAAATTAACCACGGTATTCCTGAGCTAATCAATTCTTATGGAATTGCAGTGCTCACAGAAGACGCAATATCGCACTTAGCAAAACCAGAGCGCCCGCTAATTGTGTCTGACCAATGGATGTATCACTCAAGACTTTATGCCGCAGCAAGCTATGTCAAAACGCGAGACGACTTAGACTTAATTCAGCTAAACTCTTTTGGCTGTGGACTTGATGCTGTCACCACAGACCAAGTAAACGATATTTTAACCGGTTCAGGCAAAATTTATACTTGTCTAAAAATTGACGAGGTAAATAATCTTGGTGCGGCGCGTATTCGTATTCGCTCTCTGCTTTCAGCCATTCGTGTGCGCGAGGAACGTCATCAAGAACGAACAATTCAGCCTAGCAGCATAAAAAGAGTTCTTTTTACAAAAGAAATGCGCAAAAATTATACCATACTCTGCCCGCAAATGTCTCCGATTCACTTTGATTTGCTTGAGCCAACTTTCCGAAGATGTGGTTATAATCTAGTTGTGCTCAACAATGACAACAGAGGTAGCATTGATATGGGATTAAAATATGTCAATAACGACGCTTGTTATCCATCTTTATTGGTCGTTGGACAGATTATGGAGGCAGTGCTTTCCGGCAAATATGATACCGATCATCTTGCTGTTGTAATGTCACAGACAGGTGGCGGCTGTCGCGCAACAAATTATATTGGATTTATCCGCCGCGCACTTGAAAAGGCGGGCTACCAACATATTCCGGTTATCTCTATCAGTCTTTCAAAATTAGAGAGCAACCCGGGCTTTCAATTAACGCCAATGCTATTGCTGCGCGCAATCTATGCTGTGAATTTTGGTGATATTTTTATGCGATGTGTCTACAGAATGCGCCCTTATGAGGCTGTCTCTGGTTCTGTTGATGCAGTGCACCAGAAATGGATTCAAAAGTGTTGCGACTTCCTTAGTCGTAAATACCTGTCATTTTACACCTACAAAAAAATGTGTCGTGAAATGATTGCGGAGTTTGACGCAATTCCTACTTTAAATATTAAGAAACCACGTGTGGGAATTGTTGGTGAGATTTTGGTTAAATTTTCTCCTGCTGCAAACAACCAACTTGTAGAATTACTAGAACACGAAGGCGCTGAGGCAGTTGTGCCCGACTTGATGGATTTTATGTTCTACTGCTTTTATAATCAGCTTTACAAGGCAGAAAACCTTGGCACCAGCAAAAAAGCTGCAAAGCTTTGCAAACTTGGAATTAAAGCAATCCAAACACTTAGAAAACCAATGAGCGACGCATTTGCTGCAAGCAAACACTTTATCCCGCCTGCTGACATCTATGAGACAGCAAAAAATGCACAAGAGATTGTCTCCCTTGGCAACCAGACAGGCGAAGGCTGGTTCCTCACAGGGGAAATGCTTGAATTGCTCCATACAGATACTCCGAATATTGTATGTACACAACCTTTTGGCTGTCTGCCAAACCACGTTGTTGGCAAAGGTGTGATTAAGGAATTGCGGAAACGTCACCCAGAGGCTAATATTGTCGCTATTGACTATGACCCAGGGGCTTCAGAAGTCAATCAGCTCAACCGCATTAAACTAATGCTTTCCACCGCCCAAAAGAACTTAGACAAGGCCGCGGAGACAAAGCCACAGCAAGAAGACCTATCGGAATCTACATTGCAGCAAGCTTCTATCAATACGAAAAAACATTTTCATAAAAGACGTTCCAAAGGAAGAAGAAAAGACAATACAAAAAATAAATCCGCGTAAAAAACAGGGCCAAAAGCCCTGTTTTTTCACCTTCTTACAACGCCTCCATATAAATCTGATACGCCTGATACTCTCCCATCTCAACTGGCATTGGCAATCCTGCTGCCATTAGTGCAGAGCCATAATAGCATGTCCCTGTCTCTGCATTCTTGTAAACAGCATCTGGATTTAGCCCTTTTAGTCGAACATAATTCACTGTCATATTTCCGTGAATCTCCTGCATTACCACGCTAAGCAACACTTGTTTTTTATCCTCTGACACAGTTTCCCATGCCACATACGCATCTGCAAATGGATTCGACAAACGATAATAGTCCCCTTTACAAATTAGCGCCTCATATTTTTTATAGCGTATAATCTGCCCTTTAATCTCTTCTTTTTCTTCACTGGAAAGTGTCTTAGGATTTAATTCATATCCAAACGTGCCCGCCATTGCAACCACGCCTCGCGTATTTAGACTGACACTCCTTCCTGTCTGGTGATTTGGAACCGCGGACACATGCGAGCCAACCACGGAAATTGGATAAAAGAACGATGTCCCATATTGAATACGCAGACGGTCCACCGCGTCTGTATTATCACTGCACCAGATTTGTGGTGTATAGTACAACATTCCTGCATCAAACCTGCCGCCGCCTCCACTACAACCCTCTATCAACATATCTGGATAACGCTGCATTAATCGTTCCAAAAAATCATACACGCCAAGCACATAATCATACGTCACTTTTCCCTGTGCATTTTCCATAGAATATATATCCGTGAGACTTCGGTTCATATCCCACTTTACATACTCGATATTCCCTTGGTCAAGCACGCTGCAAATCTGGTTAAAAATATAGTCCCGCACATCTTTTCTGGAAAAATCAAGCACTAATTGATTTCGTGCGCGAACTGGTTTTCTCCCCGGAATTTGAATTGCCCAGTCAGGGTGATTGCGATAAATATCGCTGTCCTCCGATACCATTTCCGGCTCTATCCAAATGCCAAACTTTATTCCAATGGCATTGATGCGCCGAATCAGTTCTCCCAATGTACAGCCAAGTTTCTCCTCATTGACCTGCCAATCGCCAAGACCGCTGTTATCGTCATTGCGCTTGCCAAACCAACCGTCATCCATCACCACCATATCAATCCCAAGTTCCGCTGCTTCTTCCGCCAAGTGATAGATTGTCTCACCGTCAAAATCAAAATAGGCTGCCTCCCAGCTATTAATTAACACTGGTCTTGACTGACAACTGTATTTTCCTCTGCAAAGATGTCTCCTTATACACTGGTGATACCGTCTTGACAATGTGCCAAACCCTTCGTCTGAATAACACAAAATTGTCTCTGGTATCAATAATGTTTCCCCTTTTTCAAGCGGATAGTGAAACAGATCACTATTTAACCCCATCAAGGCTCTTGTCTGTCCATACTGATCTCGCTCCACCTCACACTTAAAATTTCCACTGTAGACAAAAACCATACCATAGCAACTGCCCATCTCCTCCGTCGCGTCTTTGTCTGCGATAATCACTGCAGGATTGTACTGATGACTGGAAGTTCCCCTGCGGCTCCCAATCACCTGACACCCATACGCAATCCTTGTCCGCTGAAAATTACGTTCCATCGCATGACGCCCGCAAAAACTAATAAAATCATAATCCCCATTTATGAAATCCAAGCATGTTGAAGCTGCCTTCTCCACATAAATTTGATCGGAACCCAAATTTATAATCTTTGCGCTTCTTGTGATAATGTTCACTTCCTCTAGCACACCATACAAAAGTCGCACTTGCACTTTGCTAACCGAATCCTCTAAGACAATTTCGAGCGTCTCCGCCTCATTGTCAGCCGCATACACAGCAGGAAGTCCTTTTAACGCATATTTTCCCCTTTTTATCTCATGGTTAACATAGCGCAAATCACAGTGTTCTGAGCCATCCGCATTGCGTATCACAAGAGCGTTATTGCGATAATCGCCAGTTCCTGCCTGCGGGTACTCCTGTGGCAAGGCATCCATAGAGTATGTCCTGTCATTTCCGGCATCCGCCGGGTTTCCTGAAAAGCCTCTGTCATAGTAGGTCAGCAGATAATCCATATTTCCAGAAATCCGCTTCCCATAGTACAGATGTAGCAGAAAACCCAACCGGTCCACTTTCATCTGATAAGTCGTGTGTCTTGTATTTAATGTAAAAACTTGATTATCCTTTTGAAATTGAATTGCCATATACATTTTTCTCCTAAATTACTTTACTGCGCCGTTTACAACACCATTCAAAATTTGTTTCTGGCAAATAATATAGAAAATCAGTATTGGAACTAGTGACAACAAATAAGAAGCAAATGCCAGATTATAGTTTGTACCAAACTGCGTCTGGAAATTTAACTGTGCTAACGGCAATGTATTCTGATCAGAACCCGCCATAATAACCAGCGGCGTCATAACGTCATTCCATACTGCCAGTGCTGTTAATACCGCAACCGTCGCATGCATTGGGCGCATAATCGGGAAAATAATTTTCCAGTATGTTCTCCATGTCGATGCTCCGTCAACTTTTGCAGCCTCCTCCAATGCCATTGGTATATTCACCAGATAACCTGAGTATAACATAATATTCATTGGCATGTAAAATACAACATACAAAATAATAACACCAAACCAGTTTGCCAATCCTAATTCCGCTGTCTGCTTTGCCAGTGGCATCATTAAAATCGCAAACGGAACGAACATACCACTTACAATAAAGAGATACACAAAACTATAAAACTTGCTATGACTTTTATTTCTGCCAAGTGCATACCCCATTAAGGAGTGAATTATAATGGACAGTGCCACAGTCAAAAGTGTAATCAAAAGGCTGTTTTTCAGAGAGTTCCAGAAATCTGTCACACGCATTGCCTCTTTAAAATTGTCAAGACTCCATGTTTTTGGAAGAGACAGAATCCCACTGACACTATTCGTCATCTCCGCAGGCTGCTTAAACGCAATAATAATTGTCATGTACAGCGGGAATGCAATTGCAGAAAGTCCTAGAATCAGCACAACCATCGCTGTCCAGTTTGTTTTCTTATTCATCATACCTTCCTTCATTATAACTGCTCCTCCTTTTTACCAGTAAATTTCATTTGTGCCACAGAAACCGTCACAATTACGATAAAGAAAATAACTGCGTTGGCACTCTGGAAGCCAAACTGTCCGCCTGACATACCATTGTTGTAAATCAAGTAAGAAATAGACTCTGTACTCTGCGCAGGACCACCCTTGGTTAATGCCATAATCTGATCAAATACCATTAAGAAATTCTTTACACTCAACACCATATTAATCGAGAAGAACGGAATAATCAGTGGAAATGTTAAGTAACGGAATTGCTTCCATCCAGTCGCACCATCTAATCCACCCGCCTCATATACATCTTCTGGCACAGTTTGCAGACCTGAGATATAAATAATTGTATTCATTGCAACTGCCTGCCATGAACAGACAACCATAATACCAAGCCACGCTGAACTAGGATTTGACAAAATGCTCTTGCTTAAAGAGTCAGAACCAATCATAGCGCCCACTGCAGGAAGAATATAGGTAAAAAAGTAGTTAAAGATATAACCTACAACCAGCGCGCCAAGAATATTTGGCAGGAAGTATGCACCTCTAAAAAAGCTTTTTGCTCGTATTTTGCTGTTCAGTGCAAGTGCGAGAATAAGACTAATCACATTGACCACAATGGTTGTCACAACAGCGAGCTTAAATGTAAACAAATATGATTTGCCAACACGCGCATCTGTAAACAAATCTATGTAGTTGCGGAACCCTATCCAATCGTAAGAACCAAATCCCTTAAAATTTGTAAAGCTATAAATCACGCCGCGAATCAGCGGAATCGTGTTAAAGCAGACAAACAATGCCAATATTGGAATTGTAATTAATAAAAATGTTGTTTTTCTCTCATTCTTCATATCTCCACACCCCTTCTCTTAATTTCCTTGCGATTTCTCGTAGTCTTGTACCATGCGGATAATATCTCTGTTGTAACGCAACCAATCCGTGTCAAATTTCTTTAAAAATGCATCTATGTCCTTCTGGATTAAGAATGTCTGAATCTGTGCGTCAACAGCCATCTCAGATGGGTAATAATGATCCTGATAGTCTGTCATTCTGCCCTCTGCAATATGCTGATTCATACCATCCAACATGGGAGACAGTGTGAAATTGCCCTCCTTGCATGGAATTGCTATCTGCGCATCAATATATTGTTGCAGATTCTCCTCCGCAAGCAGAAAATCCAAAACTTTATAGGCCGCCTCTTTATTTTTGCAGTCC
Organism: Lachnospiraceae bacterium; assembly: GCA_014239155.1. Taxonomy (GTDB): domain Bacteria; phylum Bacillota; class Clostridia; order Lachnospirales; family Lachnospiraceae; genus COE1. Next base: position 58,166 of record JAAZZQ010000017.1, on the reverse strand, counting down.
GCAGTCACACAAAACTGCAAGTCAATACCAGAGTTTAATGTATTCTTTGCCGCGTCATCATTTGCTGGCATCACAAACGAATCAATATTTAACTCTGGATTTACTGACAAAATCTGAGGAATTGCATAGCTTCCAATAGGATACATAGCCGCTTCTCCCCGCGCAAAGGCTGTGCAGGCATCATTGTAGCTATATGCAAATGGGTCCTCTAAACCGTACTGCAACAAGCTTAGGTACTTCTCTGACACCTCACGATATTCCTTTGCAAAATTTGTCTCTCCTCTGTTCACTTGCTTTGTCACATCAGCAGGTGCGAGGCTAACCGCCATAGCATTCCACGGTGCAAGACAAGTCCAAGTATCCTTAAATCCAAAATAGAACGGCTGGATTCCCTCTGACTGAATTTGTGTGCACAATGTCTGTAACTCTGTCCAATTCTGCGGAATTTCCCATCCATGCTGCTCAAACATATCCCTGTTGTACAGCACACCTGCCGCATTTGCCACATAGGGAACTGCATAGGTTCCCTCTGTCGGGACCAACTCCAATGCCTCATCAATATCGCGGTATGCCTGCTTGATATTTTGAAGCCCCGGATAATCTGAAACATCTGCCAAAATCTCAGCATCTACAAAATAGGAATAATTGATGTCTCCTCCAATGCCTATTATATCTGGATAATCCTCACGAATAAACCTTGTTCTTAAAATGGTCATTGCGTCATTGGGGGAACTAATCTTTAGCTGAATATCATCATGCTCCGCATTGAATTTTTCTTCCACCATCGCAAAATAACTTGCAGCTTCTGGTTTGTACTGGACAATTTCTATTTTTGTCTTTCCATTATCGCCCGAAGCTGCACATCCCTGAATGCTTGCCGCTGCGATACAGCATAATGCGATTCCAAAGTGCCTTACTGCTTTTCCTTTCATTCTGTTTTTCCTCCTTTTTGTTGATATATATACTTTAACATACCATTATGCTATCGTAAATGGCATGATTTTACCAATTTTATGCCTTAATGCCACTTTTATAGAATTATCTTGAAGTTAAGTAGCATTTGGGTATATACTGTTCTTAGACCATATTTTTATTTTTGTGTAGAATGTACATTATAGATTGCTTGTAAAGGACATTCTATACAACAATTTTTATTGAGATGCACCTTTCACCTTCTATAAATTGTAATAAATCACTTGGATTGCTCTATAAATGCAGTGATACTTTATAAATTTACCGAAACAATAATTACAGCAATATCAATATAGACTCTTGGAATTTTTCGTTGTACTCGATAATATAAGTACAAGAAAAATCCTAAAAGACTATTTTATAAGGAGCATAAAACATGAGTGAAGTAATATTTTCTGTTTTTCCGAGTGAGAACTTTATTGATTTAGGTTTGTATCAATTTGGCTGGGAAAAGTGTGACCCGTCACACTCCTTTGGTCCTGCTGCGCGAAACCATTATCTTTTTCATTATTGCATCTCTGGCACTGGCATTTTATATAGTAACAATGCAAAGGGAGAATCCATTCAATACGCAGTCAAAAGTGGACAAGGATTTATGTGCTTTCCAAACCAAATTAATATGTATATTGCTGACGAAACTATTCGCTCCAATACGCCTCCTATTATCTCCAAACCAAATTAATATGTATATTGCTGACCATGAGATTCCGTGGGAGTATGTGTGGATTGAATTTGACGGGCTGCGTGCAAAAGAGACTATTGAACTTGCTGGACTGAGTGTAGACCAACCAGTCTATAAGGCACGCTACAAAGATTTGGCAGATTTAATGAAATCAGAGATGCTTTATATTGTCAATCACAAAGAAGAATCTCCATTTCACCTAATTGGACATCTTTATTTATTTATAGACAGTCTTGTGCGTTCCTGCAACCTGACCCAACTGAACAAAGGAAACAGCCTTCGTGACTTTTATATTCGTGAAGCCATCTCATTTATTGAGCAAAATTTTCAGAACGCCATTTCTGTAGAGGAAATTGCGGCTTCTTGTGGTTTAAACCGAAGTTATTTTGGGAAAATCTTTCATGAAAATATGGGAAAATCCCCACAGGAATTTTTAATTTCTTATCGCATGAAAAAAGCTGCTGAACTTCTAAAGCTCACCAGCTTATCTATATCCGATATCGGCAATGCAGTCGGCTATCCAAATCAACTGCATTTTTCACGCGCATTCAAACATGTGTACGGTAGTTCACCAAGACAATGGCGCTTTGAACAGAATGCGCTATCTTAATGATGAAACAGCCGAATCCCTGTAAAGCACATTGCCATATGATATTTATTGCAAGTTTCAATTACATTGTCATCTCGAATTGAACCGCCGGGCTGCGCAATATAACAAACGCCACTTCTATGTGCTCGTTCCACATTGTCTCCAAATGGAAAGAACGCATCAGAACCAAGTGCCACCTCTGTCATTTGATTTAACCAAGCACGTTTCTCCTCTCTTGTAAACACTTCTGGTTTTTCTGTAAAAAACTTTTCCCAGACGCCATCTGCAAGCACGTCCATATAATCTTCACTCATATATACATCAATGGTGTTGTCTCTGTCGGCACGACCGATTTTCTCTTGAAATGGCAGATTCAATACTTTTGGATTCTGGCGCAAAAACCAATTGTCTGCCTTGTTTCCCGCAAGCCTCGTGCAATGAATACGCGACTGCTGCCCTGCGCCAATGCCAATTGCCTGCCCGCCTTTTACATAGCACACAGAGTTTGACTGTGTATACTTTAGGGTAATCATAGCAATTGCAAGGTCTCGTTTTGCCTGTTCTGGAATTTCTTTGTTCTCTGTCACAACATTTGCAAACAGCGAATCGTCAATTACAAGCTCATTTCTGCCCTGCTCAAAAGTAATACCATAGACCTCTTTTGTCTCTATTGGATTTGGCATATAATTTGGATCCATTTGAATCACTGCATAATTTCCTTTTTTCTTTGCTTTTAAGATTTCAAGTGCCTCCGGCTCATATCCTGGCGCAATAATACCGTCTGATACTTCCCGCTTAATCAATTTTGCTGTATCGACATCACACACATCGGACAATGCAATAAAATCGCCAAACGAAGACATTCTGTCAGCGCCTCTTGCCCTTGCGTATGCGCTTGCAAGCGGAGACAATTCTCCCATATCCTCTACCCAATAAATTTTTCGCTCCACTTCATTTAACAAAAGTCCCACAGCCGCTCCAGCGGGCGACACATGTTTAAAGGAAGTCGCAGCAGGAAGTCCAGTCGCCTTTTTTAACTCTTTGACAAGCTGCCATCCATTCAATGCATCTAAGAAGTTAATATACCCTGGTTTTCCATTTAATACTTCAATTGGCAGTTCACCATCTTTATTGTATATTTTAGAGGGTTTCTGGTTAGGATTACAGCCGTATTTCAATTCAAATTCTTTCATATTCAATTCTCCTACTTGTTTTTATTGTAAATCTTTGACTTATATCTTCCTGTTTCAATATCAATAAACCGGATAAACAGTGATACTTTATTCTCCACATTTAAGCTATCCCATACAAGATCGCCAAACGCATCTATATCATTTGGAATCCCCACAAGCTTTGGTTCTCCCTCAAAGCTTGGAAGCGGGTTTCCATCTCCCATATAAGTATGGATAAAGTGTCCCTCGCCTGCTATTGGATTATTGTATGCAAAGGTAAAACGATTGCAGGCATCTGGATTTCCATTATTACTTTTTAAAATGGACATTGCATAGTTAAAACTGTGATTCTCAATATGAAGAATACCAGAAATCCTTGGTGTGTAATTTGGTGCATCTGGCTCAAATTCCCTTGTTCTAAGCGCCTGCTCAAATGTCTGTTGTTTATCCATCAATTCATAGATGGTATCTGTCTGGTCTCCGTTTGTCACAATGGTTTTATTGCCAAGCACACGAACTGGCGCATAGATAATTAAACTGGGATCGCTTAACTTAGAAGGGTCAAATGCCTGTGTGCGAATCCCCTCTCCTTCTTCTACAAAAACACGGTTTCTACTGTTCTCACTCCTGCCCATAATAAAGTAAGCAATTGCAGCTTTTTTTCCATCTGCTGTCCTACCAATGACAATTCCCCTTCCAGGATAGGCATTCTCCCTAAGCTCCTGTTCCAATGATAACATCTTCATTTTTAAAACCTCCTAAATATTCTTCCTGCTTCCAAGATACCGAATGCAAACGCCATTGCAATGTAAAATATCTCCCTCCAGATTTCTTGAGAACATAATCTTATTATCTTTATCTCTTACAATCTCAATATCTTCATCACTGCTATTTACAATTACCTCAAGGGTCTCTCCCCAGCCCATCTTTTGAAGCTGAATCACGCGTGGATTTTTATAATCTGCCGGAAAATGAAAATTTCGCTCCCGCATCAATGGCTCTTCTTTTCTAAGCTTAATAAGCTGCTTTGTAATCGAGATTTGCTCATTATATTTTCCCTGCTCAATATCTTCCCAAGGCATACATCTGCGGCAGTCTGGGTCAAAACCGCCCTCCATACCAATCTCTGTGCCATAATAGATACAAACGCTACCTGGCATTGTAAACAACAATGCAAAGAGACAATTATAAACGTCTAGTCCACTTGTCACATTCCGAAGACGTATTGTGTCATGCGAGTCAAGCATATTAAACAGCACATCATTGGTCTGTTGCATATAATTTGTATAACAGCGGTTAATCATAAATTCAAAGTCCTCGCCAGTAAGGCTCTTGTCCAAGAAAAAGTCTTTCATACTACCTGCAAGCGGATAGTTCATAACAGAGTCAAACTCATCTCCTCGGAGCCACGGTATCGCGTCATGCCATACCTCGCCTAAAATATAAATGTCTGGTTTAATCGCTTTCACAGCCTGTCGAAGCTGTTTGCAAAATACATGCGACACTTCGTTTGCCACATCCATGCGAATACCATCCACATCATATTTTTTTACCCATTCACAGGCTACTCCAATGAAATACTCACGCACCACTGGATTGTTCGTATTGAGTTTTGGCATCTCGTCAAAAAAAGCAAAAGTATACAACTGCCCTCTCTTTGCTGCATCCCACTGATTTGACAACGGCCATTCGTTAATCATAAACCAATCAAAATACTTAGAATCGCGCCCATTTTCTAACACGTCTTGCCACGGTTTAAAGAAATATCCGCTGTGATTGAAAACAGCATCCAACATCACGCGGATTCCACGCGCATGTGCCTGTTCCACAAAATTTTTCATGGTCTCATCATTGCCAAAACAAGGGTCAATTTTCTCGTAATCCGTTGTGTCATATTTATGGTTGGAAGGAGATTCATTAATCGGCGTTGTATAGATTCCAGTAATCCCCAAATCCTTTAAATAATCCAGCTTGTCCGTCATACCTTTTAAATCGCCGCCGTAAAAATCATGATGCCCAACACCGCCCTCATATTTCCAAGGTTTTGTATTTTCAGGATTTAGGGAAGAATCACCATTACAGAACCGCTCTGGAAAAATCTGATACCACACAGTTTCGTTTACCCACGCTGGAACCCGATTGACATCAACGGGGTTCATCCAAGGCATAGTAAAGCACTGTCGGCTCCGCCCCTTAATCTGCATCTGTTCTTCACTGACAAAACCATCTTCAAAATAATACCAACGCTCTGTCTCTGTCACCAACTCAAAATAATATTTTAAGCGCTTGAATGTTGGCTTGATTGTCGTTGTCCACCAAAGTTGATATTTTAGGCGTTTTTTAAATGGAACATTTGCTTTTTGCCCTGTCCATTCCTCACCGCCGCCAAGAATACCATTTGCAAACGGGTCTCCATAGACAATATTTACTTCTTTTACATCATATCCTGTTTTAAGATTAATAATAAGCTGCTCCTCATCAAGCATATAGCAATAATTATCAACGGTTCTGTGGTATACTGACGCAAATTCCATAATGATACCTTTTCCTTTCCCATAATCTTTTTTCTAACTTATTCACTTACACACACTCTGCCTGCCAACACATTTTCGTAATCCTCAAGATTTTTTTCCAAAAGTTTTGGCGTGTCAAGTCCATATGGACACTTGGAAGCACACTGTCCACAGTGGAGGCACTCCTTAATTTTTGCCATCTCTGCCTGCCAATCTTCCCCCAGCCAATTTGTTGATGGAGAACGGCGCAAAAGCTGCGAAATACGTGCACAATTATTGATTTTAATACCTTTGGGACAAGGCATACAATAACCACACCCACGACAAAACTCTCCTGCCAACTCTTTTCGGTCATTTTCATAAATCTTTTTCAGCTCGTCGTTCATCTGTGGCATTTCCTGCTGACAAGCCAAAAATTCCGCAAGCTCAGATTCACGCTGCACTCCCCACAATGGCAACACAGAAGGATGCTGGCAAGCAAACCAGTAGCAGAGTTTTGCGTTTGTCAACAATCCGCCTGCCAGTCCCTTCATGCCGAGAAAACCCATTCCCGCTTTCTCACACTTCTCTACAAGCGCAATCTCCTTCTCTGAAGAAATATATGCAAAAGGAAATTGTAATGTTTCGTACAGACCACTCTCAATTGCCTCCTCCGCAACATTTAACAAATGTGCAGTGATTCCAATATGTCGAATTTTTCCTTCTTTTTTCGCTTTTACAACAGCGTCATAAACGCCATCTCCATCACCCGGCCGAAAACACCGCGGTGCACAGTGCAATTGATAAATATCAATATAATCTGTTTTTAAAAGCCCTAGCGAAGTCTCCAAATCCTCAAAAACTTTCTCGCCTGTCTGTGCAGTTGTCTTTGTCGCAATATAATATTTACTTCTGTCAATCCCCTCTAAAGCAATCCCTAACTTCTTCTCACTATCACTGTATGCCCTTGCCGTATCAAAGAAGTTCACACCGCCATCAAGCGCCATATGTATAAGTTTTACTGCATGTTCCGTGTCAATTCGCTGAATTGGCAGTGCACCAAAACCATTTTTATTTGCCACAATCCCTGTATTTCCAAGTTTTACTGTTACCATAACTCCTCCTTTGCCATTTCTAACTGTTTATACTTTCTAACTTATATCTTTTATGTCCTATTTTTATTTCATATAAGAAACCAATGCCTCCACGCCATACAACAATGTATTGAGTCCCTCTTGATATTTATAATTGACATTCGCTGCAAGCATACTGCCAATCCCTGTCATAAGAATCCAAATATTTTGCGCCACCCCGCTGCTATTTATCTCTGCGCGCACGTCACCAGATAATTTTCCCTGCTCTATCAAATAAGTCAAATAATGAACAATCTCATTTTTTAAACCTTTGTCTGTAACTGTATAAAGTATTGTATAATATTGAAAATAGGCATTTTTTTCATAAATATAAGTAAACATTGCCTGAACCAGCGCTGTCATATTCTCATAAAAGGAAACCTGGGGCGTTATAGCGGTCTTTGCCTTTGCCAAAATCTCCTCGTTACACCGCTGTGCGACCAGCAAATTAATCTCATCAATATCCCGAAATCGATTGTAAATCACTCTCCTATCACAGTTTAACTCCTTGCATAATCTTGTGACGGTCAGTGCATCCACACCTTCATGGCAACCAATATTGACTGCAAGGTCTTCTATGCGCTTGCTTGTTTCATCTTCTATCCGTTTTCCCTTTGAGAATGCCATTCTTTCACCTCATTTTCTCAGTTCCTGATTATTATCTTATCAGTTCCAACCAAAAATGGCAAGGAAATACAAAAAATATAGTATAGTTATGCTAATACAGTTGATGTCCACAATATCATAGACAGACTTGGCGCATATGGCGCTATCAACGCAATAAACTTCTGACAAAGCTTTGTCACTTCTGGATTTTTTGCTTGTTCTTCTTTCTGTTCCATCTCAAATTTATTCTCTGTACTTCCATGTGGAACAGCCGTCTCAATTGCACGGGCATGAATCTTAGCTACAATCTCCCCAATCTTCAATTCTTTTTGATATAAATTCAAAAGCTCCATCAATGCTGATACAATTTTATGGCGATTTGACATTGTATTGCCACGGTTGATACATTCTTTTATTTTTCGGTTTGTGTTCTCTACCGCCTCTTTCAACCTACAAATACGCTCTGTAGAAAACATTTCTTCGTTGTAGTTACCGCTTCTGTTCCACAAATCAGCGACAAGTATCATTCTTCTGTATCTGCTAAGAAACTTGTAAATGCCTTCAAGTGCGCCCTCTTTCCAACTATCATAGTAAGGTGCATCTTTCTCCTTTGGCGTCTGTTCAAACAGCAAATACAGCCTTAGACAGTCTGTACCATAATCCATTATTAAATTTTCATCAAACACACGTTTTCCTGTCTCGTCAAGCCACTTTAACAAAACAGCTCTGTTTTCTTTTTCTTCACACAAGTCTGCGCAGAGAAAACTGTCGGGGATATTACACCCCGACAGTTTCTTTGCATTGTATTCAATTTCTCTATGATTCATCGGCGTCAAAATATCATTCACCATTTTTGCCCCCGTACATTGATATTTATTGAATAGAAATTAAAGTTATTTTATTTTGCTACAATATTCAATATTCTACCTTTTACATAGATTTCCTTCACAATGTTCTTTCCGGCTGTAAGTTCCGCAATCAAAGGAATCGCATGTGCTTTCTCCTTTACAGAGACCTCTTCCTCATCAAGTCCAACTTCCAAAGTTGCCTTTACTTTGCCGTTAATTTGCACTGCAATCTCCACAGTAGACTCTACAGTCTTTGCCTCGTCATACTCCGGCCACTTCTGCTGATAAGCTCTTCCATTGCCAAAATGCATTTCCCAGAGCTCCTCTGTCATATGTGGTGCCACTGGATTTAACAATAAAATCAGTGTGGCATACTCGCCTTTTGTGACACTGTTTGCCTTGTAAAATTCATTGACAAGCGCCATCATTGCCGCTATCGCGGTATTGAATTTCAATCCCTCAAAGTCATTGGAAACTTTCTTAATTGTCTGGTGAATTTTTGTCTCCATCTCTGGCCGATAATTCTCTTGGTCAATTATCATATCTTGAAGTTTCCATACACGGTCAAGGAAACGACGGCACCCCTTAACGCCCTCCATACTCCATGCTGCGCTCAAATCAAAAGCACCAATAAACATTTCATAGGTTCTAAGTGTGTCTGCACCAAATGCATTTACCACGTCATCAGGATTTACTACATTTCCCCTTGACTTGGACATCTTCTCCCCATTCTCACCAAGAATCATACCATGCGAAGTACGCTTTTTATACGGCTCATCACAAGGCACTAAATTCTGATCATACAGGAATTTATGCCAAAATCTTGAGTAGAGCAAATGAAGTGTTGTGTGTTCCATTCCACCGTTGTACCAGTCAACTGGCATCCAGTATTCAAGCGCCTCTTTTGATGCAAATTCTTTGTCATTATCTGGATCAATATATCTTAAGAAATACCAAGAAGATCCCGCCCACTGTGGCATGGTATCCGTCTCGCGTTCCGCCTTGCCACCGCACTTTGGACAAGTGGTCTCCACCCAGTCGCGCATCGCAGCAAGCGGTGACTCACCTGTATCTGTTGGCATATAACTTTCTACCTCTGGCAATCTCAAAGGCAATTCGCTCTCGTCAAGTGGAACGTACCCACAGCAAGGACAATTCACAATAGGAATCGGTTCACCCCAATAGCGCTGGCGGGAGAACACCCAATCGCGCAGCTTAAAATTAACTTTTTTATGGCCAATTCCTTTTTCTTCAAGCCAATTTGTAATTGCTTTCTTTGCATCCTTTACTTCCATTCCATTTAGAAAATCCGAATTGCAAAGCGTACCTGTCGCAACATCTGTAAACGCTTCATTTTGCACATCGCCTCCCGCAACTACTTCTATAATAGGAAGACCAAATTTTTTCGCAAAATCCCAGTCTCTTGTATCATGCGCTGGAACTGCCATAATCGCACCAGTACCATATGACATCAATACATAGTCAGAAACCCACACTGGAATTTCCTTGTTGTTGACTGGATTAATTGCCGAAATACCATGAATGCACACACCTGTCTTATCCTTTGCTAACTCTGTGCGTTCAAAATCGGACTTCCTAGAAGCCTGTTCGCGGTAAGCTGCTATTTCTGCATAATTTCCAATCTCAGCCTTGTACTTCTCAATCAATGGATGTTCTGGCGAGATTACCATATAGGTTGCGCCAAAAAGAGTGTCTGGTCTTGTTGTGTAAATTAAAAGTGTTTCATCCTTATCTTTAATCTTAAACTCTACCTCAGCACCCTCAGAACGCCCTATCCAATTTTTCTGCGAAACTTTAACCTTTTCAATATAATCAACATGGTCAAGCCCCTCAATTAATTTATCTGCATAATCCGTAATTTTCAGCATCCACTGTGATTGCATCTTGCGAATAACCTCAGAACCACAGCGCTCACACACACCGTTTACCACTTCCTCATTGGCAAGCCCAACTTTGCAAGAAGTACAAAAGTTTATTGGCATCTCGCTCTTGTAGGCAAGCCCCTTCTTAAAAAGCTGCAAGAAAATCCACTGTGTCCACTTGTAATAGTTCTCGTCTGTTGTGTTTACTTCCTTGGACCAATCAAACGAATACCCAAGCGCCTTTAACTGATTCTTAAAATGCTCTACATTGTTCCTAGTCACAATCTTTGGGTGAATCTTGTTCTTAATTGCATAATTTTCTGTCGGCAAGCCAAACGCATCCCACCCCATAGGAAACAGAACGTTATAGCCCTGCATTCTGCGTTTTCTTGACACAATATCCATCGCAGTATATGGTCTTGGATGCCCTACATGAAGTCCCTGTCCTGACGGATACGGAAACTCTACCAACGCATAATACTTTGGTTTTGTCTTGTCCACACCGACCTTAAAGGCCTCCTCCTTATCCCAGATATTCTGCCACTTTTTCTCAATGTCCTTTGGAGAATACTCTTTGTTCATCTCTTTTACTCCTTTTTTAACATCTTCTATTGTAAAAGATGCTTATTTTCTAATATTTTCAATACAAAATACTCTTGTGTAATTGTATCGCAATCGTTTTTAGATTGCAAGTTTTTATCTAATAAGTTTAGAAAATTTGTAATAGCCTTGTAACAGTTCAGATAGGTCTGCGCATTTACTGCGCTGACCGTGCGAAAACATAAAACTTGAGAACAAAAATCCCATCGCCAAAGGCGATTTTTAATGGATTTTTGCAGTAACAGGTCAGCTTGTCTGAACTGTTACATAGCCTTTATAGGGATCGATTATTTAGCCCTGTAAAAAGTTGCTTTGCATTTTGAGGTTTAGAGAGATACGCAATATAAAAATTAATCATAAGTCCATCTGGATAATCACATAATTCACCGTCAATTCTTTCAATAATATCTCCTCGTTCTCCCTCAAAAAACCATTCCCATGCAGGCACTGTTTTAGCAGGTATCAATGATATAAATTCATCTAAAAGTGCCGCCGATTTGAATGCACCTAAGTTTTCATATGCTTTTTTTATTTCGGGCAAAGCAAGAAAAAACTCTTTTTCCGCAGACAAAGAAGGGAGCATGTCAATCTGACAGATGTCCTCCAATTTCGAGGCAAGATATAGTGTCTTTTGTACTTCATTCATTTCCTCTAAAGATTTCCAAGGCAGATATTCCCATAACAGTACAAAAAGAAGTTCTTTTTTTTCATTATCGCTAAGTGTAAGCAATTTTTCAATATCTTCTTTTAATATAATGGTATGATATATACTTTTTTCCATTTTATGCCTCTTTGTTTTTTTCTTTCATCTTTATTGCCTGAACAATCAGTTCCATGCACTGTGTTTTTGTAAAGATACCAGAATCCAATGAGAGTGTATAATTCTCAACTTTTCCCCACTCTTTTTGTGTAAAATATCTATAGTAAGTAGCCCTTGAACGGTCTTTTTGCATAAGCTCTTTTCGGACACGCTCTTCTTGGTCTGTCACGCCCTCATGACGCTGGACACGTTTCACACGATGCTCCATATCCGCGTGAATAAACACATGAAAAACATCATCGCGCTCCCTGAGAATATAATCTGCGCCGCGCCCTACAATCACACAGTTTCCTTTCTCTGCAATACTTTTAATTACCTTGTCCTGTGCCTCTTTAATTTCCTCGTAAGGCACTTGTGCTTTTCTGTAGTATGGCACAAAGCCACTTTTCATATCAATATAATCTTGATCAGACATATTCTCACCATTTTCCAAAATGAGTTTCTCATCAATCCCCATTTTGCTTGCCACAGATGCCACAATTTCTTTATCATAAAAATCATAGCCCAATCGCTCTGCCAACAATCTACCTACCGTATGTCCACCACTTCCTGTCTCTCGACTAATCGTAATAATCAATTTAATACCTCCTTATCTCTCCGCACCTGCCTTAAAATTATAGACTGGCTTAATAACTTTCTCTATCTTTACAGTCTCCTCGATTACTGGCACCATATCTTCTATCTTACGATACGCAAACGGGGACTCATCCAAGGTATCCTTATTGATGCAAATGGAATAAATTCCCTCCATCGCCTTTTTAAACTCAGAGACAGTGTGATGCTCCTTCACTTCTGAGCGCCTATAAACACGCCCAGAACCATGCGGAGCCGACTGATTCCAGTCCACATTGCCAAGCCCTGTCCCTAAAATAATTCCATCACGCATATTCATTGGAATAATAACCTGCTCACCTTCTTGCGCGCTAATTGCCCCCTTTCTTAAAAGAGGCACATCTTTTGAAAAATCAATATAGTTGTGAATGCAAGTATAACTGTCTTGTACCTTCCATTTCATACCGCGCGTAATCTCATCAATCATCGCTTCTCTATTCAGACGCGCAAACTCCTGCACAATTTCCAAATCATAGAGATAATCCTGCAATAACGCTCCTTCCAGACAAGTCAATTCATATGGAGCATGACCTTGCTTTTTCATCTGAGATTCTTTTTGTCCTTCCTTTAAATAATACTCTGTCACTTCCATGCCAAGGTGGCGACTACCAGAATGGACTACTAGGTAAAGTGTATCCTCTTCGTCTTTATCCACTTCAATAAAATGATTGCCACCGCCAAGGGTTCCAATACTGCGCTCCGCCTTTGCCTCCTCAATCGCCTTATAGCAATGCAGTCTGCGAAGTGCAATTTTATCACTCAGTTTATGACAGTTCTTTCTGACTGCACCACCAACAGGCACATTATCACGAATAATTGTATCCAATTTTTGACATTCCAGACGTTTCGCTTTCAGTTTTGCAATTGTCATGCCACAACCAATATCTACCCCGACAAGATTTGGCATCAGCAAATCCCTCACTGTCATTGTCAACCCAATAGTTCCCACCTTTCCGGGATGCACATCTGGCATAACGCGAATCTTGCTTCCTGCGGCACAAGGGTGGTCGCAAATCATCTGTAACTGCTTGCGCGCATAGTCATCCATTGCATACTGTTCATTCTCCGTTGTATAAACAATCGCATTTGTATATTTTCCGTATATTGTAATCATAAAATCCTTTTTCCTTTCCAAATGTTATACGAATATCTTTTGTAACAGTTCAGATACCTTCACTGTTACAGGCAAAAATTCATACAAAATCGCCTTCGGCGATGAATTTTTGCTTGCAGCCACCACGCTTTCCTACGGTATTTGCAGCACAGTGCAAATACCTGCCTGAACTGTTACTATCTTTTATTTAAATTCTTTATTGCCTACCAATTTCCATTCTTTGGGTGCCTTGTGCAGAAAAAAAACACCTCCAAAAAGGTGTTTTTTCCAAAAAAGCTAGAGATTTCGTACATATACAAATTAATCGAGTAGGGAAGTCTTATCTTCCCTACTCGCCGCGCGACCTGCGCGCCACTTTAGTGGCATATTTCCTCTGCGCAGGTCTGCGCATAAATACAAAACTACTCTCTTAGAACTGCGAAAGTTTGCTTACAACAATTCTTATAATGCTCTGAGGAGAACTACACCCTGTCACACTTTCTCAGAGTTCGTGCTCTCTACCTATCGAAAAGATTTACCAGCAACGTCCATGATGTCCACTGCTGTGATGCCTGCTGCTATGACATCCATAATAATAATTGGGATCATAAGTAACAGTAGGTGTTGTGTAGGTCACAGTAGGAGCTGGCGCTGCATAGGTTACTGTAGGTGTGCTTGGAGCTACTGTGGTGCTTGCAGCACCATCCAGTGTACTTGCTGGAACTGGTTTTCCATGATCATGACAGTGATCGCAGATTCCATCCTCATCCGCATCTACAAAATAGTCACAGATTCCGTCTGTATTGACATCTGAATAGCAATGAAAATCGCAAATTCCATCGCCATCTTCATCAACGAAGTAGTGATTTCCACAGATTCCATCACCGTCTGCATCCATAAAACATTCCCCTAATTTACAGCCTCCGATATGACAGGTCTCAACCTCTTCTGCGGCATTTACGGAAAACGCCGGAGCGAGCATTACTGCACAGGCAAGTCCCATAGCCAACAATTTTTTCATATCCAAATACCTCCTAAAATATAGAAAATCCTCTGCTTTTCTTTACCATAGCACACTTTAAAACCTTTTTCAAGCCCTATCTAAGCAACGATTTGAATTTTAGTAACAGAGTTCAGCCTTTGGCTTCCTGTTACAGACATCAAGCCATGCAAAACCACTTCGTGGTGGCTTGATGTATCTCTACCACTACACAGTTTTACGTGGCTTATAAAGCCATAATTTGCAGTAAATGCAAAGTCCTAGACTGAACTGTAACGAATTTTACCTTTTGCATTTGCATCATCCATAATAATCTCATCTACCGCCGGCACAACAATGGTCCCTGACAATGGATTTTTAATGCTAATCACAGGTGTTGTTATTTGTGCCTCCACCTCAGATTTCTCAAAGCAAAGGTCCGTCTCTATCATCTCGCAGTCAACCAACTTTAAATTTTTGCAGTAACATAGCGGTTGCGTGCCAATAATTTTACAATTTTCAAAGGTGAGTCCATCCGCATACCATGCAAGATACTCCCCTTTCACAACACTGTTTCGCACAATAACATTTTCACCGTGCCAGAAAGCGTCTTTTGTATCAAAATTACAATTTTCAAACACAGCATTTTTTATGTATTGGAACGAATACTTTCCCTTAAATGTTACATTTTTAAATGTGATATTCTCTGAGCGCATCATAAAGTACTCGCTTTCTGCCACAGAATTTGTCATTTCAATATTTTTCACAAACCAGCCAAACTCTGGCGAAATAATATCACAATCGCGAATTACCACATCACTGCACTCACGAAACGCCTTAATACCATACATTTTTGTATCTGTAACTTCCACATGGTCAGAATACCAAAGCGCAGCGCGACACAGTGGTGTCATCTCAGAATTATGAATGGTCAATCCATGCACATGCCAGAATGGATAGCGCAAGTTAAAGAAACATTTGTTTACCTGAACATCTGAGGACTCTTTTACCGCACTTTCTCCATCCGCTGGACCATCAAAAGAACATTCCTTTATCAGAATTCCTTTACTTCCATACAAAGCGCGCTCCTCATCTAATGTTTGTTTTTCAACTACTTTCATCTACCGTCATCTCCGTTTTTCATATTTTTACATTAGTATATAATTTTTATTAAAAAAAGGCAAATAAAATGTTTCTTATCTAAAATATGTTGGTTATAATTCTTCAAATAGTTCTCTTAACACCTCAAAAGGATAATTTTCCTCATACTCTTTTGTTTCAGGAAGATAACGATGCATATACCAATTTTCTAGTTTTCTTGTAAACAAATCTACAGTGCGCACTCCATCATCTATCTCAATCTTATCCAGATGCTCCAAGTCAATACATTTTGTTATTAATTCTGGATAACTTTTCGCCACAATCAATTTATGATTAAAATAACTATAAACCTTTCCACTTTCGCCAAAACCAACAGGAAACGGCAATAAATTTTCCACACTAAAATATCCCACAATGCTTGCAGATTCTCCTATTATGCGTTTTAGACGTTCTTCTCGATTGAGATAAACACTTTTTCGTTCCCCTGTAATCTCAAGCAAAGTGTTTGCTGCATTCCAAATGTTATCTATAAATAGATAACACAGCCGTGGAAGGATAACCCCATCTTCCCAAAACCATAGAACAATAGAAAAATTAATTCCTAATAGCTGCCCACCTTCCATCAGCATACGATACACAGCATCCGCCTTTTGTCGCGGGGTCTTTCCTCTAACTGAAATTTCTTTTAACAACTTTGGCTCTGGCGGCAAAAATCCATCTACAACTTTATGCATTAGACAAAGACGTTCTGTTTTGTCCTCGACCGCTCGCGTATTCTTCGACTCTCCATGCAACAGCTTCATTGCATACCAACCTTTTGGTGTCTTGTATTCCACTGTAAACTTTCTTCCTGTCAGCCTACCCCGAAAGCAGTGGAATGTGTTTTCACTATAATACACTTCCTCTAACTGTTTCTGTGGGTGCTCTGGCGCGATTTCCCAATCTGTATTTCGCATGATGCAATCCACAAGAAAATTCCAAGTAGGCTCATAAAATGGCAAATATTTGAATCGTCGCAGCACCTCTGTTCTGCATTGTTCCTCTGCCTGTATCTTTGCAATGGGCAGCAGTAAGAAAAATGTTACATTTCCTTCTTCAGATTCTGGCAATGCCGCCAACTCCGCAAAAGAAAGTACCTGATAAAAAACAGGTGTTCCCTCTAAAAAATACTCTACATGATGCAAAGTAAACACGAGTCGAATCTCTTTTTCTTCCAAATATACAACCTTTTCCCGTCTTCCCACTTGCAAAACAAAATGCATACAATCCTTTGGCGACTTTGTTTCTTTTGAAAAGAATTTTCTTATAAAGTATTTTGAGACAGGATATACTTGTTTCATATATTGTGAAAGCGCAAAGTGATAATCTGATTCTGTCCACTTCTGTCCATTGTTTGTGTATGGATATACAGTTCCTAGAAAATAATACCAAAAACAACCATTTTGCAAGGACACTTGCTCTATTTTTGTTTCGCATTTGCAGGAACACTCATTTTTACATTCTATTAAACGTGCAATTAGCATCTCTAATAGTGGAAGGAAAATCGCCCCCGCATCCTTGTATGCGTCATAGACCTCTTGGGTCAATTCTACAGAACACTGTCGCACTTTCCAGACCAACATCAGCCACTCCATTGTCTCCAAATCCAGTGTTCTCTTTGTAAATACAGGTGGATCTGACAGTAATGCAAGTTTCCACTCTGTCAATTTAGCAGCCTCAGATTGATTCATCTGGGGATACTTCTGACACATTTGCTCATATGCTTCCTGATAAGAACACAGCGGATATTCACCCAATCTTCCATCAATTTCAAAATTTTCACGCATACAATGACAAACCTGTTCTGAAATCCCATAGTGCCCAACAAGATAGCGGTGCATTGCCACACAAGCAGGCGCAAACGGTTCGATTACAGATTCGATTCGCAACTGCCACTTTGGTTCTTCCTCTGCTGTCACTTTTGGAATATAGTTGTCCTCCGCATGAAAACACAGATTTCCCCACTTATCTAACTGATAATCTTTAAGTTCTCCTCGATGCGCACTCTGACACAACTTGCGAAACGAATAGAAAGAATAACTTAGGCTAACCCGCTGCGCGGTTGGTCTAACTTCTAGCCAATCCGCACCGTTTTGTTCCAACAGCAAATCTCCCAAAGCAACCTTATTTCCAAGGTCATATCTTCCTATGTCATCAAAATGAACAATACCATAAACCAGTGACAATTCACTTAAAAATTCTGGTTCCAGTTTCGATAAAGTAAGCGCTTTACAAGCCGAAATCTCTCGTACAAGCTTTTCCACAAACCCTTCCCTGTCATAAACTGTAAGAAATGCATCTGATAATATAAAATTCTGCCATACAAGCAATCTGTTAGATTCTTTTCGGTCTAAATTGGTCAATTGATTGTATTCTGCCAACAATTCTATAATTTGAACAATCACTTCTTCGCTGTTATATGTAGTAGAAAAACCTTTTTGATTTTTACGAAACTGTTCCAAACGCAATAAAATAGAATTTGGCTTATAGTCTTCATCATGCTCTATATTGTCAAACGCAGCGACCTGAATCAATTGTATTGTCTTATTCTCCCGATCCTGCACCTGTTCCAACGCCGCATGATACGCCTGTTGGATTCTGGCAAATTCCTCTGGAAATTCTTCCACATGATATTTACGACTTAAAGCAGCATACGCCCTGCGAATCTCTTTTTTATCCAATGTAGGCTCAATCTCAAGAATCTCCCAAATCGTATTCATTGTACTTCTCCTAATTTTCTGGCTCAAATGCATCAAGATACATTGACGCCTGCACCAACCACTGTTTGGCTTCCTCTTTCACTTTTACATATAAATGATGTTTTCCCTCTTCCCTTGTTGTCTTCAAATGATACAGCATTCCCGCGGTCTGATTTCTTGCTGTCCCTGTCTGCTGCTGATACAACCATTCTAATTTGGCGTGAATAAGTGCATATTCCTCTGTCTCTTTACCTGGCATCTTCAGTTGTTCTAGTTGTATAAGACTTTCCTCTATCTCTTTCTCGCTCAGTGCATCATTGACAATCAACTTTTTAACGACCTGATGCATAGCATTTTCCGCCTCAACTTGCAACACACCATTAATATCGTAGGAAAAAGTTACACGGATTCCTTCCTGACCCGCTAGACGCCGCCGAACTCCAATTAGCAGCTCTCCAAGACACACATTCTCATCTGCATAGTACGCTTCCCCCTGATAGATACCAACACGCATTAATTCCTGATAATCTCCAGTAGTATATAGCTGAATTGTCTTTGAAAAAGGCAGTGGACAGTTGCGTTCTAAAACAGGGCAGATATGTGGTCTGTCATCTTCTTTATCCCACACAACATTCGTTCCAAGTGTAAACGGGCAGACATCGGTCATCATGCGGTCTTTAATATCCGCAGCACGCATTCGTATTCCTGCATAAATACCCGCACCTCTTGCCACAACTTTATCCGTCTTGTCCATTACTACTGGCGGTCTGCCAAACAGTTCTTCAATAAACCGCTGTACAAAATAAAGCTGTGAGGAACCACCCACCATAATTACATCATCAATCTCATTTTCCTTGCATTTTGCGTCTCGCATCGCCTGCGCGCACAGATGTCGAATGCGCTCCAATATTGGCAATCCCAACTCCAACAGCTGTTCCTGTGTTATATAATCCTCAACTGTACTTGTCCCATAAGTATAAGAAACCATAAGTTTGTCTTGCTTGCCAAGTGCACATTTTGCCTCTGTCAGAGCAGTTCGCAGTCCAGCGGCGCCCTCTTCATCCAACAAAGAAAGTTCAGAGTGTTTTTCCATAAAATCTTTATAAAGAAGTTGGTCAATATCATCGCCGCCCAAATGATTATCACCGCTTACTGCCTCAATTTCAATTACATTCTCAAAACATTCCACAACAGAAATATCAAGAGTTCCTCCCCCAAAATCCAATACTAAAAGTACAGCATCCTCTTGATTTCGTGCGGTCTGATAGGCAAGCGCTGCGGCCGACGGTTCATTTATCAGCCGTTCCACATGAATCCCTGCCATTTTCGCTGCAAGTTTGGTATCTGTTCTCTGTCTGTCATTAAAATATGCCGGAACTGTGATAATTGCTTCCTCCACTGGCTCATTAAGATACGCTTCCGCATCCTGTTTTAATTTTTTCAGGACAAGTGCTGAAAGTTCTGTGGGCGTAAATATTTGGCTCCCCAACTGATATTTCTTTTTTGTCCCCATAAAACGCTTAAAAGAGGCTGCCGTCTCACTGCCATGCGTCAATCCTCGCTCTTTTGCGGACTGCCCTACAAAAATCTCATCTTGCATGACACTAACCACACTTGGTGTCAACACACTGCCCATAGAATTGGGAATCAATTTTACGGTTCCCTCTTTCCAATAAGATACCAAACTGTTTGTTGTCCCCAAATCAATTCCGATAATTGCCATCTTTTCCCCTTTCTAATGAACTATTATTGAAACTCCGTCATATTTGGTCGAAAACGCATTGGCAACATACTTCTCTGCAATGCAGGATTCACACGCGCCTCAATTGCAACGCTCTCACAAAAACGTCGAAATAGGTCCTGATATTCATTCTCAAGTTCAGAGTAAACCAACCGCTCCTCATCTAAATCTACCCCCTGCATTAAATACCACTTCTGATAGCTTGCATGTAATCCAAAGATCTGTGTATTCTCATCGTAAATCACAAAATTATCAGCGGGTAGTCTGTCAGCAAAATGTGGCATTAAATACGGAAGAACATGATGTTTTGCATTAATTTTTGCATACAGCATACCATTTTGTAACTCTAAAAAACGCAAAAATTGTTTTAGATGACACAACTCATTGTCAGATGCGCGTGCACACTGAAATGTGCGCTGTACACAATCCTCCTGTAATCGGTCTGTAATTTTATTATCCCGCAATTGTAAGCCAAGAACAATTGTATGGTATACCGCATCCGCCCTATCTTCATAGCAGGATACCATCGCCATACTAATTCTATACCATGTTTCTTTTCCCAACTGCCTTTCAATCGTATTGCTTACTTTCTCCGCTTTTTTTGCATCGGTTTGTATCGATTCATAATGCGTAAACAGACGCTGCATCTCTGGCTCCTTTATCGCAAGATGAATACAATTATGACTTTCTATCCCCATTCTCTTTTTTAAAAGATACGCCTCATAAACACCTGTTAAAATTCCTTCTGTACTGCCTTCACAAATTAATACATACTCTTCCATATAAAATCCCTTCTAGGACGTGCTTGAAAAATAATCAAATCACTAATACAAATTGGAATACTGCTCTGCGTTTTCGTGGGTATCATCAAACAGCGACAACTGTTTGTAGGTCATTCCGTCTTTGTCAAACGGTAACTTTTCCCGCTCTGCCAGCAAATTCCTTGTAATATAGTCCTCCTCAAGCTTTGTTTTATACATCATCTTCCCATTACAAGTGATAAAATACAATGCACGTTTTAACACCACACCGATTTTTTTCAGATTGTCAAAATTGAGTGCACCACTTTTTCTCGCCTTACAGATGCGTTGTGCACTCTTCACTCCAATACCAGGTACACGCAGAAGCGTCTTGTAATCCGCTCGGTTAATCTCCACTGGAAATTGATCCAAATGCTGCAATGCCCAGTCACACTTTGGATCTAATAAGACATTAAAATTCTGATGTCTTTCATTTAAAAGCTCCTCTATACGAAACTGATAAAATCGTAACAGCCAATCCGCCTGATACAATCGATGTTCGCGCAGCAATGGGGAAGCTGTATGAATCGAAGGCAATGCCTGATCTTCGTTTATCCCAACATAAGCAGAATAAAATACCCGCTTTAAACCAAACTTATCATATAACCCTTCTGCGACAGACATAATTTGATAATCACTTTCTGGCGTCGCTCCAATAATTATCTGTGTAGATTGTCCTGCTGGCACAAATGACGGCGCATTGCGGTACAGCGCAAGCTCTTGTTTTCCCTGCGCAATGCCGTTTTGTATCTGGCGCATTGGCGTTAAAATTGCTTTCCTGTGTTTGTTAGGCGCAAGCTTTTCCAGCCCCTCCGCTGTGGGTAGCTCTAAGTTTACACTCATTCTATCAGTCAAGTAGCCAATCTGCTGAATTAACATTGGGTCCGTGCCCGGGATTCCCTTGACATGTACATAGCCATGAAAATGATACTCATTCCTAAGCTTGTAAAGGGTTTGATAAAGCAACTCCATTGTGTAGCTTGGATTATGGATGACGCCGGAACTTAAAAACAGCCCTTCAATATAATTTCTTTTATAAAAATTTATTGTTAACTCGCAAATTTCATCGGGAGTAAACGTTGCGCGCGGTACATCATTACTTTTGCGATTAATACAATACTTACAGTCATAAACGCACTCATTTGACATTAGTATTTTCAACAGAGAAATACATCTGCCATCCGCCGAAAAACTGTGACAAATTCCTGCCGCCACACAGTTTCCCATATCACGCCCATTCCCTTTTCTGTCAATACCAGAACTTGTGCACGCCACATCATATTTTGCGGCATCTGACAAAATTGCAAGCTTTTCCATAATCGATTGGGTCCGTGTTGTGTGCAGCCCTATATTTGTAAGTATTTGCTCCGATTCTGTATTCTGCTCGCCCTCTGCAACTGTCGGTTTTAACGTTGGATGCAATTGTATTTTATCATTCATATCTCTATCCCCAGCCTTTAATTTTAAACCATTCTTTCTCTCAATATAAAAAATGTGTACAAAAGCAAACAAATTTTCCAAATCTATGTTTGTTTTATCTTATCATACATTTGTTCTAAATGCAATCATTTTTTTGAGATTATTCTACCCATAAAAAGTACTCCAAGTACATCTCTACTTCTGAAAAAATTGTAGAAACATCTACAGAAATATGATATTATATTAAGACGTATAAATGACAGAAAACATTTTTTACAGTTCCTTAACAGTTTTTCAGAAAGGTATTATATTTATGAGTAAAATTTTACAGACAGATACAACTTCTACATTCATTGATAATATGTCCTTGCCAATTCATAGATGGTTTCGATATACGGCTGGTTTTTCGGCTCAATGGATTGAAGAGACTGTAATGACATACTTATCAAAATCTATCCATAGTGATTATTTTAGAGTCCTTGATCCATTTGCAGGTTCAGGAACCACATTATTATCATGTGATAAGTTAGGTGTTCCTTCATATGGCTATGAATCTCATCCTTTAATATATGAAATTGCTGCCGGAAAACTGCTTTGGAAATCAGATATAGACTCCTTTTTAAAAACAGCTAATGATATATTAGTGCAAGCAGAAAATGATCACTCACCAATTGAACAATATCCTGATATTGTCCTAAAATGCTATGACGAAAAAAATTTAAAAGAAATTGATCACTTAAAGAAGGCATTATATTCTAAATCTAATGCTTCTTTTTCGTACAAATTATCTTGGTTAGCTTTTGTTTCCATGCTGCGTGCATCTTCACATGTTGGAACAGCTATATGGCAGTATATATTACCGAACAAGAAAAAAAAGAAAGTACTATCTGCTTTTGAAGCATTTTCTAATCAAGTTAATTTAATGTGTGAAGATATGAAAATATTTCAAGAAAGCCAATCCAAACAATGCGCTACCTTAATCAAACAAGATGCAAGAAAAGCATCAACTATTAAAAAAAATAGTATTGATCTTATCATAACATCTCCACCATACGCAAACAATTATGATTATGCAGATGCAACAAGATTGGAATTATCTGTATTAGGAGAAATCAATTGTTGGGGAGACTTACAAAGTAAAATTAGACCAGGGCTTATTCGTTCCTGTTCCCAAATGGTTTCAAAAGAAAAAAAAGATACCTTTCAGTATTTAAAAGACCCTTTACTAAAACCAATATACAATGAAATATTAGATGTATGTACAAAATTGGATTTGGAAAAAGAAAATCATGGTGGAAGAAAAAACTATCACACAATGATAGCACTTTACTTTTTAGACTTAGCAAAAGTATGGCAGGAGCTCCGGCAAGTTTGTAAAGAAGGAGCTACAGTTTGTTTTGTCATTGGTGATTCAGCACCATATGGAATATATGTTCCTGTAGATAAATGGTTAGGTCAATTAGCGATTGCTGCGGGTTTTAAAAATTATTATTTTGAAAAAATTAGGGATAGAAATGTCAAATGGAAAAATAGAAAACATAAGGTTCCTTTAAAAGAAGGTCGTTTATGGATAAGGGGGTAAAATTATAATGGCAAAATCACCAGCACATCGCTTTGGTCAAATTATAGGAGATTTATTAGAATGTACTTTAATTAGGCATTGTCAACCTATCGCAAATGAATATGGTATGTATTTAGATTATAGGCATCCAAGACCTGCAAGAAACAATCAAAGCGAAGTAAAATGGATTGATATTAATGGAAATACGCATAAGTTAGATATTGTAATCGAATATCAAGGATCCGAAACAAAAATTGGAAACCCCAGAGCATTTATTGAAATGGCATGGCGAAGATATACAAAACATTCAAAAAATAAAGCACAGGAAATATCAGCGGCCATTAAACCTTTGGTAAGTCGATATAGTGAGTATGGTCCTTTCTATGGAGCTGTTTTGGCAGGAGAATTTACAGAAAATTCATTAAATCAAATGAAATCAGAAGGATTCAAATTATTATATTTTTCAATTAATGCTATTGAAGATGCATTTGCTTCACAAGGTATTGATGCACATTGGGATGAAAATACTTCGGAAGAAGTGTTGCAAAGCCGTGTTGAACAGCTTGAAGCATTAACGAAAACTCAATTGCAACTAATTGGTGATTATTTAATAAATAACAATACCGAACAATGGAAAATCTTTTTGATGTGTATACGAAATGCGTTAGAAAGAACATTAGAGAGTATTTCTATTATATCTTTATTTGGAGATGCAAAAATATTTTACAATATTCAAGATGCTTGTGCTTATATTATTAATGGAGACAAAGAAATTGCCTTTACCAAAGATTCATTTTATAGATATGAAATTGTTGTAAAGTATTCTAATGGAGACAAAATTGATATGCAGTTCAAAGAACAGCAAGCGGCAATCGCTAGTCTAAATCGGTTAATATAAAACCTATGTGTTTTATATTAACCAAAAGAAGCTTTGAAATAAACTCAAAATTGTTCTGAATGCAATCGTTTTTTAAAAATTATTCTGCCTTTTGTATCACCAGCAAATCCTTGTCATTGTTAACCAAATACAGCGTATTTGTGCCCTTGTCCAAACAGATGCGATAAAAAACATCATCTCCATAAAAGGAAGGATATTTTGTCATCTCCGAAAGCACAATCTGTCGCTGTGACAGTTGGTCCAAGTTTTTATATTCGCAAAACTCCCAGCAATCCTCCTCCAGAACATTCTGAGCCGTAAAATAATTCGCTCCTGCCAACAGATCACAGACAATTCCTCCAAGAAACTCAGATAGCGTATTTGTCAACACTTTCCATTCCTTAATAGAATCGGCTTCATGCAAATAATATACTGGTGGGTCTTCTTTCTCCAAATCAGTCTCACAAATACCAAAATTCACAACACCTGCGGCATAATCACTACCAATCTGTAAATAATTTAAAACATGTTCTTTCCACTGTTCCCTAGGAATCTTTGAAAATTGATAGTGCTCCTCATCTTCATACTCTTCTGGCGACTCCTCCCAATATTCCTTATCATCCTCAATCCACTGTTCAATATCTTCATAAGAGAAATAAGGAAAAAGGTTCCCGAATACCCATATATCTGCCGTTTCAAACAACGGGCGGTCACTTGCCAAACGCACAAATTCATCTAATATCTGTGGAAACTTTCGATGATACTCCTCCTCAAAAATTTCCATCCTTGATTTATCCATTGGCAGTTTCCCTCCATACTTGCGCTCATAATACCTTCGCTGTTCTTTCCATTCTTCCTCGCTTACAGGTTCTGTGTATCCAAGCATCTTTATTATATCCACTGCCGATATTTTATATTGAATTGCCATCTCTTATTTCCCCTTTACCAAATCATAACTTTCTGCAATCATTCGTTTCACTTCCTCGTCGGGAATACTCCCATCAAGAATCACAGTATTCCAATGCTCTTTATTTTGATGATAGCCTGGAAGTACCGCTGCATATGTATCCCGCCAAAAATCTCGCCACTCTGGACTAACCTTTATATTAATACGCATCTGCCCTTCATATTCATAGGTCCACAAAAATGCCTTTTTATTCTTTTTACAGCGCACTAATACCCAATTCGCATCATGGAATGGTGCATCTTGATACACCTCCTGAAATGTAAGTCCATATTTTAGCGCTTCTTCTCTCGTTGTCAAACCGCTCAAACACCTCCTATTTTTTTAGCGCACGGTCTATTCGATTATGTAAATCTTCTCCTTTAAATGGCTTAATCACATAGTCATATATTCCTAATTTAGATGTCTCCACAACCGTGGCTTTATCCTGTTTTGAGGTGAGCATAATCACTGGGATTCCCCAACATCTCTCCATCTGGCGGATTTCTCTCAACGTTTCAATCCCATCTTTTTGCGCCATCTGAATATCTAAAAGAATCAAATCTGGTCTTTCTCTCCGCAAATATTGCAGTGCACGCGCACCGGAATTAACTGGAATCACCTCATATTCTTTTTTTAGCTCCTGCTCAATTGCCGCAAGACTAATGCTGTTATCATCCACCGCTAAAATTCGCATTTTTCCCATTTAGTTTCTCCTTTTACCACTTTATTTCCAACAATTCTCGAAGCATCTGCTCTGCTGCCTCATCTTCATATAACTTCAACTGATTTTGCACTTCTATCAATTTGGATTCAATCTCAGGATTTAACTGATATTGTAAAATCTCCTCTATTTTATGTGCACAATCCTTCGCGCGAAAATTGTCCAAACTATTTAGGGCTTCATTTATCTCACACACAAAACTTTCAGGATCAATTGCTTGTTTTTTCTCTCCAGAATTTGTTGGTTTCTGAACACGTTCCAAAAATTGAATAATATGTTCTATCTGTGCCTCATATGCTGTTAACAATTGTGCTGCATGTGTGTCAACATAATCTATATCCCCTCTATCAACAGCCTTTTCCTGCTCTCTAGCACATTCTGAGATTGCCATAGCCCCCACATTGGCAGAAGCACTCTTCAAGCCGTGAACCTCAATCCCATAATTTTTATAATCCTGTTTTTCCCAAAGTTCACGCAAAAGGATTAATTTTCGTTTTCCATCCAGACAGTACAAGTCCAAAAGTTCCAAATAGTCCTCACGATTATCCAAATATTGTCCTGCGATCTTTTCCATATCAATTCCAGTAATGTCTATTTGAAATTCTATGTCTTTGCTATCTTCTGTTTGTTCCACCTGTGTTAAAGTTTCATCTTTTACTCGCTTTTCCTCCGAAATCCATCGAAGTAACGTTGCGTGCAAAGACCGCCTATCCAACGGTTTCGTAATAAAATCCTGAAAACCATTTTTTAGAAAAATTTCCCTGACTCCCTCCATTGCATTCGCTGTCAATGCGATTATAATTGGAAATTTACCATAATCCCCACACTCACTTCGTATTTTCTGTACTGTCTCTATTCCATCCATTTCTGGCATCATATGATCCATAAAAATAATGTCATACCTTATCTTATGGACAAGTGCAATCGCGGCAGCTCCACTGTCTGCCTCGTCAATCTCTAAGCCATAGGTCCGCAGAAAATTAATAGCAACTCTTCTGTTAATTCGATTGTCATCTACCACCAACACCCTACAATCCTTCACTGTAAAGAAATTCAAGGCTTCTTCTGTCTGTGCTTGTGCCACTGGCACCTCCGACAGAGGTCTGTCATCCACAATCTTTTGTGGAATTTTTATTGTAAATGTAGTTCCCTCACCATACACACTTTCTACTTGAATCGTTCCCTGCATCAGCTCTACTAGATGTTTGGTGATGGAAAGACCAAGCCCTGTTCCCTCAACAGCGCGATTTCTTCTTGAATCTACTTGCTTAAAATTATCGAAAATTTCTTTTAAGTTTTCTTCGCGGATACCGCATCCTGTATCCTCTATCCGAAAAGAAAGAATCTCCAAATCCTCTCTATCACCTCGATTTGCAGTGACAGAGAATGCAACATAGCCTTTTTTTGTAAATTTCAATGCATTGTTTAGAATATTAATTAAAATCTGTTTAATTCTTCCCTCATCGCCCAGATACCGACAGGGAATCGACATATCATACTTCTTTTTTAGACAAAGACCTTTTTGTGATGCCACAACCTCCATCATGCTTAGAACCTCGTCAACAAGCGAAACTACATGATACTCTGTCAGCACCAACTCCATTTTTCCTGATTCCACTTTAGATAAATCAAGAATATCATTGATAAGTGCCAGCAAATTACGCGAAGCCGATTTAATATCACAGGCATACTCATATACTTTTTTTCCACGGCTTTCTTCCATTATAATATCACTCAGCCCTACAATGGCATTCATTGGCGTGCGAATCTCATGAGACATATTTGCAAGAAAAGCACTTTTTGCAATATTAGCCTGTTCTGCCTGCTCCCGCACATGCTTAATTTCTTCAATATAATTTCTTGTCTCTGTCACATCAAAAAGGAGAACAACATACCCCTTGTTCTTCCTAAATTCATCAAAAATTGGTTCTACATGTCCCTGAAAAAACCTGTCATTCAGACAAAATTCCCACCGTTCCTCCTGACCCAGCATATCTTGAGGAAATCCCTTTAATCTCTCGATTGGCTTCCCAATCATTTGACTGTCCAAATCCTTAAAAATTCTTGCCGCTGCTGGATTAAAATTCGTAATCTGTCGCTGTTCATCCAATGCAATCACACTGTCACTCATACTGTTAAGCAATATGCCAAACGCCAGACTGCTAAAATCATATACCTTTCTAATCCAAATTAAAATTACTACGCTCGAAAGCACCACCCCCAAAACCACTGGCGTGGAATCATACGTGCGTGTTAATTTCGCAGAATACGCATAAAGTGCCACAACTGGCAGAAAAGAAAGCACCAAAATTAGCCCACATCTTCTGTCAGCAGCATACTCTGGTCTCTTAACGCAAAAACGGACCAGCGCATAAAGAGACAAAACATATGGAATCGCCGTTCCGCAGACCATAAAAATCCAATATCCTGGTCCATATTCCAAGTGCAATAAACCGTGTCCCTCTGTTGTTTCTACCCATTGAATACTGCGATAATAAATTGTATGTAAATCGCAAGTAAAAACAAGCCCTATAATAAAGACATCAACAATCTTTAAAACACGCAAAACCTTTTTTGGCGCTTTTTCACAACAATAACTAAATATAAAATAACAATAACTAATCGGGACTGTCAAAGAACCCAGATATTGCATTTTGACAGACACTATGGCAGCTTCTAATGTCGGCGCTGTCAATTCTAGCAAATATCCGACATTCTGCACCAATGCCCCCAAAAGAAAATATTGCATTAGCTTCTGCTCCCTTGAACCATCACCCCGAAGCAGAAGCATCAACGCAAAAACAATAATCCCAATGCCAAGCATTCCAATTCCTACAAATACCACATTCATCATTTTATCACCACACGAATGAACATTCTCATAGATTATAATATCAAAATTCTATGTATTTGTCTATCTTGGCACCTCTAAAAATATGGTCTCGAATAACTTTCTACTTATTTAAAATACAATACACCGCTCTCAAATATCTTTAAATCCTGCTCTCCATAGATGTTCTTTGCAACAGCAATCCCGCGACGTTCCACATGTGCCATTTTGCCAAGGCATCTTCCATCTGGTGATGTAATACCCTCAATCGCGGCATAGGAGCCATTTACATTCCATTCCTCATCCATAGAAATATTTCCGTTAAAGTCCGCATACTGCGTCGCAACTTGTCCATTTGCAAAAAGTTTGTCAATCCATGCTTGCGGTGCCACAAATCTGCCCTCACCGTGGGAAGCGGGTGTGACGTAAGTCTTTCCTAACTCAGCAAGCTGCAACCAAGGAGACTTGTTTGTGACAACTTTTGTGTAGACCATCTTAGAAATATGGCGATTAATTGTGTTATAAGTCAATGTTGGCGAATCCTCCTTCTGACCAACAATCTCACCGTAAGGCACAAGACCAAGTTTAATCATTGCCTGAAATCCATTGCAGACACCAAGCGCCAAACCATCTCTTTCATTTAACAGTTTGTTTACTGCCTCCTTCATCTTTGCATTCTGGAAGGCAGTCGCAAAAAACTTCGCGCTTCCGTCTGGCTCATCCCCCGCCGAAAAGCCACCCGGGAACATAATAATCTGTGCCTGCGCAATTGCCTGTACAAACGTATCTACAGAATCTCTAATATCTTCCGCAGACAGATTGCGAAATACTTTTGTCACAACATTGGCACCTGCACGCTCAAATGCAATCGTTGAATCATACTCGCAGTTTGTGCCGGGAAATACGGGGATAAATACCGTTGGTTTTGCCACTTTATTTTTACAGATATAAATATCTTTGGTGTCATAAAGTTTTGTCTCAATTGCCTCTGCACCTTTAACCGCCTTGGTTGGAAAAACTTTTTCAAGCTTTGATGTCCAAGCTTTTAACGCCTCGTCCATTGACACCGTTGTATCCTGATATACAAAGCCCTCATTCTCAGCGCACACTGTTGCAACAATCCTGTAATCCACACCACTTGCAGCAAGCGCCTCCAATTTATCCGCAGAAACTTCGGCGATAATGCTTCCTATTTCATTTGCAAAAAGCGCCTGCGCATCAAGTGCACTGTCAAATTCCACACCCATCTTATTGCCAAATGCCATCTTTGCCACTGATGCCACAATCCCCTTAGAATCAAGCGCATAAGCAGCGACAATCACCTTGTCAGCAATCAACTTCGCAATACCGCTATAAAGTTTCATCACATTTTTGTAATCTGGAAGGGCATACTTATTTTTGGGCAAGTCAAATACAACAAGTTTGTCCCCTGCACACTTTAACTCTGGTGTGATAATGTCCTGCTGTTTTGCGACATCTACCGCAAAAGAAACAAGTGTAGGAGGCACATCGATTTTATTAAATGTACCTGACATAGAATCCTTGCCGCCAATGGAAGGCAGTCCATAGCCAATCTGCGCATCATACGCGCCAAGTAACGCCGCAAATGGCTGACTCCAACGGGAAGGCTCCTCTGTCATACGCCTAAAATACTCTTGAAACGTAAATCGTATTTTTGTGTAGTCGCCACCTGATGCCACAATTTTTGCCATTGATTCGGTTACTGCATAAATCGCTCCATGATATGGACTCCAACTGGACAAATAGGGATCAAAACCATGTGCCATCATTGTCACGGTGTCTGTCTTTCCTTTTAAGACAGGAAGCTTTGCAACCATAGTCTGTGTCTCTGTAAGCTGATACTTACCACCGTAAGGCATAAACACACTGCCTGCGCCAATTGACGCATCAAACATCTCGACAAGACCTTTTTGCGAACATACATTCAAGTCGTTTAATGTGGCAAGGACTGCTTCTTTTACATTATCCTTTTCCAGCGCTTCTTCCACTTTTTTCACTGCTATCTTGTGAAAATAATTGTCCTCCTCCACAGGAGTATCTACAAATACGCCTGTCTCTTGATGTGCTCCATTTGTATTTAGAAAAGCTCTTGCAATATCCACAACCTTATTGCCGCGCCACTTTAACACCAATCTAGGTTCCTCCGTAACCACTGCAACTTTTACCGCCTCAAGATTCTCCTCCGCAGCATACGCAAGAAATTGATCCGCATCTTTTGGGTCTACAACAACTGCCATTCTCTCCTGAGATTCTGAGATTGCAAGCTCTGTCCCGTCTAAACCTGCATATTTCTTTGGCACTTTATCCATGTCCACAACAAGACCATCTGCAAGCTCTCCAATTGCAACAGACACGCCGCCTGCTCCAAAATCATTGCACTTTTTAATGATTTTGCTGACTTCAGCCCTGCGAAACAGCCGCTGCAACTTGCGCTCTGTCGGCGCATTTCCCTTCTGAACCTCCGCGCCGCAGGTTGTCAAAGATGCTGTTGTATGCACTTTGGAAGAGCCAGTCGCTCCACCACAGCCATCTCGACCTGTCCGCCCACCGAGCAAAATAATCATATCTCCGGGGTCTGAATTTTCACGAATAACCCCTGCTCTTGGCGCCGCTGCCATCACAGCGCCAATTTCCATTCGTTTTGCCACATAATTTGGATGATACACTTCCTTGACAAATCCTGTCGCAAGTCCAATCTGATTTCCATAAGAAGAATAACCACTTGCTGCGCCACGCACCAGCTTCTTTTGTGAAAGTTTCCCTCGCATTGTATTGCCTACTGGCACTGTAGGGTCCGCTGCACCGGTAATGCGCATTGCTTGGTAAACATATGTACGCCCTGAGAGGGGATCGCGAATCGCGCCGCCAAGACAAGTCGCTGCGCCACCAAACGGCTCAATTTCAGTTGGATGATTATGTGTCTCATTCTTAAAATTAATGAGCCACTCCTCTGTGACAACGCCTTTTCCATCTTCCTTGTCAATCTCTACAGGAACGACTATGGAACATGCGTTAATCTCATCTGACTTTTCCATATCCTCCAACTTGCCATCTTTTTTTAGTTTTCGCATTGCTATCAATGCCAAATCCATCAAACAGACATACTTGTCTTTTCTACCTGCAAAAATTTCCCCCCGAACAGCAAGATAATTTTCATAAGTGGTCTTTATGGGATCTGTGTAGTATCCTTCCTCAAACGTAACTTCCTTTAATTCTGTAGAGAACGTTGTGTGGCGACAGTGATCGGACCAATAGGTATCTAACACCCTAATTTCTGTGACTGTCGGGTCTCTATGCTCTTCATTTTTAAAATAATTTTGAATATGCTCAAAATCCTTAAATGTCATAGCAAGTCCTAGGGAATCATACAGCTCTGACAGCGCATCTTCATCCATATCCACAAATCCGTCATAACTTCCAACATCCGCAGGTTCCGCAAAAAATTGCACCAATGTCTCTGGCTTTTCCAATCCAGTCTCCCGTGAGTCCACAGGATTGATACAATAATTTTTCACCTTATCAAACTCACTGTCTGAAATGGTTCCAATTAATAGATAAGTGACAGCCGTCTTAATAATAGGCTGTTCATCCTCTTTTAAAAACTGTACACACTGTACTGCTGAATCCGCTCTCTGGTCAAATTGTCCTGGCAGATACTCCACAGAAAAGCAGCGAGCATTTTCTGGCAAATCAATGTTCTCCATATATAAATCGTCTACAGGAGGCTCTGAAAACACACATTTGCAAGCCTTATCAAATATAGCATCTGTAAGATTTTCCACATCATAACGAATAAAAATCCTGACTTTCTTTAATCCAGTGATGCCTAGATAGCTCTTTAATTCCTCCTCAAGTTCCCTAGCCTTAACGGCAAAGGATTCTTTTTTTTCTACGTAAATACGCTTTACATTTCCCATTTTCTGAGTCCTCCGTTTGTCTTCAAGTTATCGTAATCCTCTTTCATTATAATCGTTTAAATTGATTTTTCAACACATTTTTATTTCCCGCTTCCTAACTTATAACAACTATTCTGTGCTATAAACAATTATTTTGCATACTGAGAGACATTGCTACTGTCCACGCGCTCAAAATCTACACGCACAAACTTTCCATCTTCTGTGCTCCCCGCAATCTCTTTCATATTTCCTTTTCCGGCAAGCTCAATTGCTGTATCTACTGCCGCATATCCCTGTCCACTTCCAGATTGATATACTGTAAATGCCATCTCACCGCTGCGAATTGCCTCGCATCCAGCCGCTGTCGCATCCACACCCAAAATCGGAAGTGTGCTGCTGTCAATCCCATTTTCTTTGCAAGCCTCCACAACGCCCAGTGCCATCTCGTCATTATTGCAGATCACACAATCCGCTGAAACTCCTGTGCTTAAAAACAGCTCAAACAACTCCTTTGCCTGCTGTGCATCCCAGTTGGCATTGTCTTCAAACACATAGCGAATCTGTTTTCCACTTTTTTCAAACGTTCTTTTCACTCCATTTGTGCGCCCTTCTGTTGCAGAGTGATCTGTTGGTCCTTTGATTAACACTACATTAATCTGTTGATTTCCAGCAAGTTTCTGCAAGATATACTCCGCCTGAAATTCTCCTGCAACCTGTTCACTAGAACCAACATGAACATATTTTCCGGGCTGTAAATACTTTTCATCAGGGCAGCTATTGACAAATACAATTGGTATCTCCCCAGCACTCATCTTTAATTGTACCACAGTATCTACAGAAACAGGGCTACATATAATTACATCATACTGATCTGCTGCCGCTTGCTTTAGCTGTTCTACCTGCTTCTCTATCGAGCCTTGTGCATCTCCTACATCCATCTGTACGCCTTTCTGTTCAGCGCGCTC
Organism: Lachnospiraceae bacterium; assembly: GCA_014239155.1. GTDB lineage: Bacteria > Bacillota > Clostridia > Lachnospirales > Lachnospiraceae > COE1. The sequence continues at coordinate 24,069 of JAAZZQ010000017.1, read as the reverse complement.
TGTGGCGCCTCCTACAAGCGTCTCCCGAAAGGTATCCATCTTATTTAGGGCAAAAAAGATTCGTATCTCTCCTTTTTTCCCGCCTGCTGCCTGCCCGCAACCCGACACAGCAACAATTAGGATTATAGAGAGAACACACAGGGAAACATATCTTCTCAAACAGTTTCTACTTTTTCTCATCGTTATGCCCCCTCTCGAACCTTAAATCTGGCAACCTGTTCATATAGTTCTTCTGCCGACGCTGTTAGCTCTTTTGCACCTTCTGAAACACGTTCACTATTTCCAGTTATATTGTCTACTTGGCGTACCATTGACTCACAGGTCGCCAAAATCTCCTCGGAACTTGCCGCTTGTTCCTGTGTGATTGCAGCAACATTTGTCGCCACATCATCCACTTTTTCCACCTTTTTTATCATCTCACGAACTAATGTACTAACCTGTTCAATATTGCCAAATATCGCGTCAAATGTATGAAGTGTATCTTCCACGAGACCGCTGCTGTGATTAATATTTTCCACGCTCTCCTTTGTCTGTTTCACAGTATCTCCTACCAGACTGTTAATTTGTCCAATGAACCCCTCAATATTATGTACAGCGTCGGCACTGGTATTGGCAAGTTGGCCGATTTCTGTTGCCACCACAGAAAACCCTCTGCCTGCCTCTCCTGCCCGCGCCGCCTCAATTGATGCATTGAGGGAGAGTAGCGCTGTCTGGTCCGCAATATTTCCAATAATTTCTGTAATGTTTGTAATTTCCAAGGAAGCTTTTCCAACTTCATCAATTGATTGTTGTAGCTTCTGTACGGATACATTAATTGTATCCATTGCACTGCTGACGCGCTGTAAATCAGACTGTCCACTTTGAGAGACTACTACAGCCTCCTGCATCTGTTTATCTACCTGTTCACCGTCTTCTTTTGTATCTGTGACAACCATAGCGAGTGTTGTTGCATGTTCCGCAATCTCACCGACAGAAAGGGACAATTGTTCTACGGTAGAATTAAGCTCTCTCATAGACTGACCTTGTCTCTTAGAAGCATCATACATTTCATGCGAAATTGTATCACTGTTTCCTGCCTGTGTATTGAGCTTGTCTGACATTGTATGAATCGAGGCAATCATCTGCCGCATTGTTTGAATAAACTGCTCCACATAACCGCTCATCGCACCAATTTCATCATTGCTGCCAGCCTTGACCTGCACAGTAAAATCTCCATTGGTCATCGCTGTAATCACCTTGATTAACTCTTTGACAGGCCGAATCACCATATGAACAACACGCTCTACCAACCCTGCTAACAAAAGAATAGACAACAGCCCAAACACAAGGGTCATATTGCGTACATTATTAATATCCGCATAGATTACTTTTGTTGGAATATAAGATACTAGCACCCAATCGGTTCCCTGTATCTGTGAAAATGCAGTCATATTGTGATCAATCTCTGCCATATCAAAATCCCACTGTTCCACTTTTTGCCAGACATCTTGCATAAATGCATCCTTGGAATCTTTCAGCTTTGTTGAAATCAAATCATTTTCATGATGCGCCAGAATTGTCCCATCTGTGCTGCTTACCAAAAAAGCTTGCGCCTGTTCCATCTCAATATAACTATTTACAATAATACTAATACGTTCCAGCGTAAGATCTGCCGAGATTACTTTGACAATGTCAGACCCATCCTTTAAGATTCCAGATGCACTAATTACCTTTCTACCCTCCGCGTTGGTATATGCGTTTGTCAGTCCCATATTCCAGCGGGTTAATCCCTCCTGATACCATACAGACTGCGTTGGATCAGTCTCTTTTTTTTCGGACGCAGAGGCAGTCATTAATTTTCCATTTGCATCCGCAATATAAAATCCCTCTGGGTAATTATCACGAAAACCATAATAACTATCTAATATTGCCTGTAAATTAGACGTGCTGGGTTTTGTCTGCTCAATTGCCTGTTTTATTGCGCTAAACGCAGACAGGTTTTCATTCAGCCACGCCTCAATCTGATTTGTCTGGTTGTCAATAGAAGAGCCAAGCAAATTCTCAGAGTACTCTTTAATAATATTTTTTGAAATAAAATATAATAATCCGACCAGCAATACCATAATGACAATCACCACTGGCAAAATGATTCCCAGCAATTTTACCTTAATAGAAACCATTTTCTTTTGTCTTTTCTCTTTCATTCTCCGCCGCCTTTCTCACTCTAACTCCCATTTGCCCGCTTGGGCGGGCACTCAAATCAAGATGGTGAAATCTTTGATTTCACACTACTCTTTTCCATTCCAGCAATATGTGCAGAGTTTACAATGTTCAATTCCTGTTGCATCCAACATATCATCCAAACGGTTAAAGCGCAGCGAAGTAAAATTTAGCTCTTTCCGAATTTCCTCAACCATCTGTTCATACTTTTCTGATTCTGGATCTGCGTATTCCTGCAAGATTTCATCTGTGATATTGCCATTTTCTAACCGCTCAATCACACGTCTGGTAATCAAATCTAACTCTGAGGACGAACGCGAAAAATTCAAATACTTGCAGCCATACAACAGTGGCGGGCAAGCTGGCCTAATATGCACTTCTCTTGCGCCACTTTGATATAAAAATTCTGTTGTCTCTCGCAACTGGGTTCCTCGAACAATGGAATCGTCAATTAAAAGCAAACTTTTATCTTTAATCAGGTCATCAACTGCCAAAAGCTTCATCTTTGCAATCAGGTTTCTCTTACTTTGTATGGTTGGCATAAAAGATCGCGGCCATGTTGGTGTGTATTTGATAAATGGTCTGGAAAACGGAAGCCCTGACTCATTCGCATATCCCACTGCATGTGCAATGCCAGAATCTGGTACACCAGCCACAATATCTGGCGTTACATTATCCCGTTGCGCCATCTTCTCCCCACAACGATAGCGCATCTGCTCCACATTCACTCCCTCATAAGAACTTGCAGGATAACCATAATATACCCATAAAAATGTGCAAATCTTCATATCTTCCTGCGGATTTACCAGCGTGACACAGTTCTTCTCTGTCATCACAACCACTTCCCCTGGTCCTAATTCCTTATAATCCACATATCCAAGATTCTTGTATGCAAAATTTTCAAAAGATGCACAGAAACCATCTTCTTTTTTGCCAATCACAACAGGCGTTCTTCCATATTTGTCCCTAGCTGCATAAATTCCTGCCTTATTCATTAGAAGAATTGACAGGGAACCATCAATAGACTCCAATGCGTAGTTAATGCCCTCAATCATATTTTCTCTGCGGTTAATCAGCGCTGCAACAAGTTCTGTAGCATTAACTTCACCGCCACTCATCTCCTGAAAATGTGCATGTCCCACATCAAATAGACCTTGCATCAACTCATCCGTATTATTGATTTTTCCAACAGTTGTCAGCGCATAAGTTCCATGATGCGAGCGAATAATCAATGGTTGCGGTTCATAGTCTGAGATACAACCAATCCCATAATTTCCATGCATTTCATTCACATCTTTGTCAAACTTGGTGCGAAACGGCGCATTTTCAATATTATGAATCGCCCGATTAAACCCGTCTTTTCCATAAACTGCCATACCACCCCGTCTTGTTCCCAGATGCGAGTGATAATCAATTCCAAAAAAAAGATCAAAGACACAATCCTGCTGTGATGTTACTCCAAAAAAGCCGCCCATTTTTGTTCCCTCTCTTTACAAATATTATAAAAATTTAATATTCCTATATCTATATTAAGCCAAAATCCTAGACTGATGTCAATAATATCTTTTAGGATTTTAAAAAGTAGGGAATTTTTTCCCTACTTTTTTAATGTTCTGGTAGCATTTAATACTGCAAGAATCATCACGCCAACATCCGCAAAAATTGCCCACCACATATTGACAAAACCAATTGCACCCAAACCAAGACATGCAAACTTGACAGCCAACGCAAATACAATATTTTGATGTACAATGCGCAACGTTTTTCTGGAAATATTCATGGCTGTTGCAATTTTAATTGGGTCGTCATCCATCAGTACAATATCCGCAGCTTCAATCGCCGCGTCAGAGCCCAATGCTCCCATCGCAATTCCAATATCTGCTCTGGAAAGTACCGGCGCATCATTAATACCATCACCGACAAATGCAAGTCGTTCTTTCTCTCCCTTTTGTGCCAAAAGCCGCTCCACCTCCGCAACCTTGTCTGCTGGTAACAGCTCACTTTTTACCACATCCACACCAAGCTCCTGTGCGACTGCCTCCGCAACAGTTCTGGCATCTCCTGTCAGCATAATCACTTGCTTTACTCCAGCCGCCTTCAGTCCTGCAATTGCAGCCTTTGCACTTGGTTTAATAATATCTGAAATCAATAGATACCCCGCATAGCTTCCGTCAACTGCAACATGAACCTCTGTTCCAATGTTTTTTGGTTCTATATAAGAAATATTAAGTAATCTCATATACTTTACATTTCCCACGGAAACTTTTCTGCCGTCAATCACTGCTGAAACACCATGTCCGCTAATCTCTTCCACATCAGAAACACTTGCGGCATCTATCTGTTTTCCTGTTCTTTTTTCATATGCTTCTTTCAAACTTCTGCTAATTGGGTGATTGGAATAGCTCTCTGCATATGCCGCCAACTCCAAAAGCATCTCTTCTGTTATTTTATCCACTGGCGCAATCCGTGTTACCTCAAAGACCCCTTTTGTCAGTGTACCAGTTTTGTCGCACACTACATATTTCGTCTCAGAAAGCGCCTCCAAATAATTAGACCCTTTTACCAGCACGCCTCTTGCAGATGCCCCACCAATACCACCAAAGAAACTAAGTGGTATTGAAATAACCAGCGCACAGGGGCAGCTAATAACCAGCGTTGTAAGTGCTCGAATAATCCACTGCGACCAACCCGCCGGATTTCCCATCAAAAGATTTACCAAAGGTGGCAAAATTGCAAGTGCAAGTGCACCAATGCAGACTATCGGTGTATAATACTTTGCAAACCGCGTAATAAAATTCTCTGACTTTGACTTTTTCATACTGGAATTTTCAACCAAATCCAGTATCTTTGAGACTGTGGATTCTCCAAACTCTCGGGTTGTCTCTATGCGAAGTAACCCAGATAAATTTACACAGCCACTGATAACAGCATCTCCTTCCTGTACCTCTCTAGGAAGACTTTCGCCGGTCAATGCACTTGTGTTGAGTGTTGAATTTCCACTTACAACCACGCCATCAATTGGAACTTTTTCTCCTGGCTGTACGACAATTACAGTTCCAATCTCCACATCATCTGGATCAACTTGTTCGAGCTGTCCATCTTGCTCAATATTTGCATAGTCCGGTCTAATATCCATAAGCGCTGCAATATTCCCGCGACTTTTTCCCACTGCGTAACTCTGAAACAGCTCACCAATTTGGTAAAAAAGCATTACAGCAGTCCCCTCAAGATATTCCCCTAAAAAAATGGCGCCAACCGTGGCAATCGCCATCAGGAAATTTTCATCAAACACCTGACCATTTATAATGCCAAGCACTGCTTTTCGAAGAATATCATATCCAATAATAATATATGGAATTAAAAACAATACCAATCGCAGATACGAATTTTCAACTGGTATCAAACTGAATGCCACCACAAGTATTGCAGAGACAATAATACGAATCAATACCTTTTTTTGTTTTTTTGTCATTTCCACCACTTCCTTTGTTACTGTTCACTGCTAATTCCTGTCTGAACAATAACCTTTCTTTTTAATATTTTTTGTTCTCATGCGTAATCGAGTAGAGAAGGCTCAGCTTCCCTACTCGCCGCGCAACCTGCGCGCCACGTTAGTGGCATATTTCCTCTGCGCAGGTCTGGTATAAGTATCGAGTAGGGAAGTAGCCTTCCCTACTCGCCGCGCTGGGCACCCGTCAGCCTCGCTGACAATATTCCTTTGGGTGCCCATGCGCATAAAAGAAATGGCTCGTGCATTAACTGCAGAGCCATTGGCGTTTTTACAGGAATATCTCACAATCAGACTCCACTTTTTTGCAGTTCTTTAACACTTCTGCCATAACTGCTGTTATATCTGCGTCATCCTCAAACTCAACTTTCATCTTCTGTGGCATAAAGGCAACTGTCGCATCCTTGACACCTGTAGTCTTCTTTGCTGCCTCCTCCATCTTTGCTGCGCACGCTGCACAATCCACCTCAATTTTGTACGTTTTTTTCATGCTCATTTTCCTCCTTAATCAATTTTTCACTTTTCCTAATCTTCCAGCACATGCTCCATTCCAATACGGATAATGGCGGAAACATGTTCGTCGGCAATAGAGTAAAAGATACTCTTTCCCTCGCGCTTTGTCTTTACAAGCTTACTTTGTTTTAGAAGGGCTAGTTGGTGACTCACTCCTGATTGTGTCATATTTAGCCGCTCTGCAATGTCCCCCACACACAACTCCTCATAATCCATCAGTAACGAGAGAATTGTAAGCCGCGTGTAGTCTCCAAATATCTTGAACACTGCTGCCAAATCCTCCATTGTCTCTGTTGTGACTTTTGTGTCCATCACACTACCACCTTCCTTTCCGTAATATACGAAAGACCTGTAAGAAATAACGAAACAATTTGTGATTCCTATCTCTTTCTTATATGAACATTTAATCATATATTCATTTATTTGTCAAGTAAAATTTTAAAATCATAAAAAAATAAAATCGAGTAAGGAAGTCTCTCCCTACTCACCGCGTGACCTGTGCGTCGCATAGCAGGCTTATTTCCTCTGCATGGGTCCACACATTAAAAAACGTAACAGTTTGGCAAAAGCAAACTGTTACGTATCAAATTATATACATTTTTTTATAACAATTAAGAATTATTATGAAATTAAAGCCAACATTTCCTCCACATTCTTTTTTCCAAACACAGTCTTTTTATCATCTATCACAATACAGGGAACACTCATAACATTATATTTTTCCTTTAATTCTGGATAATGGGACAAGTCAAACATCTCCGCTGTAACTTGCTCAGATATGGCTGCAATTCGCTGTGCTGCTATCACAGACTCCGGGCACATTGTACATGTGAGCGATACTAAAATTTTAATATTTGTCTTTTCTGAAAGCGTTACAATCTGCTCTTGTGTGTGGTGGTCCAGTTGTTGTCCGGGTCCTGCCACATTATATAGTGCAATGATAAAAGAATTAAATTCATGCCCTCCTGGCACCCCATGAAAATAAATACCACTGCTTTTTCCTGTGCTGTCAAGTACTTCCATCGCTGGCAAATATTCTGGTTTTACGGCATCCTCAGTCTGCTGTTCTGTCCAGACAACCTTATCGGTTATACTCATAAGCTCATTTAAAAATCCTCTTATCTCACCAGAAAAGGCGCTTTCATCAAGCCACGCACGCACTGTGACACGCGCAGAAAACTTTGCAAAAATTCCTGTAAGTTGTTGTCGTATCTCATTGCTAATAAATCCTTCACCCTTTGTAAAATACGCATATTCATCTTGTTTCTTTTGGGTCTTACCCTGCTCTGTTGTCTGATACAAATCTGGAATGCCAAGTTTTGTGTGAAGCTCCGACACAACCCGCTCCAGAGAAGTCGCTGCAATTGCCCCGTCAGAGACTGCTGTCACAACTTGTCTAAGATTTTTGACACACACATCTCCAGCCGCAAAAACGCCTGCAATATTAGTTTGTCTATCTATATCTGTAATTAAATACCCTTGTTCATTTCGCTCCACACAGCCCGCAATCCACTTTGTATTTGGTACATATCCCGCAAATACAAAGATTCCAAAAGTATCTCCCTGCGGTGCATCATATCTCCACTGACTTCCATCTATATTATTTAAAAATACTGCGTAGGATAACACATGTTCTCCGCCAACTTCCTTAAGTTCTGTGCGAAAAATTGTCTTAATATTTGGAAAATCCTTTAATTTATCCGATACAGTTTTTGCGCAGGTATAATCTGGCTCGCGCACAATCAATGTGACTTTTCGAGCATATTTTGTGAGAAACATGCCTTCCTCGACCGCCGCAAAACCGCCTCCTATGACAAACACATCCTTTCCAGTAAAAAACTCTCCATCGCATGTTGCGCAGTATGCTACCCCTCTTCCCTGAAATTCCTTCTCCCCCTGAAATCCAAGCTTTCTAGGATTGGCACCAGGAGCAAGGACAACGCCCAACGCCTCATAGTCTCCCTTTGTGGTATGAAGAAGTTTGACATCTCGCTCAAGCTCCATATCCAACACTTCTGCAATTATAAAAGACGCACCAAATCGCTCTGCCTGAACGCGCATATGCTCTGTTAGTTCTTTTCCGCCTGCCATCTCCACACCGGGATAATTAACAATCTCCGAAGTAATAGTAATCTGACCGCCTATCCCATTTTTCTCGAGCACAAGTACCCGATACTTTGCCCTTGCGGCATAAATTGCTGCCGACAATCCTGCCGGTCCTGCTCCCACTATAATAACATCATACAATCTGTCATGTGCCTTCATAGATTCACCTACAACAGCCCCACTAGATCAAGGCTTGGCTTTAATGTCTCTCCTCCGGGCTGCCACTTTGCAGGGCATACTTGATCTCCATGTTCCGCCACAAACTGAGACGCCTGCACCCGCCGAAACAGCTCGTCTGCATTTCGACCAACATTACCTGCAATTACCTCGTAGGCTACGATCTTTCCTTGTGGATTGACAATAAAGCTTCCCCTCTCTGCAAGTCCATCCTCCTCAATTAAAACCTCAAAGCCTCTTGCAAGGACGGCTGTTGGGTCTGCAAGCATTGGGTATTGTATTTTTTGAATGGTCTTTGACACATCATGCCATGCCTTATGAACAAAATGAGTATCGCAAGAAACACTGTAAATCTCACAGCCAATTCTTTTAAATTCCTCATATTTATTGGCCAAGTCTTCAAGCTCTGTAGGACATATAAATGTAAAGTCTGCTGGATAGAAAAAGAACACGCTCCACTTGCCAAGAACGTCTTTCTTTGTCACCTCCTTAAACTCATTATTTACAAATGACTGCACTTTAAAATCCACAATTTCACGGTTAATCAATGACATAAAAAATCCTCCTTCTATTTTCTTTCTATGCATAAAAAACGCAAAAATTCTATATAGATACAAAATATAGCATAACCAATTTTCTTTCTCTCTATACTCTGTCAAAAGAACATGGTGCGTACACGCACCATGTTCTTTGCTTATTTTCTTCATTAGAATACAAAGGAAAGGAGGACAGATAAAATGATAAAATATGACCCATTATGGAAAACACTCAAAAAGAAAAGTATCAGCCAATATCGACTCATTAAGGAATATGGGGTTGACAAAGCCCAGCTTCAACGGCTGCGCAAAAATATGATTGTCAAAACGCTTATTCTCAACAGATTATGCAGCATTCTTGACTGCCGCATTGAAGATATTATGGTGTATGTGCCTGAGCAAGAGGATTCCTAAATCCTCTTGCAGACAAAATTCTCCTGCAAAGCTGCCTGATACACCTTTTTAAAAGCTGTTGGAAGTGCAAGATCTTGTTCTAATTGTTCGTTTGTAACCCACACGAAATTCTGGTCTATTCCAGTTGTGTTACAAACAATTACCCAGTAAGTCATATGCCATTCAATATGGGTAAAGATATGTTTTAATTGCTTCTTTTTATTAGAAGGCTCTTTTATTGTATCTGCCATAAGCCCTCTTTCTGCAAGCCATTGGCAAACCTGCTGCCTTGTCAGCGCTCCCTCCTGATTTGGCAACTCCCACATTCCAGACAGAACTCCATCAGCCTCCCGTTTGCGAAGTGCTATTTTTTCCTCAAAGCATAGTATGAAAATTGTCTTTTTCTCTACTTTGCGGGCAGCCTTCTTTTTCCTTACTGGATATAAAAGCTGTGTTTTGTTGGTGTAAGCATCACAAAATTGATTGATTGGACAACTGCTGCATTGCGGTACTCCATTCGGCACACAAACAACTGCGCCAAGCTCCATTAGACTCTGTGTAAAATCGCCTCTGTGTCTTTTTGGATAACACTCCTCTAGCGCCTCTGTAATCTTGTTTCGGAACTTTGCATCTGTTATATCATGATTATCCTGTGTCAATCTGGTAATTACACGCAGCACATTTCCATCCACAGCCGCCTTTGCCTGTTCAAAGGCAATTGATGCAATTGCTCCCGCTGTGTATGCGCCAATTCCTGGCAGTGCAAGAATCTGGTCGAACTGTCTTGGAAACTGTCCCTGAAAGTGTGTACAGATTATTTGTGCCGCCTTTTTTAGATTACGCGCACGTGTGTAGTATCCTAGCCCTTCCCACAATTTAAAAAGCACTTCGTCATCACATGCCGCAAGCGATTCCACCGTGGGAAAATGTTCCATAAAGCGCTCATAATATGAAAGTACCGCCTCAACCCTTGTCTGCTGTAACATAATTTCTGACACCCAGATTCGATATGGGTCCTTGCTCTCCCTCCAAGGAAGTTTTCTGCTGTTGTTGTGATACCAATCTAACAGCGGAACGACAATATTTTTTAATTGCTCTATCTTCATGACAATCTCTTCCTACTTCCTTTATAATTCCTTATTTGTCCCGTTTTTACAACCCTATTTTTCTAGTTTATCCCTTAAAATCATTAATGTTAGGTTGTAAAAGTGATACGTAACATCGTAACATTATGGAAAGAAGGTTTTCGTTATGCCAAAGCCCAAAACCAGCTCCGGCGAAAAAAATCTGATCAGCAAACGCCTTATTGCGCTGAGAAAAAAGCATTACCTCTCGCAGCGAGACTTATCCAACAAACTCCAACTAGCCGGGTATGATATGGATAAAAATGTAATCACCCGCATAGAGACAAATAAACGCTATGTGACGGACATTGAAATCCGTGCTCTAGCGCATATATTCGGCGTCTCCTGTGACTATTTAATCGAGGGCGACAAAACAGAGTTCGAGTAGGGAAGAGCACTCTTCCCTACTCGCTATAAATACTTTTTTAGAAGCTGTGTCAGCCTATTGACATCAATTGGCTTTGCTACATGCTCATTCATACCGCAGTCAAGGCACCGCTGAATATCATCTGAGAAAGCATCCGCTGTCATCGCTATAATAGGCAATTTTGCGTCTGGGCGCCCCAAGGCACGAATCGCCTTCGCCGCATCATAACCATTCATAATTGGCATGCGAATATCCATCAACACAACATCATAATATCCCTGCGGCGATTGCTCAAATTTCTCAACACAGACTTTTCCGTTGTCTGCTCTCTCCAGCTCAAATCCTACTTCAGATAAAAGATCCTCTGCAATTTCCCAGTTCAAATCATTGTCTTCTGCCAGCAAAATCCGCCTACCCAAAAAACTGTTGTGAAACTCAGCTTCCTTTATCTCAGCTTTTTCAGACTCATCAAGCATATAGTGTCTCAGTCCCAAAAACAAATTGGATTTAAACAGCGGTTTCGATATAAATCCCTGAATGCCAATCTCTGTGGCTTCCTCCTCTATCTCACTCCAATCATATGCAGAGATAATTAAAATCGGTGCATTCTCTCCTAGATGTTTTCGCATCTCGCGTGCTGTATGTAAGCCATCCATATCCGGCATCTTCCAGTCTAAAAGTACAATCTCAAAAGGATTTTGCTCATCATGACATTTTTTTGCCATCTCAACAGCAACCCTGCCACTTGCTGCCCACTGCGCATCAATTCCAATCTCTCTTAACGACAAAACTGCACTTTGACAAAGATCTTCATTGTTATCTACCACTAACATTCTCCACGGCGGCAATTTCATATCTTCCACCATGACATCCGCTTTTTCCAGATCGAGTGTAATATGGAATTCTGTTCCTTTTCCAATTGCACTTCGCACCTCAATACTGCCCTTCATGGTATCCACAATCGCCTTTGTTATTGCCATTCCAAGTCCAGTTCCCTCAATCTTATCAATCTGTGCTTTCTCTTCTCTCGTAAATGTATCAAAAATCTTTTTCTGAAATTCATCTGTCATTCCAATACCATTGTCCTTGACACGAAAATGGCATCGCACATAAGAATCTCCTAAAGGAGACGGCTCCTGCTGTAAATATACATTAATTCTTCCACCTTCTGGTGTAAATTTCAGCGCATTTGACAATAAATTAATCAAAATCTGATTTAATCGTACACTGTCACAGTGAACTTCCTCTGTTATGATTTTCTGGATAAAAATATCAAAATGCTGCTGTCGCTCTTTTACTTGCGGCTGTACAATGTTTACAATACTGTCCATTGTCTCCCGCAGTGATATCTGATTCATGTTTAATGTTAACTTTCCACTTTCAATCTTTGACATATCCAAGACATCATTGATTAGTCCAAGCAAATGTCTGCTGGACAGTGTAATCTTTCTAAGACAATCCTTAACACGTTCAGAGTTATCAATATTTGCCATTGCAATCGCAGTCATTCCCACAATGCCATTCATCGGTGTGCGGATATCATGACTCATACTGGAAAGAAACTCACTCTTTGCCTTGTTTGCCTTGACAGCTTCCTGTCTTGCATTTTCCAGTTCCAACAGTTGTTGTTTTGACAATCTATAATATAAAATAAAAATAATTACAATACCACCAAGAATCACAAAACACATTATTAATGTTGTAATTTGGCGCTCAAGGCTCAAACCTTCCAAAATTCTGTCCAATACGCCAAATGGCATCAAAGAAATTAAATACCACTCTGAGTTTGGCAGTCCAGTGCACAAAAGGTATCTTTTCTCTTGATTTACACAGGCAATCGTAGCATAGTTCGTATTATTATTGATTGCCTCTTGCAGTTCACTGACATACTCTTCTGCTTGCTTTCCATTATATGCACAAAAAGTCTCACTTATATTTTCAAAAAGAGACTCTTGCTTTGCCCGAATCACAAAAGTGCCATCTCTGCGAATAATATAGGAATACATAAGAGAATTCTCTCCATCTAGTGCAAGCACATTTTCCAGATATTCCATTGGCATTGCAGCCACCATAGCAGTGCTTACCTTGCCATCTTTCATAGGATAGGCAACATCAATCAGCAGGCACATCACCCGCTCTCCCTCGGCACTAAATCCCGAAAATACTCTCAAGCTACTATCCTGAAACACTCTGCGAAAGACTTCCTCACTCTCATATTCCACCTCTTTGCCATAAATTACTTCGCAGTCTCCATCTTCCGCATATAATCCCAGATACAAAAAATCTCGCACTTGTGCACTAACCACAAGCTGTTCAATCATTTCAGGTCCATATTCCATTGTCTCTGGCGGGTGTCTCTGCACAATCCCTTCCATCTCCAATATCTGTGAATCAACGATCGCATCAAATTTCTCCTGCATTTGTTTTGCAACTGCGGACATATAAATCATACCAATCTCATTAATTGCCCCATCGCTTTTACCTGATATGTACACAGATGTAACCGTAAGTATTAAAATACATACAGAAATCAAAATCGAAAAACTTATCAGTATAAATTTTTTGGTGTTTTTTATCATTGTAATTCCTCTTTTACATTATAAAATAGATTGTATTTTTATTAGAAATCAGCCGTCTAATATTTTTTCCATTCCAATTTTCTGTGGCACAAAACCACAATGCTCATAAAAACATCTAGCATGCTCATTACATGCCCACACATTTAATGTGACATTGTAACATCCCTGATCCTTTGCATACTGCAATACATATTCATACAACTTTTTCCCGATATGTTGTCCCCTTTTGGTACTATCTATACACAGATCATCAATATATAATGTCTTAATGTCTGTCAGGATATTACTTTTTATATGTTGTTGAAAGACACAAAATACATAACCAAGCACCTGATCTTTTTCGTCTACTCCCACAAAAATTGGTCTTGTGTCATCACAAATCAACTCACAAAGCTCCTCATTGGTATACTTTTTCGTATTTCCCTTAAACAAATCAGGTCTACCAGCATGATGCAACATAAGCACTTGATAAAGTAAATCATTCATTTTGTCAATATCCTTTTCTTGCGCACGTCTTATATTCATTGTGTAAATCCCCCAAAACAATATCGTCATTACAACGCTTTCATTTTACTGAAATATCAGCAAACAGTCAGCGAACAAAATATTAAATTTTTATAAACGCTTTTCATATTACTATTTTCTTATTATAATAAGTTTTGCTGTTTCTGTAAATACACAAATTTTAAAGAAAGGATTCCATTATTATGAATAAAGATCTCACTCAAGGAAACCCACAAACTGTTCTCTGGAAATTTTGTCTTCCCATGTTTGGCAGTATTATTTTCCAGCAGCTCTACAACATTGCAGACAGTCTTGTCGCCGGCAAATTTATTGGAGAAAATGCACTAGCAGCAATTGGCAACAGTTACAATGTCACACTTGTTTTTATTGCATTTGCCTTTGGTTGCAACATTGGTTGTTCCGTTATTGTATCACAATTTTTTGGCGCCAAAGATTACACCAAAATGAAAACCGCTGTCTACACAACCCTAATTTCTAGCACAGTTCTTTGCGCAATACTAATGCTTTTTGGTTTTTTGTTCTGCGATACGCTATTGGAACAGATGCGAACACAGCCCGAAATCCTGTCAGATTCTGCTCTCTATATGAATATCTACATACTTGGTCTTCCATTCCTATTTTTCTACAATATTGCCACTGGCATTTTCTCCGCTCTTGGAGACTCCAAAACGCCATTTTATTTCCTTGCTTTCTCATCCATATCAAACATTGCAGTTGATATTTTATTTGTAAAATGCTTTTCTATGGGAATTGCAGTGGGCAACTTTTTTGTGTCAGGGCATTAGCTGCATTTTGTCGCTTGGATTAATCCTCAAGCGGTTATCTCGTATTAAAACAGACAAAAAAGCAGCGCTGTTCTCCTCAGCACTGCTCAAAAAACTCGCTGTAATTGCTATACCAAGTATCCTACAGCAATCCTTTATCTCTGTTGGAAATATCTTTATCCAAAGTGTTATTAATAGCTTTGGCATTAGTGTTACCGCTGGATACTCTGCTGCCGTCAAACTCAACAATCTGGTGATTACTTCCTTCACCACACTTGGAAATGGGGTGTCCAATTTCACGGCACAAAATATTGGCGCCGGACTTCCTGCAAGGGTAAAAAATGGACTCCATGCCGGTCTAAAATTAGTCTGGTGTATCTGTATCCCCATTGTCATCTTATACATTTGTTTTGGAAAATATCTACTTTTGCTGTTTATGGATTCCTCTTCCTCAGAAGCTTTGCTCACTGGAAAACAATTTCTATGGATTCTATCTCCCTTTTATTTTGTCGTGTCAGCAAAATTAGTGGCAGATGGCATACTCCGCGGTGCTGGCGCCATGAAACCCTTTATGGCGGCAACCTTTACGGATTTAATTCTGCGCGTTGTACTCGCCTTCCTTTTCTCAAATTGGTTTGGCGCCATTGGCATCTGGTGTGCATGGCCAATTGGCTGGATTATTGCGACAATAATGTCTTTCTGCTTTTACAGACAAATGCATTATCAATAACAGCCTTTACACCTGCTACAGTCGCCTCCGCACTGTAGCGATTTTCCATTTTTTTTACTGCGTATCATACTGCGCAAAGCCAAGCCAACAGCCGCCAGTAAAATTACACCTGTAATAAACGTTCCCATTATACAACCTTTTCTTTTATTAATTCAAATCTAATTCTTTAATCACCGATGCAAGTGTATCCGCAGACTGTTTCAGCTTTTTCTGTTCATCCTCATTTAGCGCAATGGGCACTCTAGTTTGCACGCCATCTTCACCCAATACAGCCGGCATACTAAGCGCCATTCCCTCAATGCCATACTCGCCATGTATCATACGCGATATTGGAAGAATAGAGCGGTCATTGCGCACAATTGCCTCACAGATTCGCTTTACAGACATTGCAATTCCATAATAAGTGGCTCTTTTCTTGGAGATAATCTCATAAGCACAATTTTTCACTTCTTCTGCAATGCGGTCCATAGATTCTTCGTGTTGAAAATGTCCTCTTAACTCACAAAAATCATTTAGCGGCACACCAGATACATTGGCGCTGCTCCATGCGGCAATCTCACTGTCTCCATGCTCTCCAATAATAAAGGCATGAACACTTTTGCTGTCCACGTTCAGATGTTCTCCAAGTTTATATTTCAATCTGGCTGTATCCAGCACGGTTCCAGATCCAATTACCCTATCCTCTGGCATATTGCTAAGCTTACATGCCACATAGGTAAGAATATCAACTGGATTTGACACAACCAATATAATGCCCTGATAATTTCTATTTGCAATCTCAGGGATAATGCTTTTAAAAATGCCTACATTCTTGTGCACTAAGTCAAGCCTTGTCTCATCCGGTTTCTGATTTGCCCCCGCCGTAATAATCACAATGGCAGCATCCACAATATCATCGTAAGTCCCCGCATAAATATCTACGTGTCCAATAAATGGAATCCCATGTGCAATGTCAAGCGCTTCGCCCTCCGCTCTGTCATGGTCCGCATCAATCAACACCATCTCCGAAAACAGACCACTCTGCATCAGGCAAAATGCTGTGGCAGAACCAACAAAACCACAGCCCACAATTGCTACCTTTCTATTGTTAATTGCTCCTTCTCTCATAAAAAATCCTCCTTTTTGTTTCTATATTATAAAATATCTTTGCTAATTTATTTCACTTGTATGCTATTCTTACCAATTTCTACATTCCAATTCATCTTACACTCAAATTTATCTCATTATGACTTTACTGCAAAACCATTGGAGGTCATATGTGCCACCTGACTTCCAAGCTCATCACTGACAGTAATTTCATAATAACAAGTTTTTCCGCCTTCTCTTATTTTTGAAGCCTCTGCAATTAATTTACTTCCCTTTGCCCTGCCAAGGAAACTAATAGAAGCTGTGAGCGATACTCTGGGGTCCTTATTCCAATTGGAAGCCACCGCAAAGGCAAAATCTGCCAGCGTAAAAATTGCGCCGCCCATCACAGCTCCTAACGCATTGCGATGGGTGTCGTTTAACTTCATGGAACATCTGGCAAATCCTTCATCCACAGCCTCAATTACCGCGCCGTTTACGGTTGCAAAGCGGTCTTTTGAAAATCGCTCCCGCACTGCATCTAGTGTATCCTGCATCGTTTTTCCTCCTAAGTTTTTCTTACTTCACCACCATACCTAATATCCCCATAATATAAGCAATCTCCTTATCTACAACCTCCGCAGAAACGCCAATTGTACAGGAAGATATCTTTAAACCCTCGAATGTATATGCAATATTGCGTGCCGCCTCTGCGATATCCTCACAGACCATCCACTCTTGCGCCACTCCCTCCGCTATCAGCGATTCCAGAACTGCCACAGACGCCTCAAACTGTCTTCGCACAGGATTGTTTTTTCCACGTATCTTATTATCAAACATATATTCGTATATCGCTGTCGAAAGATTATCCTTCTTTTTTAGGATCACCTTTTTCTGCGCATTTAAATACAACAACAGCATTTCCCCTGGAGAAGCATTTTGTACTTTCGCATTTCGGAGTACTGCTTCAGCATTTATATGCTCCTGTGCAAGCACCGCCTCAAAGAGATCTTTTGTGTTTATAAAATGCAAATAAAGACCTCCTCGGCTAATACCACAAGCTTCCACAATCTCTTTCATTGTAACAGCCCTGTATCCTTTCTGACAAAACACGCCTCTTGCCTTCTCCAAAATATACTTTCTTTTCTGTAATGATTTTTCTCCCATGCCTATGCTCCTATAGCCTAGTACTCCAACGGCTGCCTGATTTCCATCAGTTCCTTCAATTTCAACAGGAGTGCGAGATATACCCCATTCTGAACGCCCTCTGCCCAGACAGCTCCTTTGATATCTCCGCGCAGAACATATTTTGATAAAATATCTCCCAAAACTGTAATCTCCTGCAAAGAACAGGCACTGATAATTCGCAGTTCGTCCGCCGCAGTCTTAATTCGATATCTTGAGTACGTATACACATAATTTCTGTTGAGAAAATCGGTCTGTTTCACCTCCTTAACAAAACCAAGCAGCGTTGCGTCATAAACTGGAACTGCCATCGAGGTTTTTTCAATTCCCTGTCCATTGTAAATATCTGTCGCAACAGTCCCACTCTTATCTTGTAACCATGACAAATACTGCATTAGACGTGCCACATCATCCTTGTAACATATGATAATCTCATCCCTTGAAAGTCTAAGATTGTCGTGCATAAGACTCCCTCCCTTATATCTTTCTGGTATATAAATAATATTCTAACGTGAACTACCCTGACCTAAAAAGTCAGAGCTTCTAAGAGTTTAATGACTCTATTTAAGAAGTTTGGTGTTTCAATTTACAAAGCTCAAGTTTATTCTAAAATTGACTATATGGAATATTTACAAAGAATGACCAAAAACTGCCATCTACTTCTTTGAGTATCTGTTGTGCCATATTAAAATTAATAATTTTGTAATTCCCACTCTCTTTGTGTAGAGTATAATTCTTTTGGTAATTCAGATATTTGCCTTCTGCAAAATAGTATTGTCTTATATTATATATCGCTTGATTGATAAGGTTTTTGGCAGTGTGGCAAATTACCAAAGTGTTTTGCAATCCTTTTTAGACAGATGTCTCACTTGCTGTTTTACATAAATTTTCCCCTTTCTGTAGATTTAAGAATGATCCTATATGTGTATTATAGCCTATATTTTACCATTTGCCAATGGTTTAAAAAAAGTGGATAGAATCCAAAAAGCATAATTATTCTTGCCAAATTAAACCTTGAATCCAAAAGAAAAAATTTTATGAAATTTTTCTTGCTTGCCATAATACTTTCTGGTTACTATAAGGATATCTTTTTTAACAGAATGTATAAAATCTTTATTAGGAGACTTATTATGAAATTGTTACTGCGTATTCTATTAAAACCCTTATCCTTTATCCCTGCACTGATGATGATGTATCTAATATTTTGTCTCTCAGCGCAAGATGGCACCACCAGTTCCAATCTAAGCTACAATGTATCTTACACAGCGATATCCTTTGTCGATAAGGCTCTTGACTTAGAACTGACGGACAAGCAAATCTCACGCAGTATTCGCAAAATTCACTATTCTGTGCGAAAGCTTGCCCACTTTACAGAATATTTTCTGCTTGCAGTTTCCGTGTCATTCCCATTGTATGTATATGGCATACGAGGAATCTGGCTCATTATCATCAGTGGATTCTTGTGTGTAGGTTTTGCTTCTCTTGACGAGCTACATCAGTATTTTGTTCGCGGGCGTGGCTGTTCTGTCCGTGACGTAATGATTGACAGTTTCGGCTCCTTCCTTGGCATCCTTTTTGTGCGAATATCAGGATATATTGGAAGAAAAACAATTTTTGAACCGTTATGTAGACATTAGAAGCTGTGTAAAAATAGCTGATATTTTTTAATTTGGCTAATATATTTCTATATTTTTACAATATAGTTATAGATTATAGGCTTGTTTCATTGTATTATAATAGTATGTTTAGCAGAGATGTTAGACTTGCTAATTAGCAATTCCGGAAGAATTCCCCTTTTACACAACAGGAAGCCTGAGCAATCAGGCTTCTTTGTTTTTTCTATTGATATTAAAAAACCATTGTCAATCTTCCTTTAGATACCATCTATGTACACAGAAAGCAGGAACTCTTTTAAATTCCTGCTTTTTTGCTATTTTCACCTATGTAATGCAATATCTTTTTATTACAATTCCCTATCAACGATCCCGAAAATCTCCACCTGTACGAAACTGATTTACAAGGCGCTTGAGCAGTTTTGACTGATTAAATAACTCCTCACTGGCAGCAGCACTTTCTTGTGCGGTTGCGGAGTTTGTCTGGATAACGGAAGAAATCTGGTCGATTCCTAAAGTAACCTGGCGGAGTTCTTCTGCCTGCATGTCAGAAGCCTCTGTGATTTGCACCATATTGCTCTCAATCTGCTGTGCGCTTGTCACTACAGTCATCAAAGACTTTTGGGTGTCTTCCGCAATTTTGTTTCCCTCTGTCACTGCGGTAAGAGAATTGCTAATCAATATGTTTGTATCTTTCGCTGCCTCTGCACTCTTTGAAGCGAGACTTCTCACCTCGTCTGCCACAACAGCAAACCCCTTGCCAGCCTCTCCTGCCCGAGCAGCTTCCACCGCTGCATTCAATGCAAGAATATTGGTCTGAAATGCAATGTCTTCAATTGTCTTGATAATCTTTTCTATTTCACTTGAGCAATTATTGATCTTTGTCATGGCACTCATCATAGCTTCCATCTTGGTGTTACTGTCATTTACTTCTCTGACCGTTTCCAGAATTAGATTATTAACATCTCGCGACTTTCCAGCCGTCTGCGTTACCTGTTCTGACAGATCATTTAGGGTGACCACCAACCTTTCTACAGAACTTGCCTGTTCTGTAGAACCTTGGCTTAACGCCTGTGCGCCATTTGACACTTGCTCAGAACTACTTGACACCTGCTCAGCAGCTATATGAATCTGCCCAAACGTATCATTAAGCGCTTTGATAATTTTATTTCCAGAATGCTTAATAGATTCAAACTCTCCAAGATAATCCATATCCATCCTGACCGTCAAATCGCCTGTTGACAGAGAATCCATCCTAGAGCATATATGGGAAATATATGCGGATAAAGTTTTTAATACAAAACGAAGATTCTCCGCCAGCACACCAAGCTCATCCCTGGATTTATATATGATTTCCGAACTCATATTTCCTTTTGCCATTCCCTTTACAGCATTTTCAATCTCAGCAATTGGATGCGTAATACCACGAATAATGCTAATAGAAAGAATGAATGTAAATGTGACACTGATAATGGAAAGTACATACAATGTAGTTGAACAGCGCTGATTTATTAAAGCTCCAGTAGTGTAATAGTCATCTGCTTTTGTCTGGCTGTCATCAATAATATCCTGCAATGTAACCTGCAAACTTGAAGCGGCATCACCGTATTCCCCAGCGATCATAGCAATAGCACCCTCTAAGTCATTGGCTTTAAGGAGATCAATTACCTTCTGTCTTGCCTCACTTGTCTGCTGTGCAACGACCTGTACAGATTGAAGCAATGTAGAGTTTGCATCATAATACCCTTCCAGAGCGTGCAAAGCAGCATTTAGACTGGTAACATTCTGATCAATCTCGGACAAATAAGATTGTATTGCATCTTCACTATTTATTGCGGTACAAGCACGGAAGACATTTAATTGAATCTGTCTTGCTGTAGATTGTGCCTGTAAAGCCGACTTAACCATCGGATACGGAACTTCATAGAAATCCCTCAACTCTTTAAATACACTTTTCAATCCAATTAAAGATGCCATAATTGCAATAATATAGATAATAATTACAATACCAAATGAGAAGAAAAGTTTACTTCTCACCCTTAAATTTTTTAACACGTCAGATACCTCCCATTTTACAGTTCTTTATTTAATTTTTATCAACAATCGCTATCACAACAGACCGCGGATACATAATAAGTGCATCTTTTGTCACCCAATTGGTCAGTTTATGATAGTCTGTGTCTGGGGTATGCTCAAATTCTGTGTTCATAATAATGCGCCACTTTCTTCCAAGAGGCAGCTTTGGAAGCTGTACTTCCTCCTTTTCCCAAAATGCATTCACCCCAATATAGATAATATCGTCTTCTCGATTTCCCGCTGTTCGTCCAGCAAACATAATGCCAATCGTGCGCGTATCTGGTCCGCAACTACTGTTCCACGCCGTTTTATTATGAATGGAAACTTCTGGGAACCCACAGCCACTTGGTCCAGAACGTCCTCTCAAAATCGGGTGATTCTTGCGTAGATTAATCATAAACTTGCAAAATTCAAACATTTCACTGTACTCTTCTTTGCGTGTCCAATCAAGCCATGACACAATATTATCTTGACAGTAAGCATTATTGTTGCCAAACTGTGTGTTGCAGAACTCATCTCCCGCAAGAAACATTGCAGCACCTCTGCTGCACATTAAAATTGCAAACGCATTTTTTCTAAGGCGGTTTCTCAACGTCAAAACTTCAGGGTCTTCTGTATCGCCCTCCACGCCACAATTCCAGCTATTATTGTCATTTGCTCCATCCGTGTTGTTCCAGCCATTTTTCTCATTATGTTTCTGATTATAAGCATACATGTCATACAATGTAAAACCATCATGACAGTTTAGGAAATTGACTGTTGCATTCTCCCCGCGGTTTTCCTTTCCATACAAATCAAAAGAGCCCGTAATACGATTGATTGCTGCCTGCGCCATACCATAATCTCCTTTTAGGAAACAGCGCATATCATCGCGATATCTTCCATTCCACTCTGCCCAGCGATTCCACGACGGAAAACTTCCCACCTGATATAATCCACCTGCATCCCATGCTTCTGCAATCAATTTCACACTGCCAAGCACTGGGTCAAATGCAAGGCTCTGTAACAATGGAGGCTTACTCATAGGGGAACCGTCCTCATTGCGTCCCATAATTGAGGCAAGATCAAAACGAAATCCGTCAACTCGGTAGGAAACAACCCAATAGCGCAGACATTCCAAAATAAACTGCTGCACAATTGGGTGATTGCAGTTCATTACATTGCCGCATCCGCTAAAATTGTAATATTTCCCGTCAGGAGTCAGCATATAGTAAATATTGTTGTCAATGCCCTTAAACGAGAAACACGGTCCCATCTCGTTTCCCTCTGCTGTATGGTTAAATACAACATCTAAGATAACCTCTATTCCGTTCGCATTCAACTCATGAATTAGGCTCCGAAACTCATTTCCAGCTTTCCCCGCACGTGTATCCGACGCGTAGGCGACATTGGGCGCAAAAAAGCATACAGGACTGTATCCCCAATA
Source organism: Lachnospiraceae bacterium (assembly GCA_014239155.1). Classification (GTDB taxonomy): domain Bacteria; phylum Bacillota; class Clostridia; order Lachnospirales; family Lachnospiraceae; genus COE1. The sequence continues at coordinate 1,183 of JAAZZQ010000017.1, read as the reverse complement.
ATTAATTAACTTCTCACCGTCAACAATCCGCACATCCTCTGTCTCGTCAAACTCAAAAACAGGCATAAGCTCCACTGCATTAATACCAAGTTCCAACAGATAAGGAATCTTCTCCCGAATACCTTCATAGGTTCCCCTATGTTCAACTCCTGAAGATTTATCCTGTGTAAATCCTCTCACATGCATCTCATAGATAATCAAGTCCTTTGGTTCCAAACTGGTATTCTTAAAATTTCCCCAATCGTACCCACCATCCACAACACGCGCCTTATAGATGCGTTCTGAAACAGGCTTTTCCTTACCCCATATTTCTTGCCCAGCAACCGATCTAGCATAGGGATCAAGAATATATTTCGTCTTGTCAAACAACAATCCCTTACTGATATTGTACTCCCCATCAAACTGGTATGCATACTCAAACTCTCTGGGTTTCAATCCATAGACCACCATAGAATACGTATCACCCATGCGGCAAGAATCTGGAAATGGTATCACCGCGTAAGGTTCATGTTCCCCCACATGGAACAGACAGAGGCTACAAGATTTTGCCCCGTTGGAATGAATGGTAAAATTCACTCCCTCGTCAACCCTAATTGCCCCATTCTCCAAAAATTTTCCAGGCCGAATGGAAAACCCAGCAACTTCATCTGTAGGCGGATAATATTTTCTTTCTAGTCCCGAACCAATATACCTCATACTTAATAATCCTCCTTTTAAAGTCTAACCATTTGATACAGACCAAGTATTCTCAGATGACCCGACATCTGCCAATGCAGGAATCTTCTGACAAAGGTGTATATATTTTTAATTCTACATGATTTTCCACATCGACGCAACTTCCCAAAAAAATTTATCTTTTTCTGTAGAAAAATATCATATAAAGTCTTTCTTTTTGTGAATTATTATTATATTTATACTTATTTTATCACATTCTCTGTTACTTGCTTATACATATTTCCTTAACTTAATTACAATAATTATGCAATACGCACAAACTCACTTCTCTATTCTTGTCAAAAACAATGCGATTATTCAATATCTACTACACCAGTTTACAACTTTTGGACATTTTTAAAGCCCGATAAGACATAGTTCTCAATTATTTTGACCAGAGCACATGATTTTTTCACAGTTTCGAGTTTTCCCACGAAACTGCTGAATATTATACTGCCCTGAATTTCCT
>JAAZZQ010000038.1 GCA_014239155.1 Lachnospiraceae bacterium | reverse complement strand
CTCAGTTGGTTAGAGCGCCGCCCTGTCACGGCGGAGGTCGTCGGTTCGAGTCCGATCGGGGTCGTTGAGGGATCTTAGCTCAGCTGGGAGAGCATCTGCCTTACAAGCAGAGGGTCATAGGTTCGAGCCCTATAGGTCCCACTAATAAAGCAAGTAATTAGTTTTACTTATTTTATTAAGAATATATTGTATATACTATGTATATGCCGATGTGGCTCAATTGGCAGAGCAGCTGATTTGTAATCAGCAGGTTATCGGTTCGAGTCCGATCATCGGCTTTATGGGTGGATTCCCGAGTGGCCAAAGGGGGCAGACTGTAAATCTGTTGGCACCGCCTTCGAAGGTTCGAATCCTTCTCCACCCATTTAGCTATACTAATTAAAGAAATGTATAATATTAATTAACGCGGGGTGGAGCAGTCTGGAAGCTCGTCGGGCTCATAACCCGAAGGTCATAGGTTCAAATCCTATCCCCGCTATTTCTGCCCAGATAGCTCAGTCGGTAGAGCAGAGGACTGAAAATCCTCGTGTCACTGGTTCGATTCCGGTTCTGGGCATTAAATTTTCTAGATAAGTGGAAATGGTGGGACACGCTATTTGCGTGTTTTTTTGTTTTACTTTTCATAAAAATTCCTTAAGAGCCTTTTTTATTTATTAGATATATGATAAAATGTAAGTCGATAAATTGTTCTAATGATTATATTAAAATTTAGGAGAAAAGAAATGTATGAGTATGAATTAAGAAAATATGCAAATGATATTTTTGAATCAGAAAATTTTAAGAGTACGAAAGAATATATACAGCATGGAAACATGTCTGTACAGGAACATTCAATCAATGTTGCTAAGGCAAGTTTGTTTATTCGTGATAAATTTAAAATTCGGTGTAATACAAAAGATTTGATTAGAGGAGCACTGCTTCATGATTATTTTTTGTATGATTGGCATAAAAGTGATATAGTAAATCCTCACAGACTTCATGGATTTTTTCATCCATCAAGATCTTTGCAAAATGCCCAGAAGGAATATTTTTTGACAGCAAGACAGAGAGACATTATTATAAAACACATGTGGCCACTTACTGTGATTCCACCAATGTGTAGGGAGGCGTGGATTGTCACATCGGCAGACAAATTTTGTTCTTTGATGGAAACCCTTCATATTCATAAGGGTAAGATTCATCATAGGAAACTTGGCAAAAAATATGCAATACCTAGTACAGTATTGCATTAGCGTATTAACTGTTTGCAATTCATTGTAAAGACCACTATCTATTTCGTCACCTGTTTCGGTGTCGTCAGTCACCGCTATGACTGTCTCCACCTTGTAGGCTGACAAAATATTTAGTACTTTTTACAATAAATTAAACGGTCAACACACTAATACTCTATCTAGTCAGAAATTAGAATTGTTGACTACATTTTTTGTGCGAGTTCTAGGCGATAGTTTGAAAAAATCATTTCTATCACATGGATAACAATGCTATAACATTATATTCACCACTTTATGTGAGATTTGTGTCAAATTTAGTTGACGTAGTTACGCTGCTCTCATTTGGTATAAATGTTTCATAAATTGTAATGCACATCTGGAAGAAAGTATTTTTTAAATATGCTCTAATTTTTAAATAAATATTTATCAGCTCAAATTCTATAACAAATAAATTGTTTATAAGCACTTTATTTGTTATAGAAAATATATGCGGAAAGGAAATTAAGATTGATGAGAAAAACAAAGATTATTTGTACCATTGGACCTGTATCTCAAAGTGAAGAAAAATTAAAGGAATTATTATTAGCAGGTATGAATGTAGCACGTTTTAATTTCTCACATGGAGATCATGCGGAACATGAGATGAAGCTTACTCGTGCTAGAAATGCAGCTAAGGAGTTAGGGCTTCCGCTCGCTATGATGCAGGATACAAAAGGACCTGAGATTCGACTTTGCGATTTTGAGGGCGGAAAGGCATTTCTTGAGGCAGGTGCAACATTTCGGCTTACAACAGATGAAGTCATGGGAACCGCTGAGAGGGCGACAATAACATATAAAAATCTTAAAAATGATGTTGAAATTGGGAAAAGCATCTTGATTGATGATGGATTAATTGAACTTACTATTAGAGCGATTGAGGAGAATGATATTGTCTGCGAGGTAGTAAATGGCGGCTATGTATCCAATCATAAAGGAATCAATGTTCCAGGAGCAATTCTCTCGATGCCTTATATCAGTGATGTTGACCGACAGGATATTATCTTTGGTGTGAAGATGGGGTATGATTATATTGCGGCCTCATTTGTAAGATGTGCGGATGATGTTCTAGCAGTCAGAAAACTTATTGAAGAATATCATGGCAGAATGAAAGTAATTTCTAAGATAGAGAATATGCAGGGAATTGATAATCTCGATGAAATTCTCGAAGTCTCCGATGGAATTATGGTGGCGAGAGGAGATATGGGAGTAGAAATTCCGCTTGAAGAAGTCCCAATTCTTCAAAAAAAGATGATAAATAAAGCATTACAGCAGGGCAAGATTGTAATTACAGCGACACAGATGTTAGATTCCATGATAAAAAATCCAAGACCAACAAGAGCAGAGACAACAGATGTTGCCAATGCGATATATGACGGAACATCTGCTATTATGCTAAGTGGAGAGAGTGCTGCGGGGGCATATCCTATTGAGGCCGTAAAAACAATGAGTAGAATTGCAGAGCGCACAGAAGAAGATATTTGTTATGCGGCACAACTTCGGGAAAGAAGCCATAACTGGGTCAATAATGAGGAGGTGACAACCGCAATCTGTCACGCATGTTGTACAACAGCAATGGACTTGAATGCAAAAGCGATTATTACAGTAACAATGTCTGGGTTTACGGCGGGTATGATTTCAAAATATCAGCCAGGCTGTATGGTGATTGGCTGTGCGGTGGATGAGACAGTATATCGTCAAATGTCTTTGATGTTTGGAGTTACCCCCCTGTTAATTGAAAAAGAGGATGATACAGAGAAACTTTTCCATGCAGCAGTAAAGGCGAGTGTTGACGCTGGTCTAGTGAATTATGGAGACAAGGTAGTTATCACCGCAGGTGTACCTTTGGGGGTTGCGGGAAATACAAATATGGTTCGTGTTGTGGAAGTTTAGACTTTTTAAAAGGATAGTATTGGAGAGTACAGATGGGAAAAGTTTTTTGTATTGTTGGAAAAAGTTCATCGGGGAAAGACACAATATACAAAAAACTTTTGTCAAATGCAACCCTTCAATTAAAACGAATTGTTTTGTATACTACACGCCCAATCCGTGCAGGGGAGCAGGAGGGCGTGGAGTATTACTTCACAGAGGAAAAGGAAATGCAACGCCTGCAAAATGACAACAAAATTATTGAGTGCCGTTCTTATAATACAATCTATGGCATATGGTATTATTTTATGGTAAAAGATAATCAAATTGATTTAGCTCAATTCAATTATCTAATTATTGGAACACTGGAATCTTATATTAAGATTAGAGGTTATTTTGGACAGGATAAAGTTGTTCCTATTTATATTGATTTGGATGATGGAGAACGATTAATGCGTGCACTAAGACGGGAGAGAAAACAATATGAACCAAAATATGAAGAAATGTGCAGACGTTTTCTTGCAGATGCAAAGGACTTTTCTATACACAATCTTGAACAAGCAGGTATTATAAAAAGATTTTGCAATGATAACCTAAATGTTTGTTTATCTAATATTGAGGCGTATATATTGTCGTTTCAGGAGATGTAAAACACTTATTTGTGGAGATAGATATTCGAAAGCTCTGTTGTGTTTGCGGTAGAATTTTTCCTAGATTCACAGAAATTAAATCAGTGTTTGGTCCATTTAAATCTTAAAATACCTTTCCGAATCTTCATAAAATGAAACTATTACAATCAAGAAGTACTGAATGAATTGTTATATTTCGGGCAATTGTTTTTGGCTTTAACAAAGAAAATATAGAGTTTATTAAAGATTAAAGGTTTCTATAAAAAGAGTAATTGTCAAACATTCGAGTATAAAAAAATCTTGTAATAATATGAGTGTTACAGAGAAGAAGAAAAACGAGATTTGATTATGCAAAAGGACCTGTAATAATATGGATATTGCATGAAAACGAGAGAGAACCCAGAACTTGAGTGTAAAAGAACCCCAATAATGTAGGTATTGCAGATAAATGATAGAACTTGAGTATAGAAAAGAACTTTGTAATATATGCGTGTTGCAGAGAGACAAACTGAGGGTGATATATAGATGGATTTTAAGATAAATGAGGTGCAACAGTCAGCGCCGGTGCAACAGACACAGACAGCGCAACCGACAGATGACACATTTAAGTTTATGCTGGCAAGCAATATTGAGGAGGCAGGGCTTGCAGAGCGGTTAAACTTGATGATGGAAGAGATTGTGATGCAAGGCGATAAGATTGTAAAGCGCATGGATGTGCGTGATATGCGGCGATATCGAACATTAATTAAGGATTTTATGAATGAGATTGTCAATCGTTCTCATAAATTTTCACGCGAAAATTTTTTGGATAGGCGTGGAAGACATCGCGTATATGGTATTATTCGACTTGTGGATGAAAAGTTGGATGAACTGGCACAAGCGCTTGTAAGTGATGAATGTGATAAGATTGCTTTACTTGCAAAAGTGGATGAAATAAGAGGACTTTTATTAGATATTTTAGCGTAATAGCTTTTTACGGATTTATTATAAGGGAAGATATAAATTGCATAAGGTATATTTAATTTTTGGATGTAATGGGGCGTAATTTTGCTTAATACTGGTACAAAATGTGTATCCCACAACTTTAATTTCTGACTGGATAGAATACTAGTACAAATTTCTAAAGGTACAGAGTATTAGAGCATGTTAAAAAATATTTTGTGTCAAATATGTGTTCTGGTTCGTAGAAGATTAAATAATCTTATCAATAATTTGTCCAATAAAGGTGGCAAAGGCGTAGAGGGCAATGCTTTACATTAACTGAATTTGATGTAAATATTATATAGGAGCATATAGGTGATAGGAATGATTTTTAACACACTTTACAAAAATTTAAATGTAGTAAAAATAATGTGATTTAAATTAACTAATTGCAGTAGATGGTGTAAGAGATAGAATCTAAAATTAAAGAAAATAAAGAAAAAAGACTTAGTTTTGTTAAAAATATATGATATAAGATAATAAGAAAATAGATGAAAAATTAGTGAGAGACATTGATATAACAAAAGAATATTATAGAAGCGGAGAAGTCGCAAAAATGCTTGGTGTAAGTACGAGGACAGTATAGAACGATTGCATTAATTATATGCTCGTAGAGATTTTTGTCAATAAGAAACGTTTGATATCAAAAGAAGCGTTGATTTATTGAAAGAAAAGGAATTTTGAGAAGATAATTGTAAAGATGTAATTTATGTAAGGCTTTTACACGCAAATAGAAAAATCGTGGTGATTTGGACAGACTTCCGTGAGTTCTCAGTTTGCGATTACACAGAATCCTAAAAATCTGGAAATTATGTCCGATATTGCAAGTGAATTAAATGACAACCATAGGGGACGGACAAAACTGGTTGCTATGATACAGGAAGAAAGAGTTTCTCGTATTTTATCACTGATAAGGATGGATCGACACGTTTTGGATTCAATTATCTGAAAATGATAAGTGATTTTCACAAAACAGAAATTATTATTGTAAACAGTAAAATAGAAGATAAATCAACATCAAAAGAACTTGCAGAAGATATTATTTCTATTATGCATTATTTTCGGATAAACTTTATGGACTTCGTAAAAACCGAAAGAAGATATATGTACAGAACTTGATAGATTTATGCTTTTTAAGCAAAAATCTCTATATTTGAAAACATAAAAATTATCAGGAAACAAGAGTACATACAGGTTTATTCAAAAGTGCAGAAAATAAAATTATAAACGCAGATATAAGTGGTTCTCTGAATATTATGAAAAAATATCTGATAAAACAAGAAGCTTGGAACAATTAGTTATGGCTGAACTTAGTAGAGATAGGTAGTATGTCGAATATAGAGGTATTCACTTGTGCATAAAATGTAATTTCTTTTTTTTGTAAATTACAAACTGTAGAGGGCAATTATGGAAACGAATACAAAAATAGAATGTCTGACGTGGAATGATGTGGTAGGTTTGACACAGCTTACAAATAATTTGCAGAATGTCATAAAGCATAATAAGATATCGCATGCGTATCTCATACAGGGAGAACGATTATCAGGAAAGCACATGGTCGCGGATATTTTTGCACGGGCACTTCAATGTGAAGGAGACAGAGCTTCATCGCAACCCCAAGCGCCATTGTTTGATGTGGGGGAAATGGATAATGATTTTGGTATTAAAATACGTCCTTGCAATCAATGTAAATCCTGTAAACAGGCAATCAATGGCAATCATCCGGATATCATTTATGTGACACATGAGAAGCCGAATGTAATTTCAGTGGATAATATTCGACAACAAGTTAACAAAGATATCAATATCAAACCATATAGCGGAGAATATAAAATATATATTATTGATGAGGCGGAAAAAATGAATGTACAGGCGCAAAATGCGCTTTTAAAGACGCTAGAGGAGCCGCCAGAATACGCAGTGATATTGCTGCTTGTCACAAGAGCGGAAGCGATGCTTCAGACGATTTTAAGCAGATGTGTAGTGCTCAATATAAAACCAGTTCCAGATGATATAATCAAGCAATATCTGATGCAGAAGATTCAGATACCTGATTATAGGGCTGCTGTTTGCGCATCTTTTGCAAGAGGAAATGTAGGGCGTGCGATTGAGCTTGCGTCCAATGAAATCTTTGACTATATGAAGTCTTCTGTATTTGGATTGTTAAGGAATATTCCAGAGATGGAAATCAATCAGATTGCAACAGAAGTTAAAAAGATTTCGGAGGAAAAATTTGACACAAATGATTATTTGGATTTGTGTTTTATCTGGTACCGGGATGTGTTATTATATAAAGCATGTGAGAATTCTGATAGTCAGTGTCCTATTATTTTTAAAGAGTATTTAACAGATATTGCGAACGCAGCAAGATTCTATAGTTATGAAGCCATTGAGAAGATTATCCATTCTATTGATATGGCAAGGACTCGAATTGCTGTGAATGTAAATTTTGATTTGACAATGGAGTTGATGTTTTTTGACATGAAAGTAGGATAATAGAATAAATAGTTACAATTCAATTCATGACTTTGCATTTATTGTAAAGTTTGTGAAACTGTGTAGTGGTAGAGATGCATTAAGCAGCGTGGTTTTACATAGCTTTGATGCTTAGAAACTGTAGGAAATAACTTGATTTTTTACAATTCCTTATAACAGAAAGCTGAAGGTCGAACTGCTACAAAAGTATGAGGTAGATAGATATGGTTAAAGTAATTGGTGTGAGATTTCGGACAGCAGGTAAGATTTATTTTTTTGACCCTGTAGATTTTGATATTAAGCGTGGAGAACATGTTATTGTAGAGACAGCGCGTGGTATCGAATATGGTACCGTGGTAGGCGACCCAAAAGAGATTGACGAGGAGCGAGTAGTCTCTCCTTTAAAGCCGGTGCTTCGCGTTGCGACAAAACGTGATATGGAGCAGGAGGAGGCAAACAAACAAAAGGAAAAGGAAGCTTATAAAATTTGTCTTGAAAAAATAAAAAAGCATAATCTTGAGATGAAATTGATTGATGCGGAATATACATTCGATAACAATAAAGTGTTGTTTTATTTTACAGCGGACGGGCGTATTGATTTTCGGGAATTAGTAAAGGATTTGGCATCTGTATTTAAAACAAGAATTGAGCTGCGGCAGATAGGTGTGCGAGATGAGACGAAAATTCTTGGAGGAATTGGCATCTGTGGAAGAACACTTTGCTGTCATTCACATCTGTCAGAGTTTGTTCCAGTTTCTATTAAGATGGCGAAGGAGCAAAATCTTTCTTTGAATCCAACAAAGATTTCTGGTGTATGTGGTCGTTTAATGTGCTGTCTAAAACATGAGGAGGAGACGTATGAATATTTAAATCGAAAGCTTCCTAATGTGGGTGACTTTGTGACGGCAGACGACGGATTGAAGGGGGTAGTACACAGCGTCAATGTGCTTCGGCAGCTAGTTAAGGTAATTGTGGAGGTGGATGACGAAAAGGAAATTCACGAGTATAAAGTGGAGCAGCTTCGATTTAAAAGACGGCATAAAAAGGATAAAAATGACAATATGAGTGATGAGGAACGCAGAGAATTAAAAGAGCTTGAGAAATTGGAAAAGCAGGAGAAACAGGATACAAAGTCAAAGCTTGATGATACAGTGTAATTTGGTGGATGGGAAATGCCAGAATAGGGTTTTGTATGGTTGTAGAATTAAAAGAAAATGAGCGTATTGATGATTTGCAACGGAATGGATATCAAATTATTCAGAATCCTCAGAAATTTTGTTTTGGTATGGATGCGGTGTTATTAAGTGGTTTTGTGCGTGTCAAGCCTGGCGCAGTAGTGCTTGATATGGGTACAGGAACAGGGATTATTCCACTGTTGGTTGCAGCAAAAACACAGGCATCACAAATAGTTGCCATTGAGATTCAGGAGGAGAGCGCGGACATGGCGCGGCGCAGTGTGCAGCTTAATCATCTGGAGAAGAAGATTGAAATTGTGACAGGGGATTTAAAGGAAGCAGACCAATTATTTGATGCTGCTTCTTTTGATATAATAACATGTAATCCACCATATATGATTGGACAGCATGGATTACAAAATCCAGATGTGCCCAAAGCGATTGCGCGCCATGAAATTTTATGTACACTTGAAGATGTAGTCAGAACTGCGGCAAAGTTGTTAAGGACAGGCGGATACTTTTGCATGGTGCACAGACCATTTCGGTTGGCGGAGATTATGACAGTGATGACAAAGTATCATCTGGAACCGAAACGTATGCGGTTGGTTTATCCTTATGTTGATAAGGAACCAAATATGGTACTGATTGAGGGGTGTCGCGGTGGAAGACCACGTATGACTGTGGAGAAACCATTGATTATTTTTAAGGCACCAAATGTGTACACAGATGAAATTTGCGATACATATGGGTTTTAATTTATTTATTATCTGTTTGTTATGAGAATGTTTTGTTGTAGTTCAAATTAGTTTTGATGGTACAAGAGATTAATTTTTTTAGTGTTAGGTGGTGGAAGTGATGACAGGAAAATTATATCTGTGCGCAACGCCAATTGGCAATTTAAGAGATATGACGTCGCGGGTGGTGGAGACATTACAGATGGTCGATTTAATAGCAGCGGAGGATACTAGGAATAGTATAAAGCTCCTAAATCATTTTGATATCCACACACCAATGACAAGTTATCATGAATATAATAAAGTTGGGAAGGCTGATGTATTAATTGCGCAAATGCATCAGGGCAAAAATGTGGCATTGATAACAGATGCGGGAACGCCGGCTATCTCTGATCCGGGGGAAGTGCTTGTAAAAAAATGTTATGAGGCTGGGATTGTGGTGACTTCTTTGCCGGGACCAGCAGCATGTATCACTGCATTGACGCTTTCAGGATTGAGTACAAGACGGTTTTGTTTTGAGGGATTTTTGCCCGCAGATAAGAAAGAAAAAAAAGCGATTTTGGGGGACTTACAGAAAGAATCAAGAACAATTATTTTATATGAGGCCCCACATCACTTGGCGCGGACATTAGATGAGTTGTATCATTCGCTTGGGGAGCGTAAGCTGACACTTTGTAGGGAACTGACAAAAAAATTTGAAGAAATTACATTAACAACATTGCAAAATGCGTGTAGGATATTTGAAACGCAGGAGCCGAAAGGTGAATATGTGCTTGTAATCGAGGGTAGAAGTCTTTCTGAATTTCAACGAGAACGAGAGCGCAACTGGCAGGAAATTTCAATTGAGGTTCATTTGCAACAGTATGAGTCACAGGGAATCGAACATAAGGAAGCGATGAAACGAGTGGCGAAGGATCGGGGGATTTCCAAGCGGGAAGTATATCAATATTTATTGGCAAATTTGGAAAGTCAATAGCATTATTTGGTATCTTTTTTGTATTTTTAAGGAAATTTTTAGAAAATACGTTGACAAATATATATGGGAATACTATACTTCTGATTGTCAATAGGGAACTACATAATTCTTATAAGAGTAGATTGCGTTTTTATAGAAAAGTGGCTATGTGGTGAGCAATAATGCAAATGTTACAAGATGGACATCATATGACTGCATGGAATTGCATACAATGAGAGTATAAAGCTACAGGAATGTACTATAAAAAATAATTGTACTTTTATAGGAGAAGGACCGTGCGAGTCTAAATAGTTTAAGTGTCGCATAATGTCGATTTCCTAATGTACGGGATTTGTGTGAGAAGAGTTTTCTTGCACGAGAGAATGTTAAAAAGCAGGCATTCTTTGCATGGTTTTGAGATGTCATTTTGTGGCATTGGGAAGGTTAGTGTGTATAAAGGAGATTTTTAAATGGAAAGAGTATTGGAAATTATCGAAGAACAGTTGCACTTAACAGGTGTGGAGCTCACAGAAGATTTAAATCTGAAGGATGACCTTGGCGCAGATTCCATTGATCTGGTGGAATTGATTATGGCGTTTGAGGACGAGTATGGTATTAATGCGGATTATGAAGAGATGGATAAGCGAGTAAAAACAGTTGGCGATATTATCGAATTTTTGAAAGAACAAGGAGCAGACATCTAAAAACGTGCAGGATAAAGGCAGTTTTATTCAGGAACTGCCTTTATTTTTTTATGTACAAACCTACGCAAAGGAAATATGCCACTAAAGTGGCGCGCAGGTCGCGCGGCGAGTAGGGAAGTAATCTTCCCTACTCGATTGCATAGACCTGTGCAAAGGAAATATGCCATTAACATGGCGCACGGGTCTCGCAGGGAGTAGGGGAGAAGTCTTTCCCTACTCGATTGAGTAGGGTCAAAGTTGACAGGTGTTGAGCATATGAGTAGTGAGGATAAATTTTCCCCATTTGATTAATACAGTAAGATCTATTGTCGATAACACAATTAAGCTGTTGGGTGCTATATTGCATTGTCTGTTGAAATGCAACTTTTCTTTTTATATGCTGTTCCCCATTCTGATAGTGCGTCCAACACAGGTTTTAGACTATATCCCGTTTCTGTTAATGTATATTCAACGCGTGGTGGTATTTCCGCATATACCTTGCGGGTTAACAGTCCGCTATCTTCCATTGACCGCAAATTAGCTGTCAGCACTTTCTGCGATACATTTCCAACTGACTTTTTCAGTTCGCCAAATCGTTTTGTGCCATCTAATAAATCACGGATAATCAATACTTTCCACCGATCACTAATCAGCAATAAAGTTGTTTCTACTGGACAGGCTGGCAATATTTTTTCCATAAAAATCCCTCGTTTCTCTAGCAATAGTATTACTTATTTTATTGATTCGCTATTACTGTTCACTTCTTTTTAGATATTGCTGTTGTAGTTTTTGTACCCAAGTAGACAAGAGATATCGGCTTGACGCAGGGTTTCAACTATTTTTAGAATTATAAAAAGTAAAATTATACGAATCTAACAAGTTACTTTACATTTTATCTATGTGGATTTATTATAAACTTGTAAGTGTCAAAAAACAAGTTACAAGGATAAAAAGAGTTTAATTTAGAGAGAAATCAATAAGTATTTAGAAATATGGATGCACAAAAAGGAGTGGAAACAAAATGCGAATTTCTTTTGACTTAGATGATACTCTTTTTGTATCAGAGGAAACCTTTAAGGTGGAACCTGCATTAAAGTTTCCTTTTGATATAATATATAAAGAACGATTGCGTTTAGGGACAGTAGCGCTTCTGAACGATATTCGTCAACAAGGAATAGAACTTTGGGTATATACAACTTCTTATCGCTCTGAGCGTTATATAAGAGGTTTGTTTCGCTGTTATGGAATAAAGCTTGATTGTATTATTAATGGGGCACGGCATACTCGGGAGGTACAGGCAGGGCATGTGGAGGCTATGCCATCTAAATATCCGAGCAAATATCGAATTGACTTACATATTGATGATGACCATTCTGTTGCTGAGAATGGGAAAACTTTTGGATTTCACGTTTTTATAGTGGGTGATCAGGATGATCAATGGACAGATAAAATAAAAAAGGAAATTGAGCGGATTCGGTTGAATCATATTCAATAAGTAATGAAAAGGGAAAATTAAGAATGTGTAATGAAGAGCAAATTAGAATGGAATGGAAAAAACAATTGGCAATTGATTTTAACTGTACAGTGGAGGATTTGGATAGCAAGGAAAATGTGATTACAGTTGCCAAAAATAATCAAGGACAAAGAATGTACACACAACAGAAAGCGTTTTTTTCGATGGTCACACTTGGCAAAAATACGGTTCTTTCTGCGGATGAAGAGATACATGAATGGCTGAGGCAATGGATTGCAGAAAAGAATGGTATATGGCTTTTTGAGCACAGTTATTTGATGGAGCTGGAAATGGAGTTGCAAAAGTACAGAAAAAAGCTAGGGCAGAGTCATCATATGTTTCTCCCAAAAGTGGAGATTAAGGAGCCAACAATTGATTTTGAATTAAGATGGTTTGAGCAGAAAGAGATTATGCAGTTGTATGGACAAGAGACATTTTCAAATGCTTTGTGTGAAAAGTTTTTGCCGCAGAGACCAGATATTTTGGCGGTTGGTGCAATGCAAGAGGAAAAAATAATAGGATTGGCGGGATGTTCTGCCGATACAGCGCTATTTTGGCAGATTGGAATTGATGTATTGCCAGCGTATCGGGGTATGGGAATTGGAACAAAATTGGTCCAGCTTTTAAAAAATGAAGTGTTTCGGCGAGGAGTGATTCCTTTTTATGGGACAAGTTTATCAAATATACATTCATGGAATATTGCACTAAATTGCGGTTTTTATCCTGCGTGGGTAGAGATAGAGACTGTGGAGGAGTAACATGCTGTGTAGTTTTTGATGTGGAAAGGTAGAACATACAATAGAGGCTGATAAAAACAGGGAGGAAAATATAGATGAGATTGTTACTTGCAGAGGATGAGATGTCACTTTCCAAGGCGATTGTGATGATATTGAAAAAGAATAATTACACAGTTGATGCGGCGTATGATGGCATTGAAGCATTGGAATTTTTGGGTGCAAATGAGTATGATGGTGTGATATTGGATGTGATGATGCCGCGTATGGATGGCATTCAGGTACTACAAAAAATTAGAAAGGAAGGAAATATTGTTCCAGTTATGCTTTTGACTGCAAAAGCGGAGGTGGATGACAAAGTGTTAGGGTTGGACAGTGGGGCAAATGACTATCTCACCAAGCCATTCGCCTCAAAAGAGTTGCTTGCGCGGATTCGTGCAATGACCAGAAAAGGTGCCTTAACAATGCAGCCAGACGCAAAATTGCACTTTGGAAACATTACCTTAGACTGCGCCACATTTCAGTTAGCCTCTCCATATCACAGTTTTGTTCTTGCAAACAAAGAATTTCAGATGATGGAGTTGATGATGCGAAATCCAAGACATATTATTTCAGCGGACCAATTTATGGACAAAATTTGGGGGTACGAGGCAAATGTGGAGAGCAATGTGGTGTGGACATATATTTCTTATCTGCGCAAGAAACTTGCTGTGCTCAAAGCAGATATAGAGATACGCGCAAGACGAAATGCAGGATATGCTCTGGAGGAACACATAAAATGATTAAAAAACTCCAACACAAGTTTATTATATTGTCAACATTATCATTGATATTGCTATTGGGAATTATTGTAATGTCTAGTAGTTTGTTGACTTATCGAGAACTTGTCGCAGATGCGGATATGACTCTGACAATGATTGTCGAGAATAACCCACATTTTGCACCAATGCTTTCGTCAGAAAAGGAAAGGAAACTTCGAGAAGAATTTCTGATAGAAGAGAAAGAGCGATTTCAAGAGGAACCTTTTATCAAAAAAGACGAGCGTAGAACTTTTGTAGGAAAACAAAGACTTTCTCCTGAGATGATGTATGAGGCAAGATTTTTTATGGTGGAGTTATCGCTTGAAGGAGATATTATGTCTGTGAGTACAGAGCGCATTGCTATGGTGGATGATGTAAAAGCGAAAGATTATGCGAAACAAGTGTACAAGAGAACAGATGAAGCCGGCTTTATCGGTGATTTTCGCTACAGAAAACTTTTTGAAAAAAAGGAGACTAAAAATGACATTTGTGTTATTTTTTTAGACTGTGGAAGGAAACTATTTACATTTAGGAATACATTGTTAATTAATTGTCTAATTTCTTTTTTGGGGTTTGTAATCATTTCTATTATAATCATTTTCCTTTCTGGAAGAATTGTAAGACCTGTATCTGAGAGCTATGAAAAGCAAAAGCAGTTTATCTCTGTGGCTGGGCATGAACTTAGGACACCTGTAACCATCATTGATGCGGATGCGGAGATTCTTGCTATGGAAATTGGAGATGAGAATGAATGGTTGTCGGATATCCGCAATCAGACTAGTCGTATGGCAGACCTTACCAACAATCTGTTGACATTGTCTCGCATGGATGCAAATCAGCAGCAATATACAAGAATAGATTTTCCTATATCGGATATTGTGGATGAGACTGTTCACTCTTTTCAGGTTCTTGCACGCAGCAGAGGACGAAATATTAAGACGGAGGTTATACCAATGCTTTCTTTCTGCGGGGACGAAAATAGTATGCGACAGTTAGTGGGAATTTTGCTGGATAACGCCATTAAATACAGCAATCGTGAGAATATTTTATTAAAGCTTGAAAAAAGGAATCATCTCCTTTATCTAAGTGTAAAGAACAATTCCGAACAAGTCAGTTCTGAACAGTTAAGACATTTTTTTGACCGCTTTTATAGAACAGAGCAGTCTAGCAATTTAGAAAGTGGCGGTTATGGATTAGGATTATCCATTGCAAAATCCATTGTGGAAGCCCATAAAGGCAAGATAACAGCGTCTATGCCAGATACAGACACAATACAGATTACAGTTACATTGCCTATAAAATAAAGGGAAGATGGCGCATTAGCGAAGTCAATTTTTGGGTTATTAAAATAAGGTAAATTATTATGGACAAACAAATATTCCGAACTAATATACGAAATAGTATTGACAAATACAATCACATGTTCTATACTTATCCTTAAGGTAACAAAATGATATAAAGACCTATCCTCAAACGGTGTTGGCGCACCATCGGATAGGTCTCACTACATAAAACGCGCAGAATTGCGCTTATGATATTATTACATATTCATCAACGAATATCAAGAGACATTAACACAATTCTTAATGTACTTGAACTTACGAGTCTAAAAAATGGTCGAAATTATGCGTTAAATGGGTATTTTTTATTCATTATTATTTGTTGTGCAAGTGATACCAGATGTAAAAGACTCCGAGAATTTATCAATGGAAATGGAGGATAGAAATTATGACAAAGGAACCAGTAAAAGTAACCGGACCACAAGTAAACGCATTATTGTCAAGAACTGTTGGCGGTATTTATATTGGCAAGGGAATTCATGGAATTGTAACAAATTATTTTGAAAAATATATCATTACAGAAAACAAGTTAGAAATAAAAGCACAAGATAGGACTGTCCTAACTATTTCAATTGGTGAGTTAGAACAATATATTAACTATGCAGTAAGTGGACAGGATTTAGAGAAGGGAGAGACGTGGGAAGGCAGTATATTCTTTGATTATAAATTCTATCTGGAAGGATATATGATTTGTTTTAATGTGGAGGATAAAGGAACAAGCCTTGCATGGGCACAGTTTCAAGAATTAATCAACAATAAAAATAACGCAATTTTTGAAGTGCGAAGTAAGGAGGCAGGTGCATTTTATCTTGCTGTTGACAATTGTACAATTGATGTGAACGATAGAGAAATTGAGATGAATTCCAGCGAGGTTAATGCGATTATTGACAGAGATATTATTGAAACTATTTATAATGATTCGACAACTGCATCGAGTATTTGTTATCGATTAAAATTTCAGAATGGAATGTCAGATATATCGATTAAAATTGAAAGTGATTTTTAGTTCCTAATGTTTTACTTGACAATTACAAAGTTCAAATATTATACTGTTATTACTTAGAGAATATCTATAGATAAAGACAATGACGGAGACAGTACACATTTTCAGAAAGTTACAGAGAGCCGGATAAGATGAGAAACGGTATGAGTAAGAAATTGTCGAACATCACTCCTGAGTTTCGGTCTGAAATGTTTGAATTTGTGCATGTGGTATCTTTAGAAGATATTTTACCATCAAACGTATAATGTACACTCTGTCAGACAAAGTAGGTGCCGACGTAGTTCCTACGTTACAAGGAACGTGTATAAAAGTTTTTTGATGCTTTTTTCTTATGTAAAAGTTCAAGAAAACGGAGTACGCTGTAATTAGGTGGTATAACGATTGTGAGGCTCTCGTCCTATTTACAGGATAAGGAGCCTTTTTTATGCACATGGGCGTTCAAATGAAGTATGTCAGCAAAGCTGACGGACACTCAGCACGCGAGTAGGAAAGATGAGACTTCCATGCTCGATTGCACAGATTCGTGTACAATGTGAAAACTATATATGGCACTTTTCACATGGAAATATGCCGCTAACATGGCGCATGAGTTACGCAGTAGATAGGGGAAGATAATCTTTCTTCATTCGATTTATTTTTATAGGAGGGTACAATGTATAACAAGGTAGACACAAACTTAAATTTTGTGGACAGAGAAAAAAATGTAGAGAAATTCTGGAAGGACAATGATATTTTTAGAAAGAGTATGGACAGCCGCAGAGAAGGTGAAACGTACACATTCTATGACGGACCGCCGACAGCAAACGGTAAACCGCATATTGGTCATGTATTGACACGTGTTATCAAAGACATGATTCCGCGCTATCGTACAATGAAGGGATATATGGTCCCAAGAAAAGCGGGTTGGGATACACATGGATTGCCTGTTGAACTTGAAGTGGAGAAGCTGCTTGGATTAAATGGCAAGGATCAGATTGAAGCGTACGGCATGGAACCTTTTATTAAAAAATGTAAGGAATCTGTGTGGAAATACAAAGGAATGTGGGAGGATTTCTCAGGAACAGTTGGTTTCTGGGCAGATATGGATGATCCTTATGTCACTTATGATGACAATTTTATTGAGTCCGAATGGTGGGCACTAAAAGAAATCTGGAAGAAAAATCTTCTCTATAAGGGTTTTAAGATTGTACCATACTGCCCACGCTGTGGGACACCTTTGTCCTCACAGGAAGTAGCGCAGGGCTATAAGACTGTAAAAGAACGCTCTGCAGTTGTGCGCTTTAAAGTTGTTGGCGAGGATGCATATTTCCTTGCATGGACGACAACCCCTTGGACGCTTCCGTCTAATGTGGCGCTCTGTGTGAATCCTAATGAAACATACTGCAAAGTAAAGGCAGTGGATGGTTGCACATACTATATGGCAGAAGCGCTGCTTGACAAAGTACTTGCAAAATTAGTTGAGAATGAGAGTGACAAGGCATATGAAGTGCTTGAGACCTACAAGGGAACCGATTTGGAGCACAAAGCATATGAACCACTGTTTGATTTTGCGGCAGGCATTATTGAGAAACAGCACAAGAAGGCACATTTTATTACATGTGACACATATGTCACAATGACAGATGGTACTGGTATTGTACACATTGCGCCAGCGTTTGGTGAGGATGATGCCAATGTTGGCAGGAAGTATGGACTGCCATTTGTACAGCTTGTCAACGGGAAGGGCGAGATGACAGAAGAAACCTCCTATGCAGGTGTTTTTGTAAAAAAGGCAGATCCAATGATTTTAAAGGATCTGGAGGCAAAAGGGCTGTTGTTTGACGCACCCAAATTTGAGCATGAGTATCCGCATTGTTGGCGTTGTGATACACCGCTTATTTATTATGCGCGCGAATCTTGGTTTATCAAAATGACCGCGGTAAAAGAGGATTTGGTGCGCAATAACAACACAGTCAATTGGATTCCAGAATCCATTGGAAAGGGACGTTTTGGCGATTGGCTTGAGAATATTCAGGACTGGGGTATTTCGCGCAACCGTTATTGGGGAACACCATTAAATGTATGGGAATGCGAGTGCGGTCATCAGGAGTGTATTGGCAGCAGGCAGGAGCTTGCAGACCGATGTGGAAATCCTGATGTGGCAAAGGTGGAATTGCACAGACCGTATATTGACGAGGTAACTTTTCAATGCCCGGACTGTGGCAAAAAGATGCATAGAGTTCCGGAGGTAATTGACTGTTGGTTTGACTCTGGTGCGATGCCATTTGCACAGCATCACTACCCCTTTGAGAATCAGGAGCTGTTTGCGCAGCAGTTTCCAGCACAGTTTATCTCGGAGGCAGTTGATCAGACACGTGGATGGTTCTATTCATTAATGGCGGAATCTACATTGTTATTTCATAAGGCTCCGTATGAAAATGTTATTGTACTCGGTCATGTTCAGGATGAGAACGGACAGAAGATGTCTAAGTCTAAGGGCAATGCAATAGACCCGTTTGAGGCGCTTGAAACCTACGGCGCAGATGCAATTCGGTGGTATTTCTATGTCAATTCAGCACCGTGGCTTCCAAATCGTTTTCATGGAAAGGCAGTTCAGGAAGGGCAGCGCAAGTTTATGGGAACATTGTGGAACACCTATGCATTTTTTGTGCTCTATGCAAATATTGACGCGTTTGACGCTACAAAATATACATTGGAATATGACAAACTTCCAGTGATGGATAAATGGCTTTTGTCAAAGCTCAATACAGTTGTTAGTGAGGTAGACAATAATTTAGAGCATTATCGCATTCCTGAGGCGGCACGGGCATTGCAAGAATTTGTTGACCAGATGAGTAACTGGTATGTGAGACGCAGCCGTGAGCGCTTCTGGGCAAAAGGAATGGAACAGGATAAAATTAATGCTTATATGACGCTTTACACTGCACTTGTGACGATTTCTAAGGCAGCAGCGCCAATGATTCCGTTTATGACAGAGGATATTTATAGAAATCTTGTGTGCAGCATTGATAAATCTGCACCAGAAAGTATTCATCTATGTGATTTTCCAGTGGTGGATAAGACTTTTATTGACAGGCAGCTAGAGGCGGATATGGAGGCTGTTTTAAAAGCGGTTGTAATGGGGCGTGCCTGCAGAAATGCAGCGAATATCAAAAATCGGCAGCCAATTAGCACAATGTTTATTAAGGCGCCATTTACATTGGGCACTTTTTATCAGCAGATTATTGAAGATGAGCTCAACGTGAAAAAAGTTGTATTTACAGATGATGTGCGGGAATTTACAACCTACACATTCAAGCCACAATTAAAGACAGTTGGACCCAAATATGGTAAGCAGCTTGGCGGTATTAAGGAGAAGCTTTCCTCAATTGATGGAAATGCGGCAATGGATGAGCTTAAAGCAAATGGGGTTATTATATTTGATGTAAATGGCACAGAGGTGAAACTTACCGAGGAAGATTTACTGATTGATATCTCGCAGAAAGAAGGCTATGTGACAGAGGCAGACAATACGGTGACAGTTGTGCTTGACACAAATTTAACAGATGCGCTTGTTGAGGAAGGTTTTGTGTATGAAGTTATCAGCAAGATACAAACAATGCGCAAAGATTCTGGCTTTGAAGTGATGGATCACATTACAGTATCTATTAGCGGAAATGATACAATTGTTCAAGTTGTTCAGAAAAACGAAAAAGCAATTGGCGAGAAGGTTTTGGCAGATGCGTTTGTATATAGTGAGGACAAAACTCTAAATGCGAAGGAATGGAATATTAATGGAGAGAATACGACAATTGGCGTAAAGAAAGTGTAAATCTTTTCTAGGGGAGAATGTTTGATATGAGGAAAAGAAGCAGGCTCTTAAAGATTATTTTAATTGCAGTTGTTGCTTTGGTGGTTCTTTTTGTTGTTGCTTCTATTATTATTATCAATCATTATATGAAGCAGTATTTTAACCGAAGCGAGCAGAAAAAGTATTCGGAGTATATGCGCTGGGCTGATTTTGAAGAGTTTCCAAGGGAGACTGTGACGTTTTCATCTGGAGAAGAAACGTTAACAGGTTATATCTATGGAAGAGATAATACCTCCAAAGGACTTGTGGTGATTTCTCATGGGCTAGGCGGATATTCGGAAGGATATATTAGTGAGACCAAGTATTTTGTGGACAACGGGTTTATGGTGTTTTCCTATGATAATACGGGAAGCGGAGCTTCGACTGGAGAAAGTTGTGTTGGGCTTGTGCAATCCGTGATAGATTTGGATAATGCATTGACCTATGTAGAACAAAATCCAGTTTTTCGTGGTCTTCCTATTTGTCTGTATGGGCATAGTTGGGGTGGTTTTGCAACAACAGCAATTTTAAATTATAACCATGACATTATTGCAGTTGCCAGTCTTGCTGGATACAATGACAGCCTAGAGGAAATGACTTACGTAGGCAAAAGTCTTTTAGGGTCGTTTGCTTATGTGGAAAAGCCTTTTCTGTGGCTAGTGCTACGCGCAACATTTGGGGATAAGATGAATCTTACTGCGGCGGGGGGCATTAACCGTGCAAAGCATACGGCGGTTATGATTATTCAAGGAGATTTGGATAACTTTGTTGGTTTTGATGGTCCATGTATTTATGCCAATCAAGATAAGATTACAAGAGATGATGTGCAGTTTGTATTGCTTGAAGGTAGAAAGCACGGCGATTTGATGATGGACCAAAGTCCGGAGCGTTTGGCATATATGGATCAGTTGGATGCGGCATATCAAAAGCTTCAAGAACAGTATCAAAATGAGATTCCAGATGAAGTTGAAAGAGAATGGAATAAGACGATTGACAAAAAACTGACATCACGGCTTGATCAGGCGCTGTTTAAGGATATTGTAGATTTTTATATGGAAGCCATTGGAAAATAGTACAAGAAGAATGTTTGATTTAGAAATCGGAAAGAGATAACATTATTGGTTATTTTTTTCCGATTTTTTATTTTTTTTGAAACGAATAGAACAAAATTGAGATATATAGGATAAGGAGGTGAAAAAGTGCAGAAAAAAGATGTGGATAAAATTGATATGGAAGCTGTCTATCAAGAATATGCGCAGTTGGTGTATCGTTTTTTATATACGCATACACACGATGCAGATTGGGCACAGGATTTAATGCAGGAAACGTTTCTGCGCGCGGTAGATTCCATTTCGCGTTATGATAACACCTGCAAGTTGTCAGTGTGGCTTTGCCAGATTGCAAAACATATTTTGTGGCAGGAGTTACGCAAGAAAAATCGGGTAGATACTGTGGCGCTGACAACAGATTTTCCTGATGTTTCTGGCGCGGAGGGAGAGACAGATATTCTCTGTAAAGAGTGCACACAGGAAATATATCAAGCGATACATCATCTGCCAGAAATAGAGCGTGAGGTGGTTCTGTATCGTATGACTGGGGAGCTCTCTTTCCGTCAGATTGGGGAAATTCTTGGAAGGAGTGAAAATTGGAGCAGAACGGTATTTTATCGAGCAAAGCAAAAAATAAGAAAGGAGTTGGAACAATATGAAATGTGATATTATTAAGGATTTGATGCCCGGGTATATTGATGGATTATTGAGCGAGGCAGGCAGTGACGCAGTGCGGGAACATTTAGAAGACTGTGAGGCATGTAAGCATGTCTATATGCAGATGAAAGAAGAAATTATTTTGCAGGGAGAAGGTAGACAGGGAGAAAATATATTTGTGGAACAGGCTGCACTTGACGGTCTAAGAAAGGTTAATAGCCGGACCAAGCGACTGAGGACAGTTGCGTTATTGGGGGGATTGCTGGCTGCTATGATAGTGATAGGCATATTTCTTAAAGTTTATGTGATAGGAAGCCTGTTGGACGCGCATATAGTACGAGTGACCGATTTTCAGTATGACGAACAGACAGACAATTTAATGTTGTCTGGAGTAATTGATACTTCTGTGGAGCGTATTACACGTGTTAAATGGAAGGAAAATCCTAGCATTAATGGACGGATTGACTTGTTTGTCTACGCGGCAGAAACCCTTCCTTATGGACAGGAAAAGAAAGAATTTTCTATCACAATTCCTAATATGAAAGGAAAGGTAGTCTATGTCGTTGGAGCAGACTACGATCAATTTAAAGCGTATAATTGGCACAATGATCATATATCTTTAATATCTGAACTTGAGGAAGAGATATGTAGAAGGGTGGACGCTAATTGGAATCAGGATAATGTTTTACTAAATCCAGTTAGGGGAATCCGCACAATTGATGGAATAGAGGGGATTGAGTTCAGTGTAACCTTGCTCACAGGAGAAGATGCTTATTATTGGCGTGTGAATGACACAGTTGTCCTGCATGGAGATTTTGAGGAGGCAGAGTATTGTATTTGGATATCGCTAGAAAAACCATATCAAATTCACTTGTTGTACTATGGTGGCGGGGACCAAGAAGTGCCATAATAAAATTGTTTTAACAACCCCAAAATGAATACAGTATTATTCATTTTAGGGTTGCATTTTATGTTGCATTATTGTTCGATTCCATTTAGGGTGATGTGCTCATCTTCTTCCATTGGAATCATAAGATACTTTTGCCCATTGATAGTCTCATACTTTACTTGCTCTGCTTTATCAGGTTTCATGCGCACAAAGATTTCGGACCAATTTTTAGCCTCCTCGGAATCGAGAGGTGCCTCCATGTTGACAAGCGCTTTAATTTGCTCTGTTTTCTCTTCGCTCTCTTGTTGTGTATTCTTAAGTTCTTGTCGAAGAGAAGCAACCTCCTCAAGAAGTTTCATTTCTTTTTTTTCTTTATTTTTTTTCTCAATTGCTTTTTCGTTCACTAAATTTCGTATAACAGGAGGCTTGTCACTAAATTCTTCTGTGAAATGATCTTGAATTTGCATGACTGCTGCATCGGGAATCTTGCTGTCTGTAAAGACTTCCTTGATAATTTCCGTTGTGAGTGTAAATTCTTCTGGTTCTACAATTACCAAGTCTTCCATTGTCGCATCATGATCTTCGGCAATATCATTTAATTTTTCTTGAATATCAAGAAGCATATCGTCACTGTCTTCAATGATAGGAGCAATTGCAGTTTTCACAATACTATTAAATGTATTTTGCTCTTCTGTAGCGGTTCTCTTTGCGCCGCAACCAAGTGCAACTTCGATAAAGTCACGGTGAGAATCCTTGGCGTCACGAACATAATATGTAAGAGAATGGATATCCGTTGAGCGCTCTATAAACGAAGGGAAGAGGAAACCAACGTCAGGGGCAGCCACCACCCAATCTTGTATTCGGATTCCAATGCGATTTAGATCAGCGCGGTAACCAAGACCCGGTTTGGATAGGTTCACTGGGCAGATAGCGCATAAAAGATAAGTAAACACTTCTTCGGATTCATCTATTTTCAAATCATCCTTTGTCTTGGTGATGACGTCATAAGCATCATGAAAAATCAAAATAAGATAATTGCCTACATAATCATAATTTTCAATAATTCTATCATAAAGGTGTTCAAGCAGTTCTGGATTTTTAAGTCCACTCTCGCGTAATCCCATTAGATATTGTTGTTTTCCACCGGATTCTTCTTCCTCGCTGGCAAAGTGCAATTCCAACAGATTGTTTCCAATTGTGCCAGAAAGTGTTTTCTTTGCAATATCAAGATATTTGAAAAACTCTTCATCTTCCAGATTGAGGAAGGTTTCATTAAGTTTTAATACTTTGTTTTTGTTGGCGTCCACATAGCAGCCACACATCTTTGTAATGGTGCAGGACTCTTTTTTAAAGCGTTTTTTTAGTTCTAATATATCTTTGTTTTTTAACATCTATAAAACCTCAACTTTCTTTTATTCTTGTTTTTTGCAGTTGCTATGAAAGGAAAGCATATTTACTTTTTAGCATAGTTTCTAAGAATTTTGATAGTTACAGTATAGCAGATGATATTCCATATGACAAGCAGCTTAATGAACTGTTACAGGGTGTTGGCTGCGGGTTGTTACTGTCCACTCTGTTCCAGTAACAGGTAAAAATTCATGTAAAATTTGTTTTGCAAATGGATTTTTACTTGCTATATGCATGTTTTGGTACAAACTTAGCAGTAAATGCTAAGTCCTGTGTGAACAGTAACTGCGGGTTACCTTTCATGGCATAAATGCGAATCATAGAAACAATTTATTGATAAAGAAATGACAGCGAATGGATTCTGTGATAAAATACTTATAATCAGTAAAAGAATATCTTTAAGTTTGAAAGGGAAAATGTTAAGCATGGAGATTACACAACAGTTTGAAAATGAAATTGCACCTTTTCTTTGGGTAGAATATGATGATAACTCTGGTGCGGGTGTCTGCTTAAATGTAGTTGGTAGGTATCTGCAAGATGTTTTTGATACGCGTTCGGAGGAAGGATTTATAGGAAATGGCTATGACTGGGGCAGTTTGGCGCAAGTATTTTTGGAGGAAAAGTGTTCTGGCTTACAGAGCAAGATTATCATTGATTCAGAGGCGCAGATGTTTTGTGCAGATTCCGATAACAGGGAGGCTTTGTATCATTTTATTCTTCAATTTAAGAAGGCTTGTGAGGATAAAAACTTAATTTTGGATTTATTTAGTAGGGCTGAATATGATTGATAGGAGAAGAAAGCCATACAAATATTGGATTCGAGATGAATTTGAGGAGATTATTAAGGAGAAAAATGTGAATAGAAGCCACTTTTATGAATACTCCAAATTTTCCTATAATAGTATTATTAAAAAATTTTATTATAGCTTTGCTGACTACAAGAAATATCCTCAAATTTCATTGTCTTATTGTTGGCTTCATTTTAGGGAAAATGATTTAACCATGTTAAACCGCTTTTTGGTAGGAAATTATGGGTGGACAAGTTTTCTTGAGGAGCTTCATGCGTCAATGCCAGTAACAATAGATAATAAATTTTATTTACTCTTGTCACAAGGGTGGGTTTATGAAGGGTATGCGGATGCGATCTTTTCTGTTTTAAAGGAAACAGATGGATTGTTGGAGGATTTTTATATTGTATCAAGAAATTTTGATTGGTTTATTTCATACTGTGAAGATGGCGAATGCGCAGTGATTTATCAAAGATAAATACAAATTTTGCAAGTTCTAATAGGCATAAAACAGCAATAATTCTGTATACAAAACGCGAATAGGTAAGTATTTTTGGCGCAGAAGGAACTATAAATATACGAGAAATAGAGAATTATAGAATAGGGTCTTCAAAAGCTGTCGTTGGGGTGGTATAATCAACTTAATTTTATAATAAAGGGGAAATTGGTTATGAAGATACGTTTTATAGAGCCGGGAAACAGACCATATAAACCTACATTGCTAAATTATTTCGTGTATGACAGGTATATCAGAACACCATCTGTCGGCTTAAATACATTGGCAACTATTGTGAAGCAAAAAGTTCCGGATACCATGATGTACAGCGAATCTATTTCCCGGCTAGTTATAGATGATATTGTGGATGCAGATATCATTTTTATAGGTATATTTACATTTAATGCCATACGAGGTTATAAGTTGGCACGCTATTTTAAGAAAAAGAGCAATGCCGTTGTTGTGATGGGCGGTCTGCACGCTTCTATGAACTACAAAGAGGCTGTGAAATATTGTGATTATGTCCTTTTAGGCGAAGGGGATGAGTCTGTTTTGGAGATGGTGGAGGCTGTGGCAAAGAAAGAGAGACCAACATTTCCGGGCGTGGCTTATATAAAAGATAAAAAATTAGTACATACAGGGGAGCGAAGGCCACCAGAACAATTTGAGACAATACCAGATAAAAATTTGGTGTATCATTATAAGAAAATGGCAGGGCATAATACGCTTTGGGGACAGGTCCATGCATCTAGGGGATGTCCTCATAATTGTGACTACTGTGCGCTTGTGCGCCATTTTGGAAGACAGGTTCGGACAAGGGCACCAGAGAATGTTTTGGAGGATATTTGTCGGACGATTGCATTTCAGGAAGAAGGGCACCATAGACTTTTAAAGGCATTGTGGATTACCGATGACAATTTTTTTGCAGACCGCAAATGGGCGATAGAGGTGCTGCAGAAGATTATTGACAGCGGGATAAAATATCATTTTACGGTACAGGCGCGCTGGGAGGTAGGTCTAGATAATGAAATGTTGGTATTGTTGAAAAAGGCAGGCTTTGTGGAGCTGGCGATGGGAATTGAATTTATTGATGATGCGTCTTTTGCGTTGTATCACAAAAAAAGCAGCAAAGAAAAGATTATAGAATCTATTCAAAATATCCAGCGTCATGGACTTAGTGTTCGCGGGCTGTTTATACTGGGCGCTGATAATCATACTGTAGGTGTAGGAGATAAGTTGGCGGACTTTGTAATTGAGAATCATATTAAAGGGGCGCTTATTCAGTGTATGTATTTTGTTCCGGGGACGCCTGTATATGAAAGTCATAAGGATAGGCTGCTTCATCGGGATTGGAGCAGATACAATGGAAATGCAGTGCATATGCCAGAACAGATGACACCGTATGAACTTCAATTAGAACATATAAAGGCAAGCAAGAAAATTTATTCTTTTCCTAGATTAGTGCAAGCATTATTGTGTGAAGATGCACTGCATAAACTGCTGTTCCTAGGAGAGTATTTCTGGCATATGAGTATTCGGGCTGATTTAAAAAAGGAACTTCCATATCTTAAAAAAGTTAGGTCAAAGTAATTTACTTATACTAATAAAATATATAAGGAAGAATTGGTATAATCTGTATATAATACGGAATAAAAGAGTGTTATTTTATAGAAAGGATACACCGATATGATGAAGCAGGCAGATAAAAGAAACTTATCCATGATTATGGATTTGTATGAGCTGACTATGGCAAATGGTTATTTTAATGATGGGGATATAGAGACACGAGTAGCGTTTGATGTATTTTACAGGAAAAATCCAGATAGAGGGGGATTTACCATTTTTGCAGGACTGGAACAGATTGTGGAGTATGTGCAAGACCTACATTTTTCTGAAGAAGATGTAGCATATCTGCGTTCGCTTCATACATTTACGGATGCATTTTTAGAGTATTTAAAGACGTTTCGATTTCACGGTGACATTTATGCATTTCCAGAAGGAACGATTATGTATCCCAATGAGCCAGTTCTTACTGTAATTGCTCCGTTGATTGACGCGCAGCTTGTGGAGACAGCCATATTAGCACAGATTAACCATCAGTCTTTGGTTGCGACAAAGACTGCCCGTATTGTGAGAGCGGCAGAGGGGAAAACGGTATCGGATTTTGGCGCAAGACGTGCACACAATATGGATGCCGCAGTATATGGTGCACGTGCCTCTTATATTGGTGGTGCTGCGGGAACAGCGACAGTGCTTGCTGGGCAGATGTTTGGAATTCCTGTTAGTGGTACAATGGCACATAGTTGGGTAATGTATTATAAAGATGAGTTTGAGGCATTTAAAAATTATGCAGTCAATTATCCCGATAATACAGTGCTTTTGGTTGACACATATGATACGATACAGTCTGGCATTCCGAATGCAATTCGCGTGGCACATGAGATATTAGAACCTATGGGAAAACGGCTGAAAGGCATTCGCATTGACAGTGGGGATTTAGCATACCAGTCATCAAAAGTTCGGAAAATGTTAGATAGCGAAGGATTGACGGACTGTAAAATCATTGTGTCAAACAGTCTTGATGAGCATACAATCTCTTCTTTAAACATACAAAGAGCGTGCATTGACAGTTACGGGGTAGGTGAGCGGCTAATTACGGGTGCTACTAGTGATTATTCTGATGATACGCTGGCATTGTTAGGTGCAGTCTATAAGATAGTGGCAGTCGAGGAAAATGGTGTGTTTACACCGCGGATTAAGATTTCTGGCACAGTGGAAAAGATTACAAATCCTGGATTAAAGAAAGTGTATCGTATTTATGACCAAAATGGAAAGGCAAAGGCGGATTTGATTGCGAAGGCAGAAGAAGAGATAGATATGAGCAGTTCGTTTCGATTTGTGGACCCCAAAATGCCGTGGAGAAACCTAAAATTTACAAACTGTACGGCAAAACCTCTTCAGATAAAAATATTTGAGAATGGCAAATTGGTATATGAATTGCCAACACTAGAGGAAATAAGAGAATATGTAAAAAAACAGCTTGAAGAGGAAATCTGGGAGGAGGAACAGCGATTTATCAATCCGCATGTACATTATATGGATATGACGCCTGATTATTACGAATTAAAGATGGGGCTTTTACATGAGAAAGGCAAGGCCTTTGAGTATTGATATTTATAGTAATGTGATTGTAACGTATACTATTAAATTTGTCGATATAATAATAGAAAAAATTAGAATTGAGAGGTGGACAGTATGCAGATAGGTGTGTTAAACAGTTATAAGATGTTTCAGGTAGGAACGAATTATTCAACGGCTTGGACGCAGAAAAAGAGTCAACATCACCTGAAAAACCCAGATATGTATGGTGCGCAGTGTAAGGTGACAATATCGCGTGAGGGCAAAAAATTGAGCAAGGAATCCACGCAGGAAACATCAGGAAGCTTTATGAAGGCCAGCGCAGGCAGATTGCTGATGCGAGAGCAGCAACAGGCAGAGTCAAACAAGAAAGAGTCTTCTGGTATGTTAGATGAAATATCAGATTTAATGGATTCTATCAGAAATTCCTATGCGTCCGGCGAAGATAAGGAGACTATTGCAAAGAAACAAGATGCGCTGCAACGGATGTTGGATTTAAAGGCGCGTCAGGAGCAGGAAAACAAACAGCGGGCGGAAGCCGCCGCTAACAATGTTGCGGCAGCTTCAAGAGAGCAGGGGGAAATTGACCAGAAAAATGCAGATCTCTATCTGTTGTTGAAAAGTTTAGAGGAGGAAGAGGACGAGATGTCTGGCAGCAGTTCTGGCGAGGCAGAATCCTCAACGGATGATACAGAGCAAAAACCCGGTGGAATTGGCGACGAGTTTACACACGCTGCATCTATGCTTGGTGCTACAGCCGCAAAACGTGAGCTTCAGGCAAAAGGAGCGATTGATGCGCTAAGAGCTGACGGTTATGATAAGCTTGCCAGA
The DNA here is from genome assembly GCA_014239155.1 of Lachnospiraceae bacterium. Taxonomy (GTDB): domain Bacteria; phylum Bacillota; class Clostridia; order Lachnospirales; family Lachnospiraceae; genus COE1. The sequence goes on along the minus strand of JAAZZQ010000038.1, from coordinate 30,553 downwards.
GTAAATGAAATGATTCATGAGATACACGTAGAAGTGGATATGGCAGAGGAGGCAGCAAAGAGGGAAGGATTAAGTGCCGAGGATAGACAAGAACTGGTGTCCGGGCATATGGAGACTGCCAAAGGATTGTTAATGTCAAATTATGAGGAAATGATAAACTTGCGAAGAAGTGGGATTCAGGAAATGAAAGACGCGCGGGAACTGGATTTAAAACATATTAAAATCAATCCGCTTGATGGTGTAAAACAGGCAAAACAGACTATTTTGCAGACAGGAGTGGATGCTGCGCAAAATGAAGTTGCGCAGAGTACTCTTGACAAGGCATCAAAGGAACTAGAGCAAAGAGTGCAAGATGCGATTGACAAGCGCAACGAGGATCCTGTCGAAGCAGAGGGCGTTGAGGAAGTTACAAAGGAGAAGGAAGAGGACGAAGAAAAATTGGAACAGGAACAATTAGAACGCGAGAGATTGGAACACGAAAAGTAAGAATCTGTAAGAAAATAAGAAAATGTTACAGTTTAGCACAGGACTTTGTATTTATTGCAGATTATGGTTTTATAAGCCATGTGAAATGGCATAGTAGTTGAGATGCATCGAGCCATCGCAAAGCGAGTATGCATGGCTTGATGCATGTAATAGAAAGCCAAAGGCTGAACTGTTACAGAAAAACACGTTTTTCGTGAATTAATTGTTTAAAGATTTGACATTGTGTGCTATAATTAAAAAGAATGAAAGCAGAATCTTTGAAGAACAACAAAAATTACGTGTTCAGAATCCTTGGAGTTATATACTTTTAAGAAACGGGCACAGGTAAAAGGAGAGGTAAAGAAATGCCAAAAAAGCCAATAATTGATAAAGAAATGTTTAAGAGAAGCGTTCTGTACAATGTAAAGACACTGTACAGAAAAACTTTGGAGGAGGCTACAGATCAGCAGATTTTTCAGGCAGTTGCATATGCTGTGAAGGATGCCATTGTAGATCACTGGCTCAAGACACAGGCAGCGTATGAGGAGAAGGACCCTAAGACAGTCTACTATATGTCTATGGAGTTTTTAATGGGACGTGCACTTGGAAACAATATGATTAATTTGATGGCGTACAAAGAATTCTCTGAAGCACTTGAGGAGCTTGGACTTGACATCAATGTGATTGAGGACCAGGAGCCGGATGCAGCGCTTGGAAACGGCGGATTGGGACGTCTTGCCGCATGTTTTCTTGACTCGCTTGCGACGCTGGGATACTCTGCATATGGTTGTGGTATTCGTTATCGTTATGGTATGTTTAAGCAGGAGATTCGTGATGGTTTTCAGCGTGAAGTTCCAGATGATTGGCTTCGGGATGGCAACCCGTTTGAGCTGCGTCGTCCAGAATACACAAAAGTGATTAAATTTGGCGGCAATGTAGCATGTAGAGAAGAGAATGGAAGACTGATTTGGTATCAGGAAAATTATCAGTCCGTCAAGGCGGTTCCATATGACCTTCCAGTTGTAGGATATGGAAATGGTATTGTCAATACGCTTAGAATCTGGGATGCAGAGCCAATGGATTGTTTTAGTTTGGATTCTTTTGACAAGGGCGATTATCAGAAGGCTGTGGAGCAGACCAACCTTGCGAGAAATATTGTGGAAGTGCTTTATCCAAATGATAATCATATCTCTGGAAAAGAACTCCGCTTAAAACAGCAGTATTTCTTTATTTCGGCTTCTGTGCAGACAGCGATTGAGAAATATATGTCCAAGCATGAGGATATTCATAAATTTCATGAGAAAGTAACTTTCCAGTTGAATGATACACATCCGACTGTGGCGATTGCAGAGTTGATGCGGATTCTGTTGGATGATTTTCATTTGGAGTGGGACGAGGCATGGGAGATTACGACAAAGACTTGCGCGTACACAAACCATACAATTATGGCGGAAGCACTTGAGAAGTGGCCAGTAGATTTGTTCCAGAGATTACTCCCAAGAATTTATCAGATTGTGGAGGAAATCAATCGCAGATTCCTGATGGAAATTGTAAATCGATATCCAGAACCGGCAGATAAGATTAAGAAGATGGCGATTATTGCGGACGGACAGGTGAAGATGGCACATATGGCCATTGTTGCAGGATACAGCGTAAATGGTGTGGCAAAGCTTCACACGGAAATTTTAAAGAATCAAGAGTTGAAAGATTTCTATGAGATGTTCCCGCAGAGATTTAACAATAAGACAAACGGCATTACGCAAAGACGCTTCCTGTTACATGGAAATCCGTTGCTTGCAGATTGGGTTACAGAGAAGGTGGGAGAGGATTGGATTGTGGACCTTCCTGTGATTGGAGGGCTTGTAAAGTATGTGGATGACCCTGTAGCACAGAAAGAGTTTATGGAGATTAAGCATAAGAATAAGATACGCTTAGCAAAATATATTAAGGAACACAACGGAATTACAGTTGACCCCAATTCTATTTTTGACGTGCAGGTCAAGAGATTGCATGAATATAAGCGCCAGCTACTCAATATCCTTCATGTAATGTATCTGTATAATGAAATGAAGGCAAATCCAAATATGGAGTTTTATCCAAGGACATTTATCTTTGGTGCAAAGGCAGCAGCGGGTTATAAAAATGCAAAACTTACTATTAAGTTGATTAATGCAGTGGCGGATAAGGTGAACAATGACCCGATTGTAAAGGATCGGATTAAAGTTGTGTTTATCGAGAATTACAGAGTTTCTAACGCAGAGTTAATTTTTGCTGCCGCAGATCTCTCAGAGCAGATTTCTACTGCGTCAAAAGAAGCAAGTGGTACTGGCAACATGAAGTTTATGCTAAATGGTGCGCTGACGCTTGGCACGATGGATGGTGCAAATGTGGAGATTGTCGAGGAAGTGGGCAATGAGAATGCATTTATCTTTGGTCTGAGTTCTGATGAGGTTATTAATTTCGAGAACAACGGCGGCTATAATCCGATGGATATCTACAATAAGGACGCTGAGATTAGAAAGATTGTGGACCAGCTTGTAGATGGCACATTTGCAGAGGACAGAGAGCTTTTCAGAAGTCTGTACAATTCCCTTTTGAATACACTAGATACAGACAAGGCAGACCGTTATTTTATTTTGAAAGATTTCCATGCTTATGCGGATGCGCAAAAGCGGGTGGAGAAGGCTTACAAGGATAAAGCTGGATGGGCGAGAAGTGCAATGCTCAACACTGCAAAGGTTGGCAAGTTTACTTCCGACAGAACAATTCAGCAGTATGTCGATGAAATTTGGCATCTGGACAAAGTAGAACTGTAGAGCTAAAAATAAGGTTGTAAAAACGCATATCTCAACCAAGCGAGATATGCGTTTTCATTAGGAATTATGGGAAAATAAGTGATACAAATTGCGAAGAAATAGACAAGTCAAGATGTGTCAGTTATTTTTCTACAGTTCCTTGCCTCAATGGTTATATTATGGTTAATATGAGGAAGAAAGCATGGAGAAATATTTAAAGAGAATCTTGTTTGTGCTCGCAGCGATCCTAATGGTAGGTGCTCTGAGTGGATGTACATCGGACAAAAAGGTGAAAACTTATCTGCAGGCACTTTTGGATGCTTCTTATAAAAATGATTCCAGTGCATTTGTGGATATGAAACTTGGCAAAGCCGAGGAAGCACAAACACTCTATGCGCAAGGAATTGATACCGGTGTTGGAGTTTTTTGCAGCAAAATGGGTGTATCAGAAGACTACAAGGAAGAATTTCGCCAAATCTATATGGAGATGTTGGGAAAAGTGCGTTACACAGTTGATACCGCGGAGAAACAAAGTGATGGTTCTTATATTGTATCGGTAACTTACGAAAAAATGCGCATTTTTGAACCAGCATTAACACTGTATCAGGAGAAAGTTGCAGCTCTGGGAGAGGAGTGGAAAGACAGCGATAGTGTTCCTTCAGAGGAAGAGATTGTGGAGCGTGTAATTCTGGAATTTAAAGGAAGCATGGAGACGGTATTGTCTGAGGTAACTTATGAGGAAGCCGCCTCAATGAATATTAGAATAGAACTTGAGGACAATGTATACACACCAAATGCAGATGACATTATGGAATTAGAAAAGGCATTGTTTGACGGTGAGTAGATTGGGAGGTGCAATATTATTGGAAGAGCATGTACGGATTACAGAAATGCGGTGCCCAAGCTGTGGGGGGATTTTGAAACTGCCAGATGAAAATACAAAGTCTGTTCAGTGCGAATATTGCGGTAATGAGTATGTTTTGGATATTCCAAGACAGCAATCTTCTCCGCGTAGAATACCGGACTGGGAACCTGTATCACCCCAGCCCAGCATTCAACCTAATAATTCAAATGCAATATGGTTTTGCATTGTATTGTTTTTGATCGGAATAGGGGGAGTAATCGCCGTTGGCAATTATAAAGACGCACAGAAACAGAAATATGTTGTATTAGATCCAATACCTGTTCAACAGCCTCTTTATCCTTTGCTTGAGGAGACGGCAGAGGAAGAACAGTTTTCCGGCATATTGGGGCAGATGGTAGCAATTGTTTATGGTAAGGATGTAAATAGCGTGACAGAGGAAGAGCTGTCGCGGATTCAATGGATTGCAGACCGCAGTGATATTGATTATCGTTATATTGGGTACAGTTTTGATAATCCTATAGAAAAACCAGATGCCGAGTTGAACTGGTTTACATTTCCTGCTCATAGTGAGAGCGGGTATGCAGGTTTATATCGACTTCAGGGATTAAAAAGACTGGATACTAAGGAATCGCTTTCCCAATGTAATTTGCAGGGAGTGCAACTTGAAAGCCTCTCTGCGCCAATTAAATCGTTAGAGGATGCAGCGCAGGAACTGGAAGACACGAGTGGAATACGACAGCTTACGATTGGAGGTCGCATTGAAAGTTTACAAGGGTTGGAATTATTTCCTAATATAGAACAGCTTGTTGTAAACGCAAGTGCATTGAGCGATATTGATGCAGCGATTGTACTGAAGCATTTGAGATCCCTCACGCTAAACAATGCAGATGCAGTGAATGATTTTGCTGTGCTTGCGTCTGTCGAAACGCTAGAGGAGTTAGTGATTGATTCAGATAGTTTAAAAACACTTGAGTTTCTAAAAAGAATGCCACAGCTAAAGAGTTTTGGGCTTTTGGATGGTGCATTTCTGGATTTAAGCGGACTTGAGACGCTTACAGAACTTGAGAAGCTTACAATTGAGGATTGTGATGAGTTGACAGATATGAACAGCGTTACCAAACTTTTGGAATTGAAAGAGCTCTCACTAGAATGTACGTATAACTGTTCAGAGCCATCACTGGCAGGGCTTACAAAACTTCAACATCTGACACTAAAAAGATTTGATTCCTGTGATTTTCTTTCCAATTTGACAAACCTTGAGACGTTAAGTTTAAATGGCTGTAGACTGTCACCCAATCTAAATTTATCAGGATTGACACAGTTGCGAAAGTTGACTTGCACTTCGCATTCCGGGGATATGTCGCTGGATTTTATAAAAAGTCTCACTGCATTGGAGGAGATCGATCTAGGAGGAATGGTGACTTACAAAGATATCTCAGGAATCTTTGCACTGCCGCAGCTAAAAAATCTTGATATCAGTGGTATGGAGTGTGAAATTAATTTTGATAAAGTTGCAGAAAATCCTTCTTTACAGGCACTTGAAATAGCTGGTGTGCAACTTTATGAAAATGTGCAGGTATCAGGAGGAAATGGAATTGTCGATGTGTCATGGGATGATGTGTATTTGGCAGAGCATACAGATTTTATAACACGTTTTCCTAATCTAAAAAAGCTGAATGTGGCAGACAATAAAATTAAGGAGCTTGATTTTGCTACAAATCTTACAAATTTGGAAGAGATTGACTTTTCAGACAATTATGTATCAGATATACATGTTTTGTCCTCACTGCCTTCTTTGCGGCAGGTAAACTGCAAGGGAAATCCGGTTAACAACCTGCGCGTTTTGGATGAGACGCAGGTTAATATTATCAGTGATTAAAAGGAGAGCTATTATGAGAATGGAGTTGGAAAAGGGGTTACAGAAAAAGGCTACACGCTATAACAGTTTGTTGAAAGCATACCGGACGCAAGGCGGTCTGGGAGCAGGGGCAGTAGCCGGCGGAATTACACTGTTAATTTTTGGTGTGATGCTTGCGATTCCATCGGCTTTGATTGATATTTTTATAGGTCTTATGGTTTTCCTAATATTGGGCGTTCCGGGGTTAATTTTGTGCTTCGTGGGCAATACAAAGCACAAGAAAAGGGTTGATACATATATTGATTTTTTTCAGAAAGATACAGGATACAGCGCGCAGGAAATCCATCAAGCGGACCAAGAATTATTGCGTTCAGACGCAGTGATGGTTGGAAGTAAAATAGACGATGGGCGCAAGCAAGTGATATATATTGTCACAGAGCATTATTTTCTGTCTGTATGGGCAGTGAAGGGCTGTTATCTGCGGAAGCTTGATGATATTGTCGCTGCCTTCTACTCAAATGAGATTCCGGGAAATGGTGGATATCGGCAAGGTTTGTTTGTTATTACCCGACAGGATACAAAGATGCCGGGTATCAAGAATGTTTATACTGGAAAGCAGTATTTGGGATTTGAGAATGGTATGTTAAGAATGCAGCGCGACTGCAAGAATACGTGTTCGGAAGTGTTAAATGAGATGGTGAAAAAAGCACCACATATTATTACAAGTCAATACATATCTGTGAAAGGAACAACATATAATCTGCTTAGTATGGATAATTGGCAGGGGGATTGGGCTAGGATTTTAGAGGAATAAAAAAACAAAGTGTAAGATGAGTGTGTTGGCACTCATCTTTTTTAGAGTGCCAACATTTCGTCAATGTTTGAGACAATCCCTCTTAAGGCGTTTGTAATATCAGAGTCAATGGGAGATTGAATCAACTTGTTCAAAATAGTTTTAGCTTTTTGTGTGTCATAGGTTTCTAGTGCCTGAAAAGCTTCTTGAAGCTGTTCTCCCCATTGTTTGAAGGAGATATGATTGCCGTCTGTCAGTCCTACAGATTTCACATATTCATTTAGAATGCTGTATGCTTCGTCAAGTTCAAGAGAAAGTTTTTTCCAGTTGCTACGCACCACATCAATACAGCCCGCATAGGCTTCTATCTCGTGAAAAAATGCAGTGTCCGTAAGGTTGACCAGTCCGAGTTCATTTACTTTAACCCGCAGTATGTGCGCGTTTGTAGCGTATTGCATCAGAGTATTGGGCTGCATTAAGTCATATAAGGTATCCTCATATTTGTCACTGTTTTGCAAAAAAGATATTGCCAATTCATTATATTTTTCTACATTTTGCCCAAGTCTAGCCATAGCAGCATCAATATCAACACCATGACGGGCAAGATAGCGCATTTTTATTCTGCTATCTGTAATAAGTGCGTCAGGAATTTGCTGTTGAAGTTGTTCCATAACCTGTTTGGCGTGATAAGCCATCATAGAAATCTGCTGTTTCTGTGCAAGAATCTTTGCTTTTTTGTGATAATGGCGGACAGCAATAAGCAGAGCAATAGCTGTCGGGAGAAACCAAAGTAAAGACCACAGTGCAATGCGTGGCAGAATGCCAAGCAGGAAAAGCAAGCCTGTTAAAAGTGACACGACTGTCATAAATGTTAGCCAAATTAAGGTAGAGCGGTCAATCAACTGTTTCATTTCTTCAAACATTCGGTTTTCAATATGGTTCATAAATAGGTACCCCTTTGATAGTATAGGTGCTTTTGTTGCCTTATGTATTATATAGTTAGTTTAACACATTTTTGCGCACAGAAAAAGGGCTAAAATTTCCCACCCCGAAATTTGCGAAATTCGGTCATATTTAGCAGGCGAGATACAAACGTGAGCGTAAAAAATAAAATTGCAGTATCAATTGGCAACATAATGATATTTTTTATTACGCGTGCGGGCAAAATTGCCAAAAAAGCATTTCCATTCATAACGGCAAGCCACAGTGTATTTAGACCGCAGTTGACAATTGTCTTTGTCAGAAACTCTGCAATAAAAATACGCCAAAGCCGAACTGGCCGTTGATATAAAATTGTGCCATAAATGACGCCTGCAACCATAACATTAAAGGTGTAACCAAAGAAAAAGGCGCCGCCATCTGGCTTTAACAAATATTTTAAAATATCAAGCATACCGCCAAAGACAGCGCCAATACAAGGTCCAAATAAATATTCGACAATGCGGTTTGGAAGACCTGAGAAACCAATACGTATATTTGGGGTGATAAAGATGGATGTGGTGTAGTTGAGTACAACTGCCAACGCCGCCATTAGTCCACAGAGCACTAGGTTGTGCGTGATTTTTAACTGTTGGAACGCACCAGAATAACACTCTGCGTAACGTTTTCTGATTTTTTGCATAAAATAAGCCTCCTTTATGCAGCCTCCGAAAACTACACAAATGAGACTTAAGGAACAATTGTATAGATAGGGTTATTTTTATAATTCCTCAGTCAAATATGTAGCAGCGGGATGCGAATCTCGTATCGCAAAACAAATACTATCATTGGTGTCTTACACACAAAATGCAAAAAGACAAGTCTTTTGGTGTATGATATTCACTGCCTTTGGAGAGGCGTGAAAGGTAACAGGCAAGTTACGATAGCATTTTTGTTTATTTCATCTTTGTGACAACTCCCTGTTCACAAAGACTGTATGGACTTGTGTAGAAATACACATTCCTAACGCACGCGATTCTACTCTGCAAAATATTTTAATAAAATACAATACCAATTGTAATAATCGAACTATACACCATTTTATAGAAATTGTAAATATTATTTTTGAATTTTTAGAAGGAGGTTGTAGAATAGAACGAAGGAACTGTATAAAATAACAGGACAATGTTGTGAGACATAGGTCTTTGAAGGTGTAATAGACAAGCGAGATTGTTAGGTTATTTGTTTACAGTTCCTAATGTTTCATGATAAACTGAAAGAGTAACATAGGATTTTTATTGCCAAAAGAAAAGGAGAGGGGATATGCAGAATGAATGAATTAGAGCTGACGCGGGCACTGTATTTGCAACTTGCAGAGGAAGATCAGCGACTTGTCGTCAAGGGAGCGGCTGAGAAGGGATTTGTGGTAGATGGATTTTCCAAAAATGTGAGTAAAGCGCCGCCGCGGGCAGTTTATGCGTGTATGGCAAAACGGGCGCGGCGCGGCGGAAAATATCCATATCAGCTCGTTTTGGATACGATGGCGGAACGAAGAAAAATTAATGAAGAAAATATTATTTATCATCTTGCGGGTGAGTGGATGAAAGGGGAGTATACACACGCTGGAGTTGAGGAATATTTAAGAAAGTTGACACATGACAAGAAAGAGCTAGATAGCGCAGCTACAGAAAAGAAAGAAGAAAAAGAGCCGCAAAGTCAGGAGCAGAATCGAGAACAGGAGGAAAAAAGTGAGAGTGTAGCACTGACAAAGAAAATGGAACAAATTGCGCAGGAACTGTTAATTATAAAGGAAAAAAATAAAAAATATAAAGGTATAATTCAAGAGTACAAAATAGAGATTGACAATCTGCAAAACAATATACTCAAACAAGAGAAGGCAAAGGACCGCTTTTTTAGGCAGATTGGAGAATTGAAGAATCAAATACAACAGATACAGGTGGAAAAAAATGAAGAAATTGGAAGGCGAGAGACGATAGAGCGACAGAATGTGGCACTCAAAGAACAGATTGAAATACTTATGAAACAATTAAAGGAATTAGAACTTTATAGGAAACATGCACCCAAATTATTATGTATTGCAAAGACAAAAAATAAGATTGATTTTCCGGGATATGATATTAAGATGATTCATGAATGGGATGAGATAGCGAAGGAGGAGGCAGTCAATGGAGGTTATTCGGAGGTATGGCTTGTCCAGAAACAGTTTCCCTATCATTTGGTATCTGAGATTAGCGAATGTATTGGAAAGCGGTTGAGACAGTTTTTGACAATGGAAGATTTGATTAACACAGTAAGTCAGGGAGGAAAAAAGGATGATGCAGACGGAGGACAGACAGATCATAGGAGTATTGGTTCGTGATGAAGAACTAAAAAATAACAGTGTTTTTATCAATAGAAGCTCAGCGATTCAATACACATTAAAATCACTTAGTATTCCACAGGGAGAGGCAGAATATTTTACAGGATATCTTAGCTCCTTTGAAGATGAAATTGAGTTTGAAGATGACACTTATCTTGATGATTCTGAACGATCCGAAATTTTTCGGGAATGGATTAGCAAACAGTTGCTTATTTTTTCCTACAAGACGGGCGGAGATTTTGCGAAAGTAAGAAAGGCGAACCTAGTGGCTAAGCCCAATGCATTTGACATAAATATGCGCTTTTTTGCAGTCCCCGTTTTCGCGGCGGAGGGCGATAGGATTATTATGGATTGGTGCAGCAGACAGCGTTTTAATCTGTGGCGGGACTATGCAAACCTTGGAGAATTTCAAAACTACATCTATGAGAAGCGCTCTGTTGGCAGTCTATATGGATATGACCTTGATTCGTTCAAACCTTCTTTTGTCGTCTGGAAAGATACGGAGGGGAGGCTCTATGCCATAGGTGGAATCACAGATATTACATATGATTCGCTAGGCGGGATTATATTGGAAGGGAGTGATATATTTAAAGTTAATATCAGCGATTACATTAAATTTGTTGTGTATGATATGAATGCAAATCCAACAATTCTCTTTGTGCCAGAAGCAATATACAAGGATATTGAGGATGCGATTTTAAAAGATTCTGTCACGCGGAAAAAGACAGGAAAGAGTATTGAGGAAAAAGTTGAAATCACTGTGCCAACAGATATACGGGAGGTAAATGAATTTAGCAATGAGAAATTGATTGAGATTGACATTACAGAAAAGACAGATGAGATGATAATTCAATCAATGGATTATCACAGCCAGCGGGATGGACTGTATTATAGTATGCGGGATTTTGTCAATGTACACACCGCAGTTAAATGCAGCAGTCTGGTTATTTTATCTGGTCTGAGTGGCACTGGAAAGTCCCAATTGGTAGAGGTTTATGCAAAGGCACTGGGCATTGAAGATAGACTTTTGGTGATTCCAGTGCGACCGTCGTGGAATGACGATGCAGATTTGCTTGGATATGTCGACTTGGTGCACATGGTATACAGACCATCCGACACAGGATTTGTTGACTTGTTGGTCAGTGCACAAAATAATTCGGACAAGATGTATCTGGTTTGTTTTGACGAGATGAATCTGGCGCGGGTAGAGCATTATTTCAGTCAATTTTTATCGATTCTTGAGCGCCAAAAGCGAGAGTTGCAACTCTATGATGAGCAGTATATTGGCAGATTGTATAATTCTAAAGATTATCCATACAAAATAAAGATTGGGGACAATATTCGTTTTGTGGGAACAGTCAATGTAGATGAGTCAACTTATCATTTTTCTGACAAAGTGTTGGACCGGGCGAATGTCATTCAGTTGAATGTGCTCAATTATGCTACAGAGTGGAAAGACAAACCTTATGCGACAAAACGCCCAGTCATATGGTCTTCCAACGATTATGCAAGGCTTTTGGTAAAGGGACCCGCGCACCATGCAAATCGCCTGCATGAACTGTTGTGGGATATTCATCAGCTGATGCAGTGTGCAAGTACAAAATATGGAATTGGACCACGCATCGTCAAATCTATAGAGATGTATATCAACAATCTCCCACAGGAAATTATTGACAATTTTGATCAGAGGACAGCACTTGACTATCAGGTGGTACAGCGTGTATTGACTAAAGTGCGAGGACCAGAAAGTCAGTTGGGAGCGATTTTGGACAAGAATAGTACCAACAATTTTGAGCGGATTTTTGACCAATATCAAGATCTATCAGAATTTGAGAAGTGCAGGGAAATGATTACACAGAAACAGAAGGAGCTGAAAGCATATGGATATTGTATCTGATCTGCCATTTACGCTCAAGCTGATACAGAACTATCCGGTGGAGACAATTCAGGAAGCAAGGGTATTTTGCAAGGAAGAACAAGACATTTGGAAGGACAGTATTATTACACTGTCTGTGGAAGAAAACGAAGAGATGGATTTGTATTTCAATGCGGAGGACCCAGAGGCACGGCTGTATTTAGAGGCGTTGGATAGGATACCCACAGATGATTTGTATATCAAGGAGGATCGTCATGGCAGGATTTACAGAGCTGTTTCCCCAGACTGTTTTGCGTTGTATAGAAGCGGCAGGGGATATGATGCCCTGCGTGTGGATACCTTCCGCATTGCTGTATTGTGTCAGAAAGAATGGTATTATGGAACTTTACAGATCCTTCCAAAACCAATTGCAATTGAAGAGTGGCAGATGATGCGGGATGATCTTGAGCGCGAGATTCGTGATTTGTCACAGGATATTGTTCGCAGCAGCATTGGCATGGGAAACAATCATGAAAACATTCCACCCAAGGTGATTTATAATTTTTTGATTATGCGAAAGTATTCCAACAAGGTTATGATGGCTCTGACAGATATTTCTAGCAATCCAAGAAGCGAGATTATTACAGTTTATGAGAATGTATCTCAAAATGAGGGGGAGAACTACAGTTTTGATGCGGAGACAGTCAGACGGTTTGCTGTGCGGTCAGGTTCTGAGCCAACCTACAAAATTCCAGTGAAGACAGTGAACTATGATATTCAGGAAAATCGCATTTTAAAGAGAATTATTTTGGATTATGAGAAAAAGCTAGAGCAGTTTATCTATCTGATTGATGAGATGGATGGCGGCGCTTCGCAGAGTAGAATCTCATGGAAAAATAATCTGGAGGAATTTAAAGAACGGGCAATTCGGTTGCGAAAAATGACAGCAATATTAAAGTCGCAGAAATGGTATGCGTCAATACAAGATTTGCGGGACCCTTATGTCCCACATGCGTTAATTTTGGATTCCAGATATAGCCTTTTATATCAAATGCATCTTGATTTAAAGCGGGAGGAGATTGATTTAGGGCTGAAAACAGCGTTTTCTTATACATGGAAATCCAGTAGTTATATGTATGAAATGTGGTGTTATCTTAAAATTTGTCGCATTTTTATGTCAGAGTATACCTTTGTGCCGAATGGAGAGCGCGACGCCGATGCGGATAGAATGTTATTGCCACTTCTTGATGTGGGAAAAACCATACGATTTGAAAAGAATCATTTGCGGTTGGAAGTAATCTATGATATTTGTCTTCCGCTAAAACAGGAAGAGACTTCTCTGGAACAACCATTGTATATGGCAAGGCATCACAGCGATTACCGAAATCATAACAGACCGGATTTGTTGGTTCACATTTATGACATTCAGGAACAGTGGTATCTAGGAACAATTATTATAGAGTGTAAATACAGAAAACTCAATTCCTTCTGGACAGAAAATTCTCCGCGCTCAAGCAGAGGGCAGTTGGAAGCCTACTATAATAATGCCCGCTCGCGCATATTGTTTGGAGGAATAGGGGAATTGCTCAATATGCGTCCTGTCACAAAAGTAATTGTGTTGACACCTGATGATTTGGGTGATGGACAGGAACAGACAGATTTTGGTGTGCTGGTGAAAAGCTTTAAGGCTTCTGAGAGTGGTCAGATGGTCAATGAGTTAAAAACGATATTAATGTCTGAGATTGAACAGATAAAAGACAGATGTGAATTGGCAAAGGGACTAAAGAAAAAGCTTATGGAGAAAGAGTGATAATGAATACACAGACAAACATACAATTTTTGTGGGATAGAGAGTATCTTCAAGGATTGGAACAGTAAGGGGGTGATTTATGTGGATTCTGAGGAAGTACTTTTTCGCAAGCGCCTAAAGGAGCTTGCGGACAGAGCCTATCAAAATGGTCAGTATTTTTTCACAGGTTTTTTGACAGTGGCAGAACTTGATTTATATTATCGCATGGAGCGGGAATTATCTTATGTGTCAGTCACTGTATTTGGCGGGACTGCGGACTGTGAGCGTGTTATGTTACGCTTTGGAAATGAGGAACTTTGTGGGTATGAGGAGGCATTTCCAATCCAGTGTATTGAGATTGTGCCGCTCGTTGAGAAGTTTAGTGAGGATCTTGGGCATAGAGATTATCTAGGGGCACTGATGAATCTAGGAATTGAGCGCAGCACCCTTGGAGACATTATAATTGAAGGAAAACATGCATTCGTATTTTGTACGGATAAGATGGAGCCTTATATTATAGAAAATTTGGATAAGATTCGGCATACTAATGTGAAATGTCTGCACGCAGTAAATATACCAGAGAGTACAATTACAAAAACAGAGCGCAGGGTTGTGCAGGTGAATACAGTGCGTGCAGATAGTATTATTGCAAAAGTTTACAATTTATCAAGAAGTGAGAGTGTGGAACTTTTTCGGGCAAAGAAGATTTTTGTAAATGGTCGGTTAAATGAAAATAATGGTGGGCAGCTAAAACCGGGTGACAAGGTGTCTGTGCGAGGCTTTGGCAGATTTCAATTTGTGGAAGTAGCTGGCGAGACGCGCAAAGGGAAGCAAAGTGTGTCTATCGATGTTTCCTGTTAAAAATTATCCTTTATCTATTTTTTATGATATACTGTAATTGTTTTGCGGTTGGAATAGTTTATAGGAAAGCGGATTATAACAATGAAAATTATTATAGATAAGCAGCAGTATGAAGAATTAGAAGAATTAGCATATATTTTTGAAATAGTACGTTTTTCAGAGGAAGAGAAAGTGCAATGTTTTGACTTCATGAAAGAGATTGTAGATAGTGGATACGATATAAAAAATATACCCAAAGAAGTAAAAGAGAAAATGCGAATACAAATGATAGATGCTTTTGAATGGATAGAAAGTTTGCCCTTTAAAGTAAAATATAAGGATGAATTTTTATCTTATTTTAACCCTGACAGTGAATAGTATTTTGTGAATCTATTTGAAATGAGAGTTGAAAAAGGGTATAGTGTTGCGCGGAACGCTTTTGTAAAACAAGAAGAAGGTTATGCATCAAAAGTATCATTTTGGAAATAAAGATGAAACACCAATGTATAACGTAGATAATCCAAAAAGCTATGAATTTAGTGGAAATCGGATATACAGAAGAGAGTACAAAACTAAGAATGGAATCCGTTTCAATGCAGACATGGACGGAGTATGAAACATAATGAGAGAAAGTAATATTGTGAGCTTAGAAGTTCTATACAACAGAGGCGAAGTGGATACGCCTGTAAGAATAAGAGTTACCTGAGTAATTAGGTGAAAACTAAAATACCAAACTTCTTAAATAGAGTTATTAAACTTTTAGAAGCTTCGGCTTCTTAGGTCAGTGGAGTTTGCTAAAAAGTTTGCTTTATAAAAATAAATTATTTTTAAACACCCCATTGATTTATTTTGTAATCGTGCTATGATAACATTTCGAGACAAAAATAATAGATTCAGAGGGGTAGTATTATGGAAAAGAAAGCAGTTTTTAGTATGACAGAAGGAAGTCCGTCGAAACTTCTTCTAAAATTTACAATTCCAATGTTGATTGGAAATTTATTTCAACAATTTTATAATATGGTAGACTCTATTGTTGTAGGGCGGTTTGTAGGATCCAATGCGCTGGCGGCTGTGGGGGCAACGGGGTCTTTGAATTTTTTGTTTTTTGCGATGAGTTTTGGCATTTCAGCGGGTGTAGGTGTCGTGGTATCACAGTATTTTGGTGCAGATAGAATGGATATGGTGGAGAAGAGTATTATCAATGGCCTGTATCTTTTGGTGGCGGTTTCTGTTCTGATGGGATTGGTCGGTATTTCCACTGCGCGGTGGGTTTTGACAGCGCTCGATACACCGGAGATTATTCTTGAAGATGCAGTGGTTTATATGCGTGTATCTTGTGCAGGAATACTTGCTATTGCGGCGTACAATGGTGTGGCGTCTGTGCTGCGTGCGCTAGGAGATTCCAAAACTCCACTCTATTTTATGGTGGTTGCTTGTTTTATTAACATAGGTCTTGACCTTTTGTTTGTTGTTGTGTTCGAGTGGTCTGTGTTTGGTGTGGCACTTGCTACAGTTATTGCGCAGCTTGCTGCTGCGGCTGGAGCTTTCACATACGCACTGTACAAAATTCCATATTTTCATATTCAAAGACAAAATCGTCCTATACGAAAAGATATCATTTCGCGTTGTTTTACATTAGGGCTTCCTATTGCGCTACAGAATGCTCTGATTGCATTTTCCTGTATCTTTTTGCAGAAGGTAGTCAATGGATTTGGCGAGAACGTGGTTGCCGCTAACACAGCGCTTGGACGGATTGAACAGCTTGTACAACAACCGTACAACTCACTTGGAGCGGCGATTACCACCTACACAGGGCAGAATATCGGCGCCGGAAAGATTGACCGGGTAAAACAGGGGTATCGGTCTGCTGTGCGCAGTGTAATTGTATTTAGCATTGTGATGTTTATTCCATGTCAACTTTTAGGAGAACAGATTGTGGGGGTGTTTGTAACAGATCCAGAGGTGATTGCAATTGGTGCAAAAGGACTTTCTATTACAAGTTGGTTTTACTTTTTTCTCGGTATGATTTATGTGGCAAGAAGTGTGCTAAATGGTGCTGGCGACGCGGCATTTGCTATGATTAACGGATTGATGGAAGTAGCCGGGCGCGTTGGGTTTGCTGTTCCGCTCACCAAAATTCCATTGATTGGTGTGTGGGGAATCTTTCTTACAACGGGGCTTACATGGGCATTGACTGGCATTGTCAGCATGGTGCGTTATCACAAAGGAAAGTGGGAATTTAAAGGAATCTCATAAAAATCTTGCGCGGAATGCTCTTAAGTTTTTTGCAGAATATTCCGACATATAGTATAAGAAAAAGGACTGTGCCAATCTGGCACATAATAAATAGGACTGACGGAAAGAGTAGGGAATGTGTATGAATTTTACTGTTGACACAAATTATACTCCTTCTGTGTCAGTAAATACCGAATCAACTACAACAACTACATATAAACCAGCCGCAACAGATACGGGAAAGGTATCTAGGAGCGGATATACACTGGGCATCGCTGATAAAGTTATGGATAACGAAGCATATGGAAGTCATGGAATGACTACAGATGATATTATGCAGCAGGCAGCTAATTCAAATGCGCAATCCAAAAAAGACTTTATGATAGTGATGTCCAGTTGCGTTTCCGGGGAAGATTTGCAGAAGATGCAGGAAGAAGGATTCACACCGGGAAGTGTTGATGTGGAGACTTTTGTGACAATTGTAGATAAGATAAAGGTAACACTGGCGCAGGCAGGAGTGGAAGTATCAGGATACAATGATGATTTAGATTTAGAGACAGTCGAACAGATTGTGGGAAATAGGGCAAATGCGGGTGCTCTAATCAATAAATTAGTGGGAAAATTATCTGACGCACTACAAAAGAGTGACATGCCTGTCACAGATGAAAATATTACAGAGTTGGTTGAAGCAGTTCTGAAGGCGGACAGTATTAGTGGGCTCACAGAAGATGCGATGAAATATTTGATTGTGAACAAAAAGACGCCCACAATAGAAAATTTGTACAAAGCACAGTATTCCAGCACAGGTAATATTCAACAGTCCCAAGGCTATTACAGTGAAGGGACGGGAAACTACGGAAAATATTATGCAAAGAAAGCAGATAGTATTAACTGGGATAACTTAAAAGGGAGTATAGAAACAGTGGTGCAGGAGGCAGGACTAGATACAGATGCAGACACAAAGGCACAGGCTGTTGAGAATGCAAAGTGGTTGGTGGCATCTGGAATTGAGTTGACTGCGCAGAACCTTGAAAAACTGACAGCCTTAAAGAATCTTTCGTTTCCAATGAACCAAAATGATATTGCAGATTTGTGTGTTATTGCAATGGAGAATGGAAAAGCACCAGAAGAGGCAGATATGACAGGTGAGGTGTCGATTGCAGTCCGTGCGCATGAGATAAAAGAGCAGACAGACCAGATTACAGACGCGGCAATACATGAGACGGTTGTATCTGGAAAGGAAATGAATCTTAAGAATTTAACAGAAGCGCAACAGCAGATTGACAGTCAGGCTGATTATGCGCCAGAAACAGAGGAGGAAATTACAGACACTGCAAATCTTCCATCTGAGACAGAGTTAAAGGAGATGCAGGCGAGAAGGCAGCTTGAAGAAATTCGTCTTATGATGACAGAGGAGGCAAACAGGCATCTTTTAAAAACAGGAATTTCTATTGATACAACGGAGTTATCAAAGTTAGTAGAGGCATTAAAAGCAGCGGAAGATCGTATGAAGGCAGTTCTCTTTCAGGGAGAGAACCCAGAGGAAAATACGCAGCGAGCTCTATTATATAAGGAGACATTAGAGACAACAAAAGAGTTGGCAGATATGCCAGCAGCAGTACTTGGAAAATTGTTGTCAAAGATACCAAATAGCACACTGTTGCGGATTCATGAGGCAGGAAAAGAACTTCAAAATCAGCTTGGCGGACAGAATCAACAGAATTCAAATCAGCAGGGAAAAGCTTCTGTTGCATATGAGACATTAATGACAGAACCGCGCAAGGATTTGGGGGATAAGATTAGCAAGGCATTCCGAAATATAGACGATATTCTTTCTGATTTGGGAATGGAAACAAATGAGGAGAATCGGCGTGCAGTTCGGATTCTCGGATATAATCGAATGACCATTAACAGTGATAATGTGAATGCTGTCAAGGAGGCAGACAGTCAGGTGACAAGTGTGATTGGAAAAATGACTCCGGCGGCAACGCTTCAGATGATACGGGAACAAAAAAATCCATTGGAAATGACAATGGAGGAACTAGAAGCATATCTGGATAGCAGAGATGCAGAACCAGCGGCGGACGCAGAAAAATATTCCAAATTTTTGCAGCGTCTTGATCGGGCAGGTAGTATTAGCACAGAGGAGCGCGAGGCTTATATTGGTATCTATCGCATGTTTCGTCAGATCGAAAAATCGGACGGTGCTGTTATTGGAAGCCTTATCGCGTCAGGAGCGCAGATGAATTTTAAAAATATGCTCTCAGCAGTGCGAACTGCTTCTAAGAAAAATATGGATGTCCATATAGATGATGGCTTTGGTGCGCTAGAGAATTTAATTACAAAAGGTAATGCTATTGATACACAAATTAATGCAGGGTATCAACATACTGGGGACAGTGGTGCTGATAATCAAAATACAGGTCAGAGTACACAGGAGAAATATTATGCAAGACTTTCTGGTGAAATCAAAGATGAGCTTGCAGACAGAACCGATTACAATGCGCTAAATTCCGAAAAAATTACAGAGGATACCACAATTGAAAAGTTTGCAGATACTGTGAAAATGGCACGCGTGCCAGAAAATAGCACTCAGGCGACACAAAAACAGGAGGACAATCACAAAGAATTTCAAAAAGATATGCAAACAGTGGAACAGATTGACGAGCAGATTATTGATGCGCTAATTGCGTATGGTCAACCCATTAGTGTTGATAATATTCAGGCTGCATCCATGCTCCTCTTTGAACGCGGTTTGCTGTTCCGTCAAGTGATAAATAAGAATGCCGAGACGACATTGGATTCAGATGCGGCTAATGACACAACAAATACAGATGTAGAACAGATAGAAAGTGATGTGTTAAGACAGGCGGATAATTTTGTGGAGCATATGACAGATGCGGGACAGGCGTCAGTATCATATCAGGAAATTATCCGTGAGGCAAACAAAGCTGTAGAACATATGATTTATGATAGCGGAAATACGCAGATTGACTTAAAAGCCGCAAAAGCACTGTATAAAGGGCTTACCTTGGCAGGAAATATGGCAAGGGAAGAGAATTATGAAATTCCTATGGATATTAAAGGTGAGATAACTTCTGTCAATCTAAAGATTTATCACAATGCGTCGCAGACGGGTAAAGTGGCAGTGACTCTTGACACAGAGCGTCTTGGTAAAGTGGCAGCAGAGTTTGATGTCACTAAAGACCGTATTTCAGGAATGATTGTGTATGAAAATGTGTCGGAAAAAGCTTCATTAAAACAGTTGGAACAAGCAGTAAATCAGGAGCTTAGAAGCAGCGGGACACGACAGACACAGATTAGTTTAGTACATGCAAAGTCTGTTGATTTAACCAGATTTGGGCAGGATCGAAGTGTGGGAAAAATCTCCACAGGAGAGTTGTATCAGACTGCAAAAGCATTTTTGACGGCGCTTAAAGACATATAGAAATGGAGAAATAATGCATGAGAATTAATTACAATGTTTCATCGATTATAGCAAGAAACGCTTTGAATAATAATGACAGGAGAGTGGCAGCTTCCACACAGAAGCTATCAAGTGGCTATAAAATCAACAGCGCTGCGGACAATGCTGCGGGGTTGGCAATTGCGAGAAAAATGAACGCACAAATTCGCAGCTTACAACAGGCAAACAGAAATGCAAATGATGGTCTTTCTGTTGTGAATACCGCGGACGGCGCTATGGCAGAAATGCATGATATTATGCAGAGAATGAATGAACTTGCAATACAGTCAGCAAACGGAACCAATGCTGAGTCAGATCGAGAGATGATTCAGAAGGAGATTGACCAATTAGTTGGTGAGATTGACAGAATTGCAAATACAACACAGTTTAATGCGCAGAGTTTGCTTGATGGAAGCTTTGCATTTAAATCCTATACAAATGCAGAAAATATTAAAGTAAAGGCCTATACGGAAGGAGTGGCAAGCGGAACTTACGCAATTGGCAAGCTGACTTATTATCATTATGAGAATACGACGACAAAGTATAATCAAGAAGAAAAAAAGATAAAGGATACGAACGGAAAAGTAATAGATATTGAATATAGTTCATCAGAAGGAAGTATTACACAAAATGAGAAGTATGAGATAGATAATAATAGCAATAAGATTTTTGATGCGCTTGTGACTACCGCATCGGTGGATCAGTTTTCAGATATCGATCAAATAAAGACTTTTCCAGACGGTTCCAAAGTGATTGTAGAAGATGAGAAAATTATTATTAAGGCAGAGAATGATTTTGAAATACAAATTAAAGTAAATGATAGGGAACCACTTGGACAGGTAACTACAACGACTGTATCCAATAATACAGCACCTCCAGGAACCACCGCTGGAGTGACAAGTATTAAGAGAGAATATGGCAAAGATGTTACAGAGAATAGTTCAACAGTTACAACTACTTCTTATAGTGCAATTACAACATATCGAAATATTGCTTTGACAGGACCTGATGGAAAAAGATACAATATTGGTGAAATTAATTTCTTTAGTAATGTCGATTCTAAAGGCAATGAACTTAATGATGGGCAACAACAATATTTTACTGGAGTTCGAGGTGATGGTGGAAGAGACCTAAAAGATGATTTTGTGGAATATTTTAAGGCAGAACACCCTGATTGTAGTATAGACATTGAAAGTGTACAGTTTGTCGCAGCAGCGGGCGGAAATCCTGCCAAATTTACGGTTACTTATGTTCCTACAGATGGGAAAACAGGGCAACCGGGACCAAGTGAGACAAGAGATTTTACATTCTATCAGGAATTAAATGAGCATGGTGCTGTGATGGCACATCAGAAGAATTTGGAAGATTATAAATATTCGGTAACACAGACAACGCGAACCGAATACACAATAGGAAATGGAACTGTTGATGATTGCATCTTACTTGATGTAACGGGTATGGGGGCAATGATTGTACAGGTTGGAGCAAATGAAGGGCAGTATATGGAATTGGAAATCCCTACACTAAATGCGGAAGCCCTTGGTATAGATAAACTGGATGTTACCACAGAAGAGTCGGCGACAGCAGCCATCGATATTATTGGTGATGCCATTAATCAGCTATCTTCTGTCCGCGCAAAAATTGGTGCGTATGCAAACCGTCTTGAGCACACAATTACCAATTTGGATACTTCGGAAGAAAATATTACATCTGCTTACTCTCGTATTATGGATGTGGATATGGCAACAGAGATGACAGAGTATTCTACTGTGCAGGTGCTAGTACAGGCATCTACCTCTATGCTTGCACAGGCAAATGAGAGACCACAACAAGTACTGCAACTCTTACAATAAAGAATGATAAATAAGGTTTGAAAGGTCAGGTATCAATATGACAAGAGAGATGAAACAGATTTTTACAAGGCGTATTACACAGGCAAATCGCACACAGTTGATAGTGATTTTGTATGATATGACCTTGACATACCTGAAGGATGCAGCTACAGCACAGGAAGTCGGCTGTGATCAGGAGTTCAAAAAGGCTGTGCAGTGCGCTAGAAATTGCATTACAGAATTGAGAAACAGCTTAGATTTCAGCTATGATTTGTCCAAAAATTTGTTTGCACTCTATGTATTTGCAGACAGAGAACTGGCAGCAAATCAAATCCAAGAAGTAGTTAAAATGTTTAAAAAATTGCGCGATGCCTATCAAACCATCAGCAAAAAGGATGATTCCAAGCCGCTTATGGAAAATACGCAAGATGTGTATGCAGGTTTTACATATGGCAGGACAGATGTCAATGAAAATTTAATAAATTATTCTGGTGCAAGAGGATATTGTGTCTGATAATTTTGATAATATCAAACAAAAAACGCAGCAAACTGCGTTTTTTGTTTGAGAAAAAATTGAGAAGCTTTTGTGTTATTAAGCATTCATTATTGGTTGATGTACTAGTGATTCACTGTCATAGCAGTCAGAGGAGTCCATAGGGGACTCCTCATAAAGTTGCATCCGTTCTGCCTGTTGCAGCAGGAAACGATAACGTTTCAATGCGGAATTTACTTCATAGATATAACAGTCTATCAGGTCAGGATCTGTTACATTGTCAAAACCAGAGTATGCGGTTTCGAGTGCGCATTGCGTTTTGCGGATATCGTCAAGCAGCATATCACGCGGTGTCCGCGGCTGCGTCTCTGTGTTGCCGACAGGATTAAGTATACCTTTCAGACTGAAATATGTTTTCATAGGGATGTCCTTTCTGTATTACTTTATATGAGATAGTATAGTCACAAAAAGGAAAAATTATGCATAAATATATTTGGTATTTCTAAGATAATTATTTCGTAAAGTTTCGCGATGTAAAAATTCACACAAAATATAGGGTTATAATATATAACAGTACAACAATATCATTTGATAAATATAGTAAAAATATACAATAAAAAAATAGTAGTGCTAGTTTTTACATTTCGAGTGGACAATATTTTTAAATTCGATATAATCATAACTGTTCCGTTTCAGGAGCGTCAGCTTTGTAGATTTTATTTTCAAAGTATTCCATACTAAAAATTTAAAACGAAAGGATGTGAAATATGGGAATCCTCATAGGTGTGTTTTGTGTTGTCATTTTTATGGATTGGCGGTTTTATCGAATACCAAATATCTGTATTGCTATTGGAATGGCAGCAGGGTTGATTCTGACAGGTGTGAATGGTTCAGTGGCAAAACTAATCGTTTTGGTGGGAGAAATGACTGTAATCTTTCTGTTCTTGTATCCCTTTTATTTATTGAAGACACTTGGAGCAGGGGACATTAAGCTTTTTATGATGACTGCATGTTATATCAGAGGAGAACAGCTGCTGTGTTATTTGTTTGTATCAATGTTCTTGGCAGCGTTAATATCCATTTTCAAAATGGTTTTGTATAAAGAGAGTAGAGAGCGTCTTTTCTATCTGGGGAGATATGTTAGAAAAGTTTCCCTAACAGGAACGATTGATACATATCAAGTGGATAAAACACAAAAAAGAAGTATGATACGTTTATCTGTTCCCGCATTTTTAAGTCTGTTACTATTGTGTGTCGGGATTTATTAAAAGGAGGAGAACAAATGGGTGCAAAAAAGTTTGCTATCTGTGATAAAGACCAAGAATATCTAAAAATGTTGCAGGCGTATTTATTAAAAAGAAATGCAGCAGATTTTACAGTTCTAATTTTTGACACCGTAAACAAAGCACTAGAAGCGAGCAAAGAAGGAGCATTTGAAATTTTGCTTGTCGGCGAAGAGATATATGATTCAACTATCACAAAGATTAATGCAAAAAAAGTCTGTATTTTGCAAGAGGATGGAACAAAGGAAGTTACTGGATATAGTGTGGTGGCAAAATATCAATCTATGGAACGTATGATTACGCAGGTACTTGCAGAATTTGCGCTAGATGAAAACTGTACAACAACCAATAGATGCAGTAAAAATAAAACATCGCTGGTTAGCTTTTATGCGCCAGATAGGTATAAAGGTCAGAGCGTGGCAGCACTTTGCGCAGCAGAGCTATTGGCAGATAAAGGGCATCGAGTGTTGTACATTAATCTTCTTGCATTTAGTGGATTTGAAGAACTTATGCAGACAAGCTATGAGGCGGACATAACCGATTTTATGTACTTTGTACTCAATCATTCTGAAAAGTTATCCTATAAACTCGACAGTCTAAAACGCTGTATTCATGGCGCGGATTATCTTCCGCCGGCACTAGATTATGCAGACCTGCTTGCAATAGAACGCGATGCGTGGGAACGATTTTTAAGTTTGCTTTTATATAACAGCGACTATGATTGGATTATATTGGATTTGTCAGAAGTTTGCCAAGGATTTTACGATATGCTTGAAAAAAGCAATAAAATTTATCTTTTGACAGATGACACAACCATTTATGGACAGGCGATGGCATCGCATTTTAAGAAACTTTTACACGCAAAAGAGTACAATAAAATTCTAGAACATATCACAGAGTTTACTCTGCCTGCACATTGGGAGGAGCAATGCAGAAACCTAGAAAAACTTACATCATCTTCAGTTGGAATCCGATTAAAGGAGGTTTTGGAAGAAGGTGAGTGAATTGGATAGATATGAGCAGTGCAGAGAACAAATCAGCGACACCGTTCGGCAGAGAATTGATTTGTCAAGAGAAGTGGAGGATTCTGAAATTCAGGATATGATTGACACACTTGTGGTACAGATGGGCAGAAAATATGCGTTGTCACTGGCACAGAGGCAAGAGCTTGGCAAAAGTGTGTTTTATGCAATTAGAAAATTGGATGTGCTTCAGGAGTTAGTGGACAGCAATGATGTCACAGAGATTATGGTAAATGGAACGGACAATATTTTTGTAGAAAAAGCAGGGCACATTTATGAGTGGGATAAACATTTTGACACACAAGAAAAGTTGGAAAATGTTATTCAACAAATTGTGGCAAAGTGCAACAGAGTTGTCAATGAAGCATTGCCAATTGCGGATGCAAGACTAGAAAATGGCTCGCGGGTAAATATTGTGCTTGCTCCTGTAGCATTGAATGGACCGATTATCACAATTCGGAGATTTCCAGAACATCCAATTTCTATGGAAGATCTCATTCGTTTTGGCTCTCTTAGCAAAGAGGCTGCGGCAGAGCTTCAAAAATTGGTGATTGCAGGATATAACATTTTTATTAGCGGCGGAACAGGCTCAGGAAAAACGACGTTTCTCAATGCATTGTCACATTATATTCCTATAACAGAACGTGTGATTACAATTGAGGATTCAGCAGAGTTGCAACTTCAGGGAATACCAAATCTGGTGCGGTTAGAGACACGAAATGCCAATATGGATGGCGCGCGGGAAATTACAATTCGAGATCTGCTAAAGTCGAGTCTTAGGATGCGCCCAGAAGGTATCAAAATAAAAAGAAGAGAAAAAGGTTATAGTTTTATTTTAAGAGTTTCACCATCCCATATACATTCTTTTAATATTGCTTTCATAAGGTCATTTAGTTCATCATATTCCAACGATTCTAAATTTTCTGTAATGTAGCAAACTGTTTTGTATTTATCTTCTTTTTCATCAAGTATCTTATTGTGTTTTCGCTCATTGTTTTCAGATTCCATTAGTTCGTATTTTAGACCTGTTAATTCTTTGTCTAACTTTTCGATTTCTTTTATTATGTATTTAGCAGCAGTAGAGCTACCGGAACTTTCTAGTGCAGCAGTAACATTTTTTATTTTTGTTTCTAATTTTGTAATATCCTTTGTTATATCTACAGAAGAACGTACATAACATACAGTATCTTGATAAATGTAACTATCAATGATAGATTTATCTAAAGCAATGCTATTAAGAATATTTAATACAGCCTGATCTAATTGTGCTATTGGTACGAAATGGCAGTCGCAATATTCTATTCCCCTGCGATTGCGATTTTGACAAAAGTAGTTGTCATATGTTTTATTATAAGTTTTATCTATTTTGTGCTGTGTACGCATTGTATAACCGCATTTGCAACGTAATACACCTTTCAATATGCCAATTTTATACTTTCTAGTTTTATTAATAATATTGTTGCCAAACTTAGATTGTATAGCTATCCATTTATCAGAAGTTAGTAGTGGCCGATGCATTCCGACGGATATAATCCACTTATCAGGAGTATTTAGTGTATGTTTTTTCTTTCTTCCACCAGATGTGCGTCCATATACAATAATACCATATTCTCCGTTAAATTTACTCTCATCGCATCCGATAGTACAACCAATATTTTTAAAATAGTTTAATGTGGATTTATCTGCAGGAGCATAATAGGGATTTTTTAAGACTTTATAAAGTTGTGTAGTAGATAAATAATTGCCTCCTAAAGTTTTAACATCGGTTTTGCGAAAATAAGTTTCAAGTCCACCTATAGTATAATTTCCATTCAAAAAAGTATCAACAATCATATTTAGATAAGGAATTTCTTCTGGGTTTTCGGTTAATATAGTATGTGTTTTATTACCGATTATAACTTTTTCAAGTTTATATCCTATTGGTGCTTTGCCACCTGCCCATTTGCCGGATTTAGCTAGTTCCAACATATTATCTTTAATACGTTCTGCAATTGTTTCCCTTTCCATTTGTGCAAAAACAGAGCATATGTACATCATGGCACGTCCCAGCGGTGTGCTCGTGTCTATTTGTTCTTTAATGCTTACAAATTCAACATAATTATCAGTGAGGATAGAGAAAAAATTGGAGAAGTCTGAGACGTTTCGACTAATGCGGTCTATTTTATAGCAAATTACAACATTAATCTGCTGGTCTTTTACATTGGCCATCAATCTGTTATAATCAGGGCGATTAGTGTTGGCACCCGTGTACCCTTCGTCTTCGTATCTGATTAAAATATAATCCTCATAATGGGACTTACAATATTCCTCAGCGAATTTATATTGTACATTTGTAGAATCAGATTTGTCTGAGTAAATTGATTTTCTGGCATAACATGCTATTTTTAACATATCACACGTCCTTTCTAAAAATGAGTATAAAAAATAAACCATTGAAAAATAAAGGATTCTGTGATATTATAATAGTGCGTTTAAATCCTTAGATCCTTTGTTTTTTCAGAGGTATTTATGGTACCGTCCGCTATTTGCCGTAGTGGGCGGTTTTTTATTGTCAATATTGCAATAAACTATAAAAAAGTGACTGTTAGAATTTTGTATGTATCTAACAAAATTCATATCTTAAATAAGATATGAAAACATGAGGGTATACATTACATCTCCTTATGTGATATAGTAACTATACAAGGAGGATTTAAACGCATGAAGTACAAAGAAGAGATAATCATACTCATCGGCAAATTGGACGAGGTAAAGGAACAAAAGTTTTTGTCTCAAATATTGATTATGATTAAAACTCACATAATGAGTAGGCAGTAAGCCTACTCATTTTTGAATGATTATCTTTTACAACGACTCGCTTACTAAATTCATGCTTTAAATATATATTGTGTTTGATTCTTGCCCACATATATATCACACTTTTTGTTGCCTAAAATCTTGCTCCTGAAAATTCAAGATCTTATTCAAATTACTCAGAAATTTATAAAAAACAAAGGGCAGCAAAAATCAATCACTTTATATATAGATGATAAAATTATTTGTTTTTTCGCTTTATCTAGTAGACTTTTATTAAATTTCTCTTTTATATTATATTAAGCGATTTTGAAAGCAAAATAATAAATCAGAAAGAATATTGCGGACATTTTGGAATTTAGAAATTACGACCAAAGCTTCATATTCTTCGCTTGACATTTCATAATCTTTCAAAGTACCATCTTTTGCAACAAATCGAATAGTATGAGCTGGAGACGATAATAATTCTTCTAGGACATCATCTTCAAGAGAAGTGTCATAAGCTTCATAAATTTGACCATTATCCGCAACTTTTTCAAATTTGTTATAAGATGCAGAAATATCAATATTTTTATTCGAAGATATTATTATACTTTCAAAAAAACTCCAATCTGAATCATAAAATCCTATTAAGGAATGTATCTGTTTTTCGTTCGTGGTAGCATATGGAAAAAAGTGCGTGTTACTATCAATTTTATTTATTCCTTTATAAGAAAATGTTGCGACTTTTTCTATCGAATCATAATCTACTTTAATATTGTCCCAATATTCGACTATTGGTGTAAGAACAGACACAAGTGTATATGCATTATCATAGCTAGCTGGAGAGGTGTTATCTATATATGATTGTGCATCTTGTAATATGTCATTGTATCGCCCTTCCTTACATGCTGCTTTATATTCTTCAGTATCGATAGTAAGAAAATAGTCTGTTTCGGGCACGATTTTTATTGTAAGTGGGAAATTGACAACTTTTGAATTTTTTATGTACAAACAACTAATCATTTGGTTAGTAGAATCCCCTAAATTGTATGACACTTGTTTTACATCAGATTCAATTGGAAAGTTATTTATAAATGTTTTAATTAGCGCAGTTGCACTTTTGTCTCTTCCGGGTTTAGCTTGATCATATGTGTATATTAGTGATGGAAATTGGTCTTCTTTTAAAGTTACACAAAAAAGAAGATAATCTCCATTTGGAAAAACGTCAATATTATAACTGGCGATATTTTTGGAATAAGATTCTACCTCTTTATTGTATATAATTTGTGCAATTTCTTTTGATGTAATTCCAAAGGTGAGAGAATCTAGTGTTTCGTCTATATTTGGAGAAGCATCAAATGTTTGAGACTGTGATGCAGACTCATTTTGTATAGATGTTTCTTGTGATATTGTTTCTGGATAATTAAGATTCTCTTTAGTTGATTCAACAGATCTTTCGCAACCAAAGAGAAAAAGTGTTAGAAAAGTTAATGCAATGTATTTTTTTCTCATATTTTGTCCTTTCAAAAAGTAAATTTTATGTTTGTTGTTTTTTAGTTTCTCTTGTAGCTTTGCGACTCAATTAATGATTTAATTTATGTATTTTTTATTTTATCCAGCAAGTTTTTTGTAGCACTTTTTATTACCTGTTTGGAATTATTATCTAATTTTCCATACATAATTATAATTTCTTTTATCATATCAGCAACTATATCATCGGTTGAATCCAAAAGTATCTGAGTATACATCGCTAGTTCCTCATCTTCAGTTAGTTTAATAAACATATCATCATCAGAACCACCATTCCGCAACCAATCTTCGTTCACATTAAATTCACGACAAATAGACATAATAACTTGGTTTGTTAGAGTATTTATTCCTAATTCCCATTGTGCAACGGTGTTCCTTTTTACACTTAGTCTGTCAGCAAATTTTTGTTGAGTTAAATCAAGTTCTTTCCTAATCTTCTTAATTCTATCTTTCATTTGTGTTTTTCACCGCCTTTCTTGATATGAATTATATTACTAAATTTTATTTATGTCAATGAAAAAGTCTTTGAAACAACAATAAGTCTTTAAAAGGACAAAAATATATTGACAAAAGTCTTTAAAAGAATTAATATAGTCTTGTAAATAACAAAACGTAGGAGATGATAGATTATGTTGGCTGAAAGCACAAAAAAGGATTTACAAGAAATGGTGGATTTGTTGAAAGGTTTGGATGATATTGGCAGGATGATTATAAAGTCCAATACTGCAGTGCTACTTGCCAGACAGGAGCTTGCAGAGCAATGTCATTTAGTTAGCGGAGTGAGTCGTTAAGTTAAGGGATTGCTTACCAAATGTGGAAATGCTGATTTTAAGAAAAATTTACCAAAATCTAATTTTGATGTGGTGTCGGTAGGCAGATTATTTTGTGAAAAGTAGAGATTTTGCCTTGAAAATCAGAGATTTTGAAAAAATGCAGATATGGAGATGTACCTGCATCATTTTTCAGAATTATGTAGGGAGGACTTTTGTGTGTCAGCTATGTACATTGTGTTATACCATTTTAGGCTACTTTGATTTTTCAGCTAATGAATCAATCATCTTTTTGATTAACTCACGATCTGAATCATTGAGCAAACTATATTGTTGGGCAAGCTGCCTCGCTTCATCGTTAATATCTAATTCACTGGTTATATCTTCAAATCCAGTTTCAAGAAGAATATCGCCAGATGTATTTAGGATAGTTGCAAGTTGCTTTATCTTGGCAACATCCGGTTGGCGCTTTCCCGTTTCATAACCGCAATATGTGCTTTTGGTAATGCCCATAAGGTCAGCAACTTCTTGTTGAGTATAATTCATATTTAAACGTGCCTTTTTTAGTTGTTCAGAAAATCCCATATCG
>JAAZZQ010000005.1 GCA_014239155.1 Lachnospiraceae bacterium | reverse complement strand
GCTCTTTCATCATCACTGAGCTTAATAATGTAAGTTTTAGGTCTTGCCATAATCGCCACCACCGTTTCTTTTTAGTATAACATGGGAGGGCAATATATGGAAGAACTATTTTACTAAGTATAAACCGGTCACTACACTAGTGGAAAAGATTATGCCATTAAAGAATTGTTTGATGCAACGTTAAAGGCATTAAATATTACATTAGAGAAACCAGTTGAAGTACGTCAGAGGGGAGAGGATGACGTTGCTACAATTCTGCTGGATCCTACTAAGGTAAAAAAAGATTTTGATTGGGATGTGCAGATGCCCTTGGAAGAAGGCATCAGAAGAACAATTGAATGGTATAAACAATATGGCATTACGCAGACCTATACACATTTAAAAGGAGAAATCAGATAGTGACAAAAGAGGATTATAATTTGTTTGAACGTTCAACTGTTTTGGTGGTAGGTGGTGCTGGATTTGTAGGAAGTAATTTGATTAGACTATTATTGAAGAATGTGCAGGAAATTAAAATTATAATTGTGGATAATTTATTATCTGCCGAGATTGTAAACGTGCCAAAAGATAAACGTGTTATTTTTATTGAGCACTCTATTACAGATTTTCGGGTTCTTGCATATCTACAAGATAATCTGGATTACGTTTTTCATTTAGCTACTTTTCATGGGAACCAAAGTTCTATTTTTGACCCAATTACAGATAATGAAAACAATACGCAAACAACCTTAAAATTATTTGAACGCCTAAAAGATTTTCGTAATCTAAAAAAAGTAGTGTATTCTTCTGCGGGCTGTTCTGTGGCTAAGAAGACATTTGGAGACGCAGTCGCAACGACTGAAGAAAGCCCAATTGAACTTCATCAGGATAGCCCATATTCCATTTCAAAGATAGTTGGAGAATTTTATTCTGCGTACTATCACAAACAGTATGGACTTCCTGTAGTCAGAGCCAGATTTCAAAATGTATATGGTCCGGGAGAAATTTTAGGAGCAGGGAATTGGAGAGGTACCTATGCGACGATTTGGAGAAATGTTACACCGACCTTTATTTACAGAGCATTAACAAATCAGGAAATTTTGTTGGAAAATCAAGGGATTGCAACAAGAGATTTTATTTTTGTGGAGGATATTTGCTGTGGCCTTATGTTGTGCGCTTTAAAGGGAGATGAAGGAGATGTATATAATATTGGTTCTGGAGTTGAAACTTCTATTGCAGATTTAGCACAAAAGATTATACAAATTGCAGATAGCAGATCAAATCTAAAAATGACTCCCAAAAGGGCATGGGATACATCAGGGAAACGCTTTGCTTCTGTAGTGAAATCGAAGGAAAAACTTGGTTTTATGGCTAAGATTGCATTGCAGGAAGGTTTGGAAAAGACTGTCGCATGGACAAGAGAAAATCAGGCGATTATACAAAGTTGTATTGAAAAACATGAAAGACATTTAGAGTACTACCAAAATAAATAGTTGCAGGGATATATGATATGTGTTCAATAGCGGGAATGATAAATATTGAAAAAAATAAAATACAGAATATTTTACATAAATTAAATGTTATGAACGACATGCAGAAACATAGAGGACCGGACGATATAGGTACTTGGGTAAGTCAGCAGGAATTTATCGGTTTTGGACATAACCGTTTGAGTATTTTTGATTTGACAGATTGCGGACATCAGCCTATGAAAGATATTGAAACAGGAAATATAGTATGTTTCAACGGAGAAATCTATAATTATATAGAGCTTAGGGAACAAATTGGCGGTACATTTAGAACCAATACAGACACAGAAGTGATTTTAAAAGCATTTAAGAAATGGGGAACAGATTGTGTAACACATTTTAAGGGAATGTTTGCATTTGCTATTTGGAACGAGAAAGATCAAACATTATTTTGCGCAAGAGATAGATTCGGGATTAAACCTTTTTATTATACGATTGTTGACAATATTTTTTATTTTGCTTCTGAAATGAAAGCATTGCTTCCATTCCTTCCGGATATTGAAACAGATATGGAAGGATTCAAAGATTATTTAACATTTCAATTTTGTTTAGGAAACCATACACTTTTCAAAGGAATCAAAGAATTAGAACCAGCGCATTGTGTGATAATAAAAAACCAAAAAGTTAAAATTGAGCGCTATTGGCAGGTATTTTATAATTTAGATTGGGATCATACAGAAAAGTATTTTATTGAGAAGCTTGATGAACTTATACATAATTCAATTCGCTATCATATTAGAAGTGATGTACCAATTGGAGGGTATGTAAGTGGTGGTGTAGACTCTTCTGTTATCTCTGCAATGGCAGCAGATATAGTGGGAGGAGATAATTAT
Organism: Lachnospiraceae bacterium; assembly: GCA_014239155.1. Lineage (GTDB taxonomy): Bacteria > Bacillota > Clostridia > Lachnospirales > Lachnospiraceae > COE1. The sequence goes on along the minus strand of JAAZZQ010000005.1, from coordinate 17,450 downwards.
GCTGGGTTTACAGGCAAATTTAGTATTGGGAAACTCTACGATGAGAGTATGTACGCACAAGAGGTTGCTTGTGAACATAATTTTCCATTATATCAGATTGATATGACTTATACTGATTTTTTGAAGAATATTGAAAAGGTTATTTATTATTTAGATACTCCTGTTGCAGGTCCCGGCTCTTTTTGCCAGTATATGGTTTCGGGATTGGCAGCAAACCATAGAAAGGTAGTACTTGGTGGACAGGGAGGAGATGAGATATTTGGTGGGTATACAAGATACTTAGTAGCATACTTTGAACAATGCATCAAAGGTGCGATAGAAGGGACGATAGACAACCAAAAGTATATTGTGACATATGAATCAATCATTCCTAATTTGAGTGCACTTAGAAATTATAAACCAATGCTAAAAGAATTTTGGAGCTCTGGATTATTCGAGGAAAGTGATAGGAGATATTTCAAACTGATTAATAGAGCACCTATGCTTTATGACTGCATTCATCAGGAAATGTTAAGCGATTATGATCCATATCAGAAATTTCATAATATTTTTTATGCTGAAAATTTAAAAAACACTTGTTATTTTGATAATATGACACATTTTGACTTTAAGACGTTATTACCAGCGTTATTGCAGGTAGAGGACAGAATGAGTATGGCCCACGGATTGGAGTCAAGAGTGCCGCTTCTGGATGATGAGTTGATAGAATTTGTGGCAACAATTCCAGCGAATTTTAAGTTGAAGGCAGGAGATATGAAGCATATTTTTAAAAAGTCAATGAGCAAATATTTACCTGAAAGCATTCAAAAACGAAAAGATAAAATGGGTTTTCCAATTCCGTTCAATCAATGGGTTAAGAATGAAGCGAAGGAATTTATCTATGATACTTTTTATTCAAAAAAAGCTCTTGAAAGACAACTTATTGATAACAAAAAGGTGTTTCAAAAAATAGAAACGGAAAGTGATTTTGGGAGAAATATATGGGGGTTGTTTTGCCTAGAGTTGTGGCAACAGACATTTCATGATAGAAAATGTGAGTATAAGAATAAATTGAAAGAGAGAATGATAAATGAAAGTATTTAAAAACACTGATGTAGAAAATTATTTACAACAGGATTGGATTATGAAGTTATTACAGGAAAATTCACAAGATGAGGATATAAAGGTAATAACCAATGAATGGCTTATGTCAGATATTAATAAACGTATGATTTATGCAGAAGTGTATGGCGATATTTTGATGGGAAAACAACATAAAAAAGTTTTAGATACGGGAGGTGGTATTAATACTTTGACCAAAATATTGGCATCGAAATGTGAATATACACTTGTTGATCTTTTGGCTCATGGAGGTAAAAGGTATGTAGACGAAAAAGGATTCCCTATAAATTTGAAAGTTATGGATTGGTATATGCTACAAGTGGAAGACAACTATGATGTCGTCATTGCAAATGATATATTCCCTAATGTAGATCAGAGAATGGAGCTTTTTATTGAGAAAATGCTGCCACATTGCAAAGAATTAAGACTGGTTCTTACTTATTATAACACACCACGGTTTTATACGACACAAAGATTAGATGGGGAAGAGATAATGACAATGCTTGGTTATGATGGAGAAATTGTGGCATTAAAGCTAAAAAAATATTTGCATAGAATAATTGATACAGAAGAAAAGGAATTACTAGCGATGCACACAGATATGTCAAGTATTTATAGGAATGGAAGACAAGTTGCATATATTAAAATGCGTGGATTAATAGAATGAGTATGAATTTATAAGTTGGGAGATAGAATGTATTTATATTTTTTTGGGGATTCTATAAGTTTTGGGCAAGGAATATCTGTAGATTTGACATGGGTCAATAAAATAGCACAGCAGTTGCATCAACAATATAAGGAAGAAAAAATCACAGTGATTAATGCTTCAATTAACGGTAATACAACTAGGATGGCTTTGGAAAGGATGCCATATGATATTCAGAGTCATGAAGTAGATATTTTATTGGTTGGATTTGGGATGAATGATTGTAATTATTGGGTGACAGATAAGGGTGTGCCAAGAGTTTCACTAAATGCTTTTAAAGCTAATATGGAAGAGATTATTGAACGTGCATTTCATTTTGGCGTTAAGCAGGTAGTTCTTAGGACGAATCATCCATCACCAAGAACGGATTATATGATTAATACTAATATTACATATGGGGAAAGCAATCGAATATATAATGAAATAATAAGAGAAGTCGCAAGAAATGATCCACGAGTGATGTTCGTTGATATAGAGAAGGAATTTGAAAAATGTAGAAATACTCGGGGGGGGGTATTGGATAGCCTAACATTATCGGATGGAGTACATTTAAGTCAGTTGGGACATGATGTATATTTTGAGTGTATGTATCCTGTTATTTCAAAAATAGTACATGATATGTTAATAAGAGGTGATGGTGTATGTTAAACATTCTGTTTTTAGGAGAAAAGCCGATAGGTGAGCTATGTTTTGAGCAATTATTGGCTGGTCAAAATAATAGTTATAATATTGCAGCAGTGGTGTCTAACAAGGATAAATCACAAGTATGGTGGAATGGCAACAAAATATATGAAAAATGTATTAATGAAAATATTACTTTTGTGGATAATTCAAAAAGAAATGAAGAAGAAATAAAGGCAGTAATTACCAATAAGAATATTAATTTTATTGTTTCTGTAGGGCATAAATGGGTGTTAAGCAATAAAGTTCTTGAATTAGTAGACTATAGAGCAGTTAATCTGCACTTGGCAAAATTACCGGACTATAAGGGCAATTTTACTTATAACCATGCTATTTTGAATGATGAGAAGGAATATGGAGTTACTTTTCACTGGATGACAAGTAATGTTGATCAGGGCGATTATATTTTTACAAGAAACTTTTTTATTGGTGATGATGATACCGCATATTCATTATATGTAAAAGCTGTAGATGAGGGAATTATATTGTTTAAACAGTTTATTGACTATATTGTTAATCATAAAGAATTGCCTCGAACTCAAATGAAAGGGGAAGGACATTTTTATGGAAGGACTTCTTTGCAAGGATTAAGACAACTACAATACAATGATAAACCAGAAGATATTGCACGAAAAAGCAGGGCATTTTATTTTCCGCCATTTGAGAATGCTTATTTTTTAATTAACCAAAGAAAATATTTTGTATATCCAGAGTAATAAAATTTGTATATTAAAAATATCATTCACCATGTATGTTGTTTTCAAAAATGCGATGTAGAGAATAAATATTTTACTTTAAGATATATAATGGAAGATTTGCAAAAGAAATAATGATACTGTGATGAATGAGGTATTATTGAGAAAAGTTTAAAGATAGATTTATATTAGGGAATTGTATTTAGGTGTGAAGTATCAAATGTATGTGGAGGGAAATAATGAGGGTATTAGTGCTATGGAGACAATGTGCAGTTGATATGAAAATGAGAAAGACAGATATTGACCATGCTTTTTCTTTTCAAAGATATGATAAGGAGAATGAATATTTTTATTTCAATATATATAATGGAAGATTTGCTAATGATTATAACTGGATAGATAAGAAGATGTTTGATGTTGTAATTTTTCATTACACCGCGATGGAACTGAGAGGTTTAGATAGACACTGGGCTAATTTTTTGCAGCTTATGAAATTGATATGGAGAGAGTATCCTTGCAAAAAAATTATTATGTCACAAGATGATTACACACTTACTGAGAGAATCTGGGATTTAGCATTAGGAGTAAAGGTAGATAAAATATATACAGTAATGCGTAAATGGGATCATTCTATTTTGTATCCCAAAAGCATGTTAGGTAATATTGAAATCAAAACAGTTTTAACAGGATATGTAGAAGAAAGTTATATTGATAAGATAACCTACAGAGATCATAGGCAAAGAAAATACGATGTTGTATATAGAGCATGTAAATTGTCATATAGATATGGAAAACAGGGTCAATTGAAATACGAATTAGTTCCATATTTTAATAAAAAATTAAAAAATTCTGGATTTATATATGATATAGCTAGCACGAACGATAATAAAGGGGCAGTATTAGGAAATAGCTGGTTTGATTTTTTAGCTTCATCGAGAACTGTCATTGGTTGTTTAGGAGGAGCGGGGTTTGCGGATATAACAGGAGAATATGACAAAAAAGTGAGAGAATATACTGCGTTGCATACAGATGCTACGTATGAAGAAACAAAAGAGGTATGTTTTCCTGATGTAAAAGAAAACCTTACGGGCGTAGTCTCTCCTAGAATTTTCGATGCTGCAATTACAAAGACTTGCCAAATATTGGTCGGGGAAGATTTCCAAGAAATTCTAAGACCAAATGTTGATTATATTGTTTTAAATACAGATTTTAGTAATATTGATGAAGTTATAATAAAAATGAAGGACATTGATTATTGTGAAGAAATTGCCAATAATTGTTATGGGCATGTTGTAGAATCCCAGAAGTACACCTACAAAAAATTTGCAAAGTGGTTAATCAATGATATTGGGCTTATAAGCAGTGATGAGAATAATTCAATTAATGATATAAATAAATATATAGCAAGAATGTGCAAAAAAAATAATGATACTGTGATGAATGAAATATTATTGAAAGAGGAAAAAGAAAGATGAGGAATAAGATTGTTTTGTTCGGCGCTGGATACTATGGTAAACAGGCATTTGAAAATTTAAAAGAAAAATATAGAATTATGTGTTTTGTTGATAATAATCCAGTTTTAGTGGGCACAGATCTTTTTGATATTCCAATTGTTTCTGCAGATAAAGTGCAGGATTATTTACGGCAGGAAGCTGATGTTGTAATTTGTGCGGATTCATATTGCCAGATTGGTGAGCAGTTAAAAGCAATGGGAATTATGGATTATTATGTTATGTTGGATGGGCACTTATATCATAAAAGTATACAAAAAAATGTTCAAACAAGAACTTGTACAAGATGCGTTATGAATGATTCGTCTGACAAAATGATTCTCTTTGATGACAAAGGACAGTGTAATTATTGTGCAAAAGCGTATGATAATATAGGAAAGGTATATTTTCCAAATGAAGAAGGTCATAGGAAACTGAATAGACTCCTTTATGAAGTAAAGGAAAATGGAAAAGGGAAAAAATATGATTGCATTATGGGACTTTCAGGGGGATTGGATTCTTCTTATCTTGCATATCTTGGTTATAAATGGGGATTAAGGGTACTTGCAATACATATAGATGATGGATTTGATACGGAAATATCGAAGTCAAATTTACAGAGACTAATTTCTGCAACTGGATTTGATTATGAGGTTATTAAACCAGATCCAATACAATTTAATAATTTGACACTTGCATATATGAAGGCAGGTGTACCCAATATTGCGATTCCTCAGGATAATGTATTGATTGCTTTTATTTACAAAAAAGTAAGGGAATATGGAATAACATATTTTTTTAGTGGGACAAATTTTGCATTAGAATGTATACTTCAAAGAGGAAATACACATGATGCAATGGACATTGAAAATCTCATGAATATTCACAATAAATTTGGAAAAGAGCCTATTGATAAATTAGAATTATTATCAAAGGAACAAATGTCAAATGATAAGAAGAAGCTTGGAATAAAGTCTCCAATGCCACTAGATTATATTGATTACAATAGAGATAGAGCATTTAAAGAGTTGGAAAAATTTTGTGAATTTGAATACTATGGACGTAAACATTTAGAAAATATTTTGACGGCTTTTATACAGCTATACTGGTTCCCACGAAAATTTGGTGTTGATAAAAGGACATCGCATTTGTCTAGCATGATTGTAAGCGGGCAGATGACACGTGGAGAGGCCCTAGAAGAATTAAAAAAGCCTTTATACGATGAACAAATGATGGAAGATTATATAAAAATTATTAAGAAAAAGTTGTTGATCTCTGATAAAGAGTTTGAAGAAATTATGACAGCGCCTGCTCATCAGCATAATGAATATGTGACAAGATTATAGTAGTTATTAAGATTTAAAATTAAACTATTTTGATTGCAGATAGTTTAATATGTGGAGAATATTATGGAAAACTATTGGGATGAATTTGAATACAGTAAACTAAAACTACTCTTAAATAACGAGAAGGTGAACTCTATTCTTGATGTACGTAAAGGCATCAAAAAAATGGACGAATATTTTCCAATTAGTGTGGAGTTGCATCTGACAGATAGTTGTAATTTAAAGTGTGAGTGGTGTACAGATAAAAAATTAAGGCAAAATGGTGCAGTGATGGATTTGCAGATTATCCAACAATTGTTTCGTGAATTTTGGCAACATGGAACAGGTGTTACGCTTGAAGGCGGCGGGGAACCAACATTGCATCCTGATTTTCATAAAGTAGTGGAGATTGGGCAAAGTAATAGTTTAGATATGGGATTGATTACAAATGGTACAGTTGATATTTCAAAATCGGTTCCTATGTTGCGCTGGATTAGAGTTTCTTTAGATTCGAGTACGAGAGAAGAATATAAAAAAGAGAAAGGTGTTGACTGTTTTGAACATGTCCTTGAAAATGTAGAAAAAATGTCTAAGGAAAGAGATTGTGAACGAACATTTCTTGGTATTGGATATGTTCTCACTACTAGGAACCAAAGCAGCTTAATTGAATTGGTAAGACGTTTGGACAGGATTGGTGTTGATTATATTTATTTGCGTCCAGTAGAGGAGGCAGCAGATATTACACCATCGTTGGAAAATTTGCTTGACTTAAGAAAGGAGTTAGCAGAGCTGACATCTAGGACAAGAATTAAGTATATGTTGGCTGTATCTGACAGGATTATTGATAAAAATGCGGGACTTCCATGTATTGCTCATTCTTTAACATCGGTTATCCATGCGAATGGAGATGTAGCGTTATGTGAAAAACGTAGGGGAGATGGGATTATACTTGGTAATGTGCATAAAAGTTCTTTTGAGGAGCTTTGGATATCTCCTTATCGAGAACAAATTAGTCAAAAGCTTTTACAGCCTGAATGTCAAAATAGATGTAGCGCATGCAGGGTGACAGGATTTAATATGATATTTGAGCAGTTAGAGAAAGTACATTCAAAACGATTTATTTGATGGAGGATTGCAAGATGGTACTGCCGTTTGAAAAACAATATCGGGAGAGATATTACCAATTATTGGATGAGGTTTTTGCGTCAAATTTTTGGTCTGATGGAAAAATGACAAGAACTTTTGAAGAAAAATTTGAGGAGTTTACAGGGCTGTATTCCTGTGCAGTGACAAGTGGAGGAGCAGGTCTTCTATCCATATTAGAGTATGTTAATGTCAGAGGAAAAGAAGTTATTGTACCTGCCAATACTTTTTGGGCAACGCCTCAAGCAGCAAAAAAAGCTGGTGCCAAGGTGGTGTATGCTGACTGCAATAAGGAAGATCTTTGCATGAGTTATCAAGATATGGTAAGCAAAGTTACTTCAGAGACGAAAGCAGTTATTGTAGTGCATATTGGGGGATATATTGCATTTGAAATAGAGAAAATTGCGAAGTTTTGTGCGGAACATAAAATTGCACTGATTGAGGATTGCGCACATGCACATGGAGCACAGTGGAATGGAAGGACTGCGGGAAGCTACGGACTGGCTGGCAGTTACAGTTTTTATGCAACAAAAACTATGCCACTTGGTGAAGGTGGTATGATTGTCAGTAGGGATAAAGATCTGATTACGTGGATGAAGAAATTTCGGAATTATGGCAAGGAAGTGATTGATGGAAGATTTGTCACTTATCCAATGACAGAGGGATTCAACTATAGAATCAATGAGTTTACAGCAGCACTAGGAATTGTTCAGATAGAACATCTGTTGGTTATTTTGGATTGGAAGCGCAGTCTCGCACAGAAATTTGATCAGATATTTGATAACAGGGTATATTTGCCAGAGGGAATGCAATCAGGATATTATAAATATATTGTATTTGACCAGAATTTAAGTGAAGAAACGGGAAAAGTATTTAATGATACAGATTTTGGAAATGAAATAGAGGGATTGAAGCTTGATTTGCCCAATAGTTACTGGGTGGCAAAGCATCATAAATGTGCACCAATTTATTATGGATGGGATAAGGCACAGTTATCAGTGGAGGAAATAAGGGACTTTCTGATAATAGGAAGGTAAAGGATGATGGAAGAGATACAATATTATAAAACAGTTTATGATAAATTTTGGAAGAATCAAACAAAAAGATATGGGTATGGGGTTTACGAGAGAAATCTTGTTAGATTGATAGCACATTCGTCACCTAAAAAAGTTTTTGAAGTAGGAATTGGTACTGGCTGGCCGATAGGAGCAGCATTAAAGAAAAAAGGAATAAAAGTTGATGGATGCGACATCGCTGAAGGCTCGGTTGTATTAGCACAAAAGGAGCTTGAAAATACAGATGGTATTTGGGCAGGGGATGTAATGGATTATAAGGGAGAAAATGAAGTATATGATGTAGTTTACTGCGTGAGGGCGAGCTGGTATATTCCTAATTTTTATAAGGTAGTTAAAAAGATGATTTCTATGACTAGACCAAATGGGTATATTGTTTTTGATGTTATGGACAAGTATAGTAAGCATTGCTTAGAAATCCAAAAACAGGCTTTAAAAGAAAAATATTTTAGATTTTTGGGAATTGATGTGGAGAAGAGATTCGGACAACATTTTATATGCCTTTGGCGGATGAAGAGGTTTTTGAAAAAGAATGGATTGGTATATCAGTGTTGGAGTGAAAGAGAGATTACACAAACTAGGGATTTGAAGCAGACTCCTAAAGTTGTATTTTGCTGTAGGAAGGAGCGGTGACAAATGAAAAATAGAAGTATTGTTTTTCTGACAGGAATGGTTTCCTTTGTGGCAGGCTTTTTTCTTGGTGGAAAAGCTTTGGTAGAAATGATCAATAATTATAAAATGGAAAAGGAACGCAATTTATCCAATATGCTGTTGTTTCATGATTGGATAGAATTCTTATATTCAGGAGGATGTGTAGAACAATATTTTCACAGGCATAATTATAAAAGAATTTTGATTTATGGTAATGGATATATTGGACAGAGGTTGTACCATGCATTGGAGCAAACGGATATTGATGTAGTGGCAATTATGGATAAACAGAATGTATCGGATGTTGATGTGGAAGGGATGTTAATCGGAGTAGATAGTGATATACCTGATATTGATTGCGTAGTTATTACTCCAATGTTTTATTTTGATGAGATTTATAATATGTTACGAAAGAAAACACAACAACCAATTATTGCAATTGATGCGTTATGGAAAATTTATGACAATTAGTTTATAAAAGGCCAGATGGAGTGTCTGAAGTATGAATGATAAAAGAGAACAGGTAGTGCTTTATGGGTTAGGTCATGCTGGAAAGAGTATGTTGCCGTATCTTAGAGAGCGTTTCGAGATTGCATTTTGGGTAGATGGAAATCAAAAGCTATGGGAAACAGTGTATGAAGGAATTCCGGTTCATTCTCCAGAAAGTATTTTAAATTTTAATGGCAGAATCATTATAACAACAACTGACAGTTATTTTGAGGAGATCTCAGCAAATCTTATAAATTCAGGTGTTGAAAAAAATAAAATTTTTAGGGGACAACATCATATATATAATCAGCAAGAGGAGATTATTCCATATGAATTTGATATGTTGAAATCCGAAAAAATAGACTTAGAAAAGTGTGATCTTTTAAGAAGAGAAGAGAAAGAAAATACATATAAAGTAATGATTTTTTGTGGATTCTATTCATCTTATGTGAATCAGCTTGTGCGAAATTGCAAAAGAAGATTTCCAGATATCCATTTTGGAATTTTGTCTAACGCAGAGCAATACATTGTCGAAATGGAAAATTACGCAGACCACATTTATGTCTATCATTCTTATGCTGAATTATATGGGATATTAAATGCATTACCAAAATATGAAGTATTTCAAATGCTATGGATTGAAAATATATGGGTATATTTTAGAAAACTTATTCGAGAAAAATGTGAACGGTTAAATTTATGTGTAGGTGGTAGCGATTTATATAGAGCAAGGGATGCGGAACTACTTTATAAGAAATATTTGATTGATATGTCTGATACGATTAGTGCGGAGACAGATGCAACAATTTCTGCTTTTGTGAAAATATATCCTTCAACTTCTGAAAAGATTCGATGGGTTAATTTTGGTGTGGAGATATTGGAGCATATGGAGCAGAGTCAACTTGTAAAAAGTCTAAAGAGAAAAAAAGACTTATGTATTTTAGAAGAAAAATTAGTTGTTCTGTGTGGATATAATGCGGGTAAGGCACATCAGCATTTGGAAATGATTCGTGCGTTAAGTACAATAAGCGAATCTATTAAGAAGAAAATAGTACTTATTTTTCCAATGACATATCCTGACAATCAAGAAGAATATATTGAGAGCGTGAAGAAAGAACTAGATAAGTGTGGCATTGATTATAGAATATTAACAGAATACATGGATCTGTATACTATGGCACAAGTTGAAATGATGTCAGATATTTTGATTACGATACAGAAAACAGATCAATTGAGTTCTACAATGTTGGAAACAATGTATGCGGGTAAGGTGATTATAGCTGGAAGTTGGCTGCCGTATGAAAACTTGCGCGAAAAGGGGCTGTTTTTTGTATCAGTCTCTGCAATTGATGCACTTGCAGAGACTGTATCTGATGTTGTAGTAAATTACAAAGAATATAGTGAAAAGTGCTCAGGGAATAAAAATATTGTATATGCAATGTCATCATGGAATGTTGCGGCAGATAGATGGCGAAGGCTTTGGATTGATTAAGGAGGAGTAGGAAAATGACGAAAGTGGAGCAAAATATATTTGATTCGCATGTCAGGAGAGAAGAACTTTTTCAGATTAAATTTGAATTGATGGGGCAATTATTGAGACTTGATACTGTTAAAAAAATCGTTGATGAGCATGCATGGCAATCAATTTATATTTATGGAGGAGGTTATCTTGGGATACAAACTTGTTATGCATTTCGTCATTTTACTAATGTGGTAGGGATTATTGACCAAGTAGGAGAGTTGATAATACCAAAGGAGGATATCAATGTATTTTTGCCAAAAGATTTGGCAGAAATACATAATGATTTGCCAATTATTATAACACCTTTAGAGCATGCTTATATTATTCAAAATGAACTTTTAAAGTATATGAAAGAAGAAAGGATATTTTACCTTAATGAATTATTCTGAAACAATGTTTTATATTACAAACGAGGATATAAATACACATAATAATATCGGTGTCAAAAAGAAGATTTATGCACAGACACGTGTATTTAAGAAACATTTTTCCAGATGCTTAATTACATATTATGCGTATGGTATAGCCTATCTATTAGATAATGACCATATAATTGAAAAAGAAATTGTACTGTCAAGAGAAGCATGTTTTCGGTGCTATTGTAAATGGATAAAGAAATATCACTGTTGTTGGATTTATATGCGATGCCTAATTCCTGCGTCCTATCATTATCTTTGCTTCCTGCGAGAACTAAAAGAAATCGGTGTGCGTTTGGTTTTAGAATATCCGAGTTATCCATATGATAATGAAGTGAAGAATGAAGATATTCTTCGAGAAGATAGGGAATACCGAGGCCAGATTAGAAATTTTGTTTCCCAAGCAACTACATACACGAAGGGTGAGATTGTTCATGGAATTCATACAATTTCATTACAAAATGGTGTAGATTTGTATGAGAACCCTATTCGGAAAATGACAAAAAAAGGAACGAATATTAGATTGTTGGCGGTTGCCGGATTCTCTTTTTATCATGGTTTTGAGAGAGTGTTAGAGGGATTGTATCAGTATTACAAGAATTCTCGAGGGTATAATTTTTACTTTTATATGGTTGGGGAGGGCGCTGAAAAGAGAAACTATATACATTTGGTAAAGAAGTATGGATTGGAACAGTATGTAGAATTTTGCGGTTATAAGACTGGTGCAGAATTGGACTGGTATTATGATAATGCAGATATAGGAGTTGCGCCTTTAGGAATGTATAAGGTGGGAGTGGTTTCAGCGACCCCAATAAAAACGAGAGAGTATTGCAGTCGAGGACTGCCATTTATTTATGGGTATGAGGATGATGGTTTTACAGGGAAGGAACCATATGTAAGGAAAGCTTCCAATTCACCAGAACCAATAGACATGGGAGCGATTATTGAATTGTATGAGGCAACTGTAGAAAATGAGAATATTCTGAATAATATGCGCAGTTATACAGAAGAGAATTTTTCGTGGGATATTTTATTAAGAGATGTCGTGAAATATATGAAAAATAATTAAATCGCAGTTCTGTTTTGTATGTAGAAAGGAAAAGATTTTATGAAAATAGTATCAGTTGTCGGCGCAAGACCCCAGTTTATAAAGGCATCGGCAGTGTCACGCATCCTTAGAAAATATGTAATAGAAATATTGGTTCATACAGGTCAACATTATGATAGCAATATGTCTGATATATTTTTTGATGAACTGGATATTCCTAAGCCTGACTACCATTTGAAGGTAGGTTCTGGTTCCCATGCAAGACAAACAGCGGAAATGTTGGTCAAATTAGAAGAAATTTATTTAAAGGAAAAACCTGATTTTGTGCTGGTTTACGGAGATACAAATTCCACATTGGCAGCCGCATTGGCAGCATCGAAAATATTGATTCCAATAATTCATGTAGAAGCAGGGTTGAGATCGTTTAATAAAGTGATGCCTGAGGAACAAAACAGAATACTGACAGATCACCTTTCAGAGTATTTATTTTGCCCGACACAAACAGCTGTTGAGAATTTAAAAAGTGAGAATATCACACATAATGTTTATCAAATTGGAGATGTAATGTGTGATGCTGTTCAGTTTTATTTAAAAAAAATAAAAAAAATTCCTAAAGTTGAATTTATGAACAGACTTCAATTTATATTTTCATGGAATAAGCCATTAGAGGATTGGTATATTGCTACATTACACAGAGCAGAAAACACAGAAAATGAGAATACACTAAGAGAAATATTGAAGGCATTTGAACAATTTGAGATTCCAGTAATTTTTCCAGTGCACCCAAGAATAAGGAATTATGTGGAAATGCTTATGCAAGAAAACCATTATAAAAACATTTGTTTTGTTAAGCCGCTTGGATATTTAGAAATGCTTTTTTTTACTTCCCATGCAGTGAAAGTAGTGACTGATTCCGGGGGACTACAAAAAGAAGCATATATTATGCATAAAAATGTTATTACATTAAGAGATCGGACAGAGTGGGTGGAAACACTTGTGGGCAATCACAATATATTGTGTAAGACAGATAGTACGAGCATTTTAGAAGGAATAAAGAGAACAGACATTGATAGAAATTTTAATGATTTTTTATATGGTAATGCAAATGCAGCAAAGAGCATGTGTGAAATATTATTTGTAAAGTAATTTGGTTTACTGTATAGGGGAGAAGGTAACGTTTGATGGAATTTACATATGATGCATATAAAAATCTGATATTGTTGATAAAAGAACATGGATACTCTTTTTGTGATTATTTAAATTATGAGAAATATGATAAAAGTGTAATTATTCGACATGATGTAGATCAGGATTTAAAGAAGGCATTGGAACTTTCGGAAGTGGAACATGCAATGGGAATTTCATCAATCTATTTTGTGTTGGTAACAAGTAATTTTTATAATATATTTTCTAAGAAAAATAGAGAGATACTACAAGCGATATGTGAGAATGGTTGCTCATTAGGATTACATTTTGATGAAACACAGTATTGTAAAATTGATGAGAACGGGTGGAAAGAAGCTGTTAATTATGAAATTTCTCTTCTGGAGCAATGTATACAAAGAAAAGTAACAAGTGTATCAATGCATCGTATTTCAAAAGAAACTTTAGAGGCAGATCGAAAAATTAGAGACGGTAAAGTAATAAATTGCTATGGAAAAGAGTTTATTAGAAACCATAAATATATAGCTGATTCTCGTAGATACTGGAAAGAGGATGTGGAAAAACTTATTAGAGAAGAACAATACAAAAGGTTTCAAATATTAATACATCCATTTTGGTATTATTGGAAAGGAAAATCGGCAAAAGAAACTTTGCGCTCTTTTTGTATAGATCAAGCATACCGTTGTTATGATGAGCTAGATAAGAATATACGCAATTTAAATGAATTTCTTGAGAAATCGGAGGTTTTTGTTTAGGGGGAATTGGAATGAAGAAAATGACAGCGAAAGAGTTGGTTGAATATATAAGGGCACAGAATATTAATGTAGAAATATATGGGAATAAAGATACGCTAATCAGTGGATTTTCGTCTTTAAACCATTATAAACCGGGAAGTATTACTTGGATTAAGGGGCAAGTTGGCAGTAATTTGAATAAGGTCAAATTGACAGCAGTTGTATGTCGACCGAATGTTGAAGTGGAAGCAGAAGTTAAGATGGTAACAGATAACCCAAAAGATGTATTTTTTACAGCAATAGAATATTTAGATGATTTTGAGGTGGTTTCAGGAATCGCAAAAACGGCGATAATTGGAAAAAATGTGCAGATAGGGCAAAATGTTTTTATTGGAGAGTATTGTTGCATTGGTGACAATGTAAAAATTGGAGACAATACAAAGATTGAAGCGCAAGTTGTTCTTCATAAAAATGTGAGCATTGGAAAGCGATGTATTGTGAAGACAGGAGCAGTTATTGGTGGAGAAGGATATGGATATATAAAAAGAAATCATAAATACTATAAAGTTTCTCATCATGGTAGTGTTGTTATTGGGGATGATGTTGATATTGGAAGCAATACATGTATTGATTGTGGGACAATAGATGATACTGTTATTCAAAATGGTGTCAAGATAGATAATTTATGTCATATTGCTCATAATGTGACAATAGGCAGCAATTCATGTGTTGTGGCGAACAGTACTATTTGTGGAAGTGTATTTATTGGACAAGAAGTATACATAGCTCCTAATTCGGTTATTATGAATCAAATGTATGTGGAGGATGGAGCTATAATTGGAATGGGGGCAGGAGTTGTAAATAATATTTTGGAAAATACAGTTAATATTGGATTTCCATCTAAGGCAATTCGCAATAGAACAGAAGAAGATTGGAAGAAATATTAACTTGGAAATAAAGCATTTTAAAAGTGATAAGTAAAAAAGAAATAAAATAGTTTTAAAATAGAGATCCTAAATAGCAAGAATACATTAATAGTTGAAAATGGCAAAGAAAGGTAGTAGGTGAATGGAAAAATGTTTGATTTGGGGTGCTGGAACAATAGGGAGTAGCAGCGTATTAATTGATATATTATCACAAAATTATCATGTTATGGCGTACTGTGACAGCAATATCAGTCAAAGAGAGATAATTAATGGATTACATTTAATAAATATACAAAATGTAAATAAGTACCTAGAAAAAGAAAAGATTTCTGTCATTTTGATTGCAGTAATGGATAGAAATATTATAAAGGAAATTTTAAAAGTCATTGAAGATAAAAATTTAAACCATATAAGGATCTTGAATCTATATGATGCGGAATATTCACAGATGGAGAATCTGTATTTAATGAATATGCATAAAAAAATGAAATTTCAATGGGATATTGATTTTCAAAATCAGTCTAAAGTATGGATAGACAGCATTGCAAGCGAAATACAATATTGGATAAATGAATACCATTCGACAAAAGGTAAGTTTATAGATGAGTACCTATTAAATAACCAATTTGAAAAATATTTTTTTGAATATAGAGAATTTGCAGAAGGGCTAGGTAACAACGATATTGTATTGGATATTGGTGGTGGTATTATTTCAAAATTTGGCTGCATTACAGAAAGAGGATGTATTCTTAATGTCAGAACAGTGGATCCACTGGCTCATTGGTACAATCAGTTGCTGCCAAACAATATTGAACAGAACAAAAAATGTGAGTTTGGATTATTTGAGTTTATTGGAAATTTTTATGATAAAGAGAGTGTGGACTGCGTATTGATTAATAATGCTTTGGACCATTGTATTGATCCGTTTAAAAGCATTATTGGATGTCTTTATATATTGAGAGTAAACAAGAAGGTTGGCATGTTGCACAGGAGAGCAGAGGCGGTATATGAAAAATATACAGGTATGCATAAGTGGAATATTGACTATAACGCCGAATTGCATTTATTAATTTGGAATCAGGAGAATGCAATGGATCTGACAGAAGCATTGAGAGACATTGCTGAGATTGAGGTGACTCCTATAGGAGAAGAAACTTTAAGAGAAAAACAAAATATTAAAGTTGTAATTACAAAAAAACGTAGTTTTGAGTTGGAACAATATATTGATTTGAAAAAAGAACAATATTTATTAACAAATTTAATAAATTGTTTGATGAAATATTTTGCTGAAAACGATTTTAGTAAAATTTATGCGGAGTTAAACTCTATAAAATGGAGAAATTATAAATGACTTTACAGTGTACATCATTCCAACAAATGGCAGAGGAAATTATAGAAAAGAATCGATCTATTATTGTATTTGGCGCAGGTGTTATTGGTACAATTACCGTTCCTGAAATTTTATGTCAATATAATTTAATGGAGCGTGTGACATATTATATTGACAATAACTGCAAAGAGAAGATAGACAAAGTACATATCAAAAGCAGAATAATAGAGGTTAGTCCTGTAGATAGATTGTCAGAATGTGATAAAAACACAGCAATTATAATTGCAATTAGCAGATATGCAGAAGTGTTAACACAATTGGACAACATGCCTTGTACCAAGAATATGCTTTGTTATATTATGCCAATGATGTGTATTCATAATTTTTGCAGCCGCAGTTCAGAAGGTGCACCAGTATTGGAAGACAATCCCTTAATTCCGAAAAAGATCCATTATATGTGGCTGGGGAAAAAACAAATTCCTGATAAACTGCAAAAGTGTATTGACAGCTGGAAAAAATATTGCCCTGATTATGAGATTATTCAGTGGGATGAATCAAACTATGATATATCAAAGAATAATTATATGAAACAGGCATATGAAGCGGGCGCATTTGGCTTTGTGCCAGATTATGCACGATTAGATATTTTATATCAGTATGGTGGAATTTATATGGATACAGATGTGCAAGCAGTCACATCTTTCGATTCGTTGCTTTATCAACAGGCATTTTGTAGTGTGGAAAAGTGGCAGATAATAAATTTTGGTGGATGCAGTGGTGCAGTAAAAGGCCATAAAGCAATTCTTGAATTTTTAAATGCCCGCAAGGAACTTTCTTTTATTAATGAAGATGGGAGTCAGAACAGAAACACTTGTGGATTTTATGATACCAAAACAGCACTGAAAAATGGCTATAAAATAAATGGAAAAACTCAAAATACTATGGGTATGAACATC
>JAAZZQ010000045.1 GCA_014239155.1 Lachnospiraceae bacterium | reverse complement strand
TGTGCTCTGTCTGCATTATCCCACTGACGGATTAAATTATTTTCACTGTCATAGGCAAACTCTGTTACAAGCCCATTTGGTAATTCTTCTCTTAACAGATTTCCATAGATGTCAAACTGGCTGTGCAGTTCTCCTCCCATACGGTCCTTTACATAGTTTTTATCAATAATTCATTTTTATTATATATGGTATTCTCTACGACTTCTATTTAGAAGGTATAAGAAAAGTGTTATACTACAAAAAAATCGGTTTATAAGCTAATGCCTTATCAACAACTTGTTCAGGAGTTAAATCATCTCATAAAGAAAACTGGTTTAAAACAATCCGACAGAAATTTTTCGATTCAGCAAAATAGAAATAATATTTTCGCACTTTAATGAACAACTAATGTATAAAGGCACACACCAAAAATTTTAGACATTTAATAATGAAACCTTGCACAAAATAGTAAACTTTTAGTTTCGGCTTGTTTAGGGTATATCTAAAAAATATTGTTTAAAATCACAAATAATTACCTATATACAAAGTGATTGATTTTTGCAGCCTATTATTTATATTTACTTTTCATGTATTTCTGAGTAATTTGTATAAAATCTTGTATTTCTGAATCCAATATTCTGAGTAACAAAAAGTATATGTGGACACAAGCAAAAGTCAAACACGATATATCTAACAAGATAATTGATTATAAAAAGTTGAATTAGCTAACAACAAATTTTCCCAAAATCTAAAACAATGGGGGTGCGTCAGACTAAGTGTAAGTTTTTGTTAAAAAACTCCCCCTTAAAATTGCTTATAAGCTGTTCTTAAATCCTCGGAAGCCTGTCAAGGCAAGCTTTCCAGCCTTTACAGACCTTCGAGGATTTGATATAATCCCTGATGGCAATTTTAAGAAAATATATAGTTTATTTGACACTCTCATACAATTAAACTTTTATTCTTCGTAATCTTTTCTTGGTTTTAATTTTGAAAAAAACTCTGAAAGGGAATCTGTCAAAATAGCTTCTTTTTCATATTCCCAATCATATTCTTCATATTCCCAATCATATAAAACTACTTGACCACTGTCAATTTTAACACCTACCGAGCAGCTACAACTATCCATTCCAATTATAAACAAGTTCTCATTACTATCAAGCACATTTCTAAACTCTTCTAACACATCTATTGTATTATCAATTTTATCAAGTCTAATACATCTATTGTTCCAAAATCCGGATAATTCCAAAAAATAATAGGAATTATAATACTCCTTTAGTTCCTCTGAAAAATGCATATTATATTCCTTCTCCAATCCTGAAAAATCAATAATCCTATCAACTGGAACATACTGCCATTGAATCCATCCCTCTTCATCTATTTCACCTACATACAAATTAGATGGCTCATCTTCATCATAAGGTAATAGGGGCAATGATTTCCACTCATCTTCATAAAACTTACAATAAGCATCTATATACTTTTTCAAAACTTCTTTTAACATAATATTTCTCTATTCCTAAACACATTATAAATTTTCATCTGAACCTTCTAAATTAACAGGTTTTTGTGGTAATCTGTAAAATCCATTGTACCATATACCTAGGGCTTTCTCATTATTATGAATTGCTCCAAAACCTACATGTATTCCCTGTGGAACTGCAACCGCTTGTTGCATACCACCTACATGATGATGGACTAACGTATTACTTCTTAGCCCTTTAACATCATATTCTGGAAAATAACTTCTAAATTGTTTATCATTTACAGGACACAGTCCGGAGTTCATAAGTTTTATATTTTTTAAACTAAAATACTCTGGATGTATTTTATACAATTCTTTAAAATAATAATTATCATCCCGTAAATAACCCAAAGCATTTGAATCCTTACCTATTAACTTCTTACTTCCAACGCCTACAAATGGCATATCAATCGCCAAATCATCGCTTAATCGTATAGGCATATTCTTAAATACTCTATCCTTCTTTCTCTTTTTATCTTTAACAATAATATCATATCGTTGATTAAGTATATTTGGATCAATTCCATCATATACTTTTATTTTATTATGATATTTTGGATTCTTAACAATATTTGATGCTTCTGCCATCATGCGTATCTTTAATTCAGGATCTTTTGCTAAATCCGCATCCGTTAATCCACGTTCTTTCAAAAGATCTCTGAACACTTTTTCTTTTTTCTCACACCAGTATCCACTCGGATCAACATAATACACTGGATTATTGGCACAATACGCATATAGGTTCAACCCATCTCCACGATAGGTATCTTCTTGTGTAAACCGCCCTATTACTGGATTATAGAATCTTGCTCTTAAATAATACTGTTGGCTAATTGGGTCATACTGTTGCCCATTAAAGCGAAAACGGTTCTCTACTGTCTCCTCACAGGTGGTTGTATTTCCCCATACATCATACTCATAATGATTTCGTATTTGGTTTTCTTCTATCAAATGGGTAATACTACCCATCTCATCTGATGCATAGTGGTAGTAGGTTCTT
>JAAZZQ010000068.1 GCA_014239155.1 Lachnospiraceae bacterium | reverse complement strand
GATACTACGCATCACGCCAAAGTGTTTCTGTCTGTATGATGCCAACGGTGAAAAGCTCTCTCTGACAGCCTTGCTGGAAGAAGCAGAAGAAACGCATATGGAATGGATTGATGTCTTTGGTTTGTGCAGATACAGGGGCAGAACAGGCCGTGTCCGGGTGATCGCCCATAAACTTACGGACGGCCAGGCCGCAAAAGCAAGAAAACGCAAAACCCGCAAAGCATCGAAAAATCAGCGGCAGATCGGGACAGACACGCTGCTGTGTGCAGGCTGGGTCACTGTTATCACTTCCCTCGGTACAGAATACTGCGGGGAAGAAATCCTGCACCTGTACAGAAGCCGCTGGCAGGTGGAGCTACTTTTTAAACGCTTCAAGCAGAACTTTGCAATTCACACCATAAAACCTGGCAGCACTGCCTATGCGGAATCAGAAACGCTGCTGTGGCTTATGATATGGATCATTGCAGAATGGCAGTCGTTTCAGGCAGAATGCTTTCTTGTAAGAAAGCGGGAAACTTCCTATTCAGTTTACGAGAAGTGCAAGATCGCATTTATACAGATAACAGAAGTTCTGTGCTTACAATGGAGCTTTTTTGTAGATTTGTCAGATCCAAAATATATTCGCTATCTCTCAAAAAAGCAGCGATGGCGGATAAATCAGTATGACGAGTTTCTTTCAGCAGTTTTACCAGGGCTGCTTGCTTAAGTTCGCGCTTATGGGGCTTCACCCTCCGTACCTCCTGAAACCTTGCCGGAAGTGTGATTGAAAAGATAATCACACTTCCGGCAAGGCTTGAAAGTGCCACCCACTACACTTTGGCAGGCTATTGTATCTCTATTCCCGCTATCTCTGCGAAGCGCTGTTTCCAGCCCATAAGCTCCTTCTGCTTTTCTTCCGGCAGACGCTTGAATATATCATCATAGTCCACATCCTCTATCTTCATTTCCTTTGCCAGCACGATAAGCTGTGTATGCAGCCATTCCTCCCACAAATCTTCAAACAGCCTTATGCTCTCTGTAAAGGTATAGTCGTTCTCAAAACCTTTTTGCGGCGAATAGTATTGCAGCTTTACAAAACCATATCTGCCCACATCGACCACCACAACGTCCACATCTTCAAGCTCCCGAAAAGTGTCCGCCACCTTCCGGCATTTTCTCTGTTCTTCCTCTGTAATATATGTTTGTTTCACCATAAGTTCCTCCGTTTCCAGTTCCATAACAGTATCATACACCCTGCCTGAACTATTTTCCACCTCTGGACATTGTGTCCAGAAGTCCACTATGTAATTCCTTTTTCTGCCCACCCTCTGCCATACATATCATGCTGAACTGCCTGCTGGTAGTAATGGCTCATGGTTGAGGGGGCATTGTAAAGTGTGGTAATCAGGTATGCCCTGATGTTTGTAATCTTTGTAACGGTATCTTTCATGCACCCCATGACATACTCCACATGGCTGCTGTTCAGCTTCAGGAAACGTGATTTTACAAGTTCATAAGGGTATTCTTCCCCATTGATGCGGATTGTCTGCCGCCTCACGCATACTACGTCACAGATTGTTTCGTAGATTTCCTCATACATCTCCTTATCGCCATGCTGGTCATATTTCATGTGATGCTCATATTCGATATTATCACGAATCAGTTTCATATATGCTGCTGTTTCATCAATCACATCAATCGTATCCTCTTTTTCATGCGCTCCTGAATTATCCACATTTCCCTCTGATTGATTGATAGGATTGGTATAACTCATATTGGTATAATTATAGTTAGTATAATTAGGGTCTGTTTTTTGAACTTCAAGAGGTTCACTTTCTGAACTTCTTGAAGTCTGTTTTTTGGACTTCTGTAAGTCTAAATCCTGAACTTCTTGAGGTTCAGATTTTGAACTTCCAGAAGTATAATTATTGAACTTCTTGAAGTTCAGATTTTGAACTTCTGTGGATTTATCAGTATTTGCGGCTGTTTTTTCCGGCTCTTTGTCCTCTACCGCCGCAAAATTTTTCACATAAATAATGTCAGGCTTGCCAAGCCCCCTGCGTTTTTTCTCTATTAACCCAATCCCGTTCTCACTGTCAAGCTCTTTTATAACCTTCACACAGGTTGCCTTTGCACAGCCCAAATCTTCCATTATGTTGTCAACCGTATAAATGATATATGCCCTGTTTTCATCGTCCAGCCACCCATTTTTCATGGATAGCGCCATTCTGTCAAGCATCAGCCCGTATAGGAGCTTAGCATCGCTGCTAAGCCCCTTGAAACGCTCGTCCTTTATCAAAAGGCGGGGAACCCAGTAAAAAGAAAACTGCTCCGCTTCAACGCCATAGTAATAATCAAACTTTAATGGCTCGCCCATTCTACCGCCCCTTTCACTGTTTCTTCTGCCATTCCTCCAAAAGCTGGATAATGATGCCCTCTATATCGTCATTGGAATAATCCTCCGAAAAATACTGGCTGATCTTATCGCCCTTGATTGTTACTTTTCTTTCTTTCGGCTTTTCCTCCGCCAGTATCAGCCGCACTATTGGCAGAGTCAGCTCTCCGCTTTTCCCATACTCTTTCAGCTTTGCCGCCTGTGCATTAGAAACCGCTGCGCCTGTTTCCTGAAGAACAACCTCCACATACTGCTGCTGTTCCTCCGACAGAAAGGAAATATCCACGCCCTGCGATATTCCTATCTTTTTTGCATCTACCATACCAAGAAGTTCATCCGACAATCGGGAGAGCCACACATACCTCTGCACCGTCTTTCCGCTTTCCCCGGCAGCTTCCCCCACTTCGTCAAGAGTGCTTCCCCCTTTGCTGCCCTGATGCTTCATAGCTTCATACTTCATGGCATAAGCCTTTGCTTTCTCGCTCGGTAGAATGTCCTCCCGTTGAATATTGGAATCCACCATGATAATTGTGGCTTCATCGTCCGTATAATTCCTAACGATGACGGGCATGGTGTCAAGCCCCGCTAACTCCGAACCCCGTTTCCTCCGGTGTCCGGCTATGATTTCATAGCCGCCGCCTTCCCTCGGTCTTGCAAGCCCCGGCACAAGCACACCGTATCTACTGATGCTCTCTGTTGTTTCCTCCATTTTTTCATCGTCAAGGACACGAAACGGGTGTCCTTTGAAGGTATGCAGATCTGCCAGCTTCGCATGGATAATCTGCTCCCCCGCTACATTTTCCGCACCTCCGAATAAATCGTCAAAACTGCTCAGCCTGACTTTTGATGCGCTCCCTGCCTTACCTGCCATCTCCAAGCACCTCCTTTGTCAAGGACTGGTATGCCCCCGCAACCTTGCCTTTTGGGTCATGCTGATAAATGCTTATGCCCTCTGCGGAAGTTTCCGCCGCCCTCACTGACATCGGTATGCTGTTCTCGAATATCCTTACATTCTTTCCATAATTCTCAACAAGAAGTGATGTAATATCCTTCGCATAGTTCGTCCGGCTGTCAACCATTGTCAGAAGTATTCCCTCAATCTCCAGTTTCGGGTTAATCTGCCGCTTTACCTTGCCTATGGTCTTAATAAGCTGTTCCAATCCTTTAACGGGCAGATATGCCGCCTGAACCGGAATGAGTATGCTGTCGGCACACGCAAAGGCGTTTATTGTTATCATGCCGAGAGAAGGCATACAGTCAATCAGGATATAATCATACCTTTCCTTAACCCTCTCCACATAAGAGCGCATCATAATCTCCCTGCTCATCACGTTCACAAGGGAAACTTCCAAACCGGACAGCTCAATATTCCCCGGCATCAGGTCAATGCCCTCGTCATGCTTTAAGATACCATACCCCGACTCTATTTCCTCGTCATTGATGACTTTTTCCATGACATTCGCAAGAGTGACTTCCAGCTTGTCCGGCTCTGTGAAGCCGAGGCTTGCGGTCAAACTGCCCTGTGCGTCCGCATCTATGACTAAAACTTTCTTTCCCTGCTTTGCAAGTCCGATCCCTAAGTTGCTTGTGGTGGTGGTCTTGCCCACACCGCCCTTTTGGTTTGCGATTGCTATAATTTTACACATGGTTTTATTCCTCCGTATCAGTTAGATTTTTCTTTGATGTTGGCTTTCTGCACTTCCACATAAGCCCGGTAATACCTGTTTGTACCTTTATTCCGGTACAGTTCGGAAACTTCCGTCACAGCCACTTTGGGCTGTCTTTTCAGAATCTTCTCGAACCATTTAATATCATTCTTCGTTCCCATCAGTCGAATTTTCAGCACGTTTCCTCTCCATTTCCGCAAGGATTTCTTCAATGGATTTCTGTTTCTCGCAGTATTCCGGATAACGGAGCCTGATGCCCTGCCAGAAATACATTGCGTAGCCACAGCAGAAAATATCGCTTACCGAATACTCCCTGCACTCCCTGATCCTGCTCGTCCTCGCTCTCATAGTCATCAACGCTTGGCGTTCCGTCTGTGTAAAGGTTAAAGGCAAGCCTCACTACCCTCACACTTCCGCTGGTCTGCCAGCCCTGATGCAGACACTCTGGCTTGATATACCCGGACTTGATGTCATAAATCTGGCTGAAATGATTTCTTGTGTCCTCTGAAATACCGAGAATGTAAATCAACGCCTTGTGGTAGCTGTCCTGATACCTCGCCTGTTCCAGTTTCTCAAAATAAAATTTCTCATGTTCCTCGTTTGCAAAAACCATGTGTGTGTTGTTGGCGCTCTGCGCCCCTGCTCTTAACGCTGTGTTTGTCATAATGCTTTCCTCCATTCTGAATTTTTTGACCATAACAAAAAGGACATCTCTCTAAAATTTCTCTTAGAAAAATGTCCTTGTAGGTACAAATATTTGATTGGATTCGCACAACCATGAACGTACATCAGGGTATTATTCCGTATTATTCGTTCAAAATTTGTTGCACTTTTGTTGCACTATGCGGATAACAAGTAGCTGAAACCCTTGAAAACACTGGATTTTACTTGTCCAACGACTTCATCGTCGGGAACAATAACACATCCCTGATCGCAGGACTATTCGTCATCATCATGACCATTCTGTCAATACCAAAACCAATTCCTCCCGTCGGTGGCATACCAATACTGAGTGCATTTAAAAAGTCCTCATCCGTATGATTTGCCTCCGCGTCCCCTGCTGCCAAAAGCTCCTCCTGCGCTGCAAAGCGCGCTCGCTGGTCAATTGGGTCGTTGAGCTCAGAGTAGGCATTCGCCATCTCCCAGCCGTTCATAAAGAACTCAAAACGCTCCACATACTCTGGATTCCCTAGCTTTTTCTTTGTAAGCGGGGAAATCTCAATTGGGTGATCCATCACGAATGTCGGCTGAATTAAATGCTCCTCCACAAAATCCTCAAAGAAGCGATTTAGAATATCTCCCTTTTTATGTCGATCCTCTATCTCTACATGTTTCTCTTTTGCAATTGCTCTCGCATCTTCCAGAGTATGAATCTCATTGAAATCAACACCAGAATACTTCTTAACAGCATCCACCATCGTAATGCGTTCAAACGGTTTTGATAAATCCATCTGGTGTTCGCCGTAGGTAAGAATTTCCGAACCTGTTACTTCTTTTGCAACATAACGGTAAAGATTCTCCGTCAAATCCATCATTCCATGATAGTCTGTGTATGCCTGATACAACTCCATCAGCGTAAATTCTGGATTATGTCTTGTGTCAAGTCCCTCATTACGAAACACACGACCAATCTCATAAACACGTTCCATACCACCAACAATCAGCCTCTTTAAATACAATTCAAGAGAAATACGAAGCTTTAAATCCTCATCAAGCGCATTAAAATGCGTTTCAAATGGTCTTGCTGCCGCGCCACCTGCGTTGGACACAAGCATTGGTGTCTCCACCTCCATAAAGTCCTGTTCATCAAGGTAGCGGCGAATGCTTGAAAGTACTTTAGAGCGCTTGATAAAAGTATCCCTCACCTCTGTGTTCATAATTAAATCTACATATCTCTGACGATAACGGGTGTCTGTGTCAGTCAATCCGTGAAACTTCTCAGGAAGAATCTGAAGACTCTTTGATAGTAATGTGACAGATACCGCGTGAATAGACATTTCACCTGTCTTTGTTTTAAAAACCTCGCCACTGATGCCAAGAATATCACCTACATCATATTTCTTGAAATCTGCATAGGACTCCTCGCCAATGCTGTCCCTTGCAATATAGCATTGAATATTTCCCTTTAAGTCCTGTATATTACAAAAAGAAGCTTTTCCCATAACACGCTTGAACATCATGCGTCCTGCTATGGTTACGTTCTTTCCCTCCAATGCATCAAAGTTGTCCTTTATATCTTGACTGTGATGGGTAATATCAAACTTTGTAATCTGAAATGGATCCTTTCCCGCCTCTTGTAGCGCCGTAAGCTTCTCTCTGCGCACCTTCAAAAGCTGATTTACATCCTGCTGCTGATTATTTTGGTTGTTATTCTCTTGTGACACAAAAACTCTCCTCTCATTGTTTTTAGTATCCATCATAAAGTTTCAGAATCTCTTTAAATATCTTCTTAGAAACCCTCTTCCTGCTCTATTCTGGCTTATAAATATCTAATATCGTATATTCAATCACACCCGCTGGAGCCTCAACAGTGACAATATCTCCTCTTTTTGCTCCGAGTAATGCCTTTCCAAGTGGTGATTCATTAGAGATTCTTCCCTTCAGACTATTTGCCTCTGTCGCGCCTACAATCTTAAACTCCATCTCATCATCAAACTCATTATCTTTTACCTTGACTGCAAGTCCGAAACTCACCTTATCTAAATCATGTCCATCCTCATCCATATCACCGACTTCCACGTTTTTAAGGATTTTCTCAAGCTCCTCGATACGCGCTTCAATGTCGCGCTGCTCATCTTTGGCTGCATCGTACTCAGCATTCTCCGAAAGGTCGCCCTGCTCCCTTGCTTCCTTAATTTTTTGTGCAACTTCTTTTCGTTTGACCACTTTAAGCTCATGCAGCTCATCCTCATATTTTTTCAATCCTTCACGCGTCAATAAATTCTTCTTTGCTTCCATAGAAATTACTCCCTTTCACCACTTCTATTGATTTATTATTAATATAATAAAATACTATTTTCTCATTTATGCATTATAGTTCACAATTACTGTAAATGTTCTCTACAAGAACTCTCTGCTATAAACTAGCCTATTATAGCTTTTTTTAACTGTTGTGTCAAGATTTTACTGGTGATTCCCAATAAACACATGTTTGTATAAAATATACAGCTATTCAACCTAAAATCTTATTTTTTTCATGCCTCAAAATCATTTATTCTCACTTTTAGAATCTCTAATTTGCATTGAGAACACTTTAATTTTTTTATCCCCTATAAATTTTTAATCACAGACAGTCTTTATTATTCTCACTTTTAGAGTCTCTAATTTGCATTGAGAACACTCCATAACTTTTTTAATCACACCTATTGCATTTATTATGACAAGCAAGTGAACTATTGTTTAAAGTCAATAGACTTCCTGCTTTATCAATCTCGTAACCAAACTTTGTAATCAAACTTGTTTGATTTATCTACTACTTCCACGGACGTTTATTCGGGCAATCCCTGCCCTATCTACTTTGTTTTATGCTATTTGCCTTAATCCCTCCATAAGAATATTTTTCGCTGAATTTATATCCCTGTCATGTTCTGCTTTGCATATTATCACCGCCCCATACCGGATCCTCCTGCTGGGTTTATATCCCTGTCATGTTCCGCTCCGCAAATAGGGCATATCCAATTTCTTACAGACAAATATTTAGTGTCCACATTCTGATCCCCACAACAAGAACTTACTTGACTGCCTGCAAAAAATATATCCACTTTAATATACTCCCTTTTTTCCCACGCAGCTTTATATTCCAACTGTCTTGTCAGCTCATTCCATAATACATCCAACACTGCTTTCGCTAGATGATGGTTCTTCACCATACTTTTTATCTGGAGATTCCCCAAAACTATCACTTGGTGTTCACTGGTAATTTCATGAAAAACATTATTGAGATAATCCTTTTTAGTAGCTGTGATTTTCTTGCGACATAATGCTATCTGTTTTCTGGTTTTAAAATAATGACTGCTCCCCTTTGCTTATGCGGCAGCTTCTTTTACAGCCCTACAAGTCTTTTCTCGTATTTCCTAATTGCCTTTTAATTTTTGTATTTATTCCCATTTGAAGTGATACACAAATCCAGTCCAATCTGCCCATCCGTATCCGGCAGTTCTTCATGTTCTGTTTCTACCAGAACAGACACATAGTATTTCCCGCTTGGAACTTGTGAAACAGTTGCGGATTTTATCTGCCCCTGAAATGCTCTGTGCAGCTTCACCTTTACTGTTCTTAATTCAGGCAGTTTTATTTTCCAGTCTCAAAATCTATAGATATATTCGCGTTTGTGCAATTAGTAGTATATTTCCTTGCAGTATGTCAGTGTTTGATTATATACAAACCAGCAGCATCCAAAAGTTTTTGCAATCTCAATTTGTTGCTCTTTATCTGGGTACATCTTATATTTATATGCCTTTAGCGTCTGCTATCATCACCTTTCTATCCTTGGTTCTTTATATACTTTCAAAGCACTTCTTCTGGAACAGTCCCAACACTGCAGGAAAATATGCATCTGTTCAAAAGGTGTGCACTTTCTAGAAATATTTTCTGAGATAACAGGGATATCTTTCCCATATATGGTATGTCGTGTAACCGTTCATAAGATTTACAATTTTACTGACTTCCGTTTTTATCATATAATAAATATGATTTTTATTTGTTTTCATATATTTGATGATTACATGATGCTTCTAACATATCTCATAAGAGAATTGTTTGATATCGTCTGATAACTGCTTTGATGCAAGTAGTTTCTTTTTGTATTTACACACAAAATAATATGATATTGTAACAGATATTTGTGTCCATTTTTAGATTTCCATATCCCATACTGATAGTACAGCACAAAAATTTACTTTTGACGACCTTAACCCGCCGTCTAAAGCCAATGGGATTGCAATCGCCCTATCTCAACGCAAATAAGTATGCTCTAAAAACTTCGGTTCATACCTTTCTAAGCTCTGATACAATATAAGATAACCTTTGATTGCTGTACCATCTGATAAAAACGCTGGCAGTATGTTAAAAGTGCAATGCTTAAGCTGCTTTCCTCTACACATTGACTCCTACAAACATTCTCTGAATACCATCCACTAACTCCGCAAAAGTCTCTATCTCATTGACCATCCTACGCAACTTTGCAGAATGTGGATACCCTGTCGTATACCATGCCACATGCTTTCGCATCTCACGCACAGCCACATACTCTCCTTTATACGCACACTGCAACTTCGCGTGTCTTAAAATTGTATTGCAAACCGTTTCTTTTGTTGGACGCTCCGGAAGAATTCCAGTGTCCAGATAATCGTTAATTTCGTGAAATATCCAAGGATTTCCACGACTTGCCCTACCAATCATAATTCCGTCACAGCCAGTTGTTTTAAACATCTGTTGTGCTGTCAATGCATCTGTCACATCACCGTTTCCAATGACCGGAATTGACACTGCCTGTTTGATCTGTCTGATAATGTCCCAGTCTGCCTTTCCAGAATAGTATTGTTCTCTGGTTCTGCCATGAACTACAATTGCCGCCGCGCCATTCTCCTCAGCAATTCTAGCAATTTCAATAGCGTTGACATGCGCATCGTCAAAACCTTTTCTAATCTTGACAGTTACTGGCTTTTTAATTGCGTGAGAAACTTCATAGATAATTTTGCCTGCAAGTTTTGGTTCCAACATCAATGCACTGCCTTCATGATTGTTAACTACCTTTGGCACTGGACACCCCATATTAATGTCCAATATTGCAAATGGACGCTCCTCAATACGCTTTGCCGTCTCTGCCATAATATCAGGTTCTGATCCAAACAATTGTAGTGAGACAGGCAATTCCTCCGGGTGTATTTCCATTAACGCCTCTGTATTTTTGTTGCGAAAATGTATTGCCTTGGCACTCACCATTTCCATGCACAAAAGCCCTGCTCCCTGCTCCTTGCAAATCAGTCGAAATGGCAGGTCTGTAACCCCTGCCATTGGTGCAAGCATAACATTGTTTTCCAGAACAACATTGCCAATTTTTAGCTGCCTGCTAGCCACACTATCTGTTGTTCTTTTCATAGATTATCCTTAGTCCCTCCAGCGTAAGAGCACTGTTGTACTCTTGTATTACGTCTGTCTCCTCCGCTATAATGCGCCCAAGTCCCCCTGTCGCCACCACTTTAAGGTTTTCATATCCAGTCTCTTTTCGCACGCGGTTTACAATGTACTCTGTCTGCCCAATCTGCCCATACACAAGCCCTGCCTGCATACTTGATATTGTCTCTTGCGCCAGAATTGACGTTGGCTTCTTAATTTCAATCTCTGGAAGTTTTGCTGCATCCTCCCACAATGCCTTCGCTGAAATTCTAATACCCGGCGCAGTGATACCTGCACAAAAACATCCATTTTCATTGATAAGGTCGTAGGTTGTTGCTGTGCCAAAATCTAGGACCAGCACTGGAGCCCCATATAATTCATATGCAGCCACTGCATCAACAATTCTATCTGGCCCAATTTCTTTTGGATTTTCTGTCACAATTTTTATCCCAGTCTTAATGCCAGCCCCCACAATCATAATCTTTTCCGCCACATAGCGCTTGATGCCACCAGTGAGCGCATGCATTACGTTTGGCACAACACTCGCAATAATGGTACCCTCAATCTCCTTTGTGTGAATATGATTTTTAAATAACAGCTCGGTAATCAATACACCATATTCGTCTGAGGTTCGCTGTGTCTTTGCCATCAGGCGAAACGTTGTGACTAAATTTTTTTTATTATAAACGCCAAATGTAATATTTGTATTTCCAACATCCACTACTAGAACCATACTATTCTCCTTATGCTGTCTCAAGGCAGCGCTCTATCCTTTTGAAAAAATCTGTTATTCTGCGTAATACTCCATCCAACCAGAAATAAAAGTCATGGACTACCTGTTTTGCACCATTACATCGTTAAAAGATGCTTCAGGCTTTGATACTACAAAGTAATTTTACAGTCTTGATCCTCATAACAGAACTCCAAAGGCTCAACTACTACAAAAATCCATTCTTGATATCCATATCATTTATTCATACTGCTCATGCAGCACAAAAACTTTATAAAAAAGGCTTAGCGACTCAAAAAGCTCCTGTCGCTGCATCCGAATTTCTCGCACCAGAAGCCCACTGCTAATCTCGTCATATAAAATATCTTCTTCATAAGCGTCTGTCTCAAGACTTACGCTGCCATCTTCCTCATATACAACTGTGAACACCCCGCCGACTTCCTCTGTGAACAACACACATATAATATGCAGTTCTTCCTTGATGGATTCAGGAATATTCTTAAACTTTTCATTAAAATAATATTTCTGTTCGTAGGCATTTGCGCCGCACAGAACAATGCGGTTTTTATTTTCCTCCATAATATTCCTCCAAGTTGCCAGCTATTCTAAAAACAAATTCTCTGCACAAAAGCAAAATTACAGTTCAGCCTAGTGCTCCATCCAGTCAGAAATCAGACTTGATGGAGCACTAGAAATACACTACACATAACCATAGATGCCACGTACAGATACTTCACCTGCATAGACCAAAACGATTTCACCGTCGCTTTCCCGCTCGACAAACAACTCGCCGCTTTCATTGATGCCCCGCGCAATCCCCTTAAACGCGCCTTTGGGATCAAGAACACATACTTCCCTGTCGCGGTTGACCAAAAATTGATTGTATTCGTCCACCAAACCAGAAAAATCCCAATTCTTTTCAAAAATAGCATAATATTTCTCAAAAAAGAAAAGTACGCGTGCCACCAACATTGCGCGATTTACCTGTTGTCCGCTCTCAATGCATAGTGTGGTTGCAGTCTGCCGAATTTCCTCTGCAAGAAGTTCCTGATTCACATTGATGCCCACACCGATTACAACATAGTGGATTCCATCTAGTTCTGCGCTCATCTCAGTCAAAATTCCACAAACTTTTTTCCCGTTAACAACAATGTCATTGGGCCACTTAATACCACACGCCTGTGGTATCTGCTCACAAACAGCCTTCAAGACAGCAAGCGCCATGACAAGAGTCAGCGCTGAAGCCTTTTCAGGTCTACATTGGGGTCGAAGCAGAATTG
Organism: Lachnospiraceae bacterium; assembly: GCA_014239155.1. Lineage (GTDB taxonomy): Bacteria > Bacillota > Clostridia > Lachnospirales > Lachnospiraceae > COE1. The sequence continues at coordinate 108,061 of JAAZZQ010000068.1, read as the reverse complement.
TCATATAAATATCTTTTCCCGCCAGAGATACCCAACCTCTGCCACGCCGTCCACGCCCTGCAGTTTGCATATCCGCCACAACTACAGTTCCAGACGCTTCTCCCTTCTCTGCAAATTCCTTTGCATCAAGGTTTGTCGAACCGGTTTCCTTGTAAAAAATAAGCTTTCTGCCAACCCACGTAGTCTCCATTCTGCTCTCAATCTCCACTTTGGAAAATAAGTCGATATCCTTGTTTTCTATAAGACGATAACCCCTATTGTTCTGTGCCTCAATCACATACCCGTCTCTCTCAAGCTGCCGAATCGCTTTCCAAATGGCAGTGCGTGACACACCATAATACTCGCACAGTTCTTGACCACTCACAAATCCTTTGGCATCACGCAGCTTTTTTAATATTTCCTCATTTTTCATATAACTATGTTCTCCAATCGCCCTTACAAAACATGTGTTATTTAATGCTTTCATATACTTTAGTGTACTGGCCGTCCGGTAATCATGGTAAAGAGTGCTGGATATTTTGTCATCCTGTGAGGCGCAGCAGCGCCTACGGTGACTGACGGCAACGAAACGAGTGGCGAAATAGACAGTGCTCTATACCGTCAATTACAAGCAGTCAGCACACTAGTACACCATTTCGCAAATATCGATACCAATAACACCGAAATATTAATCACACTGCACCAAGTGTTGCCGCAATCACTGCCTTTATTGTATGCATACGATTTTCCGCCTCTTCAAATACAAGTGACTGTGCCGACTCAAATACTTCATCTGTCACTTCCAGTTCAGTAAAACCATATTTTTCCCCTTGCTCTTTGCCTATCTTGGTTTTCAAATCATGAAATGCAGGAAGACAATGTAAAAATACAGCATTTTCTCCTGCGCTATCCATCACAGCTTTTGTTACTTTGTATGCAGAAAGTTTTTCAATGCGCTCCTCCCAAACTTCCTCTGGCTCGCCCATAGACACCCATACATCTGTATAAATAACATCTGCTCCTTTTGTCCCTGCATTCACATCCTCTGTAAGCGTGATAGTTGCGCCGGACTGTGCAGCATATTCCTTGCACTGCGCCACAAGTGTTTCATCTGGAAAATATTCTTTTGCTGTACATGCAGTAAAATGCATTCCCAGCTTTGCACATACAATCATCAGTGAATTGCCCATATTGTAGCGGGCATCTCCCATATAGGTAAGCCTAATGTTTTTGAGATGTCCAAAATGTTCTCTAATCGTAAGCATATCCGCAAGCATCTGTGTTGGGTGGTATTCATTCGTCAGTCCATTCCAAACAGGAACGCCTGCATATTTTGCAAGCTCTTCCACAATCGCCTGCTCATATCCACGGTACTCAATCCCTTCATACATTCTGCCAAGTACGCGCGCTGTATCCGCTATTGACTCTTTCTTTCCAATCTGAGAACCAGACGGCTCAAGGTATGTTGTCCCTATGCCAAGATCATGTGCCGCCACCTCAAAAGAACAGCGCGTGCGTGTGCTCGTCTTCTCAAAAATCAAAGCAATATTTTTACCGCGAAGTGTATCGTGCAAAATCCCTTTTTTTTTCTTATCCTTATATTCTGCTGCCAGGTCAATCAAATATGTAATCTCCTCCGGCGTAAAATCCTTTAATGTCAAAAAATTCCGTCCCTTTAAATCCATATTTCTACCTCCTCTTGTCGAAATTATCAATTATTTGTATTCTACTACAATTTTTTCAAAGGGGCAAGAAAAAGCGCAGTTGTTTTACAAACTGCGCTTGCACACACAAAAAGCTTGTTGTCAAATGCTCAAAATATCATTACCAAAATACATGATTTCCAATCACAAGTCCAGGTCTTCCGTTATTTCTTCTAAAGTGTAATGCATCCCCAACATTGCATGCACCATTAATTGCCTCCTGTGCAGCCTGTATACAAGAAGCCCTTGTTGTCTTATTTAAAATTAAGGATTCCATACGTCCTCCTGACGCAGGAACAAACTGTCCTGACGCATAAATTACCTCTGTAATGGTATTGGGATAACCGCCGCTTCGCACGCGGTTCATTACAACTGCACCTACTGCAACCTGCCCTTCATATGGTTCTCCCCCAGCTTCACACTGAATTAATGCCGCAAGAATCTCAAGCTCTGATGCCGTCGCCATCACAGCCTCTTTCCGTTGTACACGCTTTGCCTCCGCCGCGGCTGCAGCACGCTCCCGCTCCGCCTCTTCTCTCGCCTTAATCGCCTCCATAGACTCTGCTGTATCCACGCCAAATTCCACGCGGACATACTCCGAAGCGACATATCCTGTTGCGCCCTCATAGCTGACTTTTACCCAGTCTCCTTCTTCTGCTATTGCTTCCACAGCCTGACCGTCAGCAAGAAGACCGACAATCCCTGCTTCGAGATTCGGCTCTTTTCTAACTCTCAGTGTCTCTGTATTGGAGTACGCTGTCAGAACGCCCACTTCTTTTGCGAGCTCTTCTGCCTCTTTTCCAAAATACAAATACTGATTTTTAATCCATCCGGTCACATCACCGGACTTTATCTTTGTCCATTCATCATTCTTCTCTAAAATATCTCCACCACAGTCTTTGTAGAGCACACCAACCTTCTCAGAATCCTGTTCTGCATCTTTTCTGATATTGACATACTCATTCACTTTTGCCATTACAAGAGTTGACTCTGGCAGCAATTCTGGCTGCAAAACCATCATTCCTTTTGCAAATGCAGCCAACGCATTACTTTTCTTTGTAATGCTTCTTTCCAAACTTTCCGTCTCTGAAGCACCTGCACCCGCAATAACCGCCTTCGCAACATAAAAATCCTGTGTATCTAGGACATCCGCTGCACCTGCCGTTACCGCAAACACACTTTTGTTCTCTGCTGAATTCATCTTGTCTGATGTGGTTTCCTGTTTTTCGCCCATGTCATTTGCAAGACGCACTTGCATATCTGCTGCTAATGTACTGTACTGATTGGACGAAAACGCGGTCATAACTGCCATAGCGCAAAGCAGGTATTTCCACTTTTTACAATTTGTCTTCATAATCTGCTCCATTTCTTGATAACGATGTTTCTTTTCTGCAATTTTGTTAGAAAATTACATCATTACATTTTTGCAACAAAATGTTACGTATTTATTAACACCTATTACGATTTTATATAATAACAAAGAGTTCGCTACTTGTCAAGTATCGAACTCTTGTTTTTAATAAATAGTTATTGTTATGTTATTATTTTCTTATCTTCTGTGTGCCTGTCCTCTATAGATTCTTGGATTTCTCGACACATGCGCTGACCGCATCAATCACCGCTGCACGCAATCCTTTTTCCTCTAATACTTTCACCGCCTCAATTGTTGTTCCAGCAGGAGAACATACCATATCCTTAAGCGCACCCGGATGCAGTTTCGTCTCAAGTACCATTTTAGCACTGCCAAGCACTGTCTGCGCCGCAAACTCATATGCCTGATTTCTTGGCAATCCTGCCATTACAGCCGCGTCTGCCATCGCCTCAATAAACAGAAATACATATGCAGGAGCGCTTCCTGCCACGCCAATAAAAGCATCCATCAAGCGTTCTGGAAGAATACTTGCCTTGCCAAAACTACTCATAATCCGAAGCACCATCTTCTTGTCTAACGCAGATACATCTTCCTTTACGCAAATGCAAGTACATGCCTCGCCAACCATTGCAGGAGTGTTTGGCATACAGCGTATCAAGCGTAGTTTTTGACCAAACTCTTGCTCTATCCAATCAATAGATTTTCCTGCCACAATAGAAATCACCAGTTTGCCTTCGTCCACCACATTTTTAATCTCTGCAATCACTTCTGGTAAAAATATCGGTTTGACAGCAAGAATTAACACATCTGCTTTCTGTGCAATCAACACATTGTCCGTTCCAGTGTTAATCCCAAACTTTTGCGCTACTTTATCCGCTGTCTCCTGTGTCTTAGCAGAACCTATCACCTCTCCTGCCCCAAACACTCCAGTATTTAACATTCTGCCAATCATAGCAGAAGCCATATTTCCCAGCCCTATAAAACCAATTTTCACTCTTGTCCCTTCCTTTCTGCTCTGTAAAAAATGTGTAATAATTAATATTTTTTATAGTCAAATATTTTTGCGCTTCTGTCTTGCAGCTTCGTACACTAAAATTGTTGTTGCCATTGCAGCATTAAGGGACTCCACTTGCCCTGCCATAGGAATTTTTATATATTGTGTCGCACACTTTGCTGTTTCCCGCTGAAGTCCACTCCCCTCATTTCCAATCAGAAAGGCAGTCGGCTGCGTATAATCCGGCTCATCATACGCCACACTATTGTCGAGGTGGGCCGCATAGACTGCCACTCCTTTTTTCTTTAAAAACACAATTGTTTCAGTCAGAGAATCAACAATAAAGAATGGGATGCGGTAAATAGACCCCATAGTCGCACGAATTACTTTAGGGTTAAAGATGTCTGCCGTCTGCTTGGTCATAATCACCCCATCCACGCCTGCCCCCTCCCCAGTGCGCAGTATTGTTCCTAAATTTCCCGGGTCTTGTAAGTCCTCAAGAAGCACTAATAGCGGAGCTTTTTTAATATCATCAGTCCATTTTTCAACACACTCTGTCAGCTTATACTGTGGCATAGAAAGAACACAGAGCACGCCCTGCGGTGTCTGCGTATCAGAAACTTTCTGAAACACAGTATCCGTAAGCACTTCATAAGGATAGCGGTTAAGAATACATCTTATCTCTGCATTCTCGTTCCTCTCACAACGACGCAAGAACGATTCTGAAACATAAACCTCTTTCATCCAATCTGTTGGGGCTTCACAAAACATTCGTGTCCCCTCCGCCACAAAACATTGCGCTTCCGCACGCGCCTTTGGCTTGTGTATCAGCGCTACAAGATGTTTTACTTTGCTGTTTGTTGTGCTTGATATCATTGCTCTCTTCTCTCCTTCTATGAACTGTATAGCGCCACAGCACTTGCTATTTACGCCATGATGAAGTAGCAAACTTATTGCGGTTCTGCTTGAGCAAATTCTCTGCAACCTCATTTCCAGCCATCACCATCAAATGGTCATTCTCCCGAATAATATAGTCTGCGGAAGGCATAACGCTCATTTCCTCCTCGTGCTTTTTCTTAATGCCAAGTATGGAAATTTTGTGTTTTGCAGCAATGTCAGACTCCCTAATGCTCTTGCCAACCCACTCTTTGAGCGGTGGCACTTCATAGATGCCAAAAGCACCCGGCAAGTCAATATAATCAAAAAGATTGTCAAGACTATAGCGCTCCGCCCATTTCTCCGCAATATCCTTATCTGGATAAATAACCTCATCTGCACCATTTCGCAGCAAAAACTTTGCCTGAATATCTCTTGTCGCCTTGCTGACAACTCGCTTTGCCCCTAACTCCTTCACAAGACTTGTAATCTCCAGACTACTCTGAAAATTTGTACCAATACATATAAACACCACGTCAAAGTTCCTGACACCAATGCTTTTTAGTACCTCCTCATTGGTACAGTCCCCGATTCTAGTGCTTGTCGCATAGGGCACCATATCCGCAAGTTTCTCCTCGTCCTCGTCCACAATCATAACATCATGGTCATGCTCTAAAAAATTTGCTGCCAAATGATGCCCAAAACGCCCCATTCCAATAATCAATATTGATTTCATTTTATTCTCCTTTTATCCCACAATTATTTTTTCCTGCGGCTGACGGACAGACGCTGAAGTATTTTTCTGTGCAAACACCAATGCGAAAGAAAGACTTCCCAGTCGTCCGCAATACATTAACACAATTATAATAACCCGTGCTATTATATTTAAGTCTCTTGTGATACCCACAGTCATGCCAGCAGTTCCAATTGCAGAAAGCACTTCAAACAATACGTCTTCAAAATTTAATAACGGCTGTAATGCCATTATAATAACAGTTGCTATAAATGTTAAGGTAGCGTTGATAATAACAACTGCATTTGCTTTCTTTACCACCTCATCTGTAAGTCGTCTTCCAAAAAGATTAATATCTTCCTTATTTAATACCATCGCACCTGCATAAAATAGCAGAACAACAATGGACGTCGTCTTAACTCCGCCTGCTGTAGAACCAGGACTGCCACCGATAAACATCATAATCATTGTCACCAATTTTCCTGAATTTGACAATGACGCTGTGTCTACAGAATTAAATCCTGCTGTTCTTGGCGTGACAGAAGAGAACAAAGCACCCAAAAACTTTTCTAATGGACTCATACCCACAAAGGCTGCACTATTTTCTGTAACTAGAAACAAAACTGTCCCAATCGCAGTTAATAGAAATGTCACAGTAATCACAATTTTAGTATGCAACAGATATCGGCTAAAATGCCATTTGTTGCGCGCTACATCATCCCAGACAATAAAACCAATTCCTCCCACTAGAATCAAGGACACAACCACAAGATTCACTAGCACATCTCCTTCAAACGCAACAAGGGAAGAATAAGCTTCATTGGTTCCCATCAAGTCAAAACCACCATTGCAAAACGCAGACACTGCATGAAACAGCGAAAAATAAATTCCCTTTATTGCTCCAAACCGTGGTATAAATCGAAATGCAAGTAAGATTGCGCCTAAAAATTCAATGCCGAGTGCTCCCTGAACAATCTTTTTGACCAGACGGACAACGCCTGCTATTTCTAACGTATTTACACTCTCTTGCAACTGTTCGCGCTCTTGCAATCCTATGCGTTTTTTAAGAAGTACAGAAATATAAGCTCCAATTGTCATAAATCCCAAACCGCCAACCTGTATCATACAGAGAATAACAATTTGCCCAAAAATAGTCCAATTCTGATACGTATCTACAACCACAAGTCCTGTGACACAAGTTGCGGAAGTCGCTGTAAAAAGTGCATTTAAAATATTCCCATGACCAGACTTATTGGCAAATGGCAGCGAGAGCAACAATGTTCCTATTAGAATAATCATTGCAAAACCAAACGCAATCATTCTTGTGGTAGACTTTCTAGCTTTGGGTTTCCTATTATTAAATTCTAATGCCATAATATTTTTATCCTTTATTTTTATTATTTTTAAGGCTTTAGGCACTGTATCCATTATTTTTACGGTGCTTTTACAGACCAATGTTAATTATATCACTTTTACTATATAAAACAAGAGTATCGCAAATCATTTCCACGATAAACCCATGTCTACGTTTTTAACAAAGATTGTAAGCCTTTTTTATTGAAATGACACAAGAGCTAACATCCTGTTATATCACTATAAAAACTTGGAAATCAAAAAAATAAAATTCAAAGTGCCAAAATCACATATAAAGAATATCTGTTTATAAAATCTTCATAAAGCTTGCGTTTACTGTGAAATCACTTCATATATGCAGATTAAAACAATGTTACTGTTCAGACAGGACTTCGTTTAAATTATTTCTTGTTAACAGATTTCATTTGTATATCCATATGTATAACAAAGTCATGGTTTATCTTCCATACACACCGTGCGCCGCTATAGCAGCTTATTTCCTCTGCATAGGTCTGCACAAAAAAAGCCAAACATTAAAATATGTTTGACTTTTTTATGCACATGGACGCCCGGCGCGTGAGTAGGGGAAAATTTTTCCCCTACTCGATTCATATCTGTAAAATTCCTTATCTGGACAACTTCCGGCAAATATCAAACTGATATTCGTCAATTCCCTTTTTCATATTTAGTGCTTCCTCAATATCATAATCCACAAAAGAACCATGTTTGTACGCCACAACTCTATTTGACTTGCCATCACACAAGATATCGGCTGCATATGCACCCATAATCGATGCGTAAAATCTGTCCTTACAAGTCGGATTGCCGCCACGCTGTAGATAGCCAAGTATCGTCGCCCTTGTCTCAATTCCTGTAGCCGCCTCAATTCTCTTTGCCATTGATGTAGAATGACCAATTCCCTCGGCATTGACAATAAGATGGTGCGTCTTTCCTTTCTTTCTGCTTCTGACAATATTGTTAATCAATTCCTGTTCATCATAATTATATTTCTCTGGAATAAGGATATCTTCCGCACCGTTGGCAACACCCGTCCAGAGTGCGATATACCCAGCATGTCTTCCCATAACCTCAATGATAGAGCAGCGCTCGTGAGAAGAAGAGGTATCCCTTACCTTATCAATCGCCTCCATCGCCGTATTGATTGCTGTATCAAATCCAATTGTGTACTCTGTACATGCAATATCAAGGTCAATTGTTCCCGGCACACCAACCGTATTGATACCATGTCTTGCAAGTCCTTGCGCCCCCCTGTAAGAACCATCTCCGCCAATCACAACAAGCCCATCAATCCCATGTTTACGGCAAATTTCCACAGCCATCTGTTGTATATTCTCTTCCTTAAATTCAAGACATCTCGCCGTTCCAAGGATTGTGCCGCCCTTTTGGATAATATCAGCCACGCTGTATGCCTGCATGTCAACAATCTCCTCATTGAGAAGTCCCATATAGCCACGCTTGATTCCCTTCACCTTTACATTGTTCGTCAAAGCCTTTCTTACCACTGCACGAATTGCAGCATTCATTCCCGGTGCATCCCCCCCGCTTGTCAATACACCTATCGTCTTGATTTCACTAGACATTGTTTTACCTCCTGTTATATAAAAATATCCCCTTGTTTTGCCTGCAAGCTTAAAACATTTTTGCATTATATAATCTGTATCATCCGCGAAAAGATTCCCTGTCGCAATCATAAATATTTTAAACCTTTTTTTCTTATATTACAATATTTATTGATAATTTTTTATCAAATCTTATCCGACCACTTTCACATTCTCCTCCCCAAATAGCATTCGCAACTTGTCAAGAACTGCTCTGTCTGCCTTTATGTTTCGATTTGGTGGCAACATCTTTTTTTGACGTGTTTCTTCTATATATATAATAACATTGTCTATCCCCTCTGATTCATAAATCGCGTCAAATAAAACAGCCTCCTTGCTGACATAGGTATTCATATCTGGAAACTTTAACCAAACCTTTCTTGGAATTTCATCAAATGCAGTAATCTGCTCGCAAATTAATTTGCCGTCGCGCTCATCTTCCACCTTCACTCTACCCTCAATAAAAACCTTATTTTCTTCCAAAAGTTTTGACGAATACTTTTCATATGCATTTGGAAATACCACGACCTCCACACTGCCCACCAAATCTTCCAGTGTGAGAAATGCCATAATCTTATCCTGCTTGGTATATTTTATCTTTTTATCCATAATCATACCACCAATCACTGCCTTTGCATTATCCTCCACATGCGTCTGTCCTGTCTCCTCATCAAGATAAAAATCCGAAGTCTTTACTGTGATACGCTTTTCCCATAAAGTCTGATATTCTTCCATTGGATGTCCACTGACATAAAAGCCCAGCACTTCTTTCTCAAAGCTAAGTAATAGCTCCTTCTCATATTCCCCAACGTTGGGCATTGGAATTTCAAGCTCCTTCTTGTCCTCCTCTGAAACAATATCAAACAATGATATCTGCCCTGCCATCACACCGCGTCTGGTATGTACAATGCTGTCAAGGATCTGCGCATAGACACTCATAAGCTGTTTTCTGGTTGCACCAAAACTATCAAATGCACCTGCCTTAATAAAATTCTCAATCGCGCGCTTATTGACATCAACGCCCTGTGTACGCTCAATAAAATCTTTCAAATCCTGATATTTTCCATGTGCTTTTCGCTCGATCGTAATTCCATCAATAACCGTTTTTCCAACACTCTTAATCGCGTTTAACGCATAGCGAATTGCACCGTTTGACACGGAAAATCCGCTTTCTCCTTCATTGATATCTGGCGGTAGAATTTCAATTCCCATGCTCTTGCAAACCATAATGTACTCTGACACTTTGGAGGCATTGTCTATTACCGATGTCAAAAGGGCTGCCATAAACTCCACTGGATAATAGTATTTTAGATATGCTGTTTGGTAAGCAACAACTGCATAGCACGCCGCATGAGACTTGTTAAACGCATACTTTGCAAAATCCATCATTGTTCCATATATCTGATCAGCCACTGCCTCTGAAATACCACATGCCACACACCCCGGCACACCCTCCTCAGCATTACCATGCACAAAATTTTTGCGCTCCTGTTCCATCACATACTGTTTTTTCTTGCTCATTGCACGGCGTACTAAGTCACTGCGTCCCAAAGTATATCCACCAAGATCACGTACAATCTGCATCACCTGTTCCTGATAGACAATACAACCATATGTGGGTGCCAAAATTGGCTCCAATTGCGGGCATGCATAAGTGACAGCATTGTGATTATTCTTTCCACGAATATATGCAGGGATAAAATCCATAGGTCCCGGACGATAGAGCGAAATACCTGCAATAATATCCTCAAGATTTTGAGGCTTTAACTCCTTCATAAAGTTTTTCATACCCTGACTTTCAAGCTGGAACACGCCGTCCGTCTTTCCAGTCCCAAGAGAAGTCAAAACCTTTTTGTCATCATAGTCAATATGATCCACATCAATATGAACGCCTGTGGTTTTCTCCACATTGTTTACGGCATCTTTAATTACAGTCAAGGTGCGCAATCCCAAAAAGTCCATTTTTAGCAGTCCTAGCTCTTCAATTGTAGTCATTGTAAACTGTGTTGTGATAGCACCATCACTTCCGCGAGACAACGGTACAAACTCATCCGCTGGTTTCTGACAGATAACTACTCCCGCCGCATGCATAGAAGTGTGGCGCGGTAGCCCCTCCAATCTTTTACACATATCAATGAGATATCGAACCTGTTCATCTTGTTGGTACAGCGTGCGAAACTCAGGATTCATCTCCAATGCCCGCGTAATGCTAGCTGGCGCATTGCCTTCATTTGGTATCATCTTTGCTATTCCATCCACATAATTGTATGGAAGATCCAACGCGCGCCCAACATCACGTATCACACCCTTTGCAGCCATTGTACCAAATGTGACAATTTGTACCACCTTGTCATGTCCATATTTTTCACTGACATAATCAATCACTTCCTGCCTTCGCTCATAGCAAAAATCAATATCAATATCTGGCATAGAAACGCGTTCTGGATTTAAAAAGCGTTCAAACAATAGGCTATAACGTATTGGGTCAATATTTGTAATATGAAGACAATATGATACAATGCTTCCTGCCGCTGAGCCGCGCCCCGGTCCAACTGGAATATCATGTTCCCGTGCCCAATTAATAAAATCCCAAACAATTAGAAAATAATCAACATACCCCATCTTCTGAATTACGCCAAGTTCATAGTCTAGCTTTTCCCGAATATCACCATCATCATTCGGATAACGTTCATTTACACCATCCGTGCAGAGTTTATTGAGATAACTCCACGAATCATATCCCTCTGGCACCTCAAATTTAGGCAATTTTGTCACGCCAAACTCAATTTCTACATTACAGCGATCCGCTATTAATGCTGTATTGTCAATCGCCTGCTGCGCATAGGGAAACAGTTCGCGCATCTCAAGCTCACTCTTGACATAATACTGCCCTCCCTCATAGCGCATTCGGTCTTCATCTGAAACCTTTTTTGCAGTCTGTATGCAAAGTAGAATATCATGTGACTGAGCATCCTCCGCAAGTGTATAATGAATATCATTTGTCGCCACAAGTGGTATGTCCATCTCCTTGCTTAATCGCAACAGTGCTGTGTTAACTGTCCTCTGGTCTGTAATGCCGTGATCCTGCAACTCAAAGAAATAGTTACCCTTGCCAAAACATTGCTCATATTTAAGCGCTATCTTTTTTGCCTCCTGATACAATCCCCTTGCCAGCAGCTTTGGTACCTCGCCCGCAAGACAGGCAGAGAGTGCGATAACACCCTCATGATATTGCTCTAAAACTTCCATATCTACACGCGGTTTATAGTAATATCCCTCCGTAAAACCCTTGCTTACAATCTTCATTAAATTAGCATAACCGACATTGTTTTCCGCCAATAATACCAAATGATGATATCGGTCCTCGCCTCCACCGATTTCCTTATCAAAACGTGAGTTGGGTGCAACATAAACCTCACACCCAAGAATTGGCTTAATACCATTTGCCTTCGCTTCCTTATAAAAATCAATCACACCATACATAACGCCATGATCTGTAATTGCCGCACTATCCATGCCAAGCTCCTTTACACGCTTGACATATTCCTTAATTTTGTTAGAGCCATCAAGTAAACTATACTCCGTATGCACATGCAGATGTGTAAATGCCATAGTCTCCTCCTGTTATCAGATGTACTTTGTTATCCCTAAACCTTCTGTCATAAATTTATGCGAAATAGTTCTTACAACTCTATAAAACATTTTCGCAAAGTTATTCCATACTTTTTTATAAAATTTAAAACACCATCACTAATGTTCCCGCACCAATCAAAATACACCCAATCAGTGATTTGGCACTAAATCGCTCATGCAAAAATACAAATCCAAGCACTAGCGTAATAACAACACTCAATTTATCAACTGGAACAACTTTTGAAACCTCCCCAATTTGCAACGCACGGTAGTAACACAGCCAAGATGCACCTGTTGCAAGCCCAGATAAAATAAGAAAAATCCAGCTCTTTCTTCCTATCTGCATGATACCACCCTGGACATTTGTCAAAAATACCATCCCCCATGCCATCACCACTACAACTACTGTCCTAATGGCAGTTGCAAGATTCGAGTTCACTCCCGTAATTCCAACTTTTGCCAATATAGAAGTCAGTGCCGCAAACACTGCGGACAACAACGCAAATATGAACCACATAAACAATTCCCTTCTTTCCTATTCCTATTATATATGACGGCATATCCAATGGCAAGTTCTCTTTTATTTTTGAAGTTACACCCCAAACCAATTATCAAGTCACTACGCAGTTTTTTAGCTTTTCACAGAATTTAAAAAAGATGAAAATAAATTACACTCCTAAAACTTTTAGGAGTGCAACTCATCTACAGCAGGAAACACCACGCTAAATCGTGTTCCCAATCCTTCTCGGCTTATAATGTCATAATATCCTTGATGCTTGTCGACAATCCATTTCGCAATCGAAAGACCAAGTCCTGTGCCCCCCGTCTTACTGTTTCGCACAGAATCAGCCCGATAAAAGCGGTCAAATGCATGACTCACATCCTCCTGTGACATACCAATCCCGCTATCCTGTATACCATAAAATGGCGCTCCATCCTTCCATGCACCCACACGGATCAAAATCTCCTCTCCCTGTTTTGTGTATTTTGCAGCATTATCAATCAATATTCTTGCCGACTGTTTTAACATATCGCTGTCCCCATACACCTGAACGACTCCCGACTCCTCAAAGCGATAACGGTGTTTTTCATCTATCATCAAAGACTCCTCATAGACCTCTCGCATAATATTGTTCAATCTATGAATTTTCCTATCGAGATTTTGCCGATTGGAATCTCCTCTTGCCAAAAACAGAAGTTGTTCAACCAACTTCTGCATATGATTCGCCTCATTTTTTATCGCTTCAATAGACTCCTCAAGAATTGCCGTGTCTTCTTTTCCCCATCGGTCAAGCATGTTGACATATCCTTGTATAACAGCAATGGGTGTGCGCAACTCATGTGAAGCGTCTGACACAAATTGCGTTTGTTGTTTGTAAGAAGCACGAATTCGTTCGATCAGCCCATTTAAGGCTGTTTCAATTCCCTGCAATTCCTTATCGTGCATTTGGATTCCATTTTCCATAGCTTCCACTTTTAAGTTCGTTATTGCATTTTCCAGATTGTGGTATTTTGTCTCATCAAAAGCCATCTCACTCAGTTCCTGCGCCCGCGCCGCAATCTGGTTTAATGGGCGCAGTTCTCTGCGCACCTGTGTTGTCCCGGAAAAAGCCATAGTAATCAAATCAAATATTTGTGCCGCCAAGACAATTAATCCTCCAATGCGCAACAACCCAAGCCAAATTCCAATTGGCACCTGATACAATATATTATTTGTAGTATCCGAGACAATGTATCCTACTTTCCATAAATCCCTATTATAGAAAAACTCTCTATTATAAGAGATAGAAAATTTTCCTGTCATCTGCAAATCCATGCCTATGACAAAAACAGCCACAAGTATCAACAATAACAACATATCCATTCCCATATATGCAAGCAACATACGTCCAACATTATTTAGACTAATTTTTCTCGCAATGGAAGTCACTCGCACAGTATCAAACGACTTGTTTTTCTTATTGTCTGTATTTTTCCTGTCTTTATTTTTATTCTCTTTTTTTTTAGTTTTCATCTTTAATACAATACCCCACTCCCCGCACTGTCTGAATAATTTTTACCTGAAACACATCATCAAGCTTGCTCCGAAGATATCGTACATATACATCAATGATATTTGTCTCCCCCATATAATCATACCCACAGACCTTTTCTAGTAAAGTATCCCTCGAAATCACTATATTCTTGTTTTCGAGCAACACCCGCAAAAGTTCAAATTCTCTATGTGTCAACTCAACTTGTTTCCCGTCGTAGGAAACCTCATAGCGCTGCACATCCATCCTAAGTTTTCCAACACAAAGCTGATTTTTGTCCAAACTGACCACACCACCACGCTTTTTGAGCACCAAACGGATGCGGGCAAGTAATTCCTCAATGGCAAATGGTTTGGTCATATAGTCGTCCGCACCGCCGTCTAATCCCGCAACCTTATCCATGACCTCATCGCGGGCTGTAAGCATAATAACAGGAATATCTGAATTTTTACGCAGCCGCCGCAACACCTCAAAACCATTTAACTCAGGAAGCATTACATCCAGCACCACCAAATCTGCTTTACCACTTTGTGCCTTCTCTAATCCGTCTCTTCCATTTACTGCCTTTATCACCTCATAGCCTTCGTGTAGAAGCTCTAACTCCAAAAAACGTCCTATCTTTTCTTCATCCTCCACAATCAAAATGGTCATTGCCATCCTTGCCTCCTCACAGTAAAATAACTTTTTTAATCTATTAATCAAGTAGGGGGAAAACTTTTCCCCTACTCACGTGTTAAGTACCCGTCAACTTCACTGACAATATATCTTTTGGGTGCCCATGTGCATAAAGAGACTGGCTATTTTGTTATAGCCAGCCCCATACATATCTAATTATTTATCCTCTTGTTTTGTACCGTTTCCAAACTCATTTTTAATGCTCTCCGCCGCATCTGCTGCACTGTCCATTGCCTTGTTAATATCAATGTCTACGCTTCTGACATTTGGTCCAGCAAAATGATATCTCATATCAAAAAATAACCCAATCACTAACAGTGGAACGACTACCCAAAATGAGAAAAACATTAATACCACCAACAAGGTAATTGGCACTCGAAAAATTTCTCTATCCTCTCGCTCCACACAGAAACTATTATTATTTCCTTTCTCAATCAACCCTAAACACCAGTCTCCAAATCGTTTTAGATTATCAGAAAAGGTTGATTTGCATTCTTTTTCATCCAACTTAATCTTTACTTTCTCTGCCTGTGTTGTGTAACTTGCATGCTCCGGACCATGTACCTTGCCGCTCTGTTCTAAGTAAATCATGGCGTCAAGGATATCCCAGTTGCTGTTTTCCAAAGCCTGCTTTGCCTCCTCATAGGATACATTTGCATGTTCTCTTAATTTTTCTACCTTTTCAAAATTATCCATTTTTTCTCTCCTTTCAATTGTTTATCCAGTACTATCATTCTCTACCGAAGAACACTGTTTTTGTGCTCTGTTGATAATACCATCATAAACAATAAAAATTAATGAAAAATGCTGTTTAGATTAAAAATAGATTAAATATAAAAACTTTATCTTGTATTAAGAATTTATAAACACAGAAACTTTTAATGTCTATGATAAATTGGAGTTTTCTGCTTATTCTCTATAAACAAAATGTTGCACGCCACCTTCAATATGATTCATAAGTTGTACAACATTTGTGGGATAGACTTCTGTACTTTTTAACTTTTCAAATGGAACCCAGTGAAACTCCAACTTAAATTGCTGTCCTTCTAATTGTTCCTTTCCCATAAACATACCTTCCATTGGAATATTTTTAGAATTAATTTCTACGGTATAGTACAAGCAAATTTGATGACATGGTTTATTGCCCCACGGAAAGAAAATCTCTCCTACCCACTTCAAATCTCCCACTGAAATATCAGCACCGATTTCCTCTTGGAATTCCCTTATAAGAGTCTGTTCATTGCTTTCCCCAAATGCCACATGCCCGCCGGGAAACGCAAATGCAGTGTCATTAGTAGGCTTTTGCAACAGCACACTTCTATTTTGTACACAGATACCCGCAACTCTATAAGAAAACACATACTCTTCAGTACTAAATAAAATATCCATAAGTTATTCCTTTCTTCAAATTCTAATTATCAATTTTGTATGTCCTCTATTGTAACAGCGATATATCAATTTTTGAGTTATAAAACTACACTGTATCATGGCATAAACTGTATTCAATTTTTTAACATACAATCGGTCTGTTCCATTCTTATAATTCGTTAAATCTCAGATAATGAATAATAGTCTTTATTACGGCTTTCTTGCCAGTTGCAAGTCAATCGTGTCATATATTGTGATATGACCTCCATATTGATTAATTGTATCTTTGACTTTGCCAAAAAACTCTTTTTTAACATTCTCTGCAAGCGCATTATGGTCGGAATATGTATTGAGCAGATCTACATATTCTTCTGCCGTAAATGTTCGGGTACGATCATATAATTTGTAATCTATATCAGTGAAACCGTATTTGTTTGCAATCTCTGCTAGATTCTTGGCTTGCTCATCTGTATACCTATTTGGTTTCCGCGAGTGTGATAAATATATTGCATATAATTCCTGAATTGCCTGACTCATTTCTTCCCGCCCTATATCCTGATATGGATGATTCGCAAAGCGTGCAAATACACCTCCTCTTTTCAATATATCGAATACCTTAGTATATCCAATTTCTTCTGGCACCCAATGAAAAGCAGAAGCAGAATAGACTAAATCATAAGAATTACTCTCACAAGAATACTCTTCAAATTTCATAGGAACTACCGAAAAATTCTTATATTGTTTGAATTTTTCACGACATAATTGTGTAAAGTTTTTCCCATATTCCACAGCTAACACATCACAGCCCGTTTCCAATATAGGCAATGTAGCCTGTCCCCCACCAATTCCAATTTCGACTGCTTTACTTGATATATTTATTGAGATTGCTTTGAAAATATCATCATATAAATCCTGCGGATATGAGGGCCGCATTCTCTCGTACTTTTCAGCAACTGTATCAAATGTCCACTCAAGTCCTTTTTGTTCAGACATATTCTTTCCTCCAATTCAAAAACATTGTTATTTTGAGCGTATGGTCTTCATCTCAGTCAACCCAAAGTGTTTCGCAAGGGTTTGTAATGTTTGCAATTTTGTATCAGCTACCGTATTCTCTCTTACTATTGTAAAAAATCCGCTATTGGCAAATTCGTCATAGTGAGCTTTACTATTAATTTTTGCAATACACGCAAGATAGTTTTTCATTGTCTTTTGGGGATTTTCTGCTTTCATTATTTGTTCTTTTATAAATATTTTATCTGGATCATCACGGTCAAAAAAGTGTTCAACCGACATCGACTGTGGCGACAGCATTACCGCAACCTGATTGTAATCTGCTATTTTATGCAGTATATCAAGTGGAATGTTGGTATCCACTATAACCTTCTGGGATTTTGCTATGGAAATAAGAAACGTGATTTCAAATTCTGCGACCTCCCGCATATTAGCAAAAATCCATCTTTCATATGCATCTGGTGACCGGTTAATAAACTCTTGCCAGTCTTTCATCGTTTGAAAATAACATAAGTTAGGATATTGATCTGGCGTTAATATTCCGTCAGGAATACAATCATAATTTTCACCGCAACAAACGAGTCCATAATTCTCAGCGAGCATTTTTACCATTGTCGATTTTCCGGCATATGCTGTTCCAGTTATAAACATAACATTTTTTAAGTAATGTTTTAGTATTGCTTCATTTATTTGCATATTGGTCTCCATTCTTGATGCACCTACGAATTGGGCGTAAACACAAATTTATCGTGTAAAAAATTTATTTTTCACACGACTCTTCTTTCCTATTTGATATAAATATAATATCATATTCTTTCCTATATTTTCAATTAATTAGAAAAATTTTTCATTCTTTCAAGCACTTGTTTGGCTTTTTGTTAGATTGAACACCACTTATAAAATGCTCACAAAACTTTCTCTTTACCTTTTATATTTTAATGTCAATATTTATTAGTCCATACCAAAATAATATATTGATTGAAAACTTTTATTACTATATTTTTGTTTTATTTTGACCTTTTGTTGACATTTCTATTGATACCCTTATAATTGAAATTAAAAGTGAAGTAGAATTTTTAAATGAACACTTAAAAAATTGAGAAGCAAACCTCTTTTCGCTACTGCGATTCAAAACTGAAGTATAACAAGGAGACGCTATGGATAATTTCTTAATGAAACCCAAAATTGATTTTGCATTTAAAGAAATCATGAACAATGACAAAGCACGCACTGGATTTCTGGCTGCTGTACTGAATTTAGACCCGGAGAGCATCAAGTCAACCTGTATACTGAACCCTTATCTACGGCAAGCACACGCAGATGACAAACTTGGCATCCTAGATGTCAGAATTCTCATGAACGACGATACTGAGATTGACACTGAAATCCAACTTTCTGAATTAAAAGTATGGGCCGACCGCTCTCTGTTCTATACTGCCAAAATGTATACAGATCAAATTAAACCGGGACAAAAATATAATGTGTTTAAAAAGTGTGTGAGCATCAGCATTCTCGACTTCATACTTTTTGAAGAAGAGACGCAATTTTATTCCTGTTTTCATATTACCGAGGATACACGCCGATTTAAATACACAGACAAAATGGAGTTCCATGTAATCGAACTCCCAAAACTTCCCCCAAAAATAAAGGAAGACAGTAGTCGTGTCGAGTTGTGGGCTAAATTTATCAACGCTGAAAAAACGGAGGAATTTAATATGATTGCAGAGAAAGATCCCTATATTAAAAGTGCCTATAATCAGTTGCAAATCATCAGTCAGGATGAACAAAAACGTCTGGAATACGAGGCACGTGAAAAAGCGATACTGGATTATAATCAGTCCATATATGAAGCAGAACAGCGCGGAGAACAACGCGGAGAACAGCGAGGAGGGCAACGTGGAGAACAGCGTATGAATCAATTATATGCACATCTTGTAAAAGATAAACGATATGACGACATTGAACGTTCGACCAGCGATCCCTTATTTCAAAAACAGTTGCTATCGGAATATGGACTTTGACTTATCTTAAAAACTAGCACAATTAATTGTGACGTTAATCGAGTAGGGAAGTTTTATCTTTCCTACTTGATTTTTCTAGTGATTTCAAGAATTTTGGAACACAATACTATTTTTTACACTCCCTTCCCATCAGGAAGTTCTGGTGTTGTCTCTGGGCGTTTCTCTCTTTTAAAATTTGGAGATTCCGGCATTCCTTCTGGGCGTTCTCCCTTTTTAAATCCTTGTCTTCCTCCTCCAAATCCACCACTTTCACCGTAAATTAATCCGTCCATTGTAATTTCTGTTGATGTCTCACCAGTTTTTATTGTATAGGTTTCACCTGTCTGTATTTCTGGGCAGCTAATCACTACAGAATTATAGCCTTTTTGTGTTGTCCATGCAATAAGTTCTTTTCCCTTGCTGTCAAACAATTTAATATCACTGCCTGCCGCATTCTGTTCCTGTGTGTTAACAAGAATAGTGCCCTGTGTCGAGTTTGCACCAAAATTCTGTGCCATGCTACTCTGTCCTGCTGCCACTACAATACCGCCACAAATTATGCCCTCCATATCATAGTCCAGCGCACTATCTTTGCCACTAGAGGAACCCATCACATAAAGTTCACCACCACTTACAGAAAGTGTTCCATTGGAATCCACACCATCTCCTTCCGCATTGACACGAATAATACCACCAGAAATTTGAATACTAGCCTCTGGATTTGATTGACTCATGCCACCATGTCCGCCGCGAAAACTTTTATCAACAGTACTTTTATCTGTGTCTGTATTCTCATCTGCACTTGTTCGCTTATCTGTTGCATTTAACCCATCATCCTGTGCAGTAATTGTAATCTCGCCACCAGACAAATCAATAACTCTTGCCTCCAATCCCTCATAAGATTGTTCTACCACAATCTCACCGCCAGAAACTTGAATTGTATTTAGTGCATTGATCCCATCACTGCCTGCCGACAATGTATATTTTCCACCGACAATATATACATTCCCCAATGTTGTATCATCATCATTCACTGATTTGATAGCAGCCTTTCCAGCCGTAATATAAAAATTCCCGTCAGCAATTGCCACACTGTCCTTACCTGTCATGCCATGTGATGCTGCTGTAATCTCATACATTCCATTTGTAATTACCAAGTCATCTTTAGACACAATTCCATGCCCCGCCGACGAATGAATGGAAAGGGCACCTGTTCCATTTAAGGTTAAATCTTCCTTGGAAAAAATAACCGCGTCAATGTTATTGTCATCCACTGCTTCAAATACACCATCATTTGCCAGCGTATTTTCTGTGTTATCCGCAAGCGTTACAAACACCTTATCTGCATTTTTTACATAGATAGCTGCAGAGGTTTTTGAAGTAATATCCACACCGTTTAGCACCAACTGAACCTTTTCTGTTTTGTCCACATCAATAATAATTTGCCCGTCGCTCAACATACCATTCAAAAGATAGTCTCCTTCTCCTGTAACTGTAACAACGCTGCCGTCAATCAATACATTTTGAGAAGTTGTTGTACACCCTGCATCTGAAAGCGTAATGTTCTCGCACTTTGACGTTTCGTATTCTCCACTCAAATCGCGATTAGAAAACAAACTTGATGTATCAACATTGACCTCTGTCGTTGTTTTTATTGTTTCTGCACTTTCTGTAGATGCAACCGCTTCTATATTATCTGTGTTTTCTTTTGGCACAGTGCTTGCACATGCCGTTATAAGCAGACTGAATACACATACTACAGCAATTTTATAAGATTGTTTTTTATTTATCATTCTCTTTGCTCCTTTAAAATTACAGTTTCACATCATTTCTGTTCCATTTGTTTCCTGATTGGATAGTGCCACCTCAAGATTTCCGTTCCTACAGCGCACTGCGTCAATAAAAGCCTTTTCCACAGTAGTCTCGCAAAAAGTAATCTGATATGTTAGTTTGAACAAACTCCCCATATTTGTTGTCTTGACATTGATAAGACTATGTTTTTCTGTATATTTTTCAAACAGATCGTCAAACACTTCCACATAATCCAAATCTTCTGGTATTGTCACATGCAGCGTCCGCTCCAACGCCGGGTGTTTTCTTGTGCCAAAGCCAATCTGTGCATAAAACATATCAACAATCCCCAAAATCACCACAAACAAAAATGCATAGGCAATATATCCCATTCCTATAATAATGCCCGCTCCCATCGCCATAAACAGCACACCAATTTCCTTTGCTGTACCGGGCGCTGAACGGAAACGCACTAGGCTAAATGCACCTGCCACCGCCACACCTGCACCAACATTCCCATTCACCATCATAATCACCACACATACAATAGCTGGAATTGTGGCAATTGTCACAATAAAACTTCTGGAATAAGTATTTTTATACATGTACATTATAGAGATTATCCATCCTATAACAAGTGAACTGACAATGCAAATGATAAAATTTGTCACCGATATTACATACGCTGTCTCTGTATCAAACAATCCTCGAAAAACCATTTCCACCATAATTATCCCCCTAAACTTATGCAATATAGCTATGCACTGTTGTCTCTTGCTTTTTGCCACATATAAGTTTCTCATATGCAGTTCCATATTTAGAAAAAGAAGTCTTATACAATTTTTCCTGTGTCAAAATATGTGACATCCAGAGCGGAATGCCTCCTGATGTCTTAATTTCCATTAATATATAATTTTCATCCATCAAGTGCTCACCCCACACTTCCCTTGAGAGGGAAAGCTCTTCTTGTCTGGCAAGAATATTTTCATCAAATGTCACGCGAAAATCACTGCCATCCAATGCGTAAAAGGCTTCCCGCTCATAGGACAAAAATACCTTAGGTTTCAGCGTCTTATAGTGTTCAAAAAAATAATCAATCTCATTGCCAATCTGTGTTGCCTTTGGAAATGGCGTGTCCTGCACAATCCATTCCAATGTCTCAAGTTGGGAAAGCGATTCGCGCCGCTTATACACAACATCATTATACTTCTTCTTAAGTTCTATAAACACTTTATCCTGCGCCGAAACCTGCTTATAGCTTCGGATACGAAGCTTTTCCTTATAGATAGGTTTCTCAATAGAGTGTCGCACCAATATGTAATTATCCGTATCAAAATAAATATTTCTGATTGTAGTATGCCCATAGTGATCTAGCTTCATATAAGGAAGCATTGATTCAAGCACTGCACGCCTCTGCCGCCTTGTCATTTTATACTTCAATTCATAACGCTCAAATACTGCCTGATCTGCCATTCTTTTCCTCCATTTCTGCCAAACATGTTACAAACATCATCTTTGACCTCTCTATTATCGTTGTATTGTTTTATCCAAGATACGTCAGCTATTTCTAAGGAACTGTTCAGGAATTGCTTGTGACAAGCACACCACATAAATGTTTCTTTATAAAAAAGAAAATCGCAGTTACAGTTCAGTCTAGGACTTTGCATTTATTGCAAATTATGGCTTTATAAGCCACGTAAAACTGTGTAGTGGCAGAGATACATCAAGCCACCACGAAGTGGTTTTGCATGGCTTGATGTCTGTAACAGGAAACCAAGGGCTGAACTGTTACAAATCGCAAGCATTTAGACAAGTCTTTGTTATAAAAAGTTCCTTGGTATAGAGTGAGTATAAAATGCAAAGCTTAAATGAAGTTTAAATTTAATGTGTAGATTTTGTGAACCCGTATCCTCCTTGATAACCTAAATCATATTCTCACAAAATGTGCATTCCTGCCCCGCAAAAAGTTAATGATAATGCCCATTTTTAATTGACGAATCTAAAAAATAAGCGAATAATATAACTATATAGTTTAACAATCAAAATTTACGGAAAAATTCTGAGACTTCAATTCCCAAGAAACTGCAAAGAAGCCTTTGTAAAAAATCTAATAAAGGAAAGGAAAAGGGTGAAAGAAAAAAAGAGAAAGGGATAAAATGCAAACACATATCTTTCACCCTTTGTGTTTGCGCCTCAAATGAAAATGCAAGCATTTTCGCTTGAGGCTTGGTGCAAATTATGAATTTAACAGACGAGAAGCAAAAATATCTAAAACTTCTGGCAACAAAATACCCATCAATTCCATCGGTATGCCGTGAAATTATTAATTTAAAGGCAATCCTAAATCTCCCCAAGGGAACAGAACACTTTATGAGTGACATTCATGGCGAGTATGAAGCATTTTACCACATAATGAACAATGCAGCAGGCGTCATTAAAGAAAAGGTTGATATGATCTTTGCGGACCGCATGACACCAAAAGAGCGTCAAGAAATCTGTACACTTGTATATTATCCTGTCGAGAAACTAAAACTTCTAAAAAAGCAACAATTATTAACTCCGCAATGGTACAAAATAAATCTTAAAAATTTAACAGAACTTGCAAAATTTTTATCCTCAAAATACACGCGCTCCAAGGTCAGAAAAGCGCTGCCCTCAGAATTTAGCTATATTATTGACGAGCTTTTGCATGCACAGCAAGACGAGGACAACAACCAATATATCTATCATGAGAAAATATTGGATACCATTATTGATATTGACAGCGCTGGTGCCTTTATTGAAGCGCTAAGCAGACTTATCAAGCGTCTTGCAGTCGATCATCTCCATATTGTGGGTGACATCTATGACCGAGGACCTAATGCAGATAAAATTATAGATCTGCTAATAACGCATCATTCTGTGGATATTGAATGGGGAAATCACGATATTTTATGGATGGGAGCTGCGTGTGGAAATGAGGCATGTATTGCAAATGTCCTTAGAAACAATCTTAAATATGACAATATTGAAATCCTTGAAAACACTTATGCAATCAGTCTGCGATCACTGACACTGTTCGCGGAGCAGACCTATCCAAATATACCGCCAATGGAAGCAGCACTGAAAGCAATTTCCGTTATTTTATTCAAGCTTGAGGGACAGATTATCCTGCGCCATCCAGAGTATGATATGGCAGACAGACTTCTCCTTGACAAAATTGATAAAGCGCGCGGTGTTGTTAAAATTGGCGCACAGGAATATAAACTAAAAGACTGTTCTTTTCCAACACTAAATGAAAAAGAAGCATATACCCTTTCGGCGGATGAGCAACAAGTTATAGAAGACCTCAAGGCAGCATTTATAAATAGCCATATGCTTAGAAAACATGTAAGATTTCTATATGAAAAGGGCAGTACTTATCTGTGTTACAATGGCAATCTTTTATTTCATGGTTGTATCCCCATGACAGAAGATGGCGAATTTGCAAGCATGAACCTTGATGGCAGAGATTACAAGGGAAAAGAATATATGGACTATGCAGCCAAGGTTGCAAGACGCGCCTTTTTTGGAAATTTTAATCAGTCTGATATTGATTTTATGTGGTATTTATGGTGCGGAAAAAAATCGCCATTAGCAGGCAGGACAATGAAAACCTTTGAGCGGACTTTTGTGGTGGATGAGAGCACCTACAACGAACCAAAGAATCCGTATTACCGTTATTATCAGCAGGAAAAATATTGTATAAAAATCCTCCATGAATTTGGATTAGATGGTTCAATCTCACATATTATTAATGGGCACACACCAATTAAGGTATCAAAAGGCGAATCCCCGTTAAAGGCAAATAATCGTCTTATTGTGATAGACGGCGGTTTCTGCCGCGCATATCAAAAAACAACAGGTATCGCAGGATATACACTAATCTACAATTCTCATGGAATGCGTCTAAAGGCACACCAGCCATTTGAAAGCATTGCAAAAGTACTGTCAGAAAATAAGGATATAGAATCCTCATCCAACTTTTTTGAGACAGAACCGGAACGCGTGATGGTCAAAGATACAGACAATGGAAAGGAAATTAAAGAGACCATCCATGATTTGGAATTATTGCTAACTGCATACAGACAGGGTATTATTGTAACGAAATAGTAAAAAACTGTAGAAACCTGACCATTGAGATACCCACGCAAATTTCATTTACTGTGAGTATCTTAATTGGTGGAAGAAAAACAAACTATGTGCCTTGTTAGTCCGAAGCATATAGCGTTCCATTGCATTTAACAAACATTCTCTAATTTTTACTTTCACTTCGGCAGGGTTGTCTTTTAATACAAAGTCCATCGCCTCTACCCAATACTGAAAGGTCATATAACTTAGTTCAGAATGTGCAGATATAAATACGATAAAACCACGCGGATCAAACAATCTGATTTGTTGTGCCAGTTTCATTCCATTCATACCGCTGTTTCGGTCGATATCGAGGAAAATAAATGCCTGTGTTTTGGCTGGTCTTGACCTCTTCTAGCAATAAATAAGGATCTTTTGTATCTAAAACAAATTGCATATTTAATTCTTCTATTGACACAGTATTGTGAATTATTTGCACAATAGTTTTCCGCTGTGCAGCATTATCCTCGCGCACAAAAATACTTAACATACGACGTTACTCCTTTTCGCCAGAAAGCTCCACATGCTGGATGAAATAACCACATTGTATTATTGTTTCCAACAATACATTATCATACGAATTAATGATTTTCTGAACATTGCAAAGTCCAGTTCCCTGATACCCAGTCTTTGTACTAAAGCCTCTTCACTTCAACTTATAGGCATAAATCATCTTTGCAGAGAGCCAGCTTTTGATTTCCAACACACAGTTGATTTATCATGGGTTGACCAAAAATAACAAAACGCAAACTGCAAGAGAATAAAAACATATGTTTTTTTATTTCAAGGCATACTACTTTATCCGATTGGCATTCTTGAAAATTCTAATTGCCGATCGGATAAAGCAGTCCTATATAGAAGAAGAAAAAGTCAATTTTTCTTAACAGGTATCCACAACTCGCAGAACACCCCTTTTTCTCCATTCTCAAAATAGATTTCATAGTCTGTGCTGTCTGTCTGCACATAACCTGTCTGCGGAGAAAATTCTTTGAAAAACTTGCTCCATGTCTCGCCGATACAGTTACCGTCAGAACCTAAGCATTGAAATACAGCGTAATCCGCTGGTTCCGTCTTCCATAAGATATAACCACTGTCAATAAGCTTCTTCAATTCTGTAATATCTGTATCCTCATCGACAATAACACCAATCCCATAATCAAAGTGTGTTTCGTTTTCTTTTACCGGATTGCACAAACCATATAAATCGCGTTTTCCCTTGGCACAAAGCTGTCTCATTGGTTCAATTAAATTCTTCTCATAACTCTCTGTCCAGAAGTCAGAAATGTTATGGTTATTGTCATCATTAATAATCTCATTTTGAAACGCTCTCACCAATGCGATAAACTGTTGTTGTTCCCTGTGTTCCATTCTGTAATCCATAATACTACCACCTTCCACAATAATTTTTATTACAAGGGGATTAAACAAATGAAGTTTTGCGCCTTTTCGCTTTGCCTGTTTTGGCGTTGAACCATGAAACCGGGAAAAAGCTTTTGAAAAACTTTCTGGCGATTCGTAACCATATTTATATGCGACATCAATTACCGACAAATTAGTGGTTTGAAGCTCCTGCGCTGCTAATGTAAGACGCCTTTTCTTTAAATACTCGTTGGCTGTCATTCCAACAATAAAGCTAAATGCCCGGTGAAAATTGTAGTTCGACATGTGGATACTTTTTGCCACCTCAGTATAATTGATATCTTCATAAATATGCGCTTCCATATAACAAATCGCCTGTTGTATCAGTTGTATTGACATTTTACTTAATCCTCCTGCATAAAATAATAATAACCTTTTCCATGTTAAAATTCCTGTCCGTGTTTGCACAAATTTGTCCAAAAAATTTAGTTTTATAATTTATAAAAATAATAATAGCACAAAACTGACACTAGGAATGCCCTGATTGTCCTGATTTGCCTGCGCAAGCATTGACTGACCTGCCTATGACAAAATGTTTGCGCTAGAATATCTTACCATCTCTGTAGCCATATCTGTATCACGAATCTGGCCCTCTGCTGCTGTTGTGTTCTCTACAACGTTGTCAAAATTGTTGATTGTATGCTCTAATCTGTTCTGAACTGCACCCAGAAGAGAACGTCGTGCGGATACTTTTGCTATTGCGTCTGAGATAGAATTAATTGCATAGGTTGCTGCCACACCGCTGTCATTAATCTTCTCACTATTGTCATCTCTGCCAATTACATCAAGCTTCTAAATGCCAAGCCCCTTAGTATCCATTGTAACACCAATTTAGTTGGTCATATCAGCATCTGCGCCTACATGCAAGTTAAACTTTAAGGCATCCTTTATTGTTGTAGAACCTTTTGTAATAACAAAACGTTTCTGCGGAACCTGCACTTCCGCCGGAATTGAGACCCCCTTGCCAACAAGCTTCCCCTCGATACCTGCATTGCACGCATTGACTCTCTTCTCTGAAGAAGTGCCTAATGTACTTCCTTTTAGCAAATAGGTTTCATTAAATTTTGTCGCCTC
Organism: Lachnospiraceae bacterium; assembly: GCA_014239155.1. Taxonomy (GTDB): domain Bacteria; phylum Bacillota; class Clostridia; order Lachnospirales; family Lachnospiraceae; genus COE1. Next base: position 80,279 of record JAAZZQ010000068.1, on the reverse strand, counting down.
AGATACACGATCAATTCCAGTTAACATTTGGCTGCCATACATGGAAACAAGGGTGTGATCCAATTGTGATTATCTAATATTTAATCACCCTTTCCTCTTTATCACCAAACGCTATCTATGCATTGCAAGATAACAAAGATAATGTGTATCGCAACGTCCATCAAAATACCATCGCCCGACATAACAATGCAAAACATCAGTTTACAATTAATAAGGAACAAGTTATGAAAAAAAACATTTACAAAACAGTTTAGTTGCAATTTCCCTATATATTTTCTATAATTTAATTATCTCATGTCATGATATTTGTTGTTTTTCCCTTTTGAAATGGAACAACCGCAATACCATTAGCTTTAGATGGCGGGTTAAGGTCGTAAAACGAACGGTTGCTATAATATAAATTTTTTGTTATAATTTACCCATAAAAAGATAATACCAGAAAAAAAAGATAGTGAAAGGAATTGAAGGTTTAACCCCATCAACACCTTTCGCGGAAAGGTGGATTATCATTATGAAAAAGATTCGTTGTATGTTTATTGTACTTGCAATTTTGCTGTCCAATGTGATGTGTGTTGTTGTAGCTTTTAATTATGGAAAAATGCTTTGGGGAGTTGAAAATGCAGGATATAGTGCACCTGCTAGTACTGCTTTTTTATGGGCAATTCCCTTTTTAATTTGTATTGCTATATGCATTATTATAGTGATAGTTGCACAAAAAAGATAGCAATATAAAAAGAAGAGTGTATCATATCATGATATCTGATACACTCTTCTTTTTATTAATGTGGTATCAATACTGGTAAAAACATAATCGAAATAGCGAAGCTACTATCCTTAATCAACAATGTAACTATATGGATTCATGTCGATAGGTGTAATAAATTCGGCAGTACCAATAGTTGTATTTATAATTGCTGTATCACCAGCCCTAAAAACATTAGCAGCATTTGTCATTGTTACTGTTACAAATGAACCATTGCTTACATATCCGATAGGGGTCGCATTACTGATAGAACGTCCTGTTTGATAGCCAGTTTTAGACTTTATGCTTGACATAAGCGAAGTTGGTGTGTTTGGAGTACCAGCACTCAAGGTTTTTGAAGAAACACTATTCCAAACTTTTACAGCAAACCAAGAACAATTGTTTGTTAGCGACCATTTATCATTCTTACTGATAATACTATTGATTGTATCTATGTCACTTTGCGTTACAGACATTGAAAGAGAAACACGATTTCCGTAAGCACTATTATTATTAGCAAAGTAGGATTCAAGATTATACCAAATTCCTGTATGTTGAGATTTGTTTCCCCATGTTCCTATTGTGATTTCATGACCAGCCCCCACATTCAACCCTCCTACTGTGACAGAAGAAGAGGAAGAATTTTTAAATGCAATAAATGCATGACCCGATGTATCCCAAGAGGAATTTCCACCATCATTTGAAGAGAAAATTGTCAAAGTTCCTACAGTGGTACTATCTGCTGGTTGTGCTTCCGCAGCAAAAACGGATACGGACATACTTAATGCCATAATCACAGATAACAAAAAACAGATTAGCCTTTTTGCTTTCTTCATAAGCAATACCTACCTTTCTAAAAAAGTTGTTAATTAGTTCCAAGTAAAATTATACTATATTTAAATTAGTATGTCATTACATTTTTACAAAAATTTTCTATAAAATTTGGAATAGTAGTAGTTCTGTTTTTGAAATTTTTGTGTTATTTTATGTCACATGGGCAAAAGCCTATTTAAAATAACTATCACACAAAAATATACACATACGAAAAAAAAATATAGTATTACAAGTATATATATCTTTATATGGCGGACAATATGCCAAAACCTATACACATAACTTAAAATTATGCATTAATGGCTCTATATAAATTGCGCAAATTTATATGACTATTATATGAGTACAGCGTGGTTATACTTCGTATACAAGATAAGGATATAGATATGAGATAAGAACTTTGTAAATTTAGTAAAATCCCCCTGCCCTCCAACAGAAGACAAGGGGATAATTATTATGCTTTTTTACTTTCTTTCACTTTAGCAAATATTGCTTGCAATAGAATAAAGAAGCACAGCAATATCGCCGTAATAATATTTGCCCATGAGCTGACAAGTTTTCCATTTGATTTCACAAGTGTGGAAATCGTACCATTAATCAGCACACCGACTAGAGAGCCAAGGACATTGCCCACGCCACCTGTAAGCAGTGTTCCACCGATAACAGAAGAAGAGATTGCATCCATTTCCAAACCTGTCGCCTGTGTAGTCGTACCGCACATGGTATTTAGGCAATAGCAGATGCCGCCAATTGATGTTAATAAACTGCACAATGTATAAGTCAGCAATTTTGTTCTCTTGACATTTAATCCCATCAGCGTTGCAGAAATCTGATTGCCTCCCACCGCATAAATACTTCTGCCAAACTTTGTGTATTTTAACATTAGGAAAACAAGAATGACCACCAAAAGCGCTACAATAACTGTCGGACGTACAAAGGGTGTCTGATAAATACCTTTTTTGTTGACATATCCGCCAAACGGAATACTAATCTTTGTGTTAGAAATCGCCGTAAACAGTTTGTCTGAAACAATACTCACCTGATCCTTACAGATAACTGCGGTCATACCTCTAGCAAAAAACATGCCCGCCATAGTGACGATAAATGGTTGAATCTCAAGATAAGCCACACAGTACCCCTGAACCATTCCAAACACAACACCAATCACCAATACCATAATAATCAATATGGGACTCTTCATCCCCCAATGTTCCATACCAACTGCAAGAAACATACAATCCATAGCAATAAGAGAGCCGACAGAAATATCAATACCACCAGTCAACATCACGCAAGTCATACCGCTTGCAACAGCAATCAATCCTGCATTGTTAATAAGCACATTCAAAAAGGTTTGCAGATGTGTAAACCCTTTGTCAGCATAAATAATACAGCCGCCCAAATACATAACCACGAACAGAACTACGGTGATTGCCAATAAAATATTATTGCCTCCAAGTTTTATTTTTTTCATGTTTATGCCGCCTCCTTTGCTCCTGCCTTCTTAGCGGACAGTTTCTTGAAATAATCCTTTACAGGCTGCGACTGAATCACGACAATCAGAATAACCACAATTGCTTTAAATACTGGAGCTTGCGCAGAAGATACTCCCAACGCATACAGCGTTGTTGTGATTGCTTGAATTGTATAGGCACCAATAATAGAACCAGCCAGATTAAATTTACCGCCGCCAAGACTGTTCCCGCCTAATGCCACTGCAAGGATTGCGTCAAGTTCCATATTCAAACCAATATTATTTGTATCTGCTGAGTAAATTCTACAGGTTGCAACCAGTCCAGCAATCCCTGCACACAAACCACAAATCACATAACACAACAAAATAATCTTTGCAGAATTAAATCCAGAAATTCTGGAAGCTCTCTTGTTGATACCAACACTCTGAATATATGTTCCAAGCGCTGTTGATTTCAATACGATAGATGCAATGGCAACGCAAATTGCCGCGATCAAAATCGGTGTTGGAATGATGCCGCAATACGCACCAAAAAACTGAAAAGAAGGAACACGTACATACACAATATTGCTGTTACACAAAAGCAATCCAATTGCTCTGCCTGCCGACCATAAAATTAACGTAGCAACCATTGGTTGTATGTTCATATAAGCCACCAAAAAACCATTGAACAAACCACATACACAAGCGATTGCAATGCCCGCAAACATGCCTACCCACAACGGAACTGCGTACTCGCTTACATTGGTCACGCCATAACCTGCAAGCAACATACAGCAAAGACCGCCAGATAGACTCATCACAGAACCAACAGAAATATCAGTACCCGCTGATGCGGATACCACCAATGTCATGCCGATTGCCAGAATTGCCACCTCACTGCCACGATTCAATACATCAATTAATCGCCCATATAAAATACCATTATTAATACTAATTGAAAAGAACCCAAAAGGCGGATTTCCGCTTGCAATATCATAAATCACATTGATCATCATGACAAGAAGCATACTGAAAATTGGCAAAAACAGCTTCATTTTTGTAATTTTTTTGACTTTATCCATTATTTCCCACCTCCCGCAATTGCTTTCATGACACCTTCTTGTGTCAGATCATCACCACTGATTTCTCCGACCTTAGCGCCATCTCTGAGCACTGCCATACGGTTACAGGTTCTAAGCATCTCTTCTATTTCGGAAGAGATAAACATCACGCTCTTTCCCTCGTCCGCAAGTTTTAACACTAATTTCTGAATTTCAGTCTTGGTTCCAATATCAATACCACGGGTCGGTTCATCCAAAATTAGAAAATCTGGGTTGGTTGCAAGCCATCTTGCCAAAATTGCCTTTTGCTGATTTCCGCCAGAAAGTTGCTTAATCAAAGTCTCTCTGCTTGCTGTCTTAATTTGCAACATCTCAATAAATTTGTCTGCAATCTCAATCTGCTTTGCCATTGGAATTTTTTTAAAAATACCAAGTTTTGCCTGCATGGCAAGAATAATATTTTCGCGGACAGACAAATCTCCAATAATTCCCTCTGCCTTTCTATCATCTGGCAAAAGCCCCATGCCAAGATTCATGGCATCAATTGGATTTTTAATAGAGACTTCCTGCCCCTTTACTTTCAAAGTTCCTGTCTGTGCTCTGTCTGCACCATAAATTGCACGTGCTAACTCGCTTCGGCCACTTCCAAGTAGTCCAGTCAGTCCAATAACCTCCCCTTTATGTATCTCCAAGTCAAATGGTTTAATTGTTCCGGCATGACTCAACCCTTTCGCGTCAATAACAAGCGGCTCTTTCGACTTGTCGCCGCTGCCTTCTTGCTTAATACTTGCAAGATCGTCAAAATCTTTTCCCATCATGGCAGCGACAAGCTTGACGCGGGGTAGTTCCTCAATAGTATACTCACCGACTAATGTACCATTTCTAAGAACTGTAATACCATCGCAGACCTCATAAACCTGCTCAAGAAAGTGTGTCACGAACATAATTCCAACGCCTTTTTTACGAAGCCTTCTCATCATGACAAAAAGCTTTGCCACTTCATTATCATCTAGTGAGGAGGTTGGTTCATCCAGAATCAGAACCTTGCAGTCCATATCTACTGCGCGGGCAATCGCAATCATCTGCTGCAATGCAAGTGAGTACTCTTCCAGATTTTGTGTTACGTCAACGTCAAGTTCCAACTCCTGCATTAGCTTTGCAGCCATCTCATTCATTTTTCTCCTGTTTACCGTATGAAATTTGGTCATCGGCTCCCTACCAATAAACAGATTTTCTGCCACGGACAGGTTTGGACAAAGGTTGACTTCCTGATATACCGTGGAAATCCCCTTACGCTGTGCGTCGAGTGTGTCTCTGTTCACAACTGGACCATCAATACCATCCAGATGGATTTCTCCGGCTTCAAACTTATTGACCCCAGTAAGGCATTTGATTAGCGTAGATTTTCCGGCACCATTCTCGCCCATAAGTGCTCGAATCTCACCTTTTCTCAAGTTAAAATCCACATTTTGCAACGCTTTTACACCGGGGAAGGTCATACAGATTCCTTTTGCACTTAAAACAATATTACTATCCATATCGCCATCTCCTCTCCAGAGTTTTTCTGTAAAATAGAGGGGAGAAAAACAAGTCCTCCCCTCTACCACCACATTTTTATTTTATTCGGAAACTGCCTTATATAAAACCTGACTTTAGCAGGTCATATAGCTACTATATATTTATTAATAAGCACGGCCATCCAATACTTCCTGTGTCATTGTAATCGCATAGTTGCTTGTGATTCCCGGTGCTACAAACGCTTCATCAACAACGAGCGTCCATGCGTCAACAGACTCACCCGCCTGAAGTTTCTTGATAACACCTTCTGCGAAACCTGCCTGAAGAGGATTGCACTCTACGTTACAAGTAATCTTTCCATCCAGTGTATATTGCAGTCCATCATGTGTTGCGTCAAAAGATATAATGGTCACATCACCATCAACACCATATGTAATACCTGCTGCGTCCATCGCATCCATTGCACCATATGCCTCGTTGTCGTTCTGGCAGACTACAACGTTAAAATCACTGTAAGACTTAATGAAGGACTCCATAACTTCCTGCCCACCTGCCTGTGTAAAATCACCAGACTGGGAATCAAGAACTTTCCAGTTAGAGTTCTGTGCGACAATATTGTTAAAACCTTCTGTACGTCCAAGTGTAGCAGACGCCCCCACAGAACCTTCAATCACAAGAATATTTGCATCCTCACCATTTAGGTATTCAGCAAGCCAGTTTCCTGCTGCCTCGCCCTCTGCTACCATGTCGCAGCCAAGTGCCGTTGTATAAAGAGATGGATCCGCATCCACTGCACGGTCTACAATAAGAACTGGTATTCCTGCATCTTTTGCTTCCTGAAGAACAGTATCCCATCCTGCAGATTGAATTGGAGCGATACAAATATAATCCAACTCCTGCTCAATAAAACCACGAACGGTTTCAATCTGAACTGCATGATCATTATCACAGTCCACAAAAGATAATTCATAGCCATTTTCTGCACTGAATGTATCCTGATAATTCTTTGTATTTGCAGCACGCCAGTCAGATTCATGACCAACCTGTGCAAAGCCTACACTAATAACTTCGCCATCCGCTGCTGGTGCTGGTGTCTCCGCCTGACTCTCTGCTGGTGCTGGCTCTGCCTCCTGCTTTTCTGCCGACGCGGGCTCCGCTTCCTGCTTCTCTGCTGGTGCTGGAGCCGGCTCCTGATTTGCCGCTGGTGCATCAGAGCCTCCGCAAGCTGTAAGGCTGGCAACTGTCATTGCTGCAACAAGTAACGATACTACTTTTTTCTTCATTTCTGTTTCCTCCCTAATTGAATTTTTGCTAAAAGTCTTTTGACTTTTGTAAGATAATTTTAACGCAAATTTATTTGTAAATCAACCTTGCTTTGTGCATTTTATATAATTTTGTGCAAGTAAACAATACAAATTTATACACTATTTATCTATTTTAGATATAAATTTTACAATTGATGTATAATATTTTATGATTTAGTTGAATATTTTATGATTTTAAAGTAAAAATGAAATATTTTTAACTGAAACTTCATGTTCATTTTCTATAAAATGTAAAAAATTTGAACAAAATATAAAGAAATTTTGAATATTTTAAGCAATGTGTAAATGAAATGGGAAAATTTTCACTATTTTGCTAAATTTAAAACGCAAAAAATATTTTTGCTGAATTAAAATAAATGAAATTTTCCTCCTGAAAAAAGATATGTCTTCTATATAGCTGTTTCCTTATATCGTATAATTCTTTCAATATACCCATAATGGAATTTTCTATTTATAAAATTTATTTTTAGCCATTTGCAACAAAAAGTCCCTCATTTTAGAGATGAGGGAAAAATTGCAAAGCGGCATTTTCCTTATGCGGTTGTGCGCATCATATTATACTGAGCGGTCAGTCTTTTTGACCGCCAGTATATATACAACAATAAACAATATTGCCGACCAGATCTATGTGGATGCACAAAGAAATAAAAATGCGAACACCAAACTTCCTTCTGTGCGTAAAATGCCCAAGATACAAATGTATCCCATTCACAAGAACCGTCGAGCGAACAGAGATAGTCTATTGCTATTTCATATATTAGTATTACCCTGTAACAAGCCCCCACTTCTTTAAGTGATGGCGGCGCATCATATGTTTTTTAGTACTCGTTATTTTCACTATTACAAAACATCAATCAATAAAACTCGCTAATATTCTAAATCCCTGCAAACTGTAATGTATTTCTAATAAAAATCGCCATCATCATCGTCATCATATTCGTCGTCTTCGTCATCATCGTCATCATATTCGTCGTCATCATCTTCGTCGTCATATTCGTCATCTTCTTCATCATCATATTCGTCGTCTTCATCTTCGTCGTCATATTCGTCATCTTCTTCATCATCATATTCATCATCGTCATCATACTCGTCATCTTCTTCATCATCTTCGTCTTCGTTATCTTCTTCATCATCGTCATCATATTCATCATCTTCGTCGTCATATTCGTCATCTTCTTCATCATCATATTCATCATCGTCATCTTCTTCGTCTTCGTCATCATTGTATTCGTCTATAAAAACTTTTCCTATTGAAGGATTGCTCTCAATTACTTTTTTGGCGTTTGCAGTTGCTTCTTTTATCTCAAACTTATTTATTGTATTCATCTCATCCTCGTCATCAGCCTTATTCACAAGACTTACCTGACACATTTTATATAAAAGCCCGACTAATAGTATGGTATTTTCTGTTACTATCTTCTCCTGTTCTGTAAATAAACTCCAATCTGTCTTATGGTTTTTATTTACGATACAAGATAACTTGCCAAACATCTCCTGATACTTATCATTAACTGTATCAAGCGTATTATAATATCGGTCTGCTGTCTCCTCCAAATCAGATAAATAGTCACAAATTAGATCAATCTTTTTTTCTGCTTCCTTCATTTGCCTATACGCTTCGTCTGCTTTGTCAGAAAGTTTTTCTCCTGTCGTATTAAAAATAATACCTCCGACAAGAAGCCCTACCCCAAGTGTTGCTGCCCCAAGTATTGTGGTTCCCAAGGCCATTCCGCCTCCTCCTGCTGCAATAGCACCTCCTCCTAGCGCTGCCAGTGTAGCATTTGTAGCCGCCGCTCCACTTAACGATGCAATTGCTGTTCCCGTAGATGCCGTTCCCAAAGCCATTACTGCTGATGTTGTTGCCCCCGCCGCCGCAAATCCGCCTGCCGTTCCTAAGGCTGCTCCACCAAGACCGCCAAGCAAAACACCTGCACCGACAGACACACTTGTCAATTCCTCTTTATTGTAAGCTGGCAATACCACTCCTTCTTTTCTATATTCTTCAAATTGTGGTCTATTTTGTATTCTTTCTATGGTATTAGAAAAATCCTCAAAGCTATTTAAAATCTCCAACTCAAGTGTTCCAAGTTCGTCCATTGAGCTATTTGCGCTGTCACTGATTGTTTCAAACCGCTCAATGTTTTGCTTGTGCTGCCTATCAGCAGACTCCATCGTATCATTTGCCTCTTTCATTTTCACTGCGCCTGATATTCCGCTGCCCACTCCTGCAATTCCTGCGATTGCAGCTGCAGCTCCTAATATAAATGGTAATGGCATCGTTCATTCCTCCATATCTTTTAATTTTTTACACACATCCATATTCAATTTATAGTATTCTTCCACCGAAATACTGTCCTTAAAGAACAATTCATAACAATCATCCACTCTGCAAAGCAAGGGGCGTTCCTCATATATCAAGCATAAATTCCCCTCAAGATACTTGCATATTCCATCTCCTCTATCCAAATCCAGATACAGTTCTGACTTGGACAAATTTCTGCAACAACATCCACAACAATCACACATAAACACTATCGAAACACCAACGTTCCATTCTTATTCGACATATGCGCATCAAAATCTCCCTCCCAAGGCTTATTTATATCTAGACTTTCATATGTATTTAATAAAAATACTGTAAGGTCTTTATCCGTCTTAATTGATTTGAATGTTTCCAGCAATTTATTGTATTGTTCTGTCTCTGAGCGAAACAATGCAAAGTCAATTTTTTCCAACTGTTTTAAATATTCCTGTAATGCCTCATTGATTCGCTGAAATGCCTCAACATACTTTTGAAGCGCGTCTGTAATACCGATTCTGATAAATACCTCCTTTATAACAAGCATAGCAAATCGAAACCATGCAACAATATTTATCCTCATAAAAAACATTAAAAAATTCCCGCCTGACCGAATCGCAGCATCAAAGCCATCCATAACACAAAGTGTTCCATTTCCGATTAATAGCATAACACGCAATTCCGAATGCCTCATACTTGGAATACACTCTTTGATGGGCATTCGATACTGAAATCGTCGTCTAAGTGCCCAAATCAGACGAATACTCAACTCAGTAACAACTACAGGAATCGCCTGTGCCAATCCAAAGCGAAAATCATATCCTTGCGTAAATGCCTGCATTGCAATTTCCGAAAAATCTTTTTGTCCATTTTGAGTCGTAAAGCTGCCAAATTTACACAAACCAAAAAGTTCATAAAATGGTATAACAATTCCTGTTCCTCGTCCATGCGCCCCAGAACTCCCTGCCACATCTGACATTAAGTGCCCAAACCAGTTTGCGATACCACACATTATCTTTGTCACAAAGTTTCCTCCTTGTAACTCATAGGTATCTGTTGCTATTGTAATTAGTTTTCCGTCCGCAAAAAAAGATGATGTTGATGTAAACTGATTTAACACAGAAAAAAACAATCCAATAATGTCTGGCGAGTGTGCCAATGACATCATATGATGCGTGCGAGGCGCTATATTAAAAAGATTACCAACATCACTTGGCTTTCTCTGATCATAATTTATTTTAAATCTTTGTTCCAAAAATCCAATTGCACTGTTTGCGTTATTGCTGTTCTTTGCCTTTGGATTCCAGCCCAAATGTCTTGCAAATGCCATAACAGTATGATCCACTTGTTTATCTGTCCAATTTCCAAGTACGCTGTCACCGGGCGCACCCACTAAAAAAATGTCAATCATGCCACCTATCGCACCGCAAGCTACTGCTGTAATATAATCATACTTATCGCACTTGTCCTTCTTTTGTAAAAGCTCCCTGTTTTCCTCACTGTTTTCCAACAGGGGATATTGTTTATCTCCGCCTGTCATAACGAATTATCCCTTCTAAACACTTCTTAGCGTTTTGTGTTAACGTATACTAGAATCCCAAAAAACTGGCGACTCCGCTACAAAATCTTTTTATTCCATCTATTGCCGCATTTGCCACATTCTTGATACCTGATGCTACTTCTTTTATGACTTTGCTTGCACCATCTCTTATTTTTTGAACTGCTTTCACAATCGTCTCGCCAACCTTAGAACCTGCCATATAGCCAACAGAGCCGCCTATAAACCCACCAATTGCAGTTCCTGCCGGACCAAACGCAGTCCCGATTGCTGCCCCTATAGTCGCTCCCTCGGCCATTGTAGCCAATCCGGCGGTAGTTGCGACTGTTGTCTGTTCAATTTTTTCAATCCCCTCTTTAAATGATACTTCACCAGACATCATTTTACCGACAACTTTAGCGTCTTCAATAGCGACATATGCAATATTTGCAATTGTTCCTGCTGGTGTACCTTTCGGAATAACCGTTATAATTTCTTTTTCTACTCCCACCTTTAAAGCACCTGCTGCTGCCGCTTTAACTCCAAAATCAACCCCGCTTACAAGCGCAGTTTCTATGATTTCCTCTGACGCAATTTCCTCTCCATTCCACAGTTTTTGTGCAACATCACTTCCCACACCAATTGCTGCGCCTTGAAGGGCTGCATATCCTGCCTGTTTTCCTATTCCAAGCGCCAAATCTTTGGTTGCATACTCGCTCCAATTTAATTCATTCCACGCACCACTTTGCGCCTCATCCCGCATTTGCTCCGCACGTGATTTTGTAAGTGGGTTACTTGTTGTTCCATCCGGCGCCTCTATCACTGTAGTGACTTTCTTTTGAATTTCATTTTCCTGACCTTCTGGAACTAATTTTCGCTGTCCCCTATAGTCTCCATGTTCAAATGCCTTCTCCGTTGCTTTGGCATCTTTGCAGTATTTTGACTGATACCGTCTTACAACTTTATTGTCACTGTCAAGAATAACAATATCAACAGAGTTCTTTGCATAGCCATTTCCTGTTGGTTCTAATACCTTTGCACGATATGGGCTCCCTGCTGCTTTGGCATTTATATTAAACGTCTGTACATGATATTGTTCTGCAATAAATCCGTCTAATCTTGGATTTTGACTGATTGTACCAGCCTGTGTTGTAATTGTTCTGTATAGAGATTCGTTGGCTATTTGAAGTGCTTGATCTAACTCTGTAAGATATTTTGCTGCTTCTTGTGTTGACATGGCAGAAACTGCCTTTTGTGTCGTTGATGCAAACCAACTTTCCTTACTCCTGCCGTCTGAAATTGCTTTAGACAAAGATGCCTGATTTTCCTCGTCTACTTTTAATGTTGTGATAATTTCATTTGTCAATCCAGTAATTTCATCCGAAGTTCTACCGGGAAGTTGTTCCTGCATTTTTTGGCTCAGCCATTCTTCAACCGGCTTATCTTTGTTTGAGGCATAGCACTCTACAAATTCAGTTAATATTGGTTTTAATTCCCTACATTCCTCTTCAATCAATATTGGTTTATGTTCTTCGTCAAGAAGTAATGCTTCTGTTTCCTTTTCATTCATAGATAAAATCTCCTTTTAACGAACCTCTTGTTTACTTGCGGGCTTAATGTCAATCTTATCGATAGTTGATTTAATCTCAGCAATTTTCTCCTTTAAAGTACTTGAAATAGATTTTGTATCTTTTACAGATTTTAGCAAATCATCTGTTGTAATCGTATCTCTGCCTTCTATAAATGCCAATTCAATTGTATCCTTGACAACTGCCTCTAAATCAGCACCATTAAACCCTTCTGTCTCTTTTATCAATATAATGGAATTAATATTTTTATGCCATTTCCTTCGTTTCTTTAAGTGAATATCAAGAATCTTTCTCCGCTCTTCCCCATTAGGCAAATCGACGAAAAACAATTCATCAAAACGTCCTTTTCTCAAAAATTCCGGCGGCATTCTTGAGATATCATTTGCCGTTGCAACAATAAAAACAGTATTTTCCTTTTCCTGCATCCATGTCAGAAACTGACCAAATAATCTTGTAGTAACATCATTTCCTCCACCATCACTGCCAACACCGGCAAATGCCTTTTCAATTTCATCAATCCAAAGAACACAAGGACTTATCGCCTCCGAAAGTTTCAATGCCCTGCGCATATTCTCTTCCGATTCTCCAACATACTTTCCAAGAAGCCTGCCCACGTCAAGACGCACCAAGGGAATTTCAAATAAACTTGCTGTCGCTTTTGCTGTCAGGCTTTTCCCACAGCCGGGCATACCAATAATCATAATTCCTTTTGGTACATCAACACCGAACTTAATTGCTTTATCTAAATTCGCAAACACTTTTGCTTTTCTTTTAAGCCATTCCTTTAAATTTTCAAGCCCACCAATATCGTCAATATCTTCTGTAAAATGAACAAGTTCAAGCATTCCTGATTTCTTTATAAACTGCTCTTTTTCCTTTAAAATCAGTAGTTTATCTTCCTGATCAATGCATCCGCCATCCTGATATGCCAAATTTAATATTTGCTTAATCTGAAATTCATTCAATCCTTTCAGTGAAAGTGCAATGTCATCAATCGTCTCCTGCTCAACAACAATATCCATATCAATTATAAAATTATTGATAATATTGAGGATTTCACTCGCTGTCGGCAACGGAATATCAAAAACAGTGATATAGTTTTCAAGCTCGCAAGGAATTACAGTTACCTCCGACAGAATAAAAATTGCAGCATTGTAGTTGTCTTTATATAAATTATTTTCTGCAATTCGTTTTAAAAGCGCAATAATTTTAGGATTATTCAATTCGTTATGAACATCCTTCAGCACAAGAAATGTTTCCTGTTCAAATCCATCATCCATTGTAAGTTTCAAAAACTGCTCTAAATCACATTCATACATAGGGCTTTTGGTTTTAAAATCCAATAACCCTAGAGCATTATTAAACTCTACACACTTCACATTTTCACCGACGCGCGCAATTGCATCATCTATTACATTGAAGTCAAAATGATTGATATATATAATTGGGTGCAAAGCATCTATGTAGGAAGCTAAAATATCTACTGTGCTCCTTTTCATTCTTACACCTCCATATATAGCAGCTTATGCGTCGAATACTTGCTTTTATAATCAACACCATCCAAAATAATAAATTTATTTGTAATGTCTTCACTCTTTAAATCACCGCCAGATACACCTGCTGCACGAACAAAATCTCCCTGCCCCATGCTAATAATCATATACTTCTTTCCCTTTGGTTCAAGATCTTTCCAGTAACCATCTGTAACACCAGAAAACGTTATTAGATTCTCTCCAAGTTCTGTCTTAAAATCATTTGTCTGAATCATATTGCAAATATCCTCAAACATCTCCTCAATATCAATGTCATAGGTTAAATTTTCATCTTCTATTAAATAATATTTTCGTGAATGTTCATTCATCAAAAGACACATAATTGCTAATGATGATTGCTCCATTAGCTCATAAAATAAAGCTCTATGATTCAGCTCAAAAATCCATGTATAATTAGATACCATCTCACAAATATTTGCTTTTATTATAGCAATATCATTCGGATTGGACAGCATTCCATCAACAAGCTGTTGATATCTAATTTGATAGTCCTTAATAATCTTATTCATTTGATAGTTTTTCTTTTGATATATGGAGAATCGTTCTTCTCTTTCTTTTAAAAATGACAAAATATAAATGCTCTCTTCAATCTTTTTGTCTTCTATGGTAATATTAAAAATTTTGATTAATTGTTTTGCAACCTCCATCACCTCATCTGTTGTAATAGCTCTTACTTTTTCCAACTCACTTTCATAACCGCGCACTTCAAGCCATCTATCGAGAAGCCCATTATCGTAATATTCCATCACATCTTCTATTAAAAAATTATTTTGCAAATCGTCAATTGTGCGAATCGGTTTATTGTCACAAATCAAATTAAATTTTATTGTTTTTGCCATTGATAATTCCTCCATTGTTCTTATTTTGCACTATAATGACTATATGGCTTTAACTCAATATCAAATGTTCTATAGTTAACACTATTTGACTACATTTCGTAATAACATTCTAATACCCTTGAGACACTTATTGCATATCTATTTGTCCATTACTTCAATCATCTCACCTTGACTCCGAATCCACATCTCTATCCCCTTGCCAAACACCTCCGCTGTCACAATATACCCGTTTTCATCATGATGAATCACTTCCGCTGTCGGCAGCCTGTCCTTAACTGCCTCAATGGATTCGCCTTTATAGCGAAACTTAACGCGCTGTAGCCTTCCGCCATACATAAACTGTACTCTTTTGCGAAACTCCCCCTCCTCAAAACGGTCTTTATAAGGAATATAAAACGGTTCCTTCAAAATTTTCATATTTTTAATTCGATCGATGCGATAAATTGTAGGAAACGCATCATTGATAACATCAAAATGTTCCCGCACTTCATCCGCATCATCAATAAAGGCTGCCATATAAAAATAAAACTCTGAAAAAATAATGGATACTGGCTTAAGTTTTCGTTTGACAACCTCCTGTCCTTTCATCTTCTGATATTCAATTTCTATATAGTGACAATTTTGTATTGCCTCTCCAATATTCCACATAGTCTCAATAAACACTGTATTATGTTGTGGTGGCACATAGTAAAATTGCTCGTTTTGAATTAATTCTCTGATAAGTTTATGGTTCTCAGGTTTGGCGCAGCAGTCCACTAACCGCAACAACATAGAATCCATTTCCTCTTTTGTAAATGCCCTACTATCCAAAAGAATTTTACAGATTGCAAGAATTTCGCTGTTTGTAAATTTTATTTTAGAAGCCTGCACAAGCCGATAACTGCCTTTTGCATGGTCATATTCCACTGTGTTGATAACACCTGTATTCTCAACATTAAGTGACAAAAAGTTGCGAATTTCATCAATATCCCGCTGAATACTCTTTGTACTTACACCATATTTTTTAGCTTCATATGTTTTGTAGAGAGAACCACCATTCATCAGTGTTGTATACATGCTGAGAATGCGCTCCATTTTCCCGTTTTTCCCAAGTTCATTGTCCGTGCTCATCTTTCCTCCATTTTAAAACCTGTATTGCAATATTGCCAAATATAGTATTATTTTAACGGAATGCTACAAGTTTTTCAAATTTTTTTCTGCCTTTTATCAGGAAAAATATTACAGTTAGGCTAGTACTCAATTAATTGTTATAATTATAACAAATTGGAGGGACAGATATCTGTCCATATCAATTATTATAAAAACTGTATCCATTTTTTCTGTCTTTTGGTATTTTATTTTTCTTTTTTGTACTAAATTAAGCAATTGTCATCTGTCATTATGTTTTTTGTACTACTTATAATTTTATCTTTATAGCATATTTCCCTATGCTATATTTTTATATCTTGTATATATATTCATAATTTTCTGTTATTTAGTTTTCTTGTAGCATAGCATAAGCCCTCATTATCTTATTGATCTCAAAATATTAATGGTTTTATTCTCAATGAGGCCGTCATATATATGTTTACGTTCATACCAGATTAATTAGCAGAATCACCAAATTAAATAAACATTCTACCAAAACCACAAATAGGCATTGTATCGAGATGTTATCTTTGATACAATGCCCTACTCCAAAAAAATTCATTTTTTATTCAAGGCTGACTCCATAAAGATGAATCGTCTGTTCTGAGCTTTTATCAGCAATTATCTTACCCATAGCGTCTTCAATCACCTTCATAATGGCCTTTGCCCTATCCACAAAATAAGTGTCAAAATCATCATTGATAAAGGCCTCATAATTCACAAGATGCGATTCCACACGAGTCCTATATTGCACTTCATCAATATTTGCCTTCTTCAATATCTTGTTGCTGTATTTGCTGGGAGCATCTCCGCCTATCTGACGATTTGACTCCGGCAACAAAGGTGTTTTATTAATAATGCTGTTCCATTTCTCTTTTCGGTACCCCTGCTGGATACAATAAGCCTCCGGAAAAATATGATGAATGTCTGGAGCTTCATCCATGCTTTTGACAATATCCATTGTAGTACCTTTGACAAAGTCTCTGCAACTCTCCCGGTAGACAAGTGCCATAATACCCTTGTATGCAGCACTGTTTCTGGTCTGCAATGAAATCAGTCTAGTGGCCGAAAAATATGCACTGTTGATTGTACGATTTAAGCTTGGTTTTCCGTGGATGGCAGCTACTATATCCTCGATGTCATTTGCATATCGAGTCTCGTTTGCACCTCCATACATTTCGCCCATAATTCCGCACCAATACCACTGCTTAAGAATATTTTGCGTCTGTGGGAGATTGAAGGTGCTCTTTCCAATAACCGCACAGATTGCCGCTAATGGAATCAACTGCGTAGTATATGGCAAATCTCTCATACGAAATACATATTGATTAAAAAGGAATTTCCGAGCCATTTTATATCCCTCAAGCACTGCCTGTTTATTCGCCTGATACGACTCAAACGGCAGCGCGAGGACATCCTTCTTTTTACACGTTGTCATAGTATTTGCAAAATAGCTGCTGTATAGAGTGACAGTCGTCAAGAAAGCTGTCTCGTCCACACCATGCATAACATCTGTATTTAACGGCTCATTTTTACCCCAAATTATATCACGGCAAAGCACCCAATCTTGACGAAGATCAAATTCGTATGTAGCAAATGTAGCTGTCACCAGTTCAAATACTGTAAGAGAAACACCACCAGTATTGACATTTTCAAATACCTTACAAACTGCCTCACGAGGAGTTTCACGCCCAAGTGTTATAACTGGCAGCTTATATCCTATGATAATCTCTATAACATCCGTGCGGAACTGCTTGTACCTCTCCATAAAGGCCTTATCATACTTATGATACTCCTTGTATCCATCAGCCCAATCCTCTCTGGCACTGCTGTCAAAAATAATATTGATAGGGAACATTTCGTGTTTATACTCAAGTTCTCTGGTGGATAAATCCAGCAAGACTTTACGGTCAAAGTCAGTTTTTACTTTACGGTCCTCTGGCACAGGAATAACAGCATCATATCGATCTTGGTTTTCGTCAAGGCACATCTTTATATCCACATAATAATACCGCTTGATATTCTTTCCCTTATCTGTTTTTGTATCAACTGGGTCTCTTGAAAATGTCGCACGATACATGGAAGTAAGACGTTGCTGCCCATCCAAAATAAGATGATTTGGCGTAACACCTTGTACTTTAACTCCCTCGATAGTACGATATTTAAACTTCACACTTTCATTTCCATACTCCAGTCTCATAATAGCACCCATAGGATAACCCTGTGATAAGCTGGCAAGGATACCACGGATTCGACCATCATCCCATGTCCAACTTCGCTGAAATTCTGGCAACTGTGCCTTACCAGAACTAACATCCCGCATCAGTTCACTCAACTCTGTATCTATTGATTTTGGAGCAATATTGATTGCCATTTCTTCTCCTCCCGTCCTTTATATTCCTCTGCTAATAAATTCCGTAATTACTCTTCTTGTATTTTATTTCTATCTTTTCCATTTGTCAAGATGTCCCACATTGCAAACATACATTCCATTATGGCACTTATATTTAATTTTTTTCCAAAATATGCCCCTCCCTATTTATTGTGCTGTCATTGCCTTTCCTTATAAAAACCACTATAATAGGAAATTGTAGAAAATCAAATTGGAAGTTGATAAAAATTTGAAAGTTTGCCAATATCATTGTATTGGAGGGAAACACAATGAGAGAAAAAATACTGATTGTCGACGATGAGGCAGATATTGTCACAATGCTAAAAAATTTCTTTGAGATAAACGGTTATGATGTGCTCACAGCAACAAACGGTTTGGAGGCAATTACACAGACACAAAAACAGCCTGATTTAATCTTGCTTGATATCAATATGCCAGATATTGATGGAATGGAAGTCTGTTCGCGCATACGAAATTTTGTCTGCTGCCCAATTCTGTTTTTGACCGCAAGAATTGATGATGCGGACAAAATAAAGGGCTTTGGCGTTGGAGGAGATGATTATATAGTAAAACCATTTTCTATGGATGAACTTGGTGCGCGGGTCGCAGCACATCTGCGGCGGGAACGCCGCCAACATGAAGCAGCAAAAGTTCGTTTTGACGACAACTTGGCAATTGACTACACAGAGCGCTGTCTCTATTATAATGGTAATCCAATTTTGCTTGCCAAAAAGGAGTTTGACATTATTGAACTTCTATCACAACACAGAGGACAAGTTTTTAGCAAAGAACGTATTTATGAGTTTGTTTGGGATTATGACAGTGAAGGCGATGCCTCTGTTATCGCTGAACATATTCGACGTATTCGCATGAAATTTAGAGATGCAAATATGAAACCATATATTGAAACAGTTTGGGGGATTGGGTATCGATGGGCAAAAAATTGATGAAAAACTCTTATCGCAAATCTATTAAAAGAGATTTTGCATTCTATATTATTCTGTACATTTTATCTTCCCTGCTTCTAAGTTTACTCTGTTCTGAGCTTTGCTTGTGGAAACAAAATCAAATTCGCCAAAAATATATGAGGGAATATAAAAATAAAACAGAACAGATTGCGCCAAATGGCAGCATAGGACAAAATTTTTATAATAATGATGGAATTGAAATTGAAATCCATTATGCCTTGAATATATTCTCACTTTTTACCCCCTTTGATAAAATAAAATATAATATTTTAGGCGTTGCAAGTGGAGTTATATATCCGTTAAGCTTTATTGTATGTCTTGCCGTAATAAGCATTCTTTTTTATAAAATTAGACTGCAAACACCTTTGGAACTCCTTGGAGCTGCGGCAGATAAAATTACCGACAACAATCTTGATTTTGAAATCCATTATGATAGACCAGATGAATTTGGACATCTCTGTCAATCTTTTGAAAAAATGCGATGTGCACTGCGCGATAACAATCTGGAATTGTGGCGTCAGATTGAAGAGCGCAAACGACTAAATGCTGCTTTTGCACACGATCTAAGAACACCGCTCACTGTGCTGAAGGGACAAAGTGAAATACTTGTAAAATATATACCAGAACTGCCAAAGGAAAAGATAATTGATACTGCAAAGATGATGCAGCGCCATATTACACGCCTTGAGAACTATGTCAATACAATGCATACTTTACAGCGCTTAGAAGACATTGATATTCAAAAACAACCAATTGATATAGAAACGTTATTTCGTCAACTCCAGATAACAGGTGCATCTGTCTGTACAGACAAGACATTTTTATGGAAACAAAACATCGCTAAACATTCCGATAAGGTCTATTTTTCTCAGGAGGAAACAATCAACTTAGACTTATCTGTGATAATGCAAATATATGAAAATCTATTGTCAAACGCTGTTCGGTATGCACAAAACACAATTGCTGTATTTATTTATATTACAAGTGAGTATTTTTCTATTACTGTGTCAGATGACGGCGCAGGATTTTCTGCAAGAGATCTTTTGGAAGCCACAAAACCCTTTTATAAAGCTGCGGGAAAAACGGAATCAGACCATCTTGGTATGGGGTTGAATATCTGCAAAGTACTCTGCGAGAAACATAGCGGCTGCCTAAAACTAGAAAACAAAAACGGAGCTGTTGTCACTGCAAGTTTTCCAATCAAGTAGAGAATATTGTAACAGTTTCGCTTTTGGCTTCCTGTCACACAAGCCTCCTTTCCACTTTTTTTATAATTAGCGCGCTAAAGATAAGCAGTATCCCCGTCGCCCCCAGCCACAATTTGGGTGTAAAATCAGAAATACACATTGAAAACAGATAGTAATTTCCCAATTTATCCCCTGCGCCATAATTGAGTGCATAATAAACCAGTGGTATCATATAGGCAATAACTGTATTGTTTGTGAGTGCGGCAGTCATCATGCCAAGTGCGCCCAGAAATACTGCATTTGCAACTGTTCCAAGATACAACAAAAAAGTTATATCACACTGCCGCATACGCAGATAAACCGCAAACAGCCCCGTAAATACGATTATTAGAATGGCTGCGTAGGTCATTCTAATAAAATATACCAAATTTGTACTCACATATTTGGAAGACACTAATTCACGGATTGCATCGTCGTGTTCTGGCTGGAAAACAGGTGTAATTAGGACAATTCCAATTAGAGAGACAAACATTTCAAGCAAAATAGCAGACTCTGTCAAATCCAACTGGGAAGTTCCAAACAATATTGGTGTGATAAGAAGAATTATGACAACAACAAGAGTAGACAGCATTGCATGATGCCTAATATTAAAAATTGTAATAGATTTTATTTTTTCCATAGGAATTTCCCTTTTCGTTTTGCTTCATAAATAAATATAGTTCCAACAACAAGCACAATAGACAGACCAGTAAATAACAGACGATTCGCAAGTATTTTGGGAAAATGGTCTATATAGTCCTGTGTCCTAAAATATGATTTTGTTCCAGAATTATGTCTTGGTGCTAGACGAAACAACGTGCAGGAAGCAGAGACAGACTTCATACCGAGATTGACATCTATAAACCACCAAAGTGCGCACACCGCAACAGCAATTGGTGTATCTGTCAATTCTGTCAGGCAAATGCCCACAGCCGCTGTTATCATTGCCGAGGGCAGAATCCAGCCCAGATCATATTTTAGTGGTGCAAGATAGTCTAGTTTCATTTCCGGATACAGATTCCATATACTAATATTGGAAATATAGGATAAAACAATAACTGGCAGCATGGCAGCGGCAAGAACTGCAAGGAAACGCATAGTAATAATCTTTGCACTCGATATTTTTCGGATATAGATAAGTTCCGACATTTTTGCGCGCTTATCTTTCATTGCTATAATCACCGCCAGAAAAACAGGGAGTATGGAGAACGTCATGGCAACAGCATAGTCACTAAAAAGCCGTGCATATCCGCCTGTAAACCGATCTCGGTTTTTCACAAGTTCATAGCGCCTAACCGCCTCCTCATATGTGATAGGAACATGCCCATAACCAATTAAGGACTCTGCAGCATAGTTTGAACCGCCACCTAAAATATCATCCACACTCTGCATCAACTCTTTAAATTGGGAGTAAGACATATCCTTTCTGACAGAAAGTTCTAAATCTTTCTGCACTTCTTCTGCAATACCACTTTCTAGTGAAATAACAAATCCTCCATTCCCATCAGGCTGAATATTTGCATTGTCTCCAACCACAATAGCATTGTCATTTCTGTCGCTGCAAGAATCCTGTGAAGCGTATATTTTTTCTATCTCTATATTTGTAATTGCAGCAATAATCTCCGCAACTTTTCTTTGCTCATCATCATTTAATTTCACATATTTTACAAATCCAATTGGGTATGTTTGATATCTATTTTCCAGAAATTCTGCATAGAGTGCTTCTATTGCAGCAGGCATAATAAGTTCTGGAATCTCTTCGTTTTTTATTCCATAATTTTGATTTGCAGTCGGATTTGGCTCAATTACTTTATCATTGCTAAAGTTTAGTACGCCCTGTGAATTTAGCGCTATAACAACGACAATAACAAACAAAAGATACGGTATGCCGGCTATCGTTTTTTTCAGTTCACTCCAAAATAACATTTCCATTCACCTCCAACTCTGCTCCGTTTTTCTTTAGATAAAACATGTAAGCATCCTCAATATTCGGCGCACAAGCTTCTGCGTTAGATGTGCCATGTTCTGTTAGAAAGCGGACAGAGACATCTCTGCCTTGTGTGTGCATACCTGTAATCATCAAATCCCTTTTTAAAGTCGGCAACTCCTTCCTATCCACAGTTTTTGTAAACACCTTGCCGTCAGCGACTGCCAGCAAATTGTGAACAGTCCCTTGATATAAAACCTTTCCGCTATCCAAAATTGCAATATTTTCGCAGGTGGCTTCAATGTCCCCAACAATATGCGTCGATAAAATAACAATGCGCTCCTCTGCAACTTCCGATAGCAAATTACGAAAACGAATGCGCTCTTCGGGGTCAAGTCCTGCTGTGGGTTCATCAACAATCAGCACTTTCGGATTGTTTAACAATGCCTGCGCGATTCCAAGTCTACGCTTCATACCACCGGACAGCGCCCTAATTTTTTTCTTTCTGTGCTCGGTTAAATTAACTTTTTGTAGCAGCACTTCAATGCGTTCTCGCCGTTCCTGCTTGTTTAATCCAGATAGAAGTGCAAGATAGTCCATCGCTTCCATAACATTCATGGACGGATACATGGAAAACTCCTGCGGCAGATACCCAATAATCTTGCGAATCTCTTTCTCATTTTCAATGGGAATACCACAGATTGTCACAGAACCACTCTTTTTCTGCAAAAGTGCAGCCAGTGTTCGCATCAATGTCGTTTTTCCTGCCCCATTTCTGCCCAACAAACCAAACATTCCCGGTTTAATGCTAAGTGTTACGTCAGACAGCGCTTGTTTTTTTCCATAGAATTTATTTAGATTTTTAATCTCAATTATATTGTTCACTTAATATTCCCCTTTCATATTTTTCATGATAACTATAGAATAATAGGTAATTTTCAACTTTTTATCAAATTTTATTGATAGTGAAATTAAAAATCAAAATAGAATAATGAATTGTAATATATTATGTAAAATCTTGCATTTATCATTGTATCAGTATATAATAATCGAAAAAACAAAAAGGAATTTTTCTAATGTCCGCAAAGTATATCCAACTTGCCAACCAACTCAAAAATCTGATTGAAATAAATCAACCCCAAAGTCCATACAGCCACAAATCTAACGCAGCATACCAACTCCCAACTGAAGCTGCACTCTGTCAGATGTACAATGTCAGTCGCCAGACTGTCAGAAAGGCGCTCTCCATCCTAGAAGAAGAACATCTCATACAAAAGCGACAAGGTAGTGGATCCTATGCTATTGGAAATCTACACAAAAATGGAACACATCAAGTCGCTATTCTAGTTCACTCAAACACAGAATACATCTACCCGCGACTTCTTGCTGATTTGTGTGATACATTACAAAAACATGGATTTTCATGGATAATCTATGTGACGGAAAATCAAATTTCCAAGGAACGAGAAATTTTAGAATTTTTACTGAAAAGTCAAGAAACTTTTGTATGTGGTATTGTGAGCGAGGGGTGCAAAACCAACTTTCCAACGCCAAACCAAGACTTGTATCAACGATTGGCGCAAAAAGGAACCGCAATTTTATTTTTTCGCGGAAGCTACAGCAATCTGCCAGACTTTCCTTGTGTGAAAGACGACAACTACAACGGCGGCTACACTCTGGGAAAATACCTTGTCTCATTGGGGCACCAGAAAATAGGCGGTATTTTTAAAACAGATGATATACAGAGCGTTGAACAGTGTTATGGGCTTTTGTCTGCCCTGCGGGATGTAAAACTTTTGTCCTGCGAGAACAATCTGTGTGGTTTTGACACATATCAGCTTACTGCATTACAGAAAAATCAAGACACAACTTTTCTGTCTGAATTTCTTTCCAAACAGTTGCATGCAGTTACCGCTATTGTATGTTGCAATGATGAAATTGCTTATTGGTTAATTAAAGAACTACTCTCCCGAAATATACGCGTTCCCAACGATATGAGCGTAGTCTGTTTTGACTGCTCCTATCTTAGTGATTTGTCCTCAATACAGATTACACATTATTCTCAGGAAGAGCATGATATGGGAATCGTAGCTGCGGAATCCATTATTAACCTAATTAAAGGAATTTCCATCTCCTCAACTAAGTTTCCGTGGCAGCTTGTGATAAAGCGTAGCTCTGCTCCACCCACTGCCTGAATTTTGCTAATTTTTACTTTCCATTGCGGTATTCTCTGGGCGTACAACCCACAGTTTTTTTAAAAACAAAACTGAAATAATGTGGGTCTTTGTAGCCCACTTCGCCTGCAATCTCACTGGAATGCAACTGCGTTTGACTAAGAAGTTTCTTTGCCTTTTCCATACGTTTTTTTGTGACATATTCAATAAAAGTGATTTGCATTTCCTGACTAAAAATACTGCTAAAATAATTGCCGCTAACCCCAATAGCACCCGCTACGCTGTTTAATGAGAGCGACTCCTCACTAAAATTTTCTTCAATATATTTCAATCCCTTTTTGAGCACACGCTTACCCTGATTTTCGCTCTCTCTATCGCGCAATGCTAGTGCGCGCTCTAATAATTCTAACATGTAAGCATCAATATTATCACCGCTGCTTGACGCTTCCCGCACTTTAATATCATCATTTTTCGGCAAAAAATCCTGTTGGTTTACACCGATTATTTTCATATAATTGACAGTAGTAAAACGCACATTTAAAAGTAGGTAATCACGGAACAAACGCGATTCAAGTGCATCCTTTACCCCTGCAAGATAGCCGTTCACAAAGTCTTTTATCTCCTCCTGTTTTCCCTCCCGCAAAAATCCTTGAATGATATCTGGGTCTACTTTTGCGCTGTCCACCGACGCAAAACTCTTTAAATCCTTTCCCGGCAACAGTTCATTTGCATCTTTCTCTGTAAGAATATGGCGCTGTGGGTTAAAAAAGCGATGTGCAAGGATATGATTGACTTTGGCATAGCACTCTGGCAGCAAAGAAAGCCGTTCCACTGGCTCTCCTACTGCCACACACCACTCTAATGAAAATTCTTGCTGAGAGCAGATTTTTTCAATATTATATACACACTGCTCTTTAAGTTCTTCCATTTGAGCTGCCTCTCCTTTCATTAAAATACCATACAAACTAATATTCCATTGAAAAATTAAATATTTAGGAAAGCGCAAAAAATACCGAAATAGTGCCTCTCGCACTTCGCCCACACCCTCTGGTTCCTGCATTGCATATTCTGGATTTTGCCGTTTTACCTGTAAGTTTAACAATACAAGATTATAACAAGGACCATCCAAATCCAATGAAATTTTTGCCGCCTCCTCATAAATCTGCTGCACAGAAAACACTCCGCCAAACACTTTTTCCAAAAAGCTTCTGCGGGCGTAATTTTCATATTCTTTCATCTCATTCTGAAAGGTTTCCAGATAGTTCTTCTGCTCTCGCTCACTCTCAATTTTCTCTCTTATTTCAAGAAGTACCTTGCGCAGTGTATTTTTTGTGATAGGTTTCAGCAGATATTGCTCCACACCAACGCGGATTGCCTGCTGTGCATACTCAAACTCGTCATAACCACTAATAATAACTATTTTGATATCTGGAATTTCCTGTGTCACAATTCGGCTAAGTGCAAGCCCGTCCATAAACGGCATCTTAATATCCGTAATAAGAACATCCGGATGAACTTTCCGGATAATTGGCAATGCCATCTCTCCGTCGCTGGCTTCCCCCGTAAATTGATACCCATATTCCTGCCAAGGGATATTGTTTTTTAACCCCTCCCTGACAATGCTTTCATCCTCCACCAAAAAAACTTTTAACATTTGTTTTTCCTCTTTTTAATAAGTCCTGTCATTTAGAAACTCGGCAGCGTTTTCTTTGGTAAATACTCTCTCCTCCACCACATAGCGCTTTTCCACCGATTCTCCATTTTCCAACTTCTGTATTATCTCGTCAACGTAAGCGCCCTGCACCGGATTACATTCCACATCAACATTAATGCGCCCCTCTTTAACCAGCTCAAGTGCATCACGCGTCGCATCAAATGAAATCACAATTACATCGCCCCCCTCTCCTAGACGAATACCCGCCTCTTGCATCGCCTCGATTGCCCCCATAGTCATATCGTCATTCTGTGAGATAAGCACATCCATCTCAGGATAGTGCCGCAACATTTTGCGCATTACTTCCTTTGCCTTATTTGCTGTAAATTCTGCTGTGACAGAATCAAGAATATGCCAGTTTTCGTGCTGTACAGCAATCTCTCCAAAACCTTTTGTCCTTCCAATCTCCGCTGTGGAACCAATGGTTCCTTTTAGCACGATAATATTAATTTCCTCTGACTGCCGCCGCTCCTGTTCCAAATATTCTTCCAGCCATCTGCCCGCTTTTTTTCCTTCTTCCCTAGCGTCCATTCCTATCCATGTCGTATAGAGTGAGTCATCCTGCACATTAACCATACGATCTGTGACAATCACTGGAATTCCTGCCTCCTTCGCCTCCTGCAACACAGTATCCCAACCATCCTCAATCACAGGTGCAAACACAATATAGTCCACACGCTGGGAAATAAAGCTGCGGATTGCTTTTATTTGATTCTCTTGAATCTGTCTGGCATTATTAAAAACTAAAAAGTAGCCTGCATCTTTCGTCAGCGCTTGTTGTATAGAAGCTGTGTGCGCTGTCCGCCAGCCAGACTCACTGCCAAGCTGAGAAAATCCCACCACAATTAAGTCTTCCTCCTCTGATTCTGCAGGTCTCTGCTCTACTTGAATCTCAAATCCCCGATAAAGCCTATGACCAATAAAGAGGACCGGAACAATACATAACAGCATAATGCAGGCGCCCACATGTCCGAAAAGAATCTCCTTAATTGTCTTTGCCACCCATTTCATGTCTTATCACTCCCTATTGTGCTCTTCTGCGGTAATTCTACTGATGGCGGTTCGTTTAATCTAACCGCTGGTATAACAATACTGACCTTTGTACCCACATTTTTTTCTGATTCAATTGTCATACCATACTCCATACCAAAGTTCATACGAATCCGCTCATTGACATTGGCAAGCCCAAACCCTTTTTCTGTCTCTTTGCAAGGTTTCGCAATTTCTGTTCGCAGTCGGTTCACATCATCAGTGTCCATTCCAATTCCGCTATCCTCCACACACAATAAAATAGTATCTTCCTTTGCCGAGTTTCCCCGCTGCAACTTCCCAGTCACACAGATTTTGCCTTTTTCCCGCTTACATTTAATTCCGTGATACAGGGAATTTTCAACAAGCGGCTGCAAAGTCAGTTTCAAAATTTTATAGGGATACAACTCTGGTGCAATTGCAATCTCAAAGTCTAATATATCCTGATAACGCACTTGCTGAATTTCAAGATATCCGCGTATGTGCTCCTTTTCTTCCCGAATAGAAATATACTCTTTTCCCTTGCTCAACACCAACCGAAAGAACTCTGAGAGCGCCACAACAACATCCACTGCCTTGTCAGGGTCATCTCCCTCAATCAGCCAGACAATTGTGTCAAGTGTATTGTATAGAAAGTGTGGATTAATCTGCTCCTGCAAAAGCCGCAGCTCTGCATGGCGCATTTTTCGCTCGTCTTCCTTAATCTGATTGACTAAGACCTCCAGATTTTCCGACATGTCATTTACGCTGTCCGAAAGCACTTCCAGCTCATCCTCTGTCTGTACCCTTGCGCGATCTGAAAAATTACCCTCTGCAATTCTGCTAGTAATTCCGCACAGCTCCTGAATTGGCTTTGTAATGCTGTTTAGTATTGCGCTCGTAATTAAAATAACTACTACCACAATGCAACCACCTAATAAAATACTGATAATAATAACACGCTCTACTTCTTTGTTAAGCTGCACTTTTAACTGCTCAATACTTTTGGTCTGATAATAAATATAGTACTGAATATCATCTTGGATCAGCTCTGTCAAAATATAAATATCATTGTACAACATATCAATATTTTTCTCATACTGCCCGTCTGCCTCCTGATTTGCCTTAATGTCATTTACGCGGTCTTTTAAGGTATCAATATTGCGCAGAAGGCTTTGCAGCCACATGCGACTTTCTTGGTCTGTAGTCATAACCAGAAGATTATTACTCTCAGTATGCAATTCTTGAATTAATTTATATGGATCTTTTAGTGTCCCGTCCTCCTCTATTGTGTCAAATGTAATATTGCTAACCACCAACTTGTAAAGACTTTCATCCATCTCCTCCTTGAAATTGATATTGTAATCATTGGCAAGCAACATACTGTTTACAATCTGGTCATAGGCTCGACTATAGTTTACCAGCGCCAAAATCAAATAAATTGCGATGTAGAGAATTGGCACCATTGCAACTAAAACTAGAACAATTAATTTATTTTTTAGGGGATATTTTATCTTTTCTGTTGTCATTGTTTATCCTCGTATTGTTATAAGTTCGGAACTGTCCACTTGCTTTATACTATATACCATAAACTGTAATATTTCAATAATGCTTCTCTTCTGGGTACCTAAGAAGAAAGACCATGATTTCCATTGTGGATCTCACAGTCTTTTATTTCACTCCAAATATATAATTTTATTTCCTTGATAATTTTGTCGCTTTTATTGCAGTCGCCATCCTGCATACAAAGTTATTGATTCTGTAACAATATCGTTCTCTAAATCCCAAGGTCTTGTGGCGTTCTGGTCCAGATACCAACCGTCAAACAGATAACCTTCCCGCGTAGGCGGATTTGGTACTGTGATTAATTCTCCGTACATATATTTTTGACTCTCTACTGTTGTTCCGCCTAGGGAATCAAATTGAACTGTAAATCCTGCGTTGGATACACCGATTGCCATACAAGCCACAAGCGCTACAGCCAACACAATAATAATGATATTCAGCGATTTAACTGAAATATTTACTTTGGAAT
Organism: Lachnospiraceae bacterium; assembly: GCA_014239155.1. Classification (GTDB taxonomy): domain Bacteria; phylum Bacillota; class Clostridia; order Lachnospirales; family Lachnospiraceae; genus COE1. The sequence goes on along the minus strand of JAAZZQ010000068.1, from coordinate 50,954 downwards.
ATAGCCCCCGCAGTTGCCGCTGTGACGTCGAATTGTTCTGTTCTAAATTCTGTCTGTTTTGTTCTGTCATAACTTACTTGCGCACCAAATACTTGCGCATATCAATAGCGCAGGCAATTAAGATAATCAAACCTTTGATAATATAGAGCATGTTTGCGTCCACTGCCAAGAAATTCAACCCTGTAAAGATAATCTGCAAAAGCAACACACCTACCACAATACCACTAATGCGTCCAATACCACCAACAAAGGAAACACCGCCAATTACACACGCTGCAATTGCGTCGCACTCATAGTTCAGACCTGTGTTTGCATTTGCGGAAGCGATGCGCGCACCATCCAGAAATCCAGTGATACCATACATCATGCCAGCGAGCATAAATACCATAATAATTGTGCGCATAACATTGACCCCGGACACGTTTGCTGCCTCTTCATTTGAGCCAACAGCAAACATATTTTTTCCAAATGTTGTCTTATTCCAAATAATCCACATAATAATTGTCAGAATGAAAGAATAAAGCACATATTTAGGAACTGCCACACCACCAATGCTAAACAAAGTTCCAGTGATAAAAGAACGATAGTTGTCTGCCAGTCCGCTCAGAGTCTGCCCATTGTTGACACCACGCATCAGATACATCAAGATGATACCATATACAATTAACTGCGTCGATAACGTCACAATAAATGGGTGTAGTTTAAACTTCGCTACACTAAAACCATTGACAAATCCGACAAGTGCACCTACCCCAATCACCAGTAAAAGCACAAGCGGTAGCGGCGCGGCACTTGTCATTCCCGGAAACACTTTAAATACTGTTGTCAACAAGGAAGCAGAAATACATGCCGTCAGACCAACAACACGACCCGCGGAAATATCAGTTCCAGTTAACACAATACAGCCTCCAATGCCTAAAGCAATTGGTAATTTTGCTGCTGTCAGGGACAGTATATTCACAATTGAGGGAAGTTTTATAAAAGTAGGTCGCATAATCGCTATGTACACAACTGCCACTGCTATAATAATATACATGGCATTATTGAGCAAAATATCCCCAATCTTTTTTAATTTTTCTTTTTCAGCCACAGTTCATACCTCCAATCTATCAATAGACTCTCAAAATCTAGAAGTCTATTAGAAGAATTTATTATGATTTTCATCATGCGTATTTCGCCGCCAGAGTCATAATCTCCTCCTGCGTAGTTGTCTTTGCATCCACCTCTCCGGCGAGTTGTCCGCCAGACATCACTAATATTCGGTCACATACACCCAAAAGTTCCGGCATCTCCGAGGAAACCATAATAACTGTTTTTCCTTCCTTTGCCAGATTTAAGATAAGCTGGTAAATCTCATATTTTGCACCGACGTCAATGCCACGCGTCGGCTCATCGAGCAACAGCACTTCTGGATCGGTCAACAGCCAGCGCGCTAAAATTACTTTCTGTTGGTTGCCACCAGACAGCGAGCGAATCTGCGTCTTCTGGTTTGGTGTTTTAGTACGCATAGCACTTATTCCCCATTCTGTAACTTCAGCAAGCTTCTTGTCGCTCAGAAGTGGTATCCCTTTGTAGTGATACTTGCGCAGACTGGATATTGTGGTGTTTGCCTGAATATCACGGATAGCAAAAATTCCTGTCGCGCGGCGCTCCTCTGTCAACATTGCAAACTTATTTGCAATAGATTCCCGCGCATTGCGGTTCATCACCCGCTTTCCATGAAGATAAATTTCACCGCTCTTGCGCGTGGCAATGCCAAAGATATTCTCAAGCAACTCTGTTCGTCCTGAGCTATCCAGACCTGCAACCCCCAAAACTTCCCCTTTTTTAGCGACAAAAGATACATCTTTTAGTTTAGAGTACATTGCTGTAAGTGATTTGACCTCCAAAAGCGGATCGCCCACCACATTATCTTTTTCTGGATAGCGGTTGGTCAGCTCACGTCCAACCATCAGCTTGATAATCTCATTCATTGTGAGTGATTTTGCTGGTCGAGTTGCAATCCACTGCCCATCACGCATAATAGTCACTTCATCGGAAATACGCAAAATCTCTTCCATCTTATGTGAAATATAAATAATGCCGCAGCCGCGATCCCGCAACATATTAATAATTTTAAATAGATGTTCCACTTCTTCCTCTGTCAGAGAAGAAGTTGGCTCATCAAACACAATAATCTTGGACTGATAGGAAACTGCCTTGGCAATCTCCACCATCTGCCGCTGTGATACTGGCATTGTGCTCATCACACGTTTTGGGTCCACATTAATCTCTAAATCCGCAAAGAGTTTTTTTGTTTCATCATACATTTTTTTCTCACTAGTAAGTGGACACCAACGTGAAATCCGCGGAAAACGCCCCAGCCACATATTGTCCATAACGTTGCGCTTTAATGCTTGGTTTAGCTCCTGATGCACCATCGCCACACCATTTTCCAGTGCTTCCTTGGAGTTTTTAAACTCCACCTTTCTTCCTTCTAGAAAAATGTCGCCGCTGTCTTTGGAATACACTCCAAATAAACATTTCATCAGTGTTGATTTTCCAGCGCCGTTCTCTCCCATCAGTGCATGAACAGTTCCCGCCTTCACAGTTAGGGAAACATGGTCAAGCGCCTTGACACCGGGAAATTCCTTGCAGATTCCCTCCATTTTTAAAAGGACATTCTGATTCCCGCCTTTTGCGGAAGCATTTGTCTCCTGCATTGTCGTTTTCACCTCCTAATATCATTTGGACGCCCATGCGCATAAACACAGCCGCACCGAAGTGCGGCTGCATCGTCGATGACTTATTTTAATCAATAGCAGCAAGAAGTCCCCTTCCTCTTAGATAAGGGCTGAATTGCGTCCTCTGTATTGTATCTCCTATACTTAACACAATAATTAGTACATCGATAATTGGATATGTAAGATTGCTTTAAGCGGTAGAAGCAGCACGTCACTTAGTCATTTGTATACGTAGCGTAAGGAATATTAACACGCCATGTACCAACTACATTTGCGGAATCAACACCATCAAACGCTTCCTTGCCATCCATAAAGTTTGCTGTGATATTTGCAATTGTATTTGCCATACCCTCTGCATCCTGCTTGATTGTTCCAATCATAGAACCTGCTGCGATTGCATCCTTCGCCGCATCTGTGGCATCTACACCAAATACAGGAATCACTGTAGCGCCTTCCTTATTGTAGCCTGCATTCTGTAACGCCGTAACAGCACCGATTGCCATCTCGTCATTGTTTGCAATCACAAGCTCAACCATATTATTGTTTGCTTCGCTGTACTGAGACATAATTGTCTGCATGTACTCTGTCGCTGCTGCAGAAGACCATGCACCTGCCTGATCTACTAAATACTTGTTGCTGTTTGCACTGTCATAAAAACTGAGCGCTGGCTTTCCTGCTTCTGTCAGAATCGCGTCTGCATCCTCCTGACCATACTTTGTGCGCGCATCTGCTTCTGCGTTGCCTTCCTGACCCTTAAACATAACATAAGAGATTGTACCATCGCCATTTAAATCCAATGTATCATAATTCTCTAACAGATAATTTCCGATCATCTCGCCCTGCATATGACCAGCCATCTCATAATCTGTGCCAACAAACACGCACTTATCCGAACTTGTCACCGCTTCCTCGCTCACAGAGCGGTTAAAGAAAATCACTGGAACACCATTTGCCTGCGTAATAATATTCTTTGCCGCATCGTCAGAACCAGTGTCAACCAAATTGACTACTAAGACAGTTGCACCCTGTGCAATCGCTGTTGTCACCTGCTCAGACTGTGTTGTCTGACTGTTGTTGCTGTCATAGTCCTGATACTTGATTCCTGCTGTGTCAAGTGCGGAATCAAGCGCTGCACGCACACTTGAAATATAGGTATCACCGTAGGTGTAGTAGAACACTGCCACGCTGCCATCTTTGGACGCAGGTGCAGATGTGTCAGCAGGTGCAGGTGTATCTGTGTTTGTCGTTGCATTGGTATCTGTGTCCGCCGCTACATTGGTGTCTGTGTTTGTCGCTGTTGCCCTACTGTCCGTATTTGCTGCACTGTTACTATTGTCCTTGCCGCCGCAAGCTGTCAGAACCGCCAACATGCTCACAGAAAGTAACGTGCATAAAAATTTTTTGTGTAACTTTTTCATAGTTTGTGTACCTCCCTTTGTTCCATAGCCTGTCTAAAACGCCTTACCCCTGATTTTGCAAGACTTTTTTGTTAGATGTGCACAATTTTATAAGGAATACGCAAAATAAATTTGTGTGCATAAAACAGAAAATTAACCGTAAAAACAGGTATAAAAATTTTAGAGGCTATTTATTGAGTTAATTTAGTGAAGTTGTATAATTGGATTATAACTTATATTTTCTTGTTTGTAAAGTATTACTGAATATTTTGTGAAATTTTTTTTCATTTATTTGTTTCAAGAAATTATTTCACAAAAATTAATTCTTTATAAACAAATTTTGACAAATATTCAAGATGCACTATAATATCGAGTAATGCTTTTAAATTACAGTTTCGCCTTATGCGATTACGCATATAAAACCGTTTTAAATCATTTAGGGAGTAAAATTTGCATGAACTTACACAAAATCTATCACCCAATCACTGCTACTCCATATAAATATACCAACGATTATATAGAATTTAAACTCTACACACCGCTAAAACCCTATATTTGCTGTTTTTGAGGTCTTCGTAATAACGCCGCGAAGGCAAGTACAAAAATATGGAACAATCCCTACAATTCTACAAGAAATTATTCAATCAAAATGTCACTCTTGATTTGAGCAAGTGCAAAATATTAACCTGTGGATTAACTTTGTAAAAATAGCTCGTAGGATTGCAGTCTGACACAATGCAATACCACTCTAACACAATGAAACTTTACTTTGAGACAGAAGACTTTGAGGCATTTCTCGCTCTTTTGGCACAACCCCCTCATGTGGAACGCCTTCATACGCAGACTTTTCTCTGACTACAGAGAGGTGTGCGCATCTTTACCCCAAATGGACACTTTGGAACCATACAAAAAATTTTCCCACAAGTCGCAAATATATGATATACTATACAAAATAATACGGTTAGAAAGGATGAAAAATATGATATTTGAATTTACTCAGGACTGCGTAACAGGTATCGACACAATCGACGACGAACACCGCAATCTATTTGCACTGCTCTCCAAAGCATATAATCTAGCCTCGACGGATTATCACAGCGACTACTATCAAGAAGTGAAAAATATCCTTGAAGAGTTGGACAATTACGCAGAGACACACTTTGCACATGAGGAAGCTTACATGACTCAATTGCGTGATCCAGAATTAATCCGTCAACGCTCACAGCATACTTTTTTCCGTGATAAAATACGCGAATATGAATTTGTCAATATTGATGATGAAGACGAACAGCAGCGTGTACTTACCGAGCTTGTGCGCTTTCTTGCCAAATGGCTGTATCATCACATTCTTAGCAGTGATATTATGATTGGAAAACTGCCACCGCTAGAAGAGTGGATGATTCGTGAAAATCCTTGTGAATTTACAGATGATTACTTGACAGGTATTGCTCTTGTCGACGCAGAACACAAGGAGCTTTTCCGCATTGTTGACAAGGCAAATCAGCTTGTGAAATCCTTTGACAGCCTTTCCGGATATGACAATATTATCCAGATTTTGAATGAGTTAAAAGAATATACTAAAGAGCACTTTGCTGACGAGGAAGAGTATATGGAAGCGATTCATTACGACGGCTTAAGTGCACAGAAGCGCGCACATGAGGCATTTATTGACAAACTTGAAAACATTGACCTTAACCAAATCGACCAGAACCCGCAAGAATACTTACAGGAACTGCTTGAATTTTTGTTAGGATGGCTGATTAACCATATTTTGTATACTGACAAGAAGATACCCTGTATTGATATATAAAAAATATTATCAAAAAAGTATTTATATGCAACAGTTACATAGGAGGACGAATCATGCGGTTACAGTCGATAAAAAATGAGGAAAAACTTATTAATAATATTTTATTTTTTTATATTCTGGCAGTGGCAGTTTCAGGGTGGGCCTTTGTGATGATTTTTTTAAATGGCGGCGTGCGCGAATGTATTTTTCTGTTGTCAGGCTTATGCGCAATCATAACCAAACTGTTAGAAAAAAGTCTAGAGAGTAAGACAAAGTATGTATACGCCTGTATTCCGCCAATCATAGGTGCCATTACAGCGGCGGTATCTTGCACAAATGACAGCCCCGGTTATGTCTGCCTAACACATTATTACTTTGTGGCAACGCTGCTATTGGTTCCATATTACGAGCAGAAACTAATTGGTGTCAGCTACCTTGTCACTGTCGCTGTCAACACAATAATGATGATTCTCTTTCCAGCAGGATTTCTAAAACTCCATAGTGTAATTGGTTGGATTTTTACAGCGATTGTCTACACAGTGTTGTTTGTCGCCTGCTGCTTTATTAGCTATCGCACCACCTTGTTGTTTGGAATGGTCGCCAAAAAAGAAGAAGATTTAAAAACGGTATTAGATGGAGTGGAATCACTATCCGACCGCTTGTCTACAGCCGGTTCAGCGCTGTCCTCCATCTCAGAAAATGAAAGTGCATCCGCCGAACAGCTTGCCGCCACCAGTGAGCAACTTGTAGAAAGCAACAATCTACTCCGCACAAAAACAGATGAGAGTATGGCCAATCTCAATGAACTGCGCGAATGGGCAAGCGTTGTCGCAGAAAATGTTACTCAAGTGGAAGCTTCTTCCCGAGACCTGCTGGAAAAATCGACAGAAAATAAAAAGTTGTTAAACGACCTCCACATTGTCAACAGCCAAGTGTCTGAGTCCATGCAAGTGACAACCGATGTGGCGCAAAGGCTATCGGAAGCTGTCAAAGAAATCGGTGTGACACTAAAATTAATCAGTGATATCTCCAACTCCATTAATCTGTTATCACTCAATGCTTCTATCGAAGCTGCAAGGGCAGGCGATGCCGGCAGAGGTTTTACCGTAGTGGCATCAGAAGTTGGAAATCTGGCAAAAAATACACAGGAATCATTAAAAGTAGTGGAGTCGGTGATTGAACGCGTACATCAGAATGTAAGGGACATCACAGGACAAGTAGACGAAAATACTGTGAAGATGGAAACACAGAATCAATCTGTAGCGAATGTAATTCAAAGTATACAACATATGACAGAACTTCTGAACATCTCTGCCAACGCAGTTGCAACAATGGGCGATGCCCACAACAAACAGGCGGAAGTTATCAAGAGAACTGTCTCGATTAATCAGGATATTGCAGAAAGTATCCAGAACGAAAATGAACAATTTAATTCCATCAATGCGATGGCTGAAAGCAATGCGAACGACACTACGCATATCGCTACACAAGCCGGCGCGATCAACGAAATGGTTGAACATATGAATCGACTGTTAAAACAAAAAAATGAGTAGGGAAGATAAGACTTTCCTACTCATTTTCGTATATCTAACTAATCACACCGCGATGCCGCAGCAGATAACTTCCGTCAGTTCTTGGCACAGCTTCCACATACATACTGCACGCATTTTTATGCTTTTCCACCAGATAACGGTCAATATATCCCTCTTGGCAGTCGCCTTTATCATACGCTTTATAAATACTATTCCAGAGTTTCTTATCTGTGATAATCAGATCAAATGTTATCACTTCACTATCGTTATTAATCATTGCTGCAAAGCACTCATTAAAGTAATCCCCAACATTATCAATATAATGTTCGTCACCGCCTCCTCGCACTGTAATTACAGTAATCGAGTCTGTGTTGGTTGCAGTCGTCGGATTTGATGTACTGCTGTTCGTACTGCCCGACGGTGTTGTTGATGGCTTTGTCGTTGTGTTTGTAGAAGGTTTTGTTGTCGTTCCTGGCTTTGTTGTGTCCGTAGGCGGCGTCTCTGATGGGTTTACCTCAAGTCCGCTGTAACGGTTGCCATTACATGGAGGAAGATAAATTGACAAATCTTTTCTTACATGGTCCGATGCATAGTCTGCATCAGAACAGTTAAAATAATCATAAGTATTTGGATTTGTATCATCCCATGTGCTATCCACATTATAGTATCCGTCGCTAAGTTTTACAATATTCCATGCATGGTTCTCTCCGGCAAATCCTGTCACATAATAGCATGGTATATCCAACTGATGCAACACATACTGGAATGCTCTTGCATAGCCAGCACACACAGTTCTTCCATATACAAGTGCACTGTAAGCACTCTGATTCATCGGTGCATTTCTATCATACTTTACTCCGCCAATCAGCGTATCATGTACAATTTTTTCTTTGTCATAATCAGAATAACTTCCATAAGTCTCATCGGTAATTCTCTTTGCCGCTGCCTGAAATTCAGCTTTCGACGAGTCCAAATCATTTGCAGTCACATTAAACACAAGCGTAATATCCGCTACACTTCCCTTGGGTGTATACTGATACTTGTACGCTGTATCCACCCAAAACAACTCTGGATGGTCATTCACCACAGATGTAAATGCATTTTTTAAATCGTTTGCAGTAATATCCTCCACTGGCGCAAAATGCTTGTTTTGCGCTTCTGCATTGGCATAAATCTGTCGGTAAACTGCTTTCTGTGTCTCATTGATAATGGAATAATAGGGATACATTTCTGTATCAAAAGTCAGATTGCTGCCAGTTTCACCTTTTCCAAGCTCTTTTGCAATCTCATCGGCCTTGTTCTGCGTAATCTCTGTTCCTGTCGCCTTAACAGGTATATAGCCGTTTAGCCCTGCAACTTTACCAGGAATTTTCAATTTGCTCTCAGAGTCCGCATCTGTGTCCTTATCTTCTGCTGTTCGCACTGTGCCCGCTGGTACAGTGCGATTTGTCAATGTCTTTTCTGCCGCCGGAAGCACTCCATGAGTCACTGTTGTGCTAACTGTCTGAAAATCCATTGTGTACTCGGGATTTGCTTCCCCCGCATTTGCTTTCAAATCGGCGCCAATCTTGACCGCCAGTTCTGGATTGTAGTGGCATATCGCAACAAAAAGAAGTATAAGCGCCAATAAGCCACCAAATCCGTACAGTACCTTTTCTACTATACGCATATTAGTTACCTCCTCGAGAACTGTCTGACTTTTTGCAATGCAGCAAATGTCAAACAGTTGCTTAATTGAATCTTATACTCCCCCATGAGCTCCATCCTCCATAACTTCCCTGTTACTGTATCTGCTCTTATTATATGACGGCAAGCTGTTTTTGTCAAATCCTATATTCCCCGCCAGTTTCCATGATGAAGTTCCCCTTCCATCTGCATTCCCGCAAAATTCTGCTGTCTTAGGGCTTCATAGAGCACAATACTAACACTGTTGGACAGATTGAGACTTCTGATTGCATCCAGCATGGGAATGCGAATACACGTTTGCTCATAATCCACTAAAATCTCCTCTGGAATCCCTGCACTCTCCTTTCCAAACATAAGGTAATCATTTTCTCCAAATTCTGCTTGTGTATAAACGTTCTTCGCCTTGGTTGTTGCCATCCAAAGTTTTACGTTCTGACGACCTGTAAGGTTTTTCTCTATAAATTCTGCAAAATTTATATACCGCCGCACATCTAAGCGTTCCCAATAATCCATGCCTGCTCTGCGCAATTCTTTTCCAGTCAGACGAAAGCCCAACGGTTCAATCAAATGCAATACAGATCCAGTGGCAACACAAGTGCGCCCAATATTTCCAGTATTTGCCGGCATTTCCGGCTGATAGAGTACAATATTCATGCGCTCACCTACTTAGGCTGTAGCCGTTCCACAAAACGTCTTAGACGTTCAATTGCTACCTTGAGTTTCTCAAGAGAATACGCATAAGAGATGCGCAAGAATCCCTCACCGCTATCACCAAATGCATTTCCGGGTACAACAGCAAGTTTCTCCTCATGCAAAAGCCGCGAAGCAAATTCATCACTTGTCATGCCAAACTGTTTGACACACGGGAATATGTAAAAAGCACCAAACGGCTCAAAACATTCCAATCCCATCTCTTGAAAGGCATTGACTAGGTAACGGCGCCGCTGATTGTAGGAATCACGCATCATCTGCACATCTGCATCACCGTTTTTGAGTGCGTCTATCGCCGCGTACTGTGAAGTAGTTGGCGCACACATAATGCAAAACTGATGAATTTTGTACATTTGTTCGATTATCTGTTTCGGACCACATGCATAGCCAAGTCTCCAGCCAGTCATCGCATAAGATTTAGAAAATCCATTGATAAGAATTGTTCGCTCCCACATACCCGGAATATTGGCAATAGAAATATGTTTTTCTGTATAGCAAAGCTCTGCGTAGATCTCATCAGAAAGCACAAAAAGATCATGTTTCTCAATCACTTTTGCAATTTCCTCCAAGTCTTTGCGCTCCATAATCGCCCCTGTTGGATTATTTGGAAATGGCAAAATCAACACCTTGGTTTTGTCTGTGACCGCGGCTTCAAGCTCCGCTGCTGTCAAGCGGAATTGATTTTCATTTTTCAGTTCAATAATCACAGGCTTTGCCCCAGCTAAAACTGCGCAAGGCTCATAGGAAACATAACTTGGCTGTGGAATAATGACTTCATCGCCCGGGTCCACCATTGCACGCAGCGCGATGTCAATTGCTTCTGAGCCGCCAACTGTCACTAAAATCCCATCTTTTGGATCATAATTTAATGCAAAACGCCTGTTTAAATAACGGTTAATCTCCTCGCGCAGCTCCAGAAGTCCTGCGTTTGCCGTATAAAATGTACGTCCTTTCTCCAAGGAATAAATCCCCTCGTCTCGAATATGCCACGGCGTTTCAAAATCAGGTTCACCGACACCAAGCGAGATGACATCTGGGTCATTCATCTCACTCACAATATCAAAATATTTGCGGATTCCGGAAGGTTTAATTTCTACAATTGTCTTTGATAACGGATTTCTCATGGCGTCACCTGCATCCTTTCATCAGACTGTTTTTTGTCCAAAACCGTGCCATGATCCTTGTATTTTTTCAAAATAAAATGTGTTGCTGTGCTAATGACAGTCTCCAAAGTTGAAAGCTTATCTGAAACAAAATTTGAAACTTCCTTGAGCGTTTTCCCCTCAAGGCTTACAAGCAAGTCATATCCTCCTGAAATCAAATACACTGCATGTACTTCTGGATATTTGTAAATGCGCTCTGCAATGCTGTCAAAACCCTTCCCGCGCTGCGGTGTCACACGCACCTCAATCAGTGCATTCACTTTTTCTACAGAAGTCTTTTCCCAATCTATTAGCGTATGATAACCACAGATAATTCCCTCTTTTTCCATCTGCTCCATCTCATTGACAACATCTGCTTCCTCCATGCCCAATATCACTGCAAGCTCGTGCAGATCAATTCTGCTATTTTTTTCTATAATTGATAAAATCTGTTCCCTCATGTTTTTCCTCCATTTCTTAATCGAATAGGAAAGATTACTTCCCCTACTCGCGCGCCGAGTGTCCGTCAGCTTGCTGACATATTTCATTTGGACACCCGCGTGCATAAACATTCATTGCAGGAAGTCTCCACCTGCGCATAATATTGAAAAATTGCATCTCCATTTGCAGGTTCTAAGTATCTTGTCTCCTCCCCATGACATATCACGCGGTCATTTCCCTGTGTAGTGCGCCCAATCACTGCCGCTGGCACACCCGCCTTTTCCAATGCGCGCACCATCTCACCGCCATTTGCTGTCACAATTAGCAGGCTGCCACCTGCCAGCAATTCATATGGATTTAAGTCAAAATACTCACATACCTCTATGGTTTCCTGTCTTACAGGTATGTGTTTTAAGTCTGCGACCAGTCCAACGCCATTCTCTGCCGCCAGTTGCCAGAGACCGCCAAATATACCACCCTCTCGCAATGCCAACAGATAATCTGCGCCGGACTTCACGGCGGTAGCAGCCTCCGGCGCAATAGACAGATACCGATAGAAATCCATCGCTGTATCCACTATATCAGATGGATAGCGCGCGCACAATTTATTATAACTTTCTGCTGCCATAATCGCCGTGCCCTCAAGCCCCAGCCATTTTGTCATCACAATATCCGCATCTGCAAGCGTCTTTTCTTTTATGGGCACAACAGTTTCGTCAAGATGTTTCTCTAATCCGGCACTAATCACGCAAGATGCCACGGTCTGTGTAACCGCAGGAAGCACTTGAACATTGCAGCTTTGTATTGAAATTCCTGTCTCCTCCGCCTGCAAAGCCGCTGTCTCCATCATCATACGAACCTTAACCTCGCGCACTCGCTCTGGAATCATAAGTGTCATATGGGCACTTGTTTCAAACAATCCCAGTGCCGCATAGTTCGCACAACAGGCAATCACATGATTGACTGCCGCTAAATACGCCCGCGCCGCAGTCCTCTTGTCAGTTCCAAATGCAAGTGCCTGTCCCGACAAAATACCATTACAAGTTGCACTCCCTGTCAAAACGGCGCAGTCTGTCCTCAGACCTGCGCCATTTGATTTGATAATTTTTCTGACGGAACGATTATAGATACTCTCTGTCAGTTTTCCGCACTTCATGACAAATCCCTTTCCATCATCAATATACAAGTTCTTACGGCTGCGCTTGCTGCTGCGCCTGTGCCTGCTGCTCTAAAAGCTGCTGTTGTAACAATGCTTGCTGTTCCAACAACTGCTGTTGTTGCAGTGCCTGGTAGTAAGCATCCAGCTCCGCTTGCTGCTGTGCTGCAGCTGCCATCTCTGCCTTAATTGCTGTTGCCTCCGCCTTGCAGACATCAATGCTGCCCGATGCAATCGCTGCATTCATGCGCTCAGCATATGCAGGATTATCCGTATTCACTCCCACAACTGCTGACCGCGGTGACACTTTATAAGAACTCTTGTTAATCACCTCACGGCTGACCTCCACACCATTTTCCTCAACGACTTTCCACAATTGCGCTGTGTACCCAATATGTGCGGATTCCACACTGAAATATCCAATCCCTTGGCTTGCCGTCGGCGTAATAATCTCATGGTCAGGACGTGTGGTTGACAGTGTTTCACTTTCATAGCGCACTACATGACCTGGATCACGCTGTTCCACACCATAGATGGTAAATGTAATCTGCTTTCCTTCTGTAATCCCCTCTATATAAATTGGGTGCTCCCAAGTATTGACAAAGCGAAAATCCTTTCCAGCCGATTCTGCAATTGCCGCATCCATTGACGGTTTCACATAAGAAATAATCATGGAATGATTGTTTCGCTCTGTCACTTCCAACTCCGAAAGTAAAACCGTATTGTACAATGTTGTAGATACCTGACAGATACCACCGCCAAGACTGTCAACCACCTTCCCATTCATATAGGAACCTGCAGGATAATATCCGTTTGCCTCTGTAAATGGCTTGATTGTATCATAAGTAGAAAACTCATCCCCCGGATACAACAACGTTCCATTAATCAAGCGACAGCCATTTTCTATATTCTTACATCTTGAGGGACCGCTGCTTGAATAACTTGTTGTAAAAGTACCCAGAACATCTTTAATCTTTGCCAGTTCCTCTGCACTTCCTCGCGGTTCTGTCATATCAATTGCAAGATCAATTGAAGCGTCCTGATAATCCCAGCCATTTGTAATATAATCATAGGTCTTATTAAGAGATTCCTCAATATTTACTTTCTGCCCTGTCTGGCCGCCTTCCACAACAAACTGACCATTCACTCTGCTCAATGTTGTATCCATTGCAGGAATATCATACTCTGTGCACTGTTGTTCTAATACAGAACGAATCAATTCCTTATCAATTGTCAAGCGCAAATCATATACTTTGTTTCCATGTTTTAAATCCTGCATTGCCTTGTAGCGCTTGACAATATTTCCCTTCTTGCCAAGTGATACTGCGGCGTCTATATCTGCCTCATTCTCCCAGCGAAGCCCCAATTCACCTACCATGATAGACACATAATGGTTATCCACTGCACCAAATGTAATATTCCGCTGTTTTAAGTCCTCCACAAAGGCACTGACAGAAGCTCTTGCCTCATCAGCCGTCATGCCGGAGAGATCAATTCCTCCCATATAAATTCCATCTAAGATTACATCTTTGTCTGATGCCGCCAAAACCTTGCATGATCCAAATGTGCCCCAAAGTATGACTGCCCATGCAAAGACTGCCAAAACCAGTCCTGCACATCTTTTTATTTTTTTCATAGAAATCCTCCTGTTACGCTTCACAGATATGCAAAATAAGCAAAAAGCACACGCCAAATTTTGCATTGTCCTAAATCGTGCAATATGTTATAATCAATTAGAATCCAACTACACTGACCGCCAGCGGAACGACCATTGCCAGCACAAGGATAATCGCAATAACCGCTGCGATTGTGCGCTGTGTTTTTTTGTGATTCATGTTCATCATGGCTGTTCACCTCTTTTCGAAAGGATATTATATATGAATTTATTCTTATTTTCAAGCTTTACTATATTTTGTATTATTTTTTCTATTGCACTGCGTAGAACAAAGCGCATCGAGCAAAATCTCGACCAAGATTTCTGGGAGCGCGAGCAAAAAGCAAATTTTACGCGCAAAAAATCTCTTGACAATCTAAATTATATCACAATCCCTGAAGATCTTCTCCAGATGAAACCAGATTGCATAACCCCAGAGATTGAGAATTGCCTTCGGGATCTAAACGACTTGTCCGCATTAAAAATTGTAAATTTTACAGGCTATACAAACACTGACCTAAAACTAGAATACGGAACCGCTAATATCAATATATTAAGTGATTATGACTTTCATTACACAAATTTAGTGACTCTGCTGCAAAAGCTAGCAGAACTGCTCCATGATGTATTGGAAGATACACTTGCGATTAAAACCCTTGAATTTGCCATCTCCACAGGAACCGATGTCAGCAAAAGTTACTACCTGCTTGCACAGCTCTATCGAGAAACAGACGCTTGTGAAAAAATCGGAACCTTAATCACACAAGCGCAAAATATACATTCTATTATGAAGGATACAATCGTCGAAAATTTGAGAGCAACTTATCAATAAGTCTGCTCGCCTCATTTTTGCTCAGTTTTTCTAAGTCAACCGCCTCGTCAATTACATTGACAACTGGAAATAATATATATCCTTCTCGGTGTAAATGATATTGTACGGTAAGCTTTAGCAAAAGTTCCAGTTGTTTTGGTGTGATAGGGGTTTCTTTCTTCACATGATACACCAATTGTCTTGGTTGAAAGGGTTTTGTCTCCACACTTCCATATTGCTTTGCCAAAATCTGATACAATGTGTGTGCTGCTATCGCGTCGTTTAACGCCCTATGTGCATTCAGTGCAATCTGAAAATGTTCACACAAAAAGCCAAGACTGCGACTCTCCAAATCATTTAGAAAACATTTGGCAATCCGTAAGGTATCAACACCTGTCCGCTCATAAGATTTTTTGCAATTTACTGCGGCTTTCTTCACAAAAGAATAATCAAAAATCAGATTGTGTCCAAGCAAAACATCTTCACCGGCAAAGGACAGAAACGCGTCGAGAACTTCATCTATATAAGGTGCTTTGCAAACATCTGCATCCTGAATCCCTGTGAGTTCCACAATCCTTGGCGGAAGACTTTTTGCTGGATTTACAAATGACGAGAAAGTATCCTCTATCTTTCCATTCCTAACACGCACTGCACCGATTTCTATAATCTTGTCATATTTTGGATTTAGCCCTGTTGTCTCAATATCCAAGGCAACATAATTCATTGGTATATCCATATCTTTTATTCCTGTAATTTATCTTTGTACTCCTTATCCAGAAAAATAAGATTCATCTCATAATCCTGCATGTTTTTCTGCTTCATTGTAGAGAGCATCAGTCCGGCAAAAAATGACTGCATAGCTGCCAGATACACAAAACAGCACACAATTAATGTTGGAAATCGATCCACTAACCCTGTATCAAAAAATTCTATCATCACCGGCGTCAAAAAAGCTGTGGAGAGCAACGCCAAAATCATTGCAATCCAAGTGAAAAATCCCATTGGCTTATAATTTTTATACAGTTTGATAATGGTCATAATAACCTTAATTCCGTCAGAGTACGTATTAAGTTTTGACTCACTGCCCTCTGGCCGGTCTCTGTACTGAATAATTACATTCTCCACACGCATATTTTTATCAATGGCATGAATGCTCATCTCAGTCTCAATCTCAAATCCTTTGGAAAGAACTGGAAAAGACTTGACAAACTGGTAACTAAACGCTCTGTACCCTGTCATAATATCTCGAATGTCACTCTTAAACATGCTGTTAATCGCACCGCGCACAAGCGAGTTTCCAAAATTGTGAAATGGTCTTTTATTCTCCTCAAAATAAGAGGAGGAAAGTCTGTCCCCTACAACCATATCTGCACCGCGCGCAAGGACTGCCTCGCACAGTTTTGTAGCCTCGTCTGCTGGATATGTGTCATCGCCGTCTGTCATAACATAACATTTGGCGTCAATCTCACGGAACATTCGCCGAATCACATTTCCTTTTCCTTGTTGATATTCATAGCGCACAACAGCTCCTGCCCGCCGCGCAATCTCGTCTGTCCCATCTTTTGAATTGTTGTCATACACATAGATTACTGCATTGGGCAATGCCTTTTTAAAGTCCTGCACTACCTTTTCAATTGTCTTACTCTCATTATAGCAAGGAATCAATACTGCAATTTCATCCATAAATTCAATGCCTCCGCTTTTGCTTATCTTATTGTCATGCTGTCCTCAGACCGCAATTGTTCTTTTTCTGCCTTGTTGCGGGCACGCAACTCCTTAAAGAAGACTTTTAACATCTGGGAGCACTCCTCTTCTAAAACGCCTTGCACAATCTCTACCTGATGATTGAATGCAGGCATGTCAAGAATGTTTAAGACAGACCCTGCACATCCTGCTTTTGGATTCATACACGCCATCACCACCTTAGAAATACGTGCCTGTAAAATTGCGCCTGCGCACATCTGACAAGGCTCAAGTGTGACGTACATAACACACCCTTCTAGCCGCCAATCTCCCATTGCTTTGCTTGCCTTGCGAATCGCTGTAATCTCCGCATGTGCAAGCGTATTTTTATCAGTGTTGCGCCGATTATAACCACGCCCTATAATTTTACCCTCATATACAATGACACAACCAATCGGCACCTCACCGAGCGCATACGCTTTTTTTGCCTGTTTGACAGCTTCCCGCATATAGCGTTCCTCTTCTTTTGGCTTGTCACCCCTCACACGTAATTCTTTCATTGTCTCTATATTCGTATTCCTTAAAATCATTGATTGTATATGGTGCCAAAATTCTTATGACAGCACATTCAGCCACGAAATCACATCTTGATAGACCTGATTTTTATCTAATTCATTTAAGATTTCATGCCTGTCCTGCGGATATATTTTTACAGACACCATTTCCATACCAGCTTTTTTGTATGCTGTTGATATTTTATGCACATCTTTTCCATAATGCCCAACTGGATCCTCGCCGCCCGCGATAAAAAAGAGGGGTAGCTCTTTGGGAATCCGATTAATATTGCGCTTATTTTGAATAAATCGCAACACATCAAACAATGTTCTATAACCATTTACAGTAAAGGAAAAACTGCAATATTTATTGCCTCTGCAAAAATCCACAATTTTTTCATCCCGCGTCAGCCAGTCGCTTGCAGTGCGCGGATTGGGAATCCTTTTTAGATAGCCGTCAAATGCGCTTTTCCTTAATAATCTGGAGCGAAAACGGTCTCCAAATAATACACGCTGCATATTCGATACCAGTTCACCAGCCGTCAAAATTAGATTGCTCTTTCTTCCTGTTCCGCAGATAACTGCTCCATCTAAATCCATTCCATACGTCATAATATATCTTCTAGCCATAAAAGATCCCATGCTGTGCCCCAACAAAAAATATGGAATCCCTTTAAACTTTTTCTTAGCATACTTGGTGACTCTATGCAAGTCAGCAACAACTGTGGCACCCATATTTTTCGGGCAAAAATAACCTAAATCACTGTCGTTTCCAGCAGTCAAACCATGCCCTAGATGGTCGTTTCCAATCACCGCATACCCATTGTGGGTCAAAAATATTGCAAAATCTTCGTATCTGTCAATCATCTCTGTCATACCATGAGAAATTTGTACCACAGCCCTCGGCGCCATATCGGGCTCCCAGAGCACTACATGTAATTTATGCACACCGTCCCGCGACGGAATATAAAAATCTTTCCTTTCCATAATAACACCCCTCTTGCTGTAATTCAATTAAAATAATCAAGTCGGGAAAACTTTCTAGCGACGATGTTGCTGTTCACTCCCAATGTCAATCGGTTAAGAAGATTTCTCAAACTATAGTCTCATAAAAAGTTCGAGAACAAAAGCAAAACACAGAAGAATTTAAACTTATTTTCAGCCCGTTTTTTGGAACTTGATCTTAACTAACTGACATTGTGTGTGAACAGTAGCGCAACGATATCTATTGCATTAAGAAAACGGGAGCAGTCCCATCTGCCCCCGTCTCTTTTGCTTTGATTGCCACCCCTGCATTCAGGCAGACCTTTGTCTGCCCACTCTCTCAGACGCCAAGCTGCTTAAACAGCTCTCCTTCTGCGCCTTTATGCATATGAAGTTGTTTTGCTTTTCTTTTTTGAACCTTACATTTTTGAGATCATTACGACAGAAAGGTCATACTCTTCAAGGAACTCATCAATATCCCTCTCATCGTTAATCTCCATAGCTACCTCAAAAGCCCCTGTCATAGGGTCCAGAAATCCCGCAACCATCTCTCCGGTAGACTGGTTTTTCCGAATCATAGGCTTCTTGTTTAAAATATCAATTCTCTCAGATACTTCTCTCTTCGCTACTAACATGTTATTGTTCCCCCTTCAACCCTTTTTCATGGAATATACCCTAGATAACCTGCCCCATTGTAACAGTTCAGCCTTTGGCTTCCTGTTACAAGCATCAAGCCATACAAAACCACTTCGTGGTGGCTTTGATGCCTTCTAACTTCAACGTTGTTTTACGGACTTTGCAGTAAATGCAAAGTCCTAGACTGAACTGCAATACCCATCTAAGTTATTCCGACCCGGGCAGCTCCCGGCATATATCCCACACAATAATCCTATTAATTATTTTCGTTATGTTGTCAAGGTGCCTCTGGCACATTTTGTACCATCAGATGAATCAAAGCGATATATGATTAGTCTCATTCCCGGCCATCTTCTCCCATAATGGTTCCGGCGCAGAAACACAATCATCCTTAGTATTATGTAAATAAACAACTTTATCCACGTGTTATCCACCAATATTGGTATTTTTGTGGATAAGTTGTGGAAAATCTCTCAACCCCTTATTCCTTTCCATGTTTATTTACTTTTTATAAATAGTAGCATATGTATTTTTATAAATCAATCCTTATTTTCCAAATTGTGCAAATTTACATAACTTTTTAGTTATGTTGACTAATTAGTCAAAAAAATAGATAAAAAAACTCGCATGTTGTAAGGAAAATAATTCCTCCACACACGAGTTCTATATTCTTCTTACTCTACACCAAAAACTTCTGATATCTTTCCCTGAAGTTCGTCTGACGAAAAATTCTCTGCATTTTCTAAAAGCTGCTCTAACGATTCTCTTGCCTCCCCCAGCTTTTTCTCATCCATAGTGTAATCCTGAATGTAGGATTTGATTAAATTTTCCATTTGACTCTGCTCTTCACTGCTAATGCCAAGGGACTTCGCCAAATCATCATCTGTAAAAAAATCACTGATCTCACTGGCAAAAGCCTTCTTCAGTTCATCAACTGCCTGTGTTGTAATCTCATCGACAGCACCAGCTACATAGGAATCCGGATTTTTTGTCTGTAATCCGCCACTATTCATGTTTCCCGCCGTCAGCACACTGCCTGCCACTGCTGCCATAATAATCACTGTCTTCTTCACTTATCTCCTCCTGACTGTGTCTGGGCTGACTGCGCTGCATTCATCACCTCAAGTGCCTCCGCGCTAATAATACTCTCTTTCTTTTTCTTTGTGGAAGTCACAGGCTTATCGGACCATGCCATCGCCCGAATCCCCGGTGTTGTTGTTCGAATTCTCAGATAACTTCTTCCATCCTCTACAAATCTGATAATGGAAATATTTCTCCACTCATAAAACTCGAACGGTGCAAACTCTATTTTAATCTCCTTCAACAGCCCTTTGGCCTCAAAATTTACAAGTTTCTCATCTACTCTAACCGGCATGGCATATATATATTTATTATCCGTTGTCTGGATAATCGTTGTCTCGAAAAGCGCTGATTTTCCTTCTTTGCTTACTCTAATCGACGCCATTGACGGTATTGGAATATCCTCTACGTTCATTCTTTATCCATGCTCCTTTCTATTCCCCTAGTTCTTCATTTATAGTATAGTCTGAATCTTTAGTTCTTGTCAAGAATAAACAATCACAATTCCGGGACTTCAACAGATCGAAAATAATCAAACACTTCCGGTTCTACTTTCAGAACATTTTTGATCCATTTCACAGAGTTTTCAATATTTTCCTCTCTGTTAAATTCTGGAATCCTTGGAACTCTTATATGGAACTTTGAAGCATCTACCAATTCTTTCAGCCTATTAATATTATGTATTAAATTATCAATTTTAACTCCTGTATATTTTTTATATACGATAGGATCCATATCTTTAATATCAATAATCCACTCATCCATATCATTAATTAGTGGCTCTACGCATTCCCAAGGAACATTCAGCGAAGTTTCTATACGCATCTGCCAATTTGGATCTGCCAGTTTGCAAACCTCATGAATAAACGCTGATTGCAAAAGCGGTTCCCCACCACCAAAAACCACACCGCCCCCAGACATACGATAGTAAATATCGTCTTTTCTTAACACCTGTATTAACTCTTGCGGCGTATACGCCCCTCTTGGAACGCTTTCAGAAATATTTTTACTTTTATGGCAGAAATCATTCGCACAATATTTGCAGTTTAGCGGACAACCAAAGAATATAACCAATGTAGATACCCCTTTGCCATCTGTTCCCATTCTAAGGCGGGAAATTGCCATAATATCCCCAATCATAGCTCCATTTCCTCCCTCGGATCAAACTGTGGATAAACACGCTTTTCTTCTGGAATGTTTTGCATCTTTTTTCTTAAATATTGGGATTCCTCATCACATTTTTCACAGGTTCCCGCACATGGACCTACAGACAGGCATTCCTCACTTTTAAAGGGAATCTGATTTGCCTCAGCTAATTTTATCCTTTGTTCTCGAAGTATATTGCAGACTTTTTTACCATCTAAGCTTACAGAGAACTTTTCAACTCCTTCTTTTACGCGGTTACTCGCATCTGGATATGAAGGCAGACGCACCAAAAATCCCATTGTACGAGATGCTCCACTTGTTGAAAGTTTTATATCATCCTCTATAGCATCTTTTATGAATAATTTAAGTTTATCGAATCCCCCCTCTAATGGAATATACTTCATAGCACTAAAATCAAAAGAACAAGGTTTAGAATCCATTGTATCAATGCCATTTAAAAAACAAGGCATTATGTTTCCAAACAGTTTCTTAAGGTAATCATATGCCTGTGGCAGGGTTGTCTTACCATCCAATATTTCCAATAATTTATTCATGTCATAATACAAAATAGAATCAAGCTTTGACAAATCTGACAACAGTTCCCGATGCCCATTCCTTCTAGAAGAGGCTTCAAATTTCAAAGGCAGCATTGTCACAAGATGCAGACTATTATATTGATTCAATTCCTGAATAACATAAAATGGATAAAGTGAACTTGGCTGATTATCTGTAAGAAACACAATATCATCATGATACCCCAACGCTACATTTAATTCACGCCCAACAGAAGCCAGTTTTTGAAATTTTCTATCCTCTATGCCATATGTATCTATCCCCATTACAATATCGTCCTCTGTAAATGGAGAGACAAAACATTCATATTTATCTGTGACTGCTTTTCCACAAAGACAGACTACTAAAACAATATCCTTATATTTGTCAAGAAATGGATTGTTTTGATTCCAAATAAAACCTGTATCTGTAATAACTAACCTCATACTTACACCTTCCCTACATGTTTTTGATGTGTTGGCTGGTACATTATTAGATAAATTTTAATGGAAATTTAGCATAAAATCAACCAAAATAAAATTTCTTCCCTAATTCTTAAATCGCAAACAAAACTTTTATTAATTTCTAATCAGTCCTCCGTTAACATAGTGGAACTTGTTTACAGTCAGGTTTCACTAAAAAAACGATGATTGAAACTAAATGCAGTCAAAACCATCGTTTTTCTCTATCTAAATTTCATAATACTCTGTCCAATATTAGCAACAATGTAGATAGTACTGTGTTGTATCAATAAATATCCTTATGTGTGTGGCAGCCCATCCGCTTTCCATATACCATCCTCTTGTACAATATCTACCTTTTTGATTTCATTATCTTCTTCAAATACAATCTGATATGGCTCTCCCTGTTGATCCTGTTCTATCTGCATCTGGACATCACGCTTTTGTTCCGCCCACTTGCGCTGCTCTTCATCTGAATAACTTACATTTTTTGACAACGCACATAAGGCCGCATAATCTCCAAGCTCATAAAAAGTGCTATAACAGCTAAAAAAATTCATAAAAGATCTGTTGGCATATTCTCTGTAATCCATGTAAAAGCTGTCATCCTGTTTTAGCAGATCATCCTCATGAGGCTGATCTTCCGTAAATAACGGCCAATTCTGCTCACCCCTGCAATACTCAATCTGTGTTACTTCGGGTCCACGCGTCATAATGTAACCATATGTTCCATCTGAAAATGTAACTACATGGTTACTGCAAAAGCGGATCTTCTGCTGTAATATATCTTCTATTGTTGTAGTATCCTTGAACGCAACCTGTTTGAACAATTCCACTCCCTCTGCTGTAAGCTCTTCCCTCAATGTATTCTCCTGCGGTTGAAATACATACCACATGTTGCGGTTATAAGGTTTGATCCAGACTTCTTTCCCCTGCGTATCCGCGTATATTTCGCTTCGTCCTCCACATTGCACTTTCTGACAGTTTATCGCTTTTAAATCAAGGCTGTTAATCAGTTTTTTTTCTGTCAAATCATATTCAAACAAACCAAAATACGCGTAAAAGATCACCCGCTCATCATCCGCGTATATGATATCCGCAAACTCCGTATCAATCATTGTATTCAGAGACCACGAAGCCGGGGTCGGCAAAAGCGTATTATTTATTTGCGTTTCACCACTATTGATGTCTGTCAGGATTTCCCCCGCCGTTTCAACAGAACTTACCATTTCCTGCCTGCTGATGTCATTGTCCATTTTTCCGCAGCCTGTGACAGAAAGCATCACAATCAGTAAATAAATTCCTTTTTTGTATGACATAGATATCTCCTCCATCAAAAGAAGTGACTGAAACAGTCTATCAGCCACCTCTCAAAAATTCTATCCGACAGGTTCTAACGCGGGATTACTATATACATCTTCTGATCCGTCACCAGAACGCCAGTCCCGCTCAAATCTTACGTAATCCACGCAAACCCAAGCCTTATCTTGTTGCACGCCGTTAATGTCTACTCCGGACACCTCCATCCATTCTCTTCCCTGACTATCTGTTGCATTGTATTCCCAATAAGTACTCCAATTAAGTGATGTTCCATTTGCAAATCTACAAATGACCGAATACTCTGTTCCTGGTCCCGAACGCCCATTGAGGTTACTACCATCCGAAGTGTTTACATAACAGTAATCCATTCTGGGTTGAACATTTCCTGCAAATGCTGTTATTCCTATTGCATTTACCCCCATTGCTAACAGCAATAAAAATATTACAATACGTTTCTTAGTTAATCTCATCATTTTCTTGCTCCTTGTACACTTTATATGCCAGCTTTTTCTGTGCATTTATTTTATGAGTCAATCCTATCATTTGTACTTTTATCATGCAAGGGACAGAATTGGAAAATTTACTTTCCAATTCTGTCCCTTGTAAATGAACACATGCTTACTTACAATAATGCCATCTAAATAAATATGGAGGTATTTAAAAGTGAAACATCTTAATTTAAAGAAGATACTGTTAACCCTTACATTTATATTCTTTATACAGAATAATTCTATTTTATTGCCTGATTTGCCAGAAAGCACTTATTCTAACGAGGAATTAATTTCTCTTCAAAGTGATCTCCCCGCATATAGCACTCATGTTACCTGATGTATTTTTTCCAGATAAAATTTTTTATAAAATATTTGTTTACTTAAGTGGCTAAGTATCATGCATTGTCTTAAACTATCAGCCACTTTTCCTTTTTCAATCTGCTCCCCAACATCTGCCTTCTGCTCTTGCTCATCCCACAATATATCATATAGAAACGCATGAACCATATAAATTCTTCTGCATCTTAAAACTGACTGTATTGCTTTTCTGTCTAGTTCCTTTGCTAATTCATACTCACCCATATTACCTAACTCACTTGTAACATATGTCATGACAAATTCATACATCACTATATAATCAGATATCCTGTCTTCCTGCTCAAATTTTTCAAAAAAACGGAGTAAAAAATCAATCTGTCTTCGTTTTTCTGTACAATCAAGCCATTCTATTCTCTTTTGAATACCCATCATCTCCATCTCTGTCAAGTACACTTCCTCTAATTCATACAGCCTTCCTGTATTCAGTATGTGTTTTGTATCCAATGTACATTGAAGTGCTCTTTCCTCCCTTAAAACAAATTCCTCCTTCGTTATCTTCCCTTCCATCAAATCAAGTGATGCCTCTGTTTCCATCACATATTGTTTGTTTTCCGGAATCTCAAGGCAAATCTTTGTTTTTAATTGCTCCAACAACATCCTAGCTTTTGCAGTCTCGCGGTTATTGCGACAATACGCCAGCTTTGTCATTAACTTTAATACTTTCCTGTCATTCGTCACAATATTTGCTTTCTGAGTCTCCTTAGATAACCCAAGTCGCCTCATTATTTTTCCCAGAGGTTCACTTTGCATATTCGCTTTCTTATTTTCCGCCCTGCGAAGAGATTTGACAGAACAGATTCCATCACACACTTCCTCCTGCGTCATGCCAAACATGTTTCTGCGAATGCGCAGGACATCACCAACCGCATACACCGACCGCTGTTGGTACAGATATGTACAATCCTGCATATAGATTGGCACACCGTACTCTACATAAAGCTCCTTCAACAATCTTTCCAACTCGGCACTCTCCTTTAAGGCTGTCTGATATGACATAGCCTCCTGTTGTTTCCCACTCTCCGTAATCTGCCTGATAATATCCGTCAGTATCTCTCTCTTGTATTCTAGCAGCTCCACCAAATAAAACGCTCGTCCTGTATCTCGCAACAGTTCTATCGCATCATCACAGAGCTGCAAAGCCCGCTGCAGCTCTGACCGTGTTATCACATAGTCATCCGTTAGGATTTCCCGCAGATAGTAATACACAATCTTGGGAAAAATCTTTGCCATGGACTGCTCATCATAAAGAGAGTCTTTCACATACTCTACCCAAAATCTACACTTGTCAGCGAAATCAGACCCAATCCCCCTGTGGCACTCATACTCTAGCACCATATTCACTTCCAGTACAGACAACAGCTTTGGCTGCACATAAAGTTGTTTCTCTTTTGTCACAGTCAACCGCACTGCTTCCTCATAAAGACTGGCAAGCTTCATTTGCACTGCTCCCTGCAGCTTTAGCAATTCCGCCTGCATCACAATACAGAACTGATGTCTTATCCGATCTGCTGGCTTCTGCATTTCATATTCTCTAATCAGGCACTCTGCCTTCTGAAACTCTTTGCATTCAATCGCCATTAGAATCTTATGCTGCCATTTCCACTCGGCATAATCCTCATTGTTCAACAGATTTTCATACATATCCGGCGCGACACCAAGCCGCTCCAGCAGACGGTCACGCATCGTTTTGGGCACTGGTCTAATCTCACTCTCAATCCTCGAAAGCTGGCTAATATCCATTAGTCCTTCCGCCAATTCTTCACTCGACACACCTGATTCCTGTCGCACACGCTTTAGAAATATAGCAAACTCTTGCTCCGACTGAAGCGGTTCTCTCAACACATCCTTTCGTCTGCCCATTTTCCAACCTCCTTTTGATGCGTTGATTTGTACATTGTTTGACAATTTTTGATAGAAATTATAGCATAAAATCAACCAAAATAAAATTTCTTTTCTAATTGTAAAAATGTTGTAACAATTTGGCTATGCCATTCATAAATTGCTAGAATGTATATTTTCACTAATAATATTCGGTTTTTGTTAGCAACTTATTTTATGATAGGCATCAATCCTATAGAATTAATTATATAAATTGTCCTTATCAAGCAAGCTTCCATATACAATTTGCACAATTGATTTTGTATAGCTGAACTATTGTTGCTGTTCACTCCATTCCAGTAACAAGTAAAAATCCATTTGATTCTCAAATGGATTTTTACTTACTATATATGTCTTGATATGGACTTAGCAGTAAATGCCAAGTCCTGTGTAAACAGTAATGAATTGTTACAAAATGTTTGTGAATTAAACCACAAAGACTTTATTTTTTTGTGGTTTTGTGATAAATTAATATGAGGTTTTGCACTCACAGCAAATTTTATTTGTCGTAAGTATACGTACATCAAATGGAAAGGATAGGTTATTAAAATGGCTAAGGAGAAAAAAACAAATACGGCGGAAACGCCCGATATAAGCAAAAGCAAAGCAAAACGTGAAGAGCGCAGAAAAGAGGTCGCACGGGAACGGCGGCAAAAGCGCACGGCAAAAATTATCACGATTGCCATTGCCACAATATTAATTGCAATCGTTGCATTCGCAGTAGGCAAAAGTATTTTCCTTGCGGTAATTCGGACAACCTCCGCAGAAAATCCCAGCGTTGGGCTCACCGCAGACGGCAAAATCGAGGGTGTCAATGTAAAAGATGTTGTCACACTGCCAGATTACGCAAATATTGCTGTGCCTGAAGATGAGGTTGCTGCCAAAACAGAGGAAGTTGAAGATTCTATTAAATCCACTCTTGAACAACACAAAGAGTCCAGTACAGACGCCTCCCTTGCAATTGCAGACGGCGACGAAGTGAACATTGATTTTGTTGGAACTGTTGACGGAGTTGAATTTGAAGGCGGAAACAGCAACGGGCAAGGCTATGACTTGACAATTGGCTCTGGTAGGTTTGTCGATGACTTCGAACAACAGCTTATTGGGCATAAACCCGGCGAAGAAATGACTGTGGAGGTAACATTCCCGGCAGATTATGATGGTGCGGATGTCGCAGGTAAGGACGCAAGTTTTGCAGTTACAATAAACAGCATTAATGTCACACCAGAACTCACCGATGAATTTGTTACAGAAAATATTACCGAGGAAGGTGTAACTACCGCAGCAGAATATCGTGCTTTTGTAGAAAATAACTTTTATGAGCAACATCTTGAGGAATTTTTGACCAATTATATCTTGGAAAACTCTACTGTAAAATCATATCCTGCAAACTACTTAAAGAAGGTGCGTGCAGTCACAAAATACAGTGATGAGCAAATGCTTGCGTCCTACGAGCAGATGTCTGCCTACTATGGAATTTCTATGTATGAAAATCTGTGGGATTTAAGAGATGATGATGTCTCCGATGAATTGTCCTACGAGCTAGAACTTAGAGAACGTGCAAAAGAGACAACAAAAGATGCAATGGTATATCAAGCACTGTTTGAAGATGCTGGACTCACTCTTGATATGGAAGCTGTCTATGCGGAAATGATTGAAGAATACGGTGAGGAATCCGTCACACAGATGAAAGAGACAAACGGTGAAGGCTACATGGCACAAAATGAAATCCGGGAAGCAGTGATTGAATATCTCGTTGAACGCTACAAAAAATAAAATCTATTATGTTTATAAAACGCAGGGAATTATATCCCTGCGTCTACTGTTTTATGCACACGGGTGCCCAAATGAAGTATGTCAGCAAGGCTGACGGACGCCCAGCGCGAGTAGAGGAGATGAGACCTCTTTTTCACCACACCAAATCAAATGCCGCAAACGCGTCTTTCCTGTCAAAATGTTCTTCTTTATAGCGCAGCAAAAATGCTTTAATCTCAGCATCATTGTCCTTAATATCCTCTAAAATACCTGCAAAATTATCTTCTGTTATGCCGCCTGCCTCCGCAAAAATGCGATAGTACTCAAGTTCGCTGCAGTGTTCTTCCACAATTAATTCCCATGCCTCGGGCGCATCTGTACCTTTTGTGTGTCTGCATAAATATTTCATCAGCGTATTCTTTATCACATCAGACAGTTTATAAGAATGTAATAACCGAAAATATACTACACGTAACTTCATTTTTCGTTTTTCCACTGGATAGGATTTAATATCATAATCCTTTCCCTCATAATCCTCTTCCCCGCAGGTCCACAGCTCCTCAAAACCATCCAAATCATCCAATGCAAGCAACGCAAGCAATTTTTCATCCCAGCGCTTCACCCAATCCTCTTTACCCACGTTTGTTGGGTCAAACAAAAAATAGTCATGTAAAATTGTAACTGCCAATGCAAGCATTCGACCAATTCCTTGTGATGCGCGCTGCGCACACTCTTCCTCCGTTCCATTTAGTACAATCTCCCGCAGCCGTCTGCACCCCAAAAAAAGTTCTTTTCCACGGTTGGGAAGGCTACATGGTATTGTGATATTCCTAAGTTGTTCCATATGCGCAAATGCCCAATCACCAATCTCTTCTATGGTATCTGGAAGCGTAATGCTACGAATAGTCTTACAACTTAGAAAAGCCTTACGCTCCACACCAACTACTGTTTTGTCTTCTATTTGTGATGGAAGTACAACCGCTGTGCCAATTCCTCGATACTGTTTAAAAATATACCCTTCTTTATAAGACGCAAACACAAGTTGTCCTCCGCCATCACCCATATTTTCTATTATCTTATCTGTTTTCTTATTGTCATTCATATAATATTGTCCCCACAATTGTTACACTATGTTTAAAAGACGTTACTATAAGCAGTTTCCATGCCGTAAATAGCAATCAAAATACTGTCACACAATACTGCATAATGCGTACCATCTCACAGCTCCAGCGCGTCAATCTCTTTCATAATATCATTTTGACGCTCATGTAACATCAAATCTTCATTGTGTCTGTGGTAGTCCTCACTTCCATACAGCGCAATAAAACGTGCGCTATACGCGTTGACCGTCAGCTCTGTCACCAGCACAAGCACCTCATTTCCATCCATAAATGCAGTCTCGCTAAAGGCAAACAGATTGTGCAGTCTTTTTTGTATTCTTTCATTTTCTACCTTTAACTGTGTTGTCTCTTTATCAAATGCCACCTTCAAAAGCTCAAATACCTTTGCCGAATCTACAGTATTTTCCAGCCGAAGCACTTTCTGCTGTTCATTCAAAAAACGGATAACAGCCCTGTGTCTTCTCTTATCCTCGTTTGACAGAGTACCTGCATTGGTCATGGAACAAATTATTTTCTCGCGATTTTCTGCCTGCACTCGCAACATTGAAGCAATATCCAGCGAAGGATTATACGATGACCGTATTGCTTTAAGCAGCTTCATAAGGTCTGTCAGATAGTCAGACTTCTCAAGATTTTCTTTCATCTCACTCTCTAGCTTGTCTAAGAGCATTCCAAGCAGCGATAACCGCTCGTCAAATTTGGCAATTCTTGCGCGCTCCACAACTTGCGCGGAATTGCTACCTTCCAGAATTTCCTCCACTTTGTAATCTTTTTTGTATTTATTGTACAGCTCGTAATATGCTGTAAATTCCCGGACAATCTTATCATTGTGAAGATATTGTGCAACTAATGTCTCATCCACCACAATGCTCTCCTCCTCGCACAAAAGCATCATAGCTGATAAGTCTTCCCATCCTCTTGCTGTCACATAAGACTTGCCACCAACATTTGTCTCCACGCGATAGAAATCATTTTTTTTCATATCAAGATAAGTGGTCACTGCATTGTGTATCCCCTGTTTTAAAGCGTATTCCTTCCATGTACCATAATCTGCTTCCACTTCTACTAGCTTCATACGATCCATTGTCACCACGTCAAACTCGCGCACGGACTTGTTATACTCAGGTGGATTTCCTGCTGTGACAATCACCCAGCCTTCTGGGACCTTGTGTTTTCCAAAAACTTTGTATTGTAAAAACTGCAACATGGAAGGCGCAAGCGTCTCCGACACACAGTTAATCTCATCCAAAAATAAAATTCCTTCCTCAATGCCAGACTGTTCCATCACTTCGTAGATAGAAGCAATAATCTCACTCATGGTGTATTCCGAAATATCAAATTCCAGTCCTTTGTAATTTTTATGTGTAATAAAAGGAAGCCCCAACGCCGACTGTCTTGTATGATGCGTCATGGAATAGCTCACCACCGCAATTCCAAGTTCCTGCGCAATTTGTTCCATAATAGCAGTCTTTCCTATCCCCGGAGAACCCAAAAGAAAAATAGGCCGCTGACGCATTACAGGAATACAGTACTCTCCATATGCATCCTTTTTCAAATATAATTTTACAGAATTTTTAATATGCTCTTTTGCCTGCTTGATATTCACGCATAATCTCCCTTCTCTTTTTCATTCTTTTTCAAGCTCTTCCACCGGAAGTACAAGCTTAATTGCCCACGGTGGTATTGGCGGCTTCTCATAATTATCTTCCAGAAACACAAATGCAGTGTCATAACCGTGCGGCGGTTTTCGCGCAGGAAACACCCCATATCCATCTGTAAAATAAATTAGCCCTTTTAGATTCTCAAATTCTCCACGTTCCACGGCCTGGTCCACATAATCAAACACCGGTCGAAAATCTGTAGAACCAAATCCTTCCAGTTTCCCTTCCCGCATAAAACACTCAAATTCTTCATCATTTGTTATCTTCGTATCACGGCGCACTTGTGAATCACACTGCAAAATATGAATATTCACTTTGCGAAAAAAATTTTCACTGCTTTTTAGTATGTGATACGTTTTATTTAAAAATGCCTGCACCACGCTTCCACGACAAGAGCCTGATGTATCAATCGCCACCACAAACTCTTTAATCTTATTGACATCTTTATACTCAAGTGGCTCCACCAGCGGAAGATTGCCATAGAGCGAAAGTCCATACGTATAATATACATAGTCAAACTCATCATCATTGATCTGCATCTCCTCGCCAGAAACACTAAACTTTCGCAGAAAATCTCCATAATCATAGGTTTCCTTTACAGCCTCCTCAAGATTCTGCAACAGGCTTTTGTCATCGGACTTATCCCCAGAAAATGATTTGAGTTCCGCTCGGATTCGCTCACTAATTTTTTTCCACTGCGCCTCAGTTATCTCAAGTGTCTCTGTTATCTTCCAGCCATCATGCACATCGCGGCAAAAAAGACTTTCCAGTGCCAACAACTCTTTTTTTTCTGGTCTATCTTCCTTTAGCCTCCTATAGATTCTATCCGCGGTCAGTGCTCCTACGCGCGTACACCATTGTGCTAGAATTTCTCTGCGCTCTTCATCACGTTTTGTCTCAAGCCCAGAAATTTGTAATCCCAGCGCCGCATTCTCCACTGCCATATCTGCCGCAATATTCCACAGCCCTTGTTCCACCTTGTCATATTTATAAGAATGTCCAAAAATACAATGTAATAATATATGCAGGTGTAGTCTTGTCACATTGTTTGGATTGTCTTTGTAGAGTCGAAACAGCACTTCTGGGTCATAAGAGATCACTACAGCTTTTGACGAGCCAATATTACACAAAACTTGCCCAGTCCCTGGCTGCGACCGGAATTCTATACTAGAAAGCGCCACATCAAGAAAACGCAAATGAATCAAAAGTCTGTCACGGGACAGTCCCCATACCTTTATTGCAAGTTTCTCCACTGATTCCACAAAGCCACCCCCCATCAATAATGTTGTATCTCTCCATTGCAGGCTTTTTCCAAAATTGCCTGCACATTCGCTCCATCTAAATCTAATCCCTGCGCACTAACAAAATGCGTGTTGTGCATGCCATAAAGTTTGCAAAGTGCACTGGCATATTCAAAGCCAAAATTGCAGTCGCCAATATATCCGCCGCTAGTTGTCACATAATACATATCCTCTGCCACACTCAATCCAATGGGAGTGCCATCTTGCGCATATGTAAATGTAATTCCATTTACACTTGCCAACTCAAAAAATATCTTTAGAGAAGCAGGAAAAGACATATCCCAATATGGCGCCGCAATCACTAGCATATCTGCCTGCGCAACCGCATTGGCATAGTCAAACATTGTATCTCCAAGCTGACCAGCCGCTAACAACTCCTCTCTCCGCAAAAGGCGTTCATAGTTTAGTGGAAGCAGATTTTCTGTGGAGAGACGAATCTCTTCTATTTCAAATGCCATGTCCTGATGGTTTATTTCCTTGATACATGCAAGCAGATGCTCCGCCAAAGCCAGTGTCCTTGAATCTCTGCCGCGCACACATGCATTGATAAATAGTAATGTGGGCATTTTCATATCTCCTTGTATCACCTTAAAAGTCTTTCTGGCATTTTTGCCGATATATGTTCATACGCTGTCAAGAACGAAGTAATCAAATTCGCATTTCCCCATATTGTCATATCTCTTTTTAAGCTTTGTCTCATATTCTCATCCTTTATTTGTTTCTATTATTCTTTATTATACGTAGAATTTATTATAACATGAAACAAAACACACTTCAATTAGGATTGTCTCTTTGAGCCTCTACAAAAAGAATTTAAACCTAAAATTTTGTTAAAAACTTCTAACCTTGAGGTTTGCCTCCCTATCATGAAAGGTGAAGGTCCCGCCTCCAACAATAAAACAAAAGAAAATCCCCCTAACAGTTAGAGGGGTAAAACTTTTATGTATTATAGTTGATAAAGTTCTGCTACAATATTTCTGTTCTCAAAATCATTTACATATATCTGTGCAGATGCTAAACTAAGACCTATCTCAAAACCAATATATTTTATATCAGGTGACTGGCAAGTGATAATCAAGTAATTGTGAATTTCGTTTTTAATTGTTTTCTTTTTAGCTCTTCCTCCTATCGTTGCCCCTAAAGGTCCGAATAGAATTGCACCTCCAACCGCACCTCTGACAGAGGAAACATACTGCTCCTCTATTTCCCTATCTGTCCAAATACACATATCTGTTATCTTTGATTTTTCCAACTCAAAATTCATAGCGCCAGACGAAAAAATAAATTTATCATCCATTGAAACAATTTTACAATCCATATTTTCGGCAATCGGCAGACCATTTATATGTTTCATTGTGCACGTTTTTAGTGCTTCTTTGCGTTCTTCATTTCTTCTTTTTCGTTTCTCTTTGCGTTTGTCACTTGTAAATAAAAGAATAGCTATAATAACGAAGATAACAATCTCACATAAATTCCAAAAAAGGATTCCGTACTTGTATTAGAAGCAATTGCAATAGCCCCTCCAATAGCAAAAAAACAACATATTCCACCCAAAACCTTTTTAACATTATGATACCTCCTCCCTTTTATAACTTAATAATTTCTTTCTGATTTGGTCTTCTATTTATATTCAATACAATTGAAAAAAGATAATCCGATTAACAGATGCTATAAGCTTCTCTCTAATCGGATTATCTAAAAGTGTTAAAATAATTTTTTAAGGAGCCTCCCGAATCAGTATCTTTTCACGACGGTGTACACTAAAAAGCAGTCCTATTAGTATCGCATAGACAAACGCAGTACTACCTCCGCGCGTCAAAAACGGAATTGCAGTGGTTGTCACAGGAAATAATCCAACACTGACTAAAATTCCCTCTACACAGTTAACAGCAAGCACCAAAAAACATGCTAGGGATATTAAAGCGCCAAGCTGATTTTTCTGGCGGTGTACAATATTTATCGCACATAAAATAAACCCTGTCAATAGAATCAATAAAATCACTCCTGCAATAAAACCAAAACGATGGATAATTGCCAGTGGTATAAGTTCCCCTTCCTTTAGTCCTGCAAAATAATATTCCTCAGAATATGCAGGATTGCCAACGCCTAAAAATTTACAATTGTGCAGAATCGCTTGAATTACCTGATAATAATATCCCTCCTGATACTTATTTCGATTAAAAAATGCAATAAGTCGCTGAACGCGAAAGGAATCTTGATTTGTCCACAATAACCAGCAAAAAAGCACTGTTGGTAAAGCTACCACAAATCCGATAAGTTTAGCAATATACTTTTTACCCTTGCCAAACATTCCTTTTGCGACTGCTACAACAAGCAAAACTATCATACACAAAAAAATATTTCCTGCCACCATTAGACTGCTTGAAAAACGCAATGTCAGCACACAGATAACACCAATCATTCCCACTGCAAAAAGCACAGCCCTCAACCCCTTTTTGCGCAGTTGATATAAAATTCCTGCAAATACAGGCACATACAAATATACTAAAATAGACATTGCTGGTACTCGCCCATTTATTGTTTCAAAAAAATATTGCTTGCCAAGGAACAATACAATTGTCAAAAGAATCCCTGTTCTAATACCGATATGTCCTAATATGCTATAATCCCAAAAATAGACTGCGGTAATCACGCCAAACCCCACTAAGGTAAAAATTAATTGTCTGGAAATCACATAGCTTACTCCCAAAACTGGTGTCATACACACAAGTCCTACAATACTCAAAAGAACTGTAATCAACAACATTTTCCAGTCAATTTGTGGTCGATGTATTCGGTCCATAGAAAGCCCAATCTCCACAGGGTCTCCCATTTCCCGCACTGCCCGCTCAAGTGCCTGCTCATGGCTTATGCCTGTCTGTTCATATGCCTCTGCCTGGTCAAGAATATGATTGGAAATCTCCTGTGCTACGCCTTCCCGCGCTTTGACACAACGAATCTGATCAGTCAGTATTTTCATAAACTCATCCATATTAATCCCCCCTGAATCACGCCATACCCAACACATTTAAAACTGCTGTCTGATACGTATGCCACTCCTCTTTTTTGGACTTTAAATATTTTTTGCCACCTTTTGTAATGCTATAATACTTGCGCACTTTTCCGTTTGCTTCGTGCTCATAAGACGTCAGATAATTTTTTTCCTCAAGGCTGTGCAAAAGAGGATAGAGCGTTCCTGCCTTTAGGGTAAATACATTGTTTGACTTTGCCTCAAGCGTCTCAATCATCTCATAACCATACATGTCCCTTTCGTCTAACAACCGTAAAATTAACATGGAGGTGCTCCCTGATATTAACGATTTGTCCATTGTCACTAAAACTCCTTTCTTTTTTATTGTTTTTGAAAAATCACCTATTTATATATAGATTATCTATATATATTTCAAGCTTATTATATATCGACAATCTATATATGTCAATCTTTTCCAACAAAAAAAACCAGAGAATTCCAGAGAATACGCTCTTTAAAACAATCTGGTTTTTCTATAATTTTTAATTTATCGCCAACAAATAAATCATTGTCAGCACAAGCCCCACACAGAACATAAACAATCCAAAGGACAAGCTTCGTTCAATAATACGAAAATTCTCAAAAAGATCAATATTTTTCATTGCAAATTTATGTGCATAGTTCTTTGGTGCATAACCTTCTTTTCGCATCACTGTGTAATATAGCAATCGAACACGTTCCATGCTCAGTCCAATTGTATGTGTGATATAATTTCCCTCTGGCAATTCATAAGGCAGTGCACGGTCACGATAAACAGTTTTCCGAAGCAATACCACAATACTATCCAAAATACTATCTAAAATTCTTGCAATAATCCCCAATACAAATGGCACTGCTCTGTAAAACACTGCTCTGTAGACATATTTTTCTAAGTTTAGCCACGCAGGAAAAAGTTCATAATATCCCTTTTCGTGTTTGTTGGAAAAACGTCTGCCCAACATCCAGAATCGCACAACAAACAAATATACAATCGCGCCAACAACAATAGAAATCAACGCCCCGGAAAGATTTTCCATAGAATAATAGTGCATATTCTCCTGATGATGCTCTAGCAGCGCACTTAGTCCAAACTGCACCAACCCATACTCTGCAATTGGTTTTGCAACCAGATTTGGCAGGATTCCAATTAGTGGAATTGGCAACACACAAACGCCAATCGCCACTTTTGTTAACACTGGCATATAATTTTTCTTTGCATCATAGGATTCCTGTACCTTTTTGTCACTGTTTTTCTCAAGAAACAGTACAATAAAAAGTTTTGTCATATAGGCAACTGTCAGTCCGCCAGAAAACAAAAACAATGCCTCTGAAACTTTTATCATCACAGGGGTAGCCGCCATTACCGCACCGTCTGCCGCTGAAAGCGCAATTAACGCTCCATACTCTACAATACTTTCATGTAGCAGGGTTTTGCTCACATAGCCATTTAGAAGCGGAATACCTCCCACGCCTGCTGCCGCAAGCAAAAACGTTACAAATAAAAATGGTTTCTTGCGCCCAAAACCGCGCACTTGGTTCAGGTCATAGCTGCCCACATGAGTAAAAATTGCACCTGCTGTCATAAACAAGACCAGCTTCACAAACAAGTGATTTAACATATGAAGAAATGTTCCATTTATTGCCATGCCAAACACTGTGACAATCTCTGCAACCTCCGCAGTGTCTGCATATCCTGCATTCGCGGACACTGTCAGAAATTCCGCTAGAAGGGACTGCATTCCGACACCTGTCAAAATAAATCCAATTTGCGACATAGAAGAATAGGCAAGTGTTGTCTTAAAATTGCCACTCATCACACCGCGAATACCACCCACTGCCATTGTAACCACACCGACAATCAGCAGAAACGCTCCCCAACCGCCTTGCGTTGGCAGTACATCTAGCGTTAATAACAAAATGCCAAAAACCCCCGTTTTGCTTAACACCGCCGAGAGCAATGCCGTTGCAGGTGCCGGCGCCTCTGTGTAGGAATCTGGAAGCCACACATGAACTGGAAAAGCCCCTGCCTTCGCGCCAAATCCAACAAACATACAACCTGCTGCCGCAAAAAGCCACCCAAGATTTTCACCGCGCTCCATTAATTCTACAGCATGTCCATACATCTCATCAAAATAAAGCGTTCCAAGCCTTTCATACACAATAAAAAGCCCCATTAAAATTGCCATACCACCCGCAATCGCAATGCCAAGATAGGTCCCTGCGGCGTATAGTGAAGCGCGCGTCTGCCTATGTGCCACCCACAGAAAGGAAGTGAAGGACATTAGCTCAAAGAAAAAAAACAAAGTAAACAAGTCTGCGGCATAAAAGATGCCCATTGTCGCGCCAAGTGTCAATAGATTAAAAATATCATATCGGATAACATTGGTGTCATTTTTCATAAATGTGTACGAAAACAGCGCTGTCACAAACCAAGCAAAAGCAGTCGCCACGCCAAACACACCCCGAAACCCTGTGTACATAAAGTGCAGTCCAAGACCACTCACACCCGCAACTTCATAGATTTCAGATGACATTCCATGCAAATCAAAGTACATTAGGCTCAACGCAGCAATCAATTCAACTGCGGTAGCAAAAATCATAATCAGTGCCGCGGCTTTTTTCCCCTTTGATTTTGAACGGCATATCAACCAGAATACCACACACATTACAAAGGGAAAGCTTACGGTCCCAAAAGTATTTCTCATTTTGCAACACTCCTCCCTAGATTTGCCCGCCTGCCACACTTGTAAAGAAATTTACAAGCGGCGCACTGTTCACACCAATCACCACCATTGCAATCACAAACAAAAATAATGGAAACACCATGCGCCAGTCTGGATCACAAATCTCATTCTGCAGTTTTGTATCATCAAAATCATTTCCCGGAAAGTAAGCGCGAATCACAATGCTAAGCATATAAATCGCTGTGAGCAACGCCGAAATCAAAAGACCTCCCACGCCTGCAATCATCAGTACATTGCCACTTGCAAAGGCAGCTTTGGCAAGGTGCCATTTTGACACGAAACCACAAAGCCCTGGCACGCCCATTAAAGCAAACGAAGAGATTGTAAAAATTGCAAATATTTTTGGCATCTTTCTAGCCAGACCATCTGTTTCATATACATAGTTGACATGCGCCTGTGTAATCATTGCACCCGCACAGAAAAAGGAACAAATCTTCATTACACCGTGAAACACCATATGGCACAGTGCACCGACAAGACCAAGCGGGGTCATAATCAGTACGCCAAACAAGATATAAGACAAATTGGAAATGGTCGAAAATGCAAGTCTTCTTTTAACATGTGTCTCTTTTACAGCCATGCTGCATCCATACACAATTGTAAAAATCACAAAACACAAAAGTAAATATTGTGCCCATGTTCCGCGCAAAAAATCCATACCAAAACTATAGTATGTCAAGCGCATAATTGCAAACGCACCTGATTTTACAACCGCCACTGCATGTAAAAGCGCTGTGACAGGCGTTGGCGCAACCCCCGCCTG
Source organism: Lachnospiraceae bacterium (assembly GCA_014239155.1). GTDB lineage: Bacteria > Bacillota > Clostridia > Lachnospirales > Lachnospiraceae > COE1. The sequence goes on along the minus strand of JAAZZQ010000068.1, from coordinate 12,394 downwards.
CGGAAGCCACGCATTAAAAGGACAGACAGCCGCTTTCACGCCAAATCCCATAAATGCCAGCACATAGATAAATAACAGCAAATTCTTCTTGTCGCCTATCTGTGATAAATTGAGTACTCCGCCATAAGTAAATGCAAGGCTGTCCCCATAAACCACCAAAAAAATCAGCCCAATAAATGCAAATGCTGCACCGCCAAGCGAATAGTAAAAATATTTGCGGCTTGCATGTACTGCCTCCCTTGTCAAAGTATGCATCACTAGCGGAACTGTCACCAGTGTAAGCAGCTCATAAAAACAATACATTGTCAGCATATTTCCTGACATAGCAATACCAAGCGTCACACCATAAGTCGCTGTGTAAAATAAATAGAAAATATTTTCATGGACACGCCCGTTGTGTTCATGTTCCATATAGGGAAAGGAGTACAGCGTGGCAAGCGGCCAGAGTGTCGATACCAACCCTGCAAATACCATGCTCATGCCATCGATTTTAAAAGAAAAATCAAGTTTTGCCCCCGCAAAGTTAATCACCCGAATTAGCTCAGTAGGACCATGTGACAACAGCACATAAGTCAACAATGTATTTGTAAGCACATACAAAAAAATATAACACTCTTTATTGCGCTTGTTCTCAAATTTTATAATCTGCAATAAAATACCGCCCGCAAAGGGAAGCAGTATCACAGTAAGCATTAAACCAAAAATCATGATATTCTACCCCCTTTAAAATAATGCAGCGGCAATCCCATTTTGTATCCATTGAATCAAAGGTACAGGATACAGCCCAAGCGCAAATGTGATTGCTGCAAGCAATGCAATTGGTATTAACATCAATAAATGCGGCTCCTTATAGTCGTTGCGCACCGCCTCATAGTCAGATTCTTTTAGAAAAGCGCGGGCACTGATTGGAAGCAAATACCCCGCTGTCAAAAGCGCTGAGACTAACAGTGCAACAGGACCAACCCAAGAAAGCCCTGTCAAACCACTCTCAAGACAACCTGTCGCCAGATACCATTTACTCACCACACCACTTGTTGGTGGAATACCAATCAATCCCAGCGATACAATTGTATAACTCCAAAATAGAATTGGCATTCTTTTGCCAAGCCCCATATACTCATTGACTTTTGTTCGCCCTGTAACAAAAATTAACGCCCCTGCAAAGAGAAACAGCGCACTTTTTATTACTGCGTGAAATATTACATGCAGCAAACTTCCTGTAAATGCAGTGACATTTAACATGGACAAACCCAACAATATATAAGAAAGATTTGACACTGTTGAGTAAGCAAGTCGTTTTTTTAGCACCTTTTCCTTAAATGCAAGAACAGAACCCATCACGAGCGTCACGACAGCAAGAATTGCCCAGACTGTCTGCACCCATGTTCCTTGTAAAAAGTCTGGACCCACGCAATAATATACGGTCCGAATCAATGCAAGGACACCACCCTTTACAATAATGCCAGACAAAAACGCGGAAGCTGGCGCCGGTGCGACAGGGTGCGCTGTTGGAAGCCACGCATGAAACGGAAAACAGCCCGCCTTTACGCCAAATCCCACAATCATTAAAAATACTGCAATAAGGCACATCTGCGTATTTCCACGCAACGTGACAATTTCCGCATCTAACCAGCCACCCGCTACAAATCCCATCATACGCGCTGTCTCGCTATATTGTGTAATTCCCAAGGCGCCTGAGACAGACACATCAAAGGACAAGGCATATTGATACAGAAAATAAATGCCAAACAACGCCATATACGCGCCGCAAAAAGAATAAAACAGATACTTTAAACCAGCCATAACAGCCTCTTTTGTGCCAGAATGAAGGACAAATGGCATAGAGGCAAGTGTCATAAACTCATAGAATAGATACAATGTCACAAGATTTCCGGCAAAACAAAGCCCCATCAACACACCAAATGTCATTAAATAAAAGCTGTAATATCGCTTTTCATTCTGCTCATGTGACATATAAACAAACGAGAAAAAACCTGCCAACAAAAAGATAACAATTACAATCCCTGCAAAAAACCGACCAAGATTATCTATTGCAAAATATACTGGAATCTCATCAACCAGAAAAAACAAAAAGAGCCTGTCCCCTGCTGCACCGCTCACCACATAAGCTGCTATAAGTGCGCACACAATAAAAAAAGTACCTGCTACTTTTAAAAGATGCTGCCTACTTCCAAATACACTTTCTGGCAAAAAAAGCAAAATAAATCCCACAACAATGGGCAGGACAACCGAAACTAAAATCATGTAATTCATTGCAATCCTCCCCTACTATCCAAACATAGCTAGACCATCTATAATCCAGTCTACTATTGGCTGTGAACAACATCCAAGCACAACATTTAACAAAATCATTAATATTAATGCCACATTATATAGTGGGTGTTCTTTCACGCCAATTATTGCAGCCTCCCCCGCCTGTGTCCTTTTTACATTTTTACTGGCTGGTGTATAGATGCGTATCACTGTTTTCATAAAGTAAATCGCGTTGAGCACTGTACTGACTGCCAGACAAATCAGCGTTGGAAGCATTTTCTGCAAACTGTTTTGCACTGCTGCCTCCGCAAACTGCATCTTGCTAATAAACCCTGAAAATAATGGAATCCCAACCATAGAACATGCGCCGATTGTAAAGGCAATCCCCGCCATAGGATTCCGAAATCCACTCCCTGTCAAATCTGCAAATTTTCTGCTCTCTCCAGAAGCATCTGTAAGTCCTACCCCTGCAACAAACAAGAGCGACTTTGTTGAGGCATGGGATAAAATATGAAAAATGCTCGCCACAATGCCCATTGTCGTTCCAAGTCCAAATCCCATATAAATATATCCAATTTGAGCAACCGATGAAAAAGCTATCATACGGCGAATATCATTTTCCAAAATGGCATTGACCGAGCCCATAATCATGCCAAGAAGCCCAAATACAAACAAGATATTGACAATCCTTGTATCCACAATAATTTCAAAACCCACCACGCGGAAAAAAATTTTGATTAACAGAAAAATATAGCCCTTTGACACAAGACTTGACAAAATCGCCGCGCTGGACACTGTGGAATACCCATATGCATCAGGGAGCCATGTGTGGAATGGATAAAGCGCACTTTTAATGGCAAGACCAACCACCACCATACCAATAGAAGCAACGAGCGGAATATTATAAGTCCCTTGTGCATAGACAAATGCAACACTATCTTTGATATTACTCATCAAAAGATGCCCTGTAATATCGTACAGAACACAAAGCCCCATTAAGAGCAGACCGGAACCAAGGGAAGCCATAATCATATAGCGTGTTGCCGCCTCAATTGTCCGCCCACTCTGCGTAATCATAATTAAGCCACACGCGCTGATTGTATTAATTTCCACAAAGACATATGCTGTAAACAAATCATTTGTGTAGATTAAAGCCAGCAAAGAACTTAGGAGCAAATTCACCATAATATAATAAAGATTAATTTTGGTGTCCTCAATTTCCTTGTCGAGATGCTCCTGACCGCCTATCAGTGAGAGCAACATAATCATACAGAAAAAGAGCGCCATTCCAGCCTCAAGCACGCCTGCCCGAATCTCATTTCCCCAAGGTGCTGGAAAGTGTCCCATCATAAAAGTATAGGGTTCCCGTACTCCCAATAGATATACAAACAATACCGCTGACATCACAGTAATTACAATCAAAATGAACATGTTCCACAGACGCGCTACCCGCTTGCTCATAATTGATGTCAGAACGCCAGAACCGAGCGACAACAGAATGCTAAAAAATGGAAAATTCTGCACAAAATCCATCACTGGTCCTCCTTCTTGAGCATCGTAGAAATCTCGTCCATATCCAGCGTGTGATACCTTCTATAAAGTCGAATTGTAAGCGATAACATCAGTGCTGTCACAGAGACGGACACCACAATGCCAGTCAGCACAAGTCCACTGGGAACAGGGTTAATATACTTTTCCACACTTGTGTTTCCATTTACAACAATCGGCGCCACTCTCCCCGCAATATAACCTTTTTCTGCAAGAAAAAGATAGGTTGCTGTATCCATTATATTCAAACCAATAATTTTTTTTATTAGGTTTTTCTGCAAAAGAAGATTAGAAAACCCAATTCCAAACAAAATCATGGCAACTGCTTCTCCATAATTTACAAACAGATTTCCTCCCATATTAAAAGCCTCCTTTGCGAAACATGGCATAGAATGCATACATTGTGCAGGCAACCACCATGCCAACACAGATATTGAGTGGCAAAATCAAACCAGAACTTAAAATTGCCCCCGGCGTTCCCAGCGGAATGCCTGTCTCAAGATGATGTGCCCCACAATAAAAGGAATATGTCTTTGCAAGACAGTAAAACAATAGCGCTGCAAAGCAAATCCACTTGTAAGTCTTCTGTGTAAAAAAGCGCTCAATCTTCTTAAATCCAAAAGCATTGACATATAAAATCAAACCAGAACCAATAATTGCGCCACCCGAGAAACCGCCCCCCGGTGACAAATGCCCATTTAAAATCACATAAATCCCAAAGATAATAATCATTGGAACAAGAAAAAAAGCAACCTTCTGTAAAATAATATCATTTTTTGGCTCATAGAGCCGATCGTTCGCCTCCTCTTCCTCCTTCTTAGACCGATTGTCAACCCGCAATAAAATCAAAACCGTGCAGGTCGCAATAAACAGCACATTGGATTCGCCAAGCGTATCAAAAGCACGGTAGTCCAAAATCATACCTGTGACAATGTTCACCGCACCCGTATCTTTCATGGCATCTTCAATATATTTGGTGGCAACCTCATTGTTGTCTGGATTTGCAGCATTTCCCACAGGAGGCAGATAGGACACCATATACAATAAAATTCCAATCAGTGTAAATACAAACAATACCGAAACTGCCCGATAAAACTTAGAAAAAATCTGAAGTTTTCGGTTGTGTTCAATATCATAAATTTTTCTCTTTAAGATTGCCTCGTCACGGACACGATGCTTCATAGTATTAATATCTTCTGTAAAGGGTTTCTGTGGTTTTAACTCCACAGCGCCAACATAAGGGTCTTTCTCACCGCGATACCAGCGCTTGATTTTAAATGCCTTTGTCTTGCGGTATTCCTCCTCGGATAATAGACGGCTCATTTTGTTCCCCCTTTCTTCTCCACAACATCCTCTTTGTCCGCATCAATCGCCACAATTGCATGGATTTTTTTAAGCGTGACAAAAAACAAAATACTTGTAATCCCCGCTCCAACTGCTGCCTCTGTAATTGCAAGGTCCGGCGATTCCAACAAAATCCATATAATCGACATAATTAAGCTGTAGGACATAAAGATAATAATTGAGTTGAGCAGATTTCTCGAAAAACTCACGGAAATCGCACACACAATCAGAAATAGAAACAATACAATCTGAAACACCTGCATATTTTTATCCCCTTTCGCTCTGCTTTTCTTCTGAGAGCGCCTCCACATCACATTCCTTGTCAAGTTCCTCATTTGTCGCCACCTCAAAACGTGCAAGCACATGAGAAGACACCGGAGAGGCAAACCACAAAAACACAACTACCAGAATCATTTTAAGCGTTATAAAATTCAATCCGCACAGAACAATAAGGCCTCCCATACTAAGCGCAATGCCAAGCGTATCCCCCATTGCCGCCGCATGCATCCTGTTTAGGACATATTCAAATCGAAACACCCCAAAGAGCTCAATTCCAAATACCACAATACCGCACAACAGCAATATGATCCCCACAAGAAACCTAATCCACAGTAGTGCTGTCATGTTTTTCCGCCTCCTTTTTTTTGCGCTCGGCATACACACCCATATAAACCTTTGTCAAAAGAGTCACCGCCAAAAATGAAATCATCGCGTAAATAATACAAATATCCACAAGGTATCCCTCGTTCATCTTCACTGCAAGAATCGCAATAATTACCATTGTGAGTGTTCCCATCATATTAATTGCCACAATGCGGTCTGCAATGCGCGGCCCCTTAATTGCCCGTATCAAGCACAGAAACACCATCAGCGCCAATATAACTGGAAAAACAGTCATAGCAATCTCAAACGCAGTTTCCAAAGCAACATTTTCACTGTTCATAGATTCCTACCTCTCTAAAAATCACGCCTCAATTTTTTCTAACAGGCGCACAAAAACAGAGGATTCTATCCCCTCTGCCAATGTCCTGTCCAGACAGTGCACAATGAACTTGTCCCCATCCACTGCAACTGTAATAGTCCCAGGCGTCAACGTAATGGAATTTGCAAGCAAAAATCGCGCAGTATCTGTCTTAAAAGGAATCTCAAACACAATAACCGCTGGCTCAACCACCCTGCCTGCAGAACAAATCAATCTGATAGTTGCAAAATTTGCCTTTACAATCTCCTTTAGAAGATAATATAGATATTGGATTAAATAACCACTTTTTTTAAGATAAGCGAGTTCCCGTCGAAAACTATAATCCATAAATCGGCAAATAAACCAGTACAGCGCCGCTGAAATCCCCAATCCAAACAGCACAATTTCCAAGGTAATCTGTCCGTTAAATACAATCCACAGCAAAAAAAACAAGACAAACATTTCCCCGCCTCCCTTTACCGATTAATAATATATTTGTAAATAGGATTCCCCATTGTAGAAAATTTTTCCTCATACTCTGTCATAATATTTCCGGTTAACATCTTTTCATCATGGTGCAAGTCCCTTGTCATCGCTGCAATCTTCCAGCCCGCAGCGTCAACCTCTTCAAGTGCAAATGCAAACAAATCCGCATTGTCTGTCTTAAATGCAATCTGCCCATCTGGCGCCAAAATCTCATGATAGCGCGCAAGAAACTGGCGTGATGGAAGGCGCCTTTTGGCATGCCTGTCCTTTGGCCAAGGATCCGAAAAATTCAAATAAATCTGCGCAATCTCACCATGTCCAAACACCGTGCAGAGCGCTTCAGCCTCCATGCGGATAAACCGCAAATTGGGAAGTTCTTGCACCTCCATTTTCTGAATTGCACGCAGTAGCACAGTTGAGTATTTCTCAATTCCAATAAAATTTATCTCTGGATTTAACGCTGCAAGCGCCATTAAAAAGCGCCCTTTCCCCATTCCAATCTCAATGTGTATTGGATTTTGATTGCCAAATAGTTCGCTCCATTTTCCCTTGTGTGCAGTAGGCTCCTGCACCACAAAACGACTCTCTGCAATCACTTCCCGCGAACCAGTTACATTTCTTAATCTCACCGATATAATTCCCTTCTATTTTTTGTAACATAATATTCAATATCATTGTACACCTATTATGAATGTTTGTCACATATAAATTTCACCAAATTTTTATAAAATTCATATTTTTTGCACAATTGTATACAATTTACTGTAAAAAAGGAAAAGAGCTGTCAAAGACAGCCCTAAAACACGGTCAGCCAAACAACTGCCACTGACAGCATAATCTGTATAATCGCAAACTTAAATACTGTCTGGGCATTGGACCACCCCATATTTTTACGCACATGATCGTGAAGTGGTGTGCGTATCTTTGTGAGAATCTTTATTTTTAGGAAGCGCAAAAGGGATACCTTCACAAGTCCAATACCGCCATCCACCATCAGCACAAAAGCCACAAGAAAATATAAAAAAGGTCTTCCAGTCTTCATAATAGACACTGCAATAAAAAGCCCCATTGCGCGCGAACCGGCATCTCCCATCAACAGACGGCTTGGTGTCGCATTAAACCACAGATAGCCCAAAATACAGGCAATAAACAGCAAAATTGTATAAGAAAATTCTGGCGCTGTTCCTGTTCTGTTCATAATCATATAAATCGTAAACAGCGTAATACTAGTCAGTGTGCCTGACAGTCCATCCACACCATCTGCACAGTTTGTCACATTGATGGAACCCCACACTAAAATCACAGCAAGCATTCCATATACCACAGGCGGGAATGCAATAACCTGCCCTGTCAGCGCAATTGTAACATTACTTCCATTAAAATTTACCACAGTAATCGCAGTCATAATTGCAATCAAAAGATCCAAAAGCCCTTTGCGCAGCTCTCCCCAAGAAACTTTTGCACAGTCATCAAGATACCCTGTCATCATTGCAGAAACCGTTAAAATCAAGTAGATTATCATCTCTCTGTCCACAGTTCCAAATACAAGCGCAGCCAGCACAAACACAAGGATAAAGACAAAACCTGCACCGCGTGGTTTGCCCGCGGAGAGACCACCGTCATGGGCAAATTCTCGCCCATGATCCCTTGGAAGTTTGTTCATTCCAACTGCCAGCAGAAAGCTGGTCAACAGATATGCAAAGGCTACACCCACAAAGCCCAAAATCGCATAGTCTGATACATCCAGAAAATTATTTATCATCTTTTCAATCTCCTTTTTTGTACTGCCAAACTGCCACTTACATACATGTCTTTTCTGTTACAGTTCAGCCATACTGAACTGTAACAATCAATTCTGCATGGCTGAACTGTTGCCTTCAAATTGGCTGTTATACAGCCTTGCATAGAATCCGCCTTCTTTATTTAAAAGGGTTTCATGATTTCCCTGCTCAATAATATTTCCATCTTTCATGACAAGAATAATATCTGCCTCTCGAATTGTAGAAAGTCTGTGCGCCACAATAAAACTGGTTCTTCCCTTCATCATTGTATTAAATGCTTGAGAAATCTTTATCTCAGTACGTGTATCAATAGAGGAAGTCGCCTCGTCAAGAATCAACATCGGCGGCAGGCAAAGCATAACGCGCGTAATACACAAAAGCTGTTTTTGTCCCTGGGAAAGACTGCCGCCATCCTCTGTAATTACAGTGTCATATCCCATTGGCAAACGCTTGATAAAACTGTGTGCATGTGCCGCCTTCGCCGCCGCAATAACTTCGTCGTCTGTGGCATTCGGCTTTCCCATTACAATATTTTCTCGAATGGTCCCTGCGTGCAGCCATGTCTCTTGTAACACCATTCCAAAGCTTTCTCTCAGACTCTTTCTTGTCATATCTCGAATATCAATGCCATCAATCCGAATACTTCCACTATTAACATCATAGAACCGCATTAACAAATTTATGACAGTTGTTTTTCCGCATCCAGTAGGTCCCACAATCGCCACGCGCTGGCCAGACTTTACTTCAAGGTTAAAGTCCTGTATTAGCTTTTGATCGGGATTGTATGAAAAATTCACATTTTGCATTACAATATTCCCTTTTGGAGTCTGTAGAACTGCTGCGTTATCTGACTCTGGTATTTGCGGCTCCTCCTCAATAAACTCAAATACTCTGCCCGCACATGCCAGTGCAGTTTGGAGTTCCGTCACCACACCAGATATTTCATTAAATGGCTTGGTGTACTGATTTGCATAACTTAAAAAGCTGGTAAGTTGCCCTACGCTAATATATCCCCTTATCGCTAGAAATGCGCCAAGAATCCCCACACCTGCGTAAACAAGACTATTCACAAAACGAGTACACGGATTCGTCAGTGAGGAAAAAAAGATTGCCTTGACACTCGCTTTTTGCAGGCGGTCATTAATTTCAGTAAATTGTTCCATAACCTGTGGCTCATGTCCAAATGCTTTTACCACCTTTTCATTGCCAATCATTTCATCGATTAATGCAGTCTGTTCACCACGCGTCTCTGACTGAAGCTTAGACATGCTAAATGTCCTTTTTGCAATAAATCCAGCGATAAAGAAAGAAAGTGGCGTCAAAATTACAACAACAATTGTGGTTGACACATTGATGGAAAACATAAAAACCAAAGTTCCTATAATCGTAACCACACCTGTAAAAAGCTGTGTAAATCCCATTAACAAACCATCAGAAAACTGGTCTACATCTGCAATGATACGGCTCACAATGTCGCCGTGAGAATGTCCATCAATATATTTTAGCGGCAGAATCTGTAACTTTTTAAACGCCTCGTCACGCACATCACGCACCACCTGATAGGCAATCTTATTATTACAGGTATTCATAACCCACTGCACCACCGCCGTCAATACAATAATAACTGTCATCTTCTTTAGTATATCCCAAATTCCATCAAAATCGACTGCGCCAGGACCAAGAATACAATCTACTGCCTGACCTGTAAGAATTGGAATATATAAGGTAAGTACAACCGAAACCGCCGCAAGCACAATAGAAAAAAACAAGAAAATCTTGTATTTTCCAATGTGACTTAATACTTTCTTTAGAATATCCTTATTTGATGCAAAATTTTTCATCCTAATCCCCCTCCGCATCCATTATTCCGCAGCTTTCGCTTTTTTATCAGGAAATTGAGAATAATAAATTTCCTGATAAATTACATTGTCCGCAAGCAACTGTTCGTGTGTACCGATTCCTGCCATTGCACCGTCATCTAACACAACAATTTTATCCGCATACTGTATGGATGCTGCGCGCTGCGACACAATAATAACAGTCATATTCTTTTCCATCTCTTTCACTGCTGCACGAAGTTTTGCGTCTGTGGCAAAATCAAGTGCAGACGCACTGTCGTCAAGAATTAATATCTCTGGTTTTCGCACAATAGCACGCGCGATTGTAAGACGTTGTTTCTGTCCACCAGAAAGGTTTTTGCCGCCCTGTGCAATCATAAAATCAAGTCTGCCATCTTTGGTATCCACAAACTCTTTCGCCTGCGAGATGCGCAGTGCATCTTCAATATCCTGTTCCGATGCATTCTCATTTCCCCACAAAAGATTCTCACGGATTGTTCCCTTGAACAAAACCGCCTTCTGTGGAACAACACCGATTTTTTCCCGCAGCGCAGAAATTTCATAGTCTTTGACCTTAAATCCGTCCACAATCACTTGACCTTTTGTGGCGTCGTAAAAGCGCGGAATCAAATTGACCACAGATGTTTTTCCAGAGCCTGTACCACCAATAATGCCAACTGTCTCACCTTTTTTTACAACAAAATCAATATCTGTCAAAGATTCGTCTCCGCCACCGCTGTAGGTAAGACTTACATGGTCAAATATAATTGCAGCATTCTCTTCACCATCGTTCATAACCCTTATGTCATTTTTATTAAATGTGCCGCTCTCCATGCTAGACGTAATGCCAAAGATGCTCTCAACACGCTTTGCACACGCAAGAGCCTTTGTCAGTTGTATAATAAGATTTGCCATCTTAACAAGCTCCACCAAAATCTGCGACATATAATTTACCAGCGCAACCACTTCTCCCTGTGTAATAATGCCATTGTCCACGCGGATAGCCCCTGTCCACAAAAGCACTACAAGCGCAATGTTAATAATAATATAAGTCACTGGATTCATCGCCGCAGAAATCTTACCGACAAAAACTTGGGTATTTAATAGCAACGCATTCTCCTGCTCAAAATCTGTTGTCTCCGACTCCTCGTTACAAAACGCACGAATGACACGGGCACCAGCAAGGTTTTCACGCGTTCTTCCAAGAATTTTGTCAAGCGCCGCCTGCACTTTTTTGTACAGTGGCATACTGACAAGCATAATCCCAAACACAACAATCGCAAGCAATGGAATTGTCACCACAAAAATAAATGCTGCCTTCACGTCAACAGTAAACGCCATCACCATTGCACCGAACACAATAAATGGAGAGCGCAACAACAACCGCAATGTCAAGTTCACACCGTTTTGAATCTGATTTACATCGCTTGTCATACGTGTGATTAGCGTACTGGTTCCAATCGTATCAAGCTCTGTGTAAGACAATCCTTGTATGTGTGAAAACAGAGCGCTGCGAAGCTTTGTGGCAAAACCAACTGCCGCTTTTGCGCTAAAATATTGCGCTGTGACGGAACTGGCAAGCCCAACTGCTGCCAGTAATACCAACACTGCTCCCATCTGAAAAATATACGTTGTGTCGCTGTTGGCAATGCCATTGTCAATAATTGCCGCCATAACAAGCGGCACCATCAATTCAAAGGAAGCCTCCAACATCTTAAATAAAGGTGCTAAAATACTTTCCTTTTTGTAGTCTTTTATGTACTTTAATAAGCTTTTCATAAAAGTTTCCCCCTTCAATAAATTGTATTTCTTTTTGTTAAGCGCTTCTAATGGTCGATTGAAATATTATTGTCACATAGAATTTGTTCTATCTCATCTTCTGACTTCTTCATAACTCTAGCCAACCGAGCAATGGAATCCCCATCCAGATAAAAACTTATAATATTTTCTATTTCTTTTTTCTTTTGTCCACGTACTTCTCCAAGCGCTTCCCCACGCGCTTCTCCACGTGCTTCCCCACGTTCTAACAACCCTTGTCCTAGATTACACATTACTTCCACATCCTCTCTTAAATCTTTATCAATCACAATATTAAAGTTTTCTGACAATTGTTGAAATCGTTCTCGAGCATTCAACTCATTAGTAAATAGCACATTTAGCAT
>JAAZZQ010000030.1 GCA_014239155.1 Lachnospiraceae bacterium | reverse complement strand
CTCTTTCATCATCACTGAGCTTAATAATGTAAGTTTTAGGTCTTGCCATAATCGCCACCACCGTTTCTTTTTAGTATAACATGGGAGGGCAATATATGGAAGAACTATTTTACTAAGTATAAACCGGTCACTACACTAGTAGTGTGATTATTCATCTACTTTTGCAACAGCCCCTTCTTTTTTGTCACAGGAGAAAAATTTTCCCCTAAGAGAGAAATTTGAAAAGTCAGAGGACTCGGTTTTTTAAATATTTGTTATCAGCCATGCTGTTAATGAGGAAGCGAACACTGAAATTCACTTTTAGAGCAGTTGTTAATAATCTGCTAATAACAAGCTTTTATCCTTCACTCTCTGACAGATGTAATCCAATGTTTTAAAGCAGAAGTGCTAATCTCCAAGTTAGAAGTTACCTGTCGGAGAGCCCGTTCCGTATGTTCTTTTTATATCTAATTGCCTCCTCTCTAAACTGTTTTGAAACTGTTTTTCTTGTATCTATGCCTTCTTGCTCTTGAATTTTAATCTTACGTTATTTATTTATGGAAAAGGGTTTTCTTTATTTTGTACTATTTATATACTAGTGTACTGAACGCTTGTAATTCATGGTAAAGGACACTGTCTATTTCGCAACCTGTTTTGTTGTTGTCAGTCACCTGCGGCTATGCCTCCCTCTGCCTCGCAGGCTGACAAAATATCTGGCACTCTTTACTATGATTACCAGATGGTTAGTATACTAGAGCATTTCTTAAGCATGCTCTAGTATCACCAATTTCCTTGTGTATTAGGTTAAAGTATAAAAAGATCTAATGGAGATTGGGGAGGTATTTCGGCATGTACCTTTGATTAATCTATTTTTATAACATTTTTATTTAATTTTACAACTTCTTTTCGATGTGCCACCATCAGCGTTGTGAGTCCTTCTCGGTACTTTAAAATTTCGGTGATAACCTTTTTTTCTGTCTCAATATCAAGTGCTGATGTAGCCTCATCTAACAAAAGAATTTGTGGATTTCTAATTAGTGCTCTTGCCAATGCAATTCTTTGTTTCTGACCACGTGAAATATTTTTCCTCCTGATTCCAGACAAAACTCTAATTTTTTTGGTTTATTGTTCACAAAGTCATCTATACAGACAATTTTACAAATTTCATATATGTATTTATCAGAAACATTGCTCCAGTTCATAATGATATTATTTATGATTGTATCCTTAAAAATGTATGGTTCTTGCATAACAACTGCAATATGCCTATACCATGAATTTATTTGTATTTTTTTAAGTCGATATTATTAATCAGTATCGTTCCGCTGTCCGGCTGATAAAATTTTAGTAAAAATTTCAATAATGTACTTTTACCACAGCCGCTTTTGCCGACAAATGCTGTGCTTTCCCCAATAGGAATTATAAAGCTTCGTTTTTGAAATATCTGTTTATCCTCATAAGCAAATGTAATATTTTTATATCTCAGAGTTTGAATTTCTTCATTAAAATCAATTTGTGCTGTCTCCTTTTTTATAGGTTGATTCATAAAATGATGAAACCGTTCCAAATACACTATCCTGCGGTTTGTATCCTGAATTAGATGATAGATTGCATTTGAGTATTCAGATAATTTTTTCATATACTGATACGTCAGATAAATACTTCCCAGTGAACAGTTACCTTTTAGCATATCTAGTGTTAAAATAATCAGCACTGCAACTTGCGGAATCCATTTCAGAAGTTTACCTACTGTAAATGCCTTATTGGAAAGTTCAATCTCTTTCATTTGTGCATAAAACAGTTTTTCTAAGGAATGTTTTATCAGATCAACAAACCATTGATCGGCATTGAATATTGATATTTCATCATATGCCTCTATTCCTTCGCTTAATCCAATTGTAACTTTTTCCCTTTTTTTGAAATTAGTGCATTAAGATTTTGGATTTTTATAACAAAATAATAATTCATAAGCTGACATAAAAGAATAAAGACTAGTCCCAAAATGAGTATGTTTTTGTTCACTTTCAAAAAAATAGAACAATATAGACAATTGATGCGATTTCTAAAACGATTTCTGGCAGGATATAAATATAAATCATGGATATATTTGGAACGTCTGTTATAAAATAGTTTAAAAATGTTCCAACTCTACAGGAAGTAAAATGGCGAACCTCTAATTCGTGTATTTTGCCGATTAATTTTTCATATTGATTTAACCGGAATATTGTATTGATCGTCAACAATACATATGGTCCAAGCAACCCTGTCACAAAAATGATACAAGCTGTCAATAAATATTGTATCATTATAATCTGAAATGTTTCCATATGGATTTTAGATGCAATCCCATCCAGTATTTCTTTTTCTAAAAGAGTGGCATACATTTCTGCAAATGAGCTCAAAGTTAATAGAATTGATCCGACCATAAGTTTTACTTTGATACCTTTTGCATATTCTGATAATAATTTTATTTTATGCATATGTCTACATCCCATTTTTTACAAATGCAGAAAAAGCTTTTTGTCGCATTAACTGATTATATGTTCCTTCTGACACTATTTTTCCGTTTTTAAAATAATATATCTTGTCCATATTTTTTACTGTTTCCAATCGATGTGCGACCATCAAAATCATCTTATCTGCAAATTGCGTGTCAATAATTTTGACAATTTGTGATTCTGTTTCATAATCAAGCGCCGACGTGAATTCATCCATAAATAGAATATCTGGATTTTTAATAAAAATCCTTGCAAGGGCAATTCGTTGTTTTTGTCCACCTGACAGATTATTTCCTTTTTCATATAACACAGTATCATAACCATTTGGCAATTTCATAATATCGTTATGAATAGAAGCTTTTTTGGCTGCCTCAATCATTTGATTATCGTCTGCTTCCAAGTTACCCATTTTAATATTTTCCCTTATAGACATGGCAAAAATATAATTTTCCTGAAATAAGAATCCGATTTTTTCTCTCAGTGATTTTTTGGAGTAATTCATTATTTTCACCCCATTGATAAGAACCTCACCTTCAGATGGGGTTATGATTCCAGAGGCAATTTTAAGCAACGTGGATTTTCCACAGCCACTTCTGCCGACAAACGCAATGTGGTTTCCAGAATCTATATGGATGTTAATATTGTTAAGTACATTATGATCAGGGGTGTATCTGTGCGCTACATTTACAATCTGTATTTTTTTAATTTTTTTCAAGGATTTGCATTCACTTATCTTTTCTAAATTATAATCTGCAAAAAAAGAATATATTTTCTTGCCTTGATATATCGTTGCTTTAATATCAAGTGTTGTTGATATGATTTGAGTAAAGGCCCGCATATTTGTAAATAAATACAACATAAAGGAGAGGATAAATGCTGTTTGTATGTCCCAATTGTTTGTCATCAATATCAAAATCATAAAAACAACTGCAATATTGATATGAATCAGAAACTCTTGTGCTGCTTTTAGTAGACTATTATTCATCTCTGAGTTCACCAATGCCCGGTTATATGTTTTTATTACTTTTTTCACACAGTCAAGTTGCCAATTTATGCTTTGATACATTTTGGTTTCCACAAAAGCTTCAATACAATTGCATATGCCCTCATTCATATTTATACGAGTATTTTGCGCACTTTTGACAAGGACAATTCTTTTC
The DNA here is from genome assembly GCA_014239155.1 of Lachnospiraceae bacterium. Taxonomy (GTDB): domain Bacteria; phylum Bacillota; class Clostridia; order Lachnospirales; family Lachnospiraceae; genus COE1. The sequence goes on along the minus strand of JAAZZQ010000030.1, from coordinate 13,535 downwards.
TTTTCCAACAGATTCCACAACATTGCAAATTCTTCTGTCAAGTATGGACTAAAAAAATTTATTTTTTCACTTTCATTATATCCCCAAATCCCACAACAGGGATTTTCACAAATATCCACAAGTCGATAACTTAGATGTTAATACTATCACCATACTTCAGCCCTATTCTATCGTTATCCTTGTTCAATGTCTAATGCTTATTTTGATTTATTTCTCATACCTGCAAGGCATAGTATAGAGTATTTTTCCTAATTACACACGAAACTATAGAAATCCCCCTATTACAGACCACACTAAATATTCTATAGGATATTACATCTAAATTCTCTGTTATATTGCCATTTAATATTTTTTTATAAATTTGCAGCCATCTTTATGATATTCATATACTTCCATCTCTCCTTCAATAAATATTGCATCATTTTTATCAAAAAGTGTTAGACACTTTCCTTGTAATCCTATTTTCCCCATTCGTGTACTTCGATAAGCCACTCCTCCAAACCCATTTGCTATAAGATACCTGCTAAATGCTCTAAATGGAATATATGCCTCCAATTCAGGATCATCTTCTCTATCTACAGCATAAAATATTGCGTCACAAATATTACCAATCAATATCTTAGAAAGCTGTAGCTGAACGTCGTGGTGCATTTTTAATTCTATACCCATTTTTCTTTGTATTTTATTTAATTCTTCTGCAAATGCTTTTTCGTTCCCTCCTTTTACATATTCAAACATTCTCTTTTGTAATTTAGGTTTATTTTGAATAATTTCCCAAATCATATCTTTATATGTGGTTTCCAGCTTATTTAAACTTTCCAGCTCCCCCTCATAATCAATTCCATCAAAAGACAAATCTAATATTTTTATTCTCCTATGAACTGCTTTAAACTTACATACTGATAATGCTTGTCCGTCCTTTGCCCTTAGTTCCTCAAAACACGTTTTTTGTGCCAGTTTAATATTTTGATAATCCATTCCTTCATCGTCATATGCTAAATAGAGGAAAGCCACACAATCATCATTCCAACGATTATCATGACAATATGCCGGATCAGGTATGATATATTTATAATTGTCATAAACTTCATATCCGCTGGCTCTATACATATGGTGAAACTCTTTCAACTGTTTTACAATAAAATCCGGAAATGTCTTAATCGTTGTTGAAAAGAAATCCTCAAATAATTTTATAAAACTTGCTTCATTAGATGCCACGCTTTTCCCTTCCGGCAATTCTTTCCACAATTTTAAAATAAACATCTGATTATGTTTCCAATAAACATCTGAAAAATCTTTCAAGAATCCCAATTTACCAAATCGGATAAATAAATTATTAAGTTGTTTCAGCAAAATGTTGATATACATTTCATGTGATTCTTCTTCATATGTCTTCCACTCGTCATCATCCCGTTTAAGTCCTGTTGATTCATCCACTAGCTTAATAACATCATTAAACTTATTTAATACTCTGCATATTGACTCTAAATGCTCCTCATTTGTTTCTTTATCTAAAACCTCCAAAATTGCTGTAGTAACGGTTCCTTCAAATCTATCTTTAAGTCGGTTTTTTTCTATTGCCAAGTACATTTTTCCAGCCATGTTTCATACATCCTCTCTTTTACATTTTTTCACTCTGATCAATAATGAATATATTATATTCTTTTAAACTTTTACTCTTCAATAATACATTTTAAATAGTAAAGCGGAAGTCGAATAATGCCTTTACTTCCGCCTCAATAAATCTCTATTACTTAGTGATAAATACTGCCCCTTGTTATCAGTTCCTGAAATCTATTAAAATCATAGTCTTGCAACTCTGATATATAAATGTGTGTAGCATCAATTACCATAAGCTCTCTTGGCAACTCATCTTCTGAAAATGCAAATGGCTCTGGACGGGGATTTCTTGCTAATCCTGAATTTTTATTATATAGAATAAACCAGTCACCGTATTCATCTATTCCGTTTTCCAACAGCAATATATTATATCCTAAACCATTATCATCCTCTATCTTTCCCCATGCTAATACTTTTTTTCTTCTACACATAGGAATCGTGGTTCTGGTAGCCGTTGGAATTTTAATACCATAGCCATTCCGTTGAGTATATCCAATAACCTCTGTAAAATTCTCTGGATTGATTACCGATAATTCAATGATAATCCTTTGCTGATTCGGCATTGTAACGGTTATTGAATTGCTTTCAGAAGTCAACTTAAAATTTCTTAAATTCAGATCAATACCACCCGATGCATATTGTGAATTGAATACTTTTACATATTCTTTTATTTCTTCTAATATCACACTATCAAAATAGAACATAATATTTTTAACATGATTTTGACGTTCATTCTTTTTCTTTTCCTGTTCAGACTGTTTTTTTTGTATTGCAATATCTTTTGCATTTTGCATATTAACTGCAGCCTGCGCAAATGATACTATTTCACTATCACTTACACCTAATAAATCGTCTGTACTTAACATGTCAATAATTTCTTGCCACTCTGAAAATCTCTTACTTTTAGGTCTTTGTAACATTTTATTTATTATTGACACTAGCTTAGGAGCGATTGATGGATTATATCTTGTTGGACTTTCCACTGAACCATGCAAATGTGCCTCTGCATAATCACCCCCAGTAACAATATACGGATATTTCAATGTTGCTAATTCATAGAATACAATTCCCATTGAGTAAATATCCATATATTTTGTATTTTTTTCATTTTTCCAAACTTCTGGCGCACAATACTCTTTCGTTCCATACCCTTTGAATGTCACATTTCTCGTTGTTGCCTCTGCATATTTTGCTAGACCAAAATCTGTAATTTTTAATACATTATCTACTATAAGGATATTGTCTGGCTTTATATCCCTATGTACAAGAACTGAGTTTATACCCTTCATTCCATAAGATAACTGTAAAAACATTTGAGTCAATTCATTATTATTAAAAAATGTCTTTGCTTTCCTTTTTTGTTCCAATAGTTGTTGTAATGATCCTTGATTTGCAAATTCCATAATGATATATGGAGGATACTCTTCAAACATTTTTCCATCATGCATAAATTCATATAAGACAACATTATCAGCTTTAATTTCCTTTGCTGCCATCAGTTCATTCTGAAAAGCATTATATTCTTCAGCAGACGGAGATACATTCAACATTGTCTTGACTGCAAATTTCTTTTTATCTGTCTCTCTTTCGCATAAAAAGACTTGTCCAAATCCCCCTGGTTTGATACTATCAATTACTTTATATTCATTTCCTTTATCATCAGGTATAATGCTTCCTATTGTAATTATCATAAACTTCCTCCTATTAACTTTATTGCAAGTAAATTAATACTTATTCTACAACATCCTCAATATATGAATTATACAACAGTTCATCTCAACCTTCAATTATAAGAAAATGATATTTATAATTTCAGATAAATCTCAACTCCATCTTCAAAAAACTGATCTGTATTGAAAATCAATCTTCTACAATACAGATCAGAAATCTCTATTTCATATTTAATTATTCTAATGCCCCTCAAACTTCCAGACTATCTCAATCCTTTTTCCCGGATAGACAATCACCTTTTCGATCAGCTTTTCTTTCATGTCCTCTGTCAGTTCTTCCTCATCCAGAAAGGCAAGAGCCTGATCTGCTTTCCTTTGGGAGCCTTCCTGTTCTTCCTGTGTCTGCCGGAGTGCTGCAAGTTCCTGTTCCAACTGCTCCATATCGGCATTATACTGTTTCTTCTCATTCAGGAAGAACTCTCTTTCCAGTTTTCCGTCTGCATATTTATCGTACAGTGCAATCCAGCTTTTTTGTGCCGGTTCAATCGACTTTATTGTAGAATTGATTCTGTCACTTACGGATAAAGGGGATTTTCTTTTTACGACCTGCCTTGACAGCTTATCACGGTCAAGAAATAGCTCTGCCTCCTTTTTGACGGAGGCAAGCACCGCCATATCCGCATCGTGCTCGTATATCTCAATGTCCCTGCAATCGGAATCGGTCTTGAATGACCGCTGTTTGCAGAAGATGGTTCCGTAGTTCGCATTGAACAATGCCCTGCCACAGCACCCACAGTAATAGATGTTTTTGAAATTTTTCCTTTCTGCCGCTTTCTGCTGTTTCAGGGAGGATACCGCCCTGATATACTGCGGATAAGTAATGATAGGTTCATGTGTGTTCTCCACCCTTACCCATTCCTCTTTGGGGCGCTTTACCTGCTTTCCCCCGACAGAATCCAGTTTTGTCTTTAGCTGCACCATTGTCCCGGTGTATTTTTCGTCCCTTATGATGGCTTCTACCGTACTCGCCGTCCAGTAACACGGATTGCCTTTGTTTTTCCATTCCCTTGTGCATCCTCTGGAACGGTACCGTTCTGACGGGCATGGTATATTCCTGTCATTCAGCGTCCTTGCAATCAGCGTTGTCCCGGTTCCCGCTATCTTCATGCTGAAGATTTCACGGACAACCGCCGCTTCTTCCGGTTCTATGACCAGCTTATGCTTATCTTCCTTTGATTTCTGGTAGCCGTACAGGGCGCAGTTGGAATTGTACTGTCCCTGCGCTGCCATGCAATCCGCTGTTTCCTTGACATTTCCCTGCTGTAATAGTCATAGATCAGGTTCTTAAACGTCACGTCCAGACCTCCGGTTGTGCCGTCTGTCAGTTTCGCACTGTCATAGTTGTCATTTACGGAAATGAACCGTACTCCCATGAATGGGAATAGCTGTTCCAGATAATTCCCCAGTTCCACATAATCCCTGCCGAACCTTGAGAAGTCTTTCACGATAATGCAGTTAATCTTCCCCTTTTTGGCAAGTTCTATCATTTCCGTGAACTGCGGTCTGTTGTCAAAGTGTGTGCCGGAAAAACCATCATCACACTTCTCAATGACCTTGCAGCCCTCAAATTCCCTGCGGTTTTTGATGTAATCATGGAGCAGCGCCCTCTGTGTTGTGATACTTCCGCTTTCTGTTTTGTAAGGACTGCCGGACACATCATTATCTTCTATGGAAAGCCGGACATACAGGCAGATCACATATTCTTTGTCTGCTACATTGCCTGCCGCATACATGCGATTTCCTCCTTCCTGCTTTCTGCAAGTTCCACAAACGCCGCCATTTCATCGGAAAAAGCATATTCTATTTCAATCCGGTTTTCCCGAAGAAGATAACCCTGTTAATCAGCGTGTGTACCATATCCGAAGTGAGTTCTTCAAAGCCTGCATACCGTTCCATGATTTCTGCAAAGTCATGACTTCCCGCATATTCTGTCCCGTAGGTAGTCTGCATTGCCGCCAGTTCGGACAGCTTCTGTGTCAGGTTTTCCGCCTCTTTCACATATTTCTGCTTTGCAAACAGATAATCCCTTTCACTTAACAGCCCGTCCGCATAATCATTGTAAAGGTTGCTGTTCATGGACTGCGCACGTTCCAGTTTGTTTTTTGTGTCTGCTATCTGCCTTTTGTAATCTGTCTTTATCTGTTTTGCCTGTGCTGTCTTGTTCAGCTTTTGCAGGACTTCCTTTGTGTCGAGGAACAGCTTTGTGTGCATCCGCAAAGCTGCCTCTACTGCCTTTTCCAAGTCCTGCATTTTGATTTTTTTCTTTTTGCAGAATTTCTCACCATAGGCTTCAGAATTGGGACAGATATAATCGTAACTGACTTTGACAGCTTCGCCCCTTGCATTTACCCTCCGGTAAAATTTCAGCCTTGCGCCACAGTCGCCGCAAAAAAGGATACGGTCAAACTTGTTTTCCTTTTTCTCTACATAATCGTATTTGCCGCGGCTTGCGATTACTTTCTGCTTTCTTTCCTCCACAAGTTTCTGCACCCTGTCAAACAGCTCACGGCTCACCACAGGCTCATGGGTTCCCTCCACATAGATCCGTTCGGATTTCTGCGGCTTGTACTTCCGTATGCCCATATACATCGCTTCTTTCTGGATTCCCTGCTCCATGTCGCCAATGTAGACCGGATTGACAATCATCGTGGCGATTGTGCCGTCATTCCACATGCTCTCTGCATACCGCCTGTTTTTTGTCAGTCCCTTTTCATATTTGTACCGCATCGGGGACGCAATGCCTTCTTCATTCAGCATTTTTGCAATGCTGGCATTTCCCATGCCCTCCGCCTTGCACTCAAATATCCTCACTACAATATGGCTCACTTCCCTGTCAACGATGAGCAGGTTCTTATCCTCCGGGCTTTTCATATATCCGTATGCCGCCCTGCACCCTATGAATTTTCCCTGCCGCTGTTTGATGTCAATGACAGTGGAAATCTTCTTTGACATATCCTTTGCGTATGCCTCATTGATAAGGTTTTTCAATGGAACAATCAGACCATCATCTGCCGTGTTCGGATTGATGCTGTCATAGTCGTCCGTGACTGCAATAAAGCGTACCCCGAAGAACGGGAATATCTTTTCGAGGTAGTCCCCGGCTTCCAGATAGTTCCTGCCAAGCCTTGAAAGGTCTTTTACCACGATACAGTCAATCTCTCCTGCCCGCATGTCTGCAACCATCCTCATAAACTCCGGTCTGTCAAAGCGTGTGCCTGACACTCCGTTGTCTATGTATTCTGCCGTCTGTCTGAGGTATGGCTTGCTCTCTATATAATTTCTGACCAGTGACAACTGGTTTTCAATGGTGTCACAGTCAGGGTTTTTGCTGTCCTCCACGGACAGCATTGCATATACCGTCGTCCGGTAAATCTTCATATCCGTTTTTGCCTGTACTGCCGCATCCTGCATCTCTGCCCTGGAAACAGCGGGCTTTCTGCTTTTCCTAGCCATTTACACTGCCTCCTTTCTGTCTGCGGTAGTGTCAAATTTACTACCTATTTTTTGTTTTAAAACCTTATATTTTCAAGGAAAATCAATACTTTTAAATAAAAAGAGCAATGACCTCCCTTTTTTGGTATAATGTAAGTCACCACAACCAACAAAACCGAAAGGATATTCATTGCTCATGGTCATTATACTTTATTTACTTCAACTAATTCAACAGCTTTATCAGCAAAACTGTTTTCTTATTAAATTCGTCTGTAAACATATCCCTCTCAAGCAGTGGGCTTTTGACGATTCCCATTCTCCTAAATACCAGAAGTTCAAGATTGATTAACTCCCAAGAATTGATGACTTCAAACAGGACTGGGACTGGAAAGACCTTTTATCCTACTACAAACAGCACTACGGTAAAGAAATCAAACCCATATTCCGCCGTGTTGAATGCGACATCCCACAAGACTGCACCTGTCCAGCATGTAATGCTCCGCTTCTCTACCTTTCATGGAATGACGGAAGGAAGAAATCCCAGATTCGCTGCAAGGTCTGTCAAACGCATTTCTCACCCACTAAGGATAACCGTTTTTCCAAAACCACTAAACTACGCTGCCCCCACTGTTCCCACATCCTTATTCCTAAAAAAGACCGCAGGCACTTCATCGTACATAAATGTGTAAATGATAAGTGCCCTTACTACCTTCACAACCTTAAGAAAGTAGACAAAAAGGACTTAAAAGAAGACTACGGAAAAAACAAATATAAACTCCACTATATCTACCGGGAATTCCAGATAGATTTTTTTAAGATGGATTTAAACACCCTGCCAAAGAATGCTTCTTCCCTTAAATTCAGCAAGTTCGATTCCAACGTCATGTCACTGTGCCTTACCCTGCATATCAACCTTGGGCTGTCGCTGAGGAAAACCAGACAGGCATTGAAGGATTTGTATAACATCTCCATTTCCCACCAACAGATAGCCAACTACTGCAAGACCGCCTCTGTCTGTATCATGCCATTCGTCGATAACTACGGTTACAAACCGGGAACTGTCCAGACTGCCGACGAAACCTACATCAAAATCCGTGGCGTAAAAGCATACATCTGGTTCATCATGGATGCTGCGTCTCGCTCTATCCTTGGTTATCAGGTATCTGATAACCGTGGTGTTGGTCCCTGCATCCTTGCTATGAGAATGGCTCTGAAACACTTCAAAGAACTTCCCGAAAAGTTTAAATTTATTGCAGATGGATACAGTGCCTATCCCCTAGCTGCCCAGCAATTCTTTCGGGAATTTGGTGATAAATTTAAGTTTGACATCACTCAGGTAATCGGACTTACCAACGATGATGAGGTATCCAGGGAATTTCGTCCATACAAGCAGATGATTGAACGTTTAAACCGTACATACAAAGCTTCCTACAGACCAACCAACGGATTCGACAGCATCGATGGCGCAGGCTACAACTTAGCCCTGTGGGTTGCCTACTATAACTTTCTACGTCCCCATAAGCATAATAATTACAGGGTGCTGAATGAGGTGGATATGCTTAAAGGTTCTGACAACATGCCCGATAAATGGCAGCTTCTAATCTTCCTTGGTCAGCAGATAATCTTGAACCTGCAAAGCGGCGAAGCCGCCATCTGTTCTTAGATTCTGAGCCAGAGGTAAGAAATCCAGCCATCAGAAGCTCTGCTTCTGACAAGGCATAATGCCTTGCCCTTGATAACACCAAAAAGAACTGCTACACTGCTGTAAGCGACGGGAAAAACTATCTGTTCCCTAGTTCTTCGCCGTCGGTGATTAACTGACAGCAATTCTTTTTGGTGTTATCAAGGGTGGCGGAAGCCTGCCACAGCCTAATATATTTACAGTTTTCAAGGTTCATTTGAGCCTTTTTTCTTTGCTCAGTTTTTTCATAGATTATTTGACACTACCCGTGGCAAGGCATTCCTCTATTCAGTTAAGTCCATTATACCGTTTTACCTGTCACCTTTCAAGCTGATTTTGAGTTTTTGGAGATAAAAGGAGCTATTGCTCCAGTAGTGTGATTATTCATCTACTTTTGCAACAGCCCCTTTCTACGCCATTATTTTGTTTCTATCCCATTACAGAGAACAAATTGTTGTCCATCCCTGCTTTCTATTCTAAGATTACGAACAATGCTCTCTGTATCTGGTACATCAATATTCAATACATGATTAACTGTATCTATCTGATAAATCAATCCATTAAACATTGTGGCACTTAGTATTAAATTAAAAGAAGCATCAATATCATTATTTGCAACTATATGCATATTTGGATATAAAATACCTCCTACATCTAAATTTACTTTATACAAATTTCCATATGCAGCACCGCCAAAACCTGAAAGCGGTACACTATCCCTGATAAATTCTGCCCCAAGAAATGAAATAAGAATATCTTCATCATCTGTCCACACTGGAATATATGCTCCTGTATCAAGCAAAGCAGTAAGTCCGTTTTTTAATACCACCACAGGTCTTTGGTGCTTTTTATCCAGTTTCATCGAAAATTGTTTCATAATACCCCCACCATGCCAAGTTGTAAATGTCCATCCGGATTTGTATGACGTGAAATAATTTCACCTTTTAATACCAGTCTTGTAAGTTCTGATTTTGTTTTATCTGCATATTTTACAATAGCAGACTCTACAGAAATCCCATCATTATCCATATATTGAACATCTGACAACCCTACCCATTGGTCAGGGTATTGTTCTTGTATTTGTTCCCATGTCAATCTCTTTACCATAAAAACACATCCTTTCCTAATTCATATTATATCTTTACACGCGCATCTAATCAACTAAAAAAATTAAATTCGCACTGTACTTAACCGAATTGCGGAATGCCTTGATTTTACTTGATTTGTTGATGTACCGCCCAGCACGTTCTTCTTCGGAAGGACGCCAAGGCACATCAAGGTGGTGCAGGGCAATGAGCCGATCCTGTACGTTCGTCCCGGCTCCCATTTTGGCGGTTGAGCCTAACAAAAAACGAACCTGCCCGCTTCTTACTTTTGCGAACAGCTCCGCTTTCCTTGTTTCCGTATTGGCATCATGGATAAATGCTATTTCATTCTCCGGCACTCCCTTCGCCATGAGTTTGTCCCTGATGTCCTCATATACATTAAATGTCCCATCTCCCTTTGGTGTAGATAAATCAAAAAAGATAAACTGCGCCGACTTCTGTTCTTTTGTCTGCTCCCATATCACAAATGCCTTTTCCACACAGGTTGCGGCTTTGGAGTTTTCTTCATCGGGAAGCATATCATTGATTAAACGCTGGTCTAACGCCAGTTTCCGCCCATCGTTAGTTATCTTGAGCATGTTGTCAACCGTTGCGTCCATTTTCCTGTCCCGGACAGCTTCGGCACGTTCTGCCAGCGATGCCACTATATCCTTCTGATACTCGCTCGGCTTTAACACCACATTTTCATAATCTGCTTCTGGCACAGGAAGTTTCAGCATATCCGATGTCTGAATGTCGGCACTCTCCTTAAATAACGCAATCAGCTCCGGCAGATTGAAAAACTTTGCGAACCTTGTTTTCGCCCGGTATCCAGTTCCTTCTGGTGCAAGTTCTATTGCGTTACTGTTATAGATACTTTAGTCGATTTGACCTACGAATTTGTAATAGATAGTCAACTTCTGTTCTTTCACTCCATTGACCATTACTGGATTGTGTACTTCTATTTTCTCTATCAGCGTGTTCAAAACCGACGCTGTTAGCTTTTTCATGCCCACGCATTGTGCAAGGCTCTCTGTAAACTGTTCCGCATTGGCAGTTGCGGCAGATTTGGCTTGATACTGTCTTTCCAGTTCAGCCAGCTTTTCCTCGTTTACTTCCTGCTCCTGCTCATAATGTGCCGACATCATGGTAAACTTCTTCTCCGACAGCTTTCCGCCTGAATAGTCTTCATATAAGCGGATATACATCTGGTCAAGTTCGGCGTTCCGCTTTTTGAGTTTGTCAATCTCCACCTTTGTCTTTTCCGACCTTGCCATGCTACTCTCATTCATGCCACGGAGAACATTGTTTATGAATCTCTCTTTGTTTTTCATAGCTTTTTCTGCGTGCCTGTCAATATCCGCTTTTATGGCGTTTTCAATATCTCCTGCGCTGATACGGTGTGCGGTACAGAAGTTCGCTCCCTTTTTGCGGTAAGTGGTGCATTGGTAATATGTCTTGCCCAATAAATCCCTGTCAGGATTGCGGTTATCCATATGTATCAGAAGTGTCTGCCCACAATCAGGACATTTCAAAAGCCCTCTGAATATGTTCTCATAACCGGAAGTGCAAGGCTTGACTTTTGTGTGCCTGTCAATGATGTCATTCGCTGTCTGCCATATCTCTTTGGTGACAACCGCTTCATGCACATCTTCCAAAATCTCCCTGTCAGCCCGACGGATATACCCCCTGCCTTTGCACTTGAATGTCGGCTTTGAAGTGCCATGCACATACATGCCGCCTTTGTAAACGGGATTGCGGATAATCCTTGTAATGACCTCCTGTTTCCAGTCATACCAGTAATCCTCACTGCCCGAATCATGCTGTGAGAAAAACTCCTGCTTGTAATAACTCGGTTTTGGGATTTTCCTCTCATAAAGCACCTTGCCGATGCGGTTCGTTCCATACCCTTCCAGTGCAAGGCTGTAAATCAGCCTGACAGTCGGCGCAGTCACTTCATCAACAATCAAGTGGTTTTTGTCCTGCGGGTCTTTCTGATAGCCAAATGGTGCAGTCGTTCCCATGAATTTCCCTTCCAATGCCCGTATGTGCTTTCCACTCTTGACCTTTTTTGAAATATCCCTCGAATAAAATTCATTCAGGATATTCTTGAAAGGCGTGATGTCAAGCCCTCCGTTTTGTTCAGAATCCACACCGTCATTGACTGCTATGTAACGTACATGGTGCTGTGGGAAAAACACTTCAATGTATGCGCCGCTTTCAAGATAATTCCTGCCAAGACGGGATAAGTCTTTTGTAATGACTGTATCAATCTTCCCATCCTCAATATCGGCAATCATTTTCTGAAAACTCGGTCTTTGGAAATTTGTACCGGAATAACCGTCGTCCACATAGAAAGAATAAGCTATTTTCCCCATTTCCCTTGCAAATTTTTCAAGGATAGCCTTCTGGCTCTGGATACTCATGCTATCCCCGACATTCCCATCGTCCTGTGACAGTCTGCAATATAAAGCTGTAATTTTTGTTCCGTTCCCTTTCATCTTCCTACCTCCATAAAAGGGCGGAACACACTACACACATTATAGCATGACCGCCCACAAAATTAAACCGTTTTCGCCACGATTTCCTCAATATTTTCCCTTACCGTTTCCTCATTGATTCTGCGGAAGGCATCTTCCATGCTCTGACCGCCTAAGTAGATATGCTCCACGACGATTCGTGTCGGCGTTTTTCTGTTATCGTTTTTGATTTTCCTCTTAATTTTTTGTTTACTGTCCATTCAGTTCCTCCCTTCAAACGCAAAACAGGACAGTTACAAACTGTTACGTTCATAACTGCCCTTACGCTGTTTTTTACAATCCAAAAAAATTACAAATCCTTTCTTTTTTGCTCTTGCTTTGTAATCCAATAATCCCACATACAAGTGGCAGGTCATTACGCTGCCCACATCGGAATCGCACCGTCATTTTATGACTGAAACCTTTATCAGATTTCAGAAGTATCATTATCATAGATATGCTTCATCGCCCCGCACATCTGCTGTGCATTTTGTCAGGTTTTTATCGCTCCATGCCGTTACGTTTTTATTCAAAAACAGGCATATCATGGCGCACTTACTTAGTGGCTACGCATATCCTCACGTCCTGTATGCTTTTCGGTATTCAGTTGTCAATTTTCTGGTCTGCCCATATCAGAATCAGTAAAAAATCTGTTCCATCTGCATGATGTGTTTCCAAAAAATCCGCTTACAATTCTAACTTGTATGCGCCATATTTTTTGAGGACACGTTTGAGGATTTCCTTATCTTCCCCTTCTGCCGCATCATACATTTTTTTGAGCCTTTCCTGTTCGTGTGGAGTGAGCGTGTTGTTGTATGGCTTGTATCCCTCCATGATAAAAATCCCGCCGCCTGCCCCCGGCTTTGTATAGATAGGATAACCATAGGAGAGGAGTGAAACATCATGCTGTATGGTACGGGTACAGACACCAAATTCCTGTGCCAGCTCCCTTGCCGTAACATGACCGCTGACCACAAGAATACTGACAATCTCCATTCTGCGGTATGCGGCGTTCATGCTACTCCCCTCCTTTCAAACAGCCCCAATATTATAGTAACTGGTAAATATGCAAAAAACCTTCCTATTTACCAAAATTTTTTCAGATTTTTTTGTCAGTGTGGGCGGTAACGCCTATATTGGTTTTGGGCAGCCTGCCTGTGCAGGCTAAAACCCGCTTGTATTCCAATACTGGAATAGCAAGCACTGCCCATGTCATGACACAGGGCAAAATAGCAAGCACTGCCTATGGACATCCACAGGCAGAATTTTCACAGATTTTTCTTTGCAGAACATCTGTAAAAATTGGCTTGCATTAAGGGGAAAACTCCCCCTACAATGTCGTCAACTTAAGCCGAACTTGTCCCTTCTTACACAGAAAAAATAATTTCTAAAATTAAAAAAACACTTGACAAATACGCCGAAAAATGTTGTATCGCAATTAATTATCTTATTGATTGTGAGGTATCCT
>JAAZZQ010000044.1 GCA_014239155.1 Lachnospiraceae bacterium | reverse complement strand
TTTTAGGATAAGATAACCTTATCCTAAAAGTTTATTGTCAAAGAATCTTATCCTAAGAAAATCTTATTTATCCTAAGATAGAAAGTACGCCTTGATTAGACTGATTTGCCTGCGCTAACATGGACTGTCCTGCCTGTGAAAGGATATTTGCGTTAGAATATTTTACCATTTCTGTCGCCATATCTGTATCACGAATAGCAGACTCTGCACTTGTTGTATTCTCTACAACGTTATCCAAGTTCTTAATTGTGTGCTCCAAACGGTTCTGAACTGCACCGAGAGCAGATCTCTGTGTGGATACTTTCTGAAGTGCCTCTGCAATTACATCAATTGCGTCTGTCGCATTGTCACCAGACTCATCAACAATACCTACCAATTTGCTGGAAAGCTTATTAACGCCAAGTGCTGCGGAAGACATTGACTGGATGTTGGTTTGAATCTTGTTTGTTCTGTCAGAGTCTGCACCTACATGAAGACTAAAGCTTAAGTCTGCTGTTACATCCGCATAGTTCTTGGTAATGTAAGAGCCAATCTTATCCTCGCCCTTCTTTGTTGCATCTACATTGGGATCATTATCACTCAACACAGCCTTTGTTGCCTGTGAATCAGAGTAAAGTCCACCTGTATACTGTCCATTCTCATCAAAATACTTATTGAGTGCGACACCAGATACTTCCTTACCGTCCGCATCATAAAGCTTCTTTGCTTCCTCTGCAAGCTTAAATTCATTCTTTGTCTGAATATCTGCTGTCTTTACAGCAGTACCTTGAAGCTTATGACCAAAAGTAGTTTGCCCTAGGTTACCGCTTGTTCCATTTAATGCAGTGGTTGAAGCGTCATCAGTTACTACCTCATCCAACATTCTATACTGCTCTTTCATAGATGCAGACGACTTATCATCTGATATGCTCATATACTCTGATAAATCCTGACCTTTTTGAACACGGATTACAGAATTTGTCTCTGTGTCGAGAATATATGCGTCATTTGTCGCAGAAATAACACCATCCATATAAAGCAGCTTGCTATCATTTGTTGCAGACGTTGCAGATACGATTTCCACCTCTGAAATATCAACATTCTTAAATGCTGTATATGCTGTAGAATTAATTGCTGCACTGTCTAATTTTCCATTCTGTCCAGCCTTTGTGCTTTGCAGATACTTTGTTACATCATCACCCTTGCTAACTACATCTGCTGTAATTGGCATGCTCGGATTAGCTACCTTTACAGATGAAGTATTGACAAAGTATACATTAGACTCTCCAGTATAATTTACCTTTTTCTCAACATTCGCTTTGTTTGTACCTAAATTTGAAGCGTATGTCACAGCATAGTTGGAAGTAAACGCCTTTGTAGTTGCCTTTGTTCCATCGCCCTCGCAGACAGTGGGTTTACTGCAATTCCATTAAAGACTTTGTAGTTGCCTTTGTTCCATCGCCCTTTAACAGATAAGTCTCATTGAACTTGGTTGTCTCTGCAACACGGTCAATTTCTGTTACAAGTTGGTCTACTTCATCCTGAATATACTGACGGTCTGTCACAGAGTTTGTGCCGTTTGCTGCCTGTACTGCCAGCTCGTTCATTCTCTGAAGCATATCTGTAACTTCCTGCAAAGCGCCTTCTGCTGTCTGTACAGAGGAGATACCATCTTCTGCGTTTGCAGATGCCTGTGTCAAGCCTCTAATCTGCTTTCTCATTTTTTCAGAAATAGAAAGTCCTGCCGCATTGTCTGCTGCGCGGTTAATCTTATAACCAGAAGATAATTTCTCTGTAGAACCCGCTACTGTTTTCTGTGTTACGCCCAACATTCTGTTGGAATTCATTGCCTTTAAATTATGCTGTACTACCATAAATATTTCCTCCTTGAAATCTAATTATGTTTCCTTCCACATAATGTGCCCATTATAGCATCCTTGCCATAACTACTTCCATACTCCCTATGACACATCAAATAGGAAGTCATGATTGAGAAGCTGAATACAAGAAAAAGACAACTTATAAAAGAGTTTACATTTAACGCTTTTATAAGTTGTCTTACTATCAAAGATTCTATATCGATATAGAAAATTCTAAAATAGAATTTTCCCCAAACTGTCTTCACAAAAAACAGCAAATATCTCTATACTTCCTTGTATACCATAAACAGCTTCCTTGCGTTATATGTAGATATTCTCTCTGTTCAATCCTTCTTGATTGCTTTCATAGTATATATCGGCGTATTGTTCTATACCTTTAGCTTTTTTTCTGTTTTTCTGAAAATTATCTATTGGTTGAATACTTTTTAATGCCGCCTAAATTGTATTATACCCTAAGAACAGTTTTTTTTCAACTGCTAAATTGTGTTATTTAACTTTAATTTATTTTAATTCATTTCAAATGCGATCGTATATTTGTTAGATGTAGTCCTTATCACATCAAGATGTGCACTGACATAACAGCTTATTCTCTCTAAACGGACCTGCACAATCAAGCAGGAAAAAATCCCCCCTATTCGCGCTAGGCACCCGTCAGCGTCAGCTTGCTAACAATATTCCTTTGGGTTCCTATGCGCATAAAAAGAGCTGGAATTTCCCAGCTCTTTTTCTCTTACCATATTTACAATTTGGCTTATGAATATATTTCCAAAATATCTGATTAACCCAACAATGATAACACACCCTGGTTAGACTGATTTGCCTGTGCAAGCATTGACTGTCCTGCCTGTGAAAGAATATTGGCGTTAGAGTATTTTACCATCTCTGTTGCCATGTCTGTATCACGGATTGAGGACTCTGCACTTGTTGTATTCTCTACTACATTATCCAAATTCTTGATTGTATGCTCCAAACGATTCTGAACTGCACCGAGCGCTGATCTCTGTGTAGATACTCTCTGCAATGCTGCTGCGATAACATCAATTGCATCTGTAGCATTGTCGCCACTCTCATCTACTATACCGACTGCTGTACTCTTAAGCTTATTGATGCCAAGTGCCGCTGCAGACATAGACTGAATGTTTGCTGTAATCTTATTGGTTCTTGCAGAATCTGCACCTACATGAAGCGTAAAGCTCAAGTCTGCTGCTGCTTCTGCATAGTTTTTGGTAATGTATGATTTGATCAACTGCTCATCTGTTGTGCCTGCAGGTGCTTTCGCAGTACTGTAAACAGCTTTTGTTGCTTGGCTGTCTGCGTAAAGACCACCAATATACTCGCCTTTCTCATCGAAGAACTTTCCGAGTGCCATGCCAGATACTTCCTTGCCATCAGCATCATAGAGTTTCTTTGCAGACTCATCCAGTTTGAAATCCTCTCCAATAATCAAGTCATAAGTTGTTTCGATATCATGACCGAGTGAATTCGTACCAATCTTACCTGTTATAGCATTACTATTTGCGGCTGCATTTGTCACCACTTCGTCCAACAGTCTGTAACGCTCATCCATTATAACGGACTTCTTATCATCAGAAGCCTTCAAATAATCTGACAGATCCTGTCCTGTTGCAACACGGAATACTGTATTGGTTTCTGTATCCAGAATGTATGCATCATGCTCTGCTGTTATCACACCATCCTTATAATTTAATGACTTACCACTAGCTGCAGTTGTCTGCAGAGAAAGTTGTGTTACATCAACATTCTTAAATGCTGTATAGGATGCTGTATTAATGTTTACTGTATCCATTCTTCCATTCTGAACTTCATTTGTCTCAGATAAGTATTTTGTTACGTCATCGCCCTTCTGAATAATATCTGCTGTTATTGGCATACTTGGATTTGAAGATGTAACAGATGATGTATTTACAAAATAAACATTCGCCTCACCTGTATAATTCACTTTGTGATCCACTTTCTTTGTGCCAGAAGAACCATTGGTTCCTGTATTTACTGTATACGTCACTGCATAATTTGTGATGTAAGTCTTCGTTGTCTCCTTTGTCTCATCACCCTTTAAGAGATAAGTCTCATTAAACTTGGTTGTCTCTGCTACACGATCAATCTCTGTCACTAGCTGATCAATCTCATCCTGGATATATCCACGATCTGTTACAGAATTTGTACCATTTGCTGCCTGTACTGCCAACTCATTCATTCTCTGAAGCATATCTGTCACTTCTGCAAGTGCTCCCTCTGCTGTCTGTACTGATGAAATACCATCCTCAGCGTTTAAGGAAGCTTGAGTCAGCCCGCGAATCTGCTTTCTCATCTTTTCTGAGATAGAGAGACCTGCCGCATTGTCTGCTGCACGATTAATTTTATAACCTGAAGATAACTTCTCTGTAGAGCCTGCTACCGTCTTTGTTGTGATACCTAACATTCTGTTTGAATTCATTGCCTGTAAATTGTGCTGTACTACCATAATTATTTCCTCCTTGAAATTAAACTTCTGCGGCTATCCTTGCCACGTTATTAAAGTAGTTTCTCCCCTCTGTGCGAAAAACCTATTGCTTTTCCTCCTTTTCCGCACACCCCTTGGGAATTGTAAAGCTCGACCAGTTGGCCACCCAGTCTTACGCTTTACATCTTGGTAAGCATTATGAAATTGTAATTTATATATAATCGGTACTTAGATTACCCATTAGGGCATAAAAGAGGAAGCTCGCCTGGGGCGCACTTCCTCTAATCTTTTCCCGCTATATATCGCAATTAAAACGATATTGACTGTTATAAGTATTAGAATAACCCCTTGGTATTATTCTATATACCCATCCATGTTTACTGTAGCCGAGCGATCCTTGCTCAAGCTATTTCTTGCGATCCATCAACTGTGGATCGATATCATTTATTTGGCTCATCGCCTTATAATATTTACTGGCAGCGCTGCTTGAAACCTGAACCTGTCTGATTTCCCTGCGTTTGGTACTCAGCATACTCTGCATTGCCTGCTTGTTTCGCTGCTCTTGTGCCTCAATGGTTACACTTTTCTCCACCGCTGCACGAATCAGCTCCTGCATGACATGTACCTGCTCTTTATATTGCTCTGGATTTGCCTGTACCTCATCTTTTACTCTTTCGTAGGTCGTTGTAAATCCATCATCGAGCCTGCCAAGCTCATCTATCAATCTGCCCTTTTCATCCATTGATGCATCATATTTTTTTAGGTCTGCGGGCTCTTCCATCGCTAAGGCTAACTGCCGCTTTTCAAGCACAATCACCCTGTCTAACACGTCATTTTTCTTTTCAAGGCTTTCTATCATAATCTGCAAATAATCTTCTGTCATACCTTTTCCTCATAATTAGCGCTCCGTTGGGGTTTTGTCTAGCGCATTGCTGCCATATTTGACACTGTATATCCCCCTGTATTGCGCTGACCACCCGCGATTCTTGCCTGCGCTTGTGGATTCGATCTATCACCGGATACTTTCTTCATAACTTCTTTCCAGTTATCTCTCATGGAACGTAGATGCTTTAGCACCTCCTCCATAATCGCTTTGTCCTTGGCTATATTTGCCTCATGGCATCTGCGGAGCAAGTAAACATATACATTCTCAAACTCTTGCCACACTGGGTATTTCCTATCCAATGTCTCTCGAAAATTCTGTATAATTTGCTCTACTTTGACAATATTTTCATGTGCTTTGGCTGGATCATTATTTTCCATTGCCACGATGGCTATATTTCCGAACTTAATTGCCCCTTCGTAAAGCATCAGGGTCAACTCTGCCGGAGATGCTGTCATAATTTTTGCATTTTGATACTGTGCATATCCATTCTGTTTGAGCATCCGCTAACTCCTTCTTTCACTTTCTGCAAAGCCATTTTGTTACGATCACATGCCCAACATGCTTGTAACTGCATTTGTATTAGATTGAAGCTTCGACAGTGCTACTTCCATTGCAGAAAACTTTTTATACCACTTATCTTCATACTCACTAAGAGCTTTCTCGGCTTGCTTAATTTTCTTGGTGTAGCTCTCATACTCTGTCTTCATCTGCTTGTCATTATATACTTTGTAGACACTACTGTATCGTTTGTCAGTATTCATGGCATCATTAATAGTAGTGTACAAACCTTTGCATAACGCCGCAAAAAATTCTGCTGTTTCTTCAGGATTGCTCGCGAGTGCCGCCTTTAGCTTATCCTCCTTCGTTCCTGTTGCCTCATCATCTGTATCACCATCAATATGATATGCGTGATGCTCATTATCCTTTGCGTCAAAATAACTCAAAGTCTTAATGCCATAATCAAACAGATACTTTGTCTTTTTCTCACCATTAACTTCAATCTCATAGCCTTTCATCATTGTATTGACCATAGAATTCATGATAGATGAGAGCGTACTATCTTTGCGAAGCAGAGCCCCTTTAATTGTGCCTTCCCACTTCTCAACTTCTTCATCGGACATTGCATCCTTCTCCTCATCGGAGAGCATACCATATTTTCTTGCCGAATCTGCATTGTATAATTTATCCATTTCATTAATCAGTTCATTATATTCTGATATGAAATCCTTAATGGTATCATAGACACCGTTGTAATCTGTCGAAGTAACAATTGTAATCTCACCATCTGTTGTCCCTGTAGCGTTAATTGTCAATCCGTTAATACTATATGCATTAGAACTTGATGTAAATTTAGCCCCATTTAATATAATTTCAGAGTCCTCAGCCGCTGTCTTAGTAGCTTGAGAACCATTTGAATAGGTTGCATTCACATCCAGACCAAGTTTCTCCAACGTTTTACTTCCAGAACCTTTGATTGTGAAATCGTTTTCTACTCCCGTCGACGCAGAAGTGATAAAAAATCTTTGATTGTTCTCATCAAAAGAAGCATTTACACCAGCCTCCGACAACTTTCTCGTAAGGGTTGAAATAGACATATCATCTGTAATCTCAACTTCTGTTGTCTTGGCTTTATCACCCGTCCCTACAGTAACAGAAATTTTTTGTCCGATCAAGCTCTTATCAATCTCCGATATTTTATCTGTTACCTTCCAATCAACTTTTTTAGTTTTTGGCTTTCCATTATCATCATAGACTACTTTTCCATTTTCGTCTCTGACATACTCAGTCTTAACTGGATCAAGCTCGGCGCCTGTCAAATATCCTGCTTTCGCAATTTTATTTACTTGAAGGCTCTGTGTTCCATTCACTGCACTATCGCCGGCAACCACTGTTGCTTTTGTCGCGTCAGAGCACGTAGTTGTCTTTTTCTTATAAGAACTTGCCAAACGCATATTAGAGAGCGTCTTGCTGTACAAATTATAAATTTTTGAATTCAAATCCTGCCATGCAGTCTGTTTCCACTCTAATTTTTTCTG
The DNA here is from genome assembly GCA_014239155.1 of Lachnospiraceae bacterium. Lineage (GTDB taxonomy): Bacteria > Bacillota > Clostridia > Lachnospirales > Lachnospiraceae > COE1. The sequence goes on along the minus strand of JAAZZQ010000044.1, from coordinate 25,856 downwards.
ATCATTCTTCAGGTCTGTAACCTTTTTTTGTTTTACGCTCACAAGCTGCGCAATAATACTCTCTGTATCCATACCGGAATACATGCCTGTCATTCTCATTAAATCTGACATAATCGACACCTATACCTTTCTATATGATATTTCGTTTCTTTACTCTCGAAATTGCATTGAAAAAATCAAAGCCTTTCATCTACCAATACCCCTGCAATCTCCATGCATTTCGCTATCATATCGAGTGTCTTCTCCGGCGGAATCTCCTTGATCACTTTGTCTGTTCCTTTATCCACAATCTTAATCGTCACCCGATTTGTACGGTCGTGAATGCCAAACTTTATTTCAGAATTAGTCAGCTGCGCACTGAAACTTTCTATTGTCTTCCTAATCTTCTCACTATCAGGTAATTTTTTTTCCTCTGATACACGTTTATCGTTGTTTGTGTCAAAGACAACTGCTGCAGGCTTCGCTGGTTCACTGTTAATCTTACTATTCTGTGATTCTCCATCTGCATTTTCTACTATTTTGGTATTAGATGAAGTAGCACTCACCATCTTGGTTCCTGTTGCTGGTATCCCCGCATTAGGAACGCCTACGCTTTCTACATACATGACACTCACCTCCATGTTCTATACATGCATTCGCTTTATCATCTTGTTGTGTTATATATCGGAATGTATCCTTAAAATGTTTATAGACTGTCTGATATTTTTTCTAATTATTTTTTTAAGAGATTAGACAACTGCTCCATTGCTGCCATATTTGCAGAAGCCTCTTTATTTGCCTCTTGTATCTGAATATATACTTCCTTGCGATATACAGGAACCTCCTTTGGTGCACTGATCCCTATTTTTACTTGCTCACCCTTAATGTCAAGCACCGTGATCTCGATATCATTATTGATCATCAAAGCCTCGCCTTTTTTCCTTGATAGCGCCAGCATATCATTCACCTGCCTTCCTTTGTCGCCTTTATGCCTGTACCTCTTTTGTCGCCATCAGCTTATCATAAATCGCATACTTCACGCTATAAGTCTCATCTTCACTGATTAACTGCACTGCCTTGCGATTCTCCACACTCACAATAATCGGCGCTCTTAGATTCACAGTCGTCTTTGTGATGTCTTTTGGCACAGTGACAGTGATAAACAAAAGGATATTCTCACCGTCAAGATTGTCTCCTAGCGGCTTCAATAAGTCCCCATTAAATTTAGGACTATATCCTTGAACCACCAGTTCCGGATTCATAACCGGCATTGCGAATCCCGGTTCCTGAAGAGACTGAAGCCATTTGATGCTTGACTCTGAACCTTTATCCTCATTATATATCAGGGTAAAGTCTTTCAATTCTGGAAATCCCAATATACCATGATCAAAGCGGATAACCTTCTCCTCCTCAATCGCAATTCTACCAAATATTCTAGTATTTACTTCTACCATACTCATTCACTCCATTTCAGTCTTATAATTCTTGCCGTATTCCAATTACCGGATAAAATCCAGCAGTGATGTCTGCATGACATAACTGATAGAAGACAACGCCGCATCATAAGTCATCTGTATACTCTTTAACTGAATAACTAAATCAGAATAGTCTGCATCTTCGTTCTCACTCACTAATTCTCCAAAATTCGTCTGCTGCATACTCAAACGATTCTGTATAAGCCCTAGTCTAGCTTCTCTAGCACCGCAATCCGTCTCTGCAAGCTGCCCACGCTTAAAATATTCGTCACAGTCCTTCAAAAATGACTGGCAACGCTTATTAATTTTATCTCCTACCCTAGTCTTTGCCTCATTCAACGCTGCTTTTTGCTCCTCAAGTTTTTTGAGATCAGCACCAGAATATTTCTCTGAATTAATCATCTCCTCAACCGCATTATAGCTGTCTTCAAGACTCGCATATTCATTTAGCATATCAATTACTTCCTGAACATCTCTGCCCATATCATGAGTAAACACTTCATCCGCTGTAGTGTTCACACGCAGGGTCTGATTATTTCCTACATCATATTCAATAATTTGCTTTCCATTTGCAGAAGGATCTTCTAGAAAATTCTCATTATAGTTAATTGTTTTATCCTTGCCGGAAGCAGATTTTGTAGTACGCTCTGTATAAAAATAATGTACTGGGTCCAAATCATTTTCTTTCCAGTTAGACTTCTGGTAAGTTACGCGCAACTCTGTATCTGAAGAAAGTCTTGAGAGACGCTCTTTGATATTTTCTCCTATAAGAAGTTCTCCCGTATCCGCAATATAGGTAATCGCATTTGCATTATCTTTTCCCACAACAGAAAGATATGCTGCATCGTCTGACCCCGACGGATAATAGCCACTGATTTCCAATGATGTTTTAAATTTCTTATCAAAAGTAACAACACTAATACCCTTGGCATCCTTTGTGATCTCACTGCCAATAGATGCTGTTTCGTGCGGTACTGTATTTTCATCAATAATCTTGAATGTGCCATCCTCCTCATATGAAATAGTCACATTATTAGGTAATCCGGCTCCTGACGCTGATGTATTATCAATGCTTTCCCCTTTCAATAACCTATATTCTGTACCATTTATTTGGAATACTGCTTCTGCAGGTACTTTGTTCACATCGACAGATACATAAGCAGAAACTGAACCAGTACTAATTTGTGCACTATTTCCTTGCACCTTTGCATCTGACATATAGCCAATATCAATGTTTGACTCATACACAGTATTTCCATTTGCATCCTTGACAACATTACCGTTCGCATCCAACTTGGGATTGATGTCTACATCACCGTATGCAAGTCTAATTCTATAGATATCCTCTGTTCCTACATCATACTCTGTGGTATTCTTATCTTTGAAGTTTCCTTCATTGATGGACTTTAAATCACCTGTCTTGACAAATATCTTTTTATCGATTGCCGCATTTGTAAGTTGTTCTGTTATTACATTTTTCTCAAATTTATCTGACTTCATAGTCAGCGGCATATCTGTCCGATAACCTGTAAAAATACTTCTACCTGCACTGTCTGCATTTCCTGTAGAATAGATTTCCTTGATGGCATTGTTCAAATTTGTGATAATCGCTTTCCGGTCTTCAACCTTCATATAGCTGTTGCAAGCCTGATTGATATTTGTTCTAATATCATTCGACAAAATTGTATTTACAGTAGCAATCGCCGCATCAGTCAACTTTAACCAACTCTCGGCATCCGCTGCATTTTTCTCATAATATTGGTCAATCTTATCCAGCGACGAATTAAGTTTCAATGCGCGAATTGCAATGACTGGATCATCTGAGGGTCTTGTGATATTTTTTCCGGTTGACATCTGATTGGTCAGTTTTTCCTGACGCGCTTTGTTGATATTCAGATTTCTAAGTGATGTGTTCTGCATCATCTTAGTTGTGATTCTCATTGCCATACATTTATCCTCCCTTTATACTCCCGTCTGTGTAATCAGCCTGTCATAGCATTCATTTAAAGTAGATATCATCTTGCTTGCCAAATTGTAAGCATTCTGGAATTTAATCATGTTTGCCGCTTCCTCGTCAGAATCCACACCGCTGACAGAAAAGCGGCTGTTTGCTATGGACTCCTCAATACTAGAGTAAATTTCCTGAAAGCTATTTGCACTCTGTGCGTTTAAACCTGAGTCACCCATCAGGCAAATTAAAAAGCTTTGTGCATCGCAGCCGCGGAATACCATCTTGTCCTTATTGGTGGACAAATCCTTGAGATTATCAATAATATCATATTTGGAGACACCTTCCGCCTCACCTGTGTGTGTCGCAAGTGTACTCGCATCATTCTGAATGGATTTCTCCACATTGAAATTCCCTGCGGTCAGCATATAGTAACCATTATTCTGAGAGCTGTCATAACTAGTTGCATAGAGCGATGCACCTTTCAGGTTATACTGCCCACCTGCCACATCATTATTACCTGTAAAGAAAATATCGCCTTCATGGTTGTCACCATTAAAGTCAGTCGCATTCTCCACACCGTAAATTTCATTGAAGTGATATGCGTAATCCCGCACCCATTCATTCATCTGTTCCAAATAATAGGGGATACCCTGATAAGCAACCTGCTCCCCAATTTTTGCAGTCTTGCCTGTAATATCACCCGAGGGCATTACTGGATTTTTGGATTTATCCTCCGATAATTGAAATGTATAGTAAGTGTTGCCAAGTTCATCTGTCTCAAACGTAAAGCTGTCATAATAATATATATCTCCGCTCAATGTAATCTGACCATTTGTCAATGGCAAAGTACTCTTAGAAATATCCTTTAAATAACTATCTGTTGTGGCAACGGTCACTGTTTTGTTCTGTTTGTCAACGTTCGACACTTTTCCGTGAAATGCCTCTGCATTGTTGCCATCACGCATCTCATACAGACCTTTTAGTTCTCCGCGCACATTGTTTGCGCTCAGTCCAACATCTTCCTCTGTATCGGTCCATCTCACATCATAAAGTCCATCCACATCATTCTGATTTGTCTTCTGCCATGTCTCCCGCGGCACACATTCAAGCTGTCGGTACTCATAGCCATCGACAAGTGTCTGGCCTCCTGCTATTGACACAATATATTGATTAATATTAGTGTCATCGCCGCCCAGATCCTTGATTGGCCGCTCCTCGCACTTTACATCCACAACTGCTGAGAGCTGATCGATCAACAAGTCTCTCTTGTCACGCAGATCATTTGCCACGGTATTTCCATTTGCTTCCACCATGTTAATCTGTTTGTTTAAAAGTGCAATCTGTTGTGCGACACCATTAATTTCATCTGTTTTAATCTTAATCTCGTCGTTGACGTCGGTCTGCATTTTCTGAAAATTGTTGTATAATATATTAAAGTACTCGCAGAGATTTCCTGCTTTCCCAATAAATTCAAGTGCATAATTGGTCTCACCTGTATGGTTCGACAGCGAATCCATCGCAGAGTGATACTCATTAAAAATGGTTGTAAACCCCTTTACCTCATTGGTTCCCCTATCGTCTCTAAGGTAATTTTCAATAATTGCACAGTAATACTGTTTTTTGTCAAACTCGCCAAGTTTGGAATTATTATTCCAATATTTCTCGTCATAATAAATGTCTCTGACGCGCTCTGCACCAAGTGTATCTACACCAGCTCCAATACAGCCGTGGCTTGCAAAAGCACGCATCGCTGCCGATGCAGACTGATTGACAATCTGTCTGGAATACCCTACTGTCTCGACATTTGCAATATTGTTCGCTGTCGTATTCAGCGCGGCATTCGATGCCACCAAACCAGAATACGATATATTTAACCCCATAAATGTTGATGCCATTTATACTCCTCCATATCTGTTCTCTATAGGTTTATGCTCCTAAACTTAACAGTGTATCCAACATAGAATTGATAACATTAATGTACCGGCTAGCTGCATTGTATGCATTCTGATACATAATCATATGTTCCAATTCCTCGTCAGAGGACACACCGATTACCGTTTGGCGCTCATTGTCCGCCTGTTCCATCGCAAGCTGTTCAAACTCATACAGCTCCGAAAATACATAGCCTGATGTCGCCGCCTGATTAATCAAATCAATGTAGCAATTCTCAAAACTGCTCATATCTGTCGCGTTAGGGTTTAGATAGATACCGTCATTCTGGAACGATTCCACAAGTTTCTTACCAATGTTGAAATCTGCTGAGCTCTCTTCCTTCGTAAAGCCAAGCAGTGCAGGAACCTGTACCAACTTCTGGTTAATCTTTGTATTCGCACAATTGTACAGAGAGTTCGGCGCAAAAGAATCCTCCTCTGTATACTTCCAATAACTGTTTGGAACTGGCTCTCCATCCTCATCATAAATCTGATAGAGCTTTACGCCTTGCCCCTTCAAAACTGCTGCCTCTGTACTATTTAATACAACTCGCTCATACGGCTGTGAGTTGGTCTTCTGGAACATTTGCAGCGGGGAGCCATCCTCATTACACAAATATCCGCTCTTAGGGTCTGAATTCTCCGCAAGCACCTCATTGACCTTGGTAATAATTGCATGGACAATGTTATCAAACTCCGCCTGCACATTCATAACAACAGACTTAGAAATATAATCATTGTAATATTTTAGTCCTGCCTGATCAGAATAGGAATCTGCATTCATATCAAGCTTAGACAGTTTCTCCTCTGTGCACATGCCCACTGTCAAATCTGTGTAATTTGCCACATGGTCGCCTCTGGCAAGAAGCAGTGCGCGGAGTGAACCGACATCTGTTTTTGCCGCGGTTGATATTTCATCTTTCATGTTAAACACATATGCACAAGAGTAATCTTTCACTTTATTTCCATTTGCATCCTGTGTGTAAAGAATATTCTGTTTCCAATAGGGAGTTACAAATCCAGTATCTTTGTCGGTGAGAAGTTCCATCTCATACACATTTGCCTCTGTGACAAGATCTGCTCCGTTAAAACGCACTGTCACCGCAGTATTTGGCTCCTCCGTGTAGGTGATATTGCCATAGCCTGCAAGCATATCGAGCAATTGGTCCCGCTCGTCGCGCAGATCATTGGCATGTTCTACTCCGGCAGATTCTATTTTCATAATCTCTTGATTTAATTCATCGATTCTATGTGCAATGGAATTAATCTGTTTGACGGAATCCTTCACCTGATTATTCAGATTATTCTGATACTCTTGAAAGGATTCATACACGGCTGTCGCGTTCTCCATAAAGCTGGCCGCCTTTGACACCAGCATGGACATGTTGACTGTATCATTTGGATACTTTGCCAACTCTTGCATTGATGTCCACAGCGCAGACACAGAATTTTTAAACGCCGCGCCGTCGAGCTCGCCCAAAATATCCTCGATTTCAAGAATAGCAGAATATGAAGTTTCATAATATGACATCCTGCCGCTCTCCTCGCGGTAGGCTGCATCCAGAAAGGTATCCCTGACATGTCTGCATTCCGCATATTTGGCACCAGTTCCTACTTGGAACTGTCTCCCTCTTACTGAACGCCCTCCGTTAATGTAGGTCGTATCAGAATTTGCCACTTGCTGGCGGACATAGCCGGGTGTATTCAGATTTGATAAGTTGTGCGCTACAGTATTGAGCGCGCTCTGCGATGTGCGTATGCCACTGTCGCCTAAATATAATGATCCAAACAAAGACATGGTATCTCCCCTTGTGTTTCGTCGTTATTGTTTCGCGTCGAAACCACCATGAAAGATACCAAGCGATTGTCCGTTTGTATATGCATCTCTGCTATAATTGGCTGTTTGCGGCGCAGACTTCATTGCTCGAATCATATTGAGGTTAAAATCCACCATATCCAATCTCTCTGCAAGAAGCATCTGATTCTTGTCATTTACTTCTCTCAGTTTGTCTATGGTCGCCCTCAAACGTTTCTGTATCCCCTCCAGCTTTTGCTGCTGATCAGGCATTTTGTCGAGCATCTGAATCAGGTCTATGAGTTTCAATGTTTCAACTTCCCTGTTAACTACGTTGGCAATGTCAGCCAGAAATTTATCTCTTTGCTTTTCCATTCCCTGAATTATGCCTACGATCTCCTGTTCATCCTCCGTGATCTTTCCCAGGTTTTCAATATCCCCCGCTACAATGACAGGAGTCTTGCTCTCGGCGAGAACGATCAGTTTCTCATACTGCACATTCTCCCGGTCGAGCACATCAATCAAATTTTCTAATAAGCTTGCCACCTGTTCACCTCACTGTCATTTTATGGCATCTTAGAACAGGCCATTATACTTCTCTAAAAGCTTTCCTGCAAAATCCTCCACATCCACCTCATAGGTACCATTGTCGATGCGTTCCTTCAAGGAATTTACAAGGTTCTGGCGCACATCAGGTGCAGCCGTAATGGCTTTTTTTACTGTGGAAGCATCCTGAGCTGTCGCTGAGAGTTGAAGTTGATCCTGGAAGCTTGTTCCTGTTGTTCTCTTCTCCTCAGCCTTTGATAACTTTTTGGTTCCGTAAATCTGCTGAATCTGATTATAAGCATCTATACGCATACCGGACTCCTCCTTCCCAACTAGTCAAATAGTTATGTTATCATTGGTTTTATATTTATTTTATCGGAAGATTTTTCATTTACTTTATACTATTTTGCAAATTTCACAGGCAATCCCCTATCTGTGCGCTGTCAGAAACAGTTGGTTCCACTGTTCTGTGTGCTGTCATAATATCCTGCACAGCACGAAAAAGATATGGTTTAAGTTCCTCTATTCCGACTGGCTCACTATATAGTATCGCACTGTAACATACGGCGCCAACAAGCTCAATCATCATAAAGACCATCACTTCAGGATTCCTAAATTTTCCTGCTCCTTCAAACACGGAATGATAGATGTCGTAAAAGTCAACTTCGTCATCTCCTCCCGCTTCTAACAAAATATTTTTAAATACTCCCCAACTTAAATTCTTTGAGATAAACTCCAAGAGTGTCTTATCTGTAACAAACTGATTGATAATATTGTCAATTATAAAAATTACTTTCTCCTCAAGCAAGCAGATATTTGTCTGTCTCAGCGCAAAATCTGCCTTTCGGAAAATCTCGCTCGACTTATGCGCGATCAGTTTGTTTCTAATATCATATTTATCTTTAAAATACAGATAAAAAGTTCCCTTTGCCACGCCTGCATTATCCACAATATCTGATATAGAAGTCTTATGCGTACCTTTGCTCGTAAAGAGATGAAATGCAGCGTCAAAAAGAGCTTCTCTTTTTTTCTGTTTATTTTTGTCAATTTTATTCATTCTGCTCCCTACTTTCGCGCACCGCTATAAGATTCGCTGCGCCAATCATGCCAGCATGATTGCCGAGTATCGCACATCGCACTGGCGGAACAAATGCCCTGTCACCGCCAAAACACAAGAAACTTAAATGCTCTTCCACTGATGTTGTCAAGCGGCTTCCCTGATTGCAGATTCCACCGGAGAGAAGCACGACGTCTGGCCGAAAAATATTGACATAATTTGCGACTGCCTCCGCAAGATAGGTGTAATAATTCTCCACAACCTCCCTCGCCGCCTTATCGCCTGCAAGCGCTGCATCAAACGGTATCCTGCCATTCATATGCTCTAGCACACCGCCGCACATCTGATTGAGCAGAGATTTCTTGTCCGCTGCCGCGGCTCGCTTCGCATCTCGAATCAACGCTGTCGCAGACACATATGCCTCCACACAGCCACGCCTGCCACAAGTGCATGGCTCGCCTCCCAATATCATACTGGTATGGCCAAGTTCTGCGCCTCCTGCATTGCTGCCTTCAAAAACTTTTCCATTTAGGATAATGCCACCGCCAACTCCGGTTCCGAGTGTGAGCAATATTGCATTCGCCACATTCTTTGCAGCCCCTGCTTTCACTTCCCCCAACGCCGCACAATTCGCATCGTTTGAAATGCGTATTTCACAGGAAAAATACGTTCCAAGTTCCTTTGCCAGCGCTACATTCTCCCAACTGATATTGTTGGAGTAACGGACAATACCCGCATCTGCATCCACCAGCCCTGGGCAACCAACACCAACCCCTGCAAGCATACGCTCATCCATATCAAGCGTATCCATAAGCTGTCTCACCAGCGCCGCAATATCCGCTATCACTTCCTCTGCCGGACACTCTGCTTTTGTGGGCGCGGACATCTGCGCAAGAATTTTCTGATTTTCATCAATGATTCCCGCCTTAATCGTTGTTCCACCTAGATCAATCCCTGCTCTGTACATTTTCTTGTTCCTTCCTGGTACTCCACCGAGATAATAGTCTCTATAAGTTAGGTATAGCAGTTTTTTATTCTTTTTGCAAGGGAACAAATCGTAAAAACCCTCTTTCTCACGAGATTTTTAAGAACAATTCCTGAATCCCCTCATAATAGCCAACGGTGACAACCGTCTTTCCCTCCCCCATTCCAGAGAAAAAAAAAAAAAAAAAAAAAGGCGTTGTCTCTAGCAGTGGGTTGTCCGATTCATAAACTGCAGGTGCACCCAATCCTATATAGTTTGCCCACGCTTTGATAATAGCATCTGTATCAATCTCCTCCCACAAAAGAGACGTTCTCGCATAAAATTCATAAATTTTACCGTCATCTGCATCAATATAGGCATCTATCAGTCTATTTTCCTTGTCCGCATTTTTCTGGCTGTTGGACAGTTCAAGCTTCCAAACTGCCACATTGTTGCGCGGTTCCAACACATCAATCGCAGAACACAGCGTTGCATCATAGGAGATTGCATTGACTTCCCGCACTTCCTTTGGCAGAATATTCAATTCCTTTAATGTAGTTAGCCCGTCATTACAAGTCGCATAAATCTGTTCATCTGTTATCTCATCTCCAGATGGTTCTTTATAATTCTGTACAAATGCATAGGATCCAAGTTCTGTGCTTCCAGAATCGTAAGGCAACGCATTCTGTTCACTCCCAGGAAGGACTTGACTTCCAAGACTTTGCGAAAGAATGTATAACTTTTCATTTGCATTCATGCGATAGCGATAGCCCTCTCCTGCCTCTCCAATTTGCTCAATATGTGGTTTGTCAAGAATCCCTTTGTCCTTGTAGCGCGCCATTGCTTCTGGTCCCCATATAGACACAGCAATCACAAGCGCCACTGTCACAAAAACCATCAAATACCGCGCTGTTCTTTTCATTCCCCGCCACCTCCTCCAGTGCACTGTCTCAAATCCGTTCCAACACAAAACCAATGCAAGAACCTTTTCCTAGCTCACTCTCAATCATTAGTTCACTGTGATGAATCCGCAAAATTTCCGCGCACAATGCCAGTCCAAGTCCGGCGCCATTTCTGCTCCTAGAGCGGGATTTATCCACCATATAAAATGCTTTTGTAATCTTGCGTTGTTCTTTTTGCGGTATGCCAATCCCCTCATCTTGCACTTCAAACCGATACCCTTCTGCAAATGAGATTCCACGCACGATAATCTGACTTCCTGGCTCCGACGCTTTGCAGGCATTGTCAATCAAATTGACCAACACAGTTTTGATTAGATTGACTTCCACATATATTATATCATTATCAGGCTGATACACAAAATGCATCCCGCGATTTTCATCTGTAAACATTTCTTTCAGATAATCAAAAATTTCTGATGTCGCTACCTCACTTCGCTCTACATCTCCTTTTTTTGCCACAATAATATCTAACAACCGAAAGGACATTGCCTCAAGCCGTTTTCCCTCCGTGTAAATATAGTTGGCGGACAAAATGCTTTTCTCCTCGTCTAGTTTGTGTGAACGCAACATATCTGCATAGCCAATAATTGCAGTGAGCGGCGTTTTAAGTTCATGGGCAAACGCTCCCATAAACGCTTCCTTCGCCTCATTCTCCTCCTCAAGCATCTCAATATTTTGCTCAAGCGCATTTGCCATCTTGTTAAAGTCACAAGTCAATTGTCCCAACTCATCATGGCTGACCTGTCTGGCACGATAGGCATAATCCCCACCTGTCATTCTTTTGGTTGCCTTTGTCAACAGGCGAATTGGCTTTGTCAGCAAAGAAGAAATAAAGTGCATAATCACTGTGCCAAGCAACAGCATCGCAATTGTCATCTGTCGATAGACAGAAAAACCCATTGCGCGCTCTGTAAATACATCTGAGACATCTTTCATTGTCTCGAGATATAAAATCCTTCCCAGTGCATTAATCGCCGCACAAGTATGGACATAATAGCCATCTGCTGTATGAATAATGCGATAGGATTTTGTATCTGGCTGTATCTGCTGCAAAAGCCGCTTGTCCGCTTCAAATCCATCACTAATATGCAAAATCTCTTTCTGTTCGTCAGCAATTCTAATCAGGCGTTCTGTGCTGCGTCCGCCCCGCTCTAGCTTTGATGCAATTTCATCTACAGTGCTGTCAGGCAGCACTTTATATCTTGCTGGCACATTTAAAACTGCTGTCTCAAAAGCAAAACTTAAAATGCTACTCTCATCAGAAGCCTGTCCAACTTCTCGATTTAATGACGTCTCAAACACATAATTCACAAAATAGAAACCGCTTAGCCCAAGCGCCAACGCCATTACCACAATCGTAGACAGCAACAGTTTCAGTGATATTTTCATAATGTTTTGCACCAAGCCTCAAGCGAAAATGCTTGCATTTTCATTTGAGGCGCAAACACAAAGGGTGAAAGATATGTGTTTGCATTTTATCCCTTTCTCTTTTTTCTTTCACCCTTCCTCTAAGGCATCTCCAACCGATACCCAACCTTGTACACTGCTACCAAACTGTGCTCCCACCCCAATTTTTTACGCAAGCGCTGCACATGCAAATCCAAAGTACGGCTGTCAGCAAAATATTCGCCTTCCCATACTTTTTCGTAGAGTGTTTCTCGAAACAATGCCACATTTTTATTGCGCATAAAGAGCACCAAAAGTCCAAACTCTTTGTTGGTCAATTCAATTTGTTTTGTGCCCTTCATCACTCGATGCGCCTCCACATCCACAATGACATCTCCTGCGCTCAAGCGCTGTTCTGTCTTGTTGTAGCGCCGGAGAACAGCCTCGACGCGCGCCACCAATTCCACCACATCAAATGGCTTTACAATATAATCATCTGCGCCGAGTTTCAATCCCTTTACTTTATTTTTCACCTCATATTTTGCTGTGATAAAAATCACAGGAATCCCCAGCGGGCGAATATACTCCATCACATCATATCCGTCTGCGCCAGGAAGCATAATGTCCAGCAAAACGAGGTCAAACACTTCCTTCTCTATCAAATCGATTGCTTTTAGGCCATCTTGCACCGCAGTACAATGATACCCTGTCGAAGATAGGTTTAAGTCAATCAAATCACAGATTGGCTTTTCATCATCTACAATCAATATTTTAATCATCGTCTGTTTTCCACCCCCAGTAAGCTCTGGCTTTCTCTATCAGTATTTGCATCGTATCCTCATCACTGCACTGATATTGGCTTTTAATTTCTGTATCCGCAGAAAATCCACCCGTTCGCTGATAATAGATACTGTAATCACTCGCAACAGCAAACTTGTGTTCTTCATCCTCATAACTGTACCTTGCCAGCACAATAATATCCTTTAAACCATCCCCGTCAATATCCCGACAGTTCACTCCTTTTAGCGCATACAAACTATCATAATCCCCCATTGGCTGCAACGCAGACAAAATATCGTCTTGCTCATTGACAAGATAGATTAAAAACACATCATAATCTGCAATCTGATAGGTACCTGGCACCACTTGCAGCTTTCCTAACTTGCCAAACGTTCGCGTATAACACTGTTCTGTAATCACTTGAAATCCATGACTACGCAATTGTTTTAACGTGAGTGCTGTGTAGAGAAATTCCGTTGAATATCCGTCTCGAACAAATGCAGTAATCGCCTTTGTATTTTTGTTCATGCCAAAGCGATTAAGCTTTTCCGAAATTCGATAATCCCTGTAAAAATTCAAAGTGTTTTTATCGGCACTCTGAAACAGAACATCCCCCACTTTATATTTTTTATCGCAGTACGTAATTAAAATAATATCGGTCTGCATATCGCCGTTGAGGTCCTGAAATGCAATGGAGGCAATCTCCTGTTCTGGCTGTGTCATCTGCCCTAAAATTTGATTGTTGGTCTCAAGCTGGTCTGTTCGATACAATATTCTGCCATCCACATCTGCAAGAAACAGTGCAAGCCTGTGATAAGTCCTGTCAAATGCCGGAATCAGCGACATTCCTGAAAGATACTCTTGTTCTGGCTCCGCGTCAGATTCTGTCACTAATCCCATCTTTGGTTCAAAAGGAAAAATCTGACTTTCCACAATCTCAAAACCTTTCTCAGAAATTTCTTGGCGATACGCAACAGATTCCAATCGTGCAATATACTTTTCATACGCAGCACGAACAGACTGTGCACGATTTTGTTCCTTGGCATTTATCTGCAATTGTGGAACAAGCAGTGTAATGATACAAGTTCCTATCAACAGTTTTTTTAACGCTCTTTTCACCAATACTAGCATAAAATGAGTTTGCCTTTCTAACCCCATATTTGTAAAAAATTACTCTACATAAGAAACGCAATTGTACATCAACATTGCAATTGTCATCGGTCCCACACCGCCCGGAACTGGTGTAATTGCGCTGGTGTGCGGTGCAACGTCTGCAAAATCTACATCTCCGCAAAGCTTATTGTTTTCATCTCTGTGAATCCCTACATCAATGACAACTGCGCCCTCTTTTACATAAGAAGCATCAATCATCTTAGGCTTTCCAACTGCCACCACCAAAATATCTGCCTGTCTTGTAATTTCTCGGATATTCTGCGTGCGGGAATGACATATTGTAACAGTGCCGTTTTCTCTTAATAGCAACAACGCCATTGGTTTTCCTACAATATTGCTGCGACCAATCACAACACAATTTTTTCCAGAAATCTCCACGCCAGACCGCTTTAACAACTGGATAATGCCAAGCGGCGTGCAAGAGACATACCCTTTGCTTCCAATGCAAAGCGCGCCAACATTTTTCTCGTGAAAGCCATCCACATCTTTCTCTGGTGCAATCGCTTGGATTACTTTTTCCTCATCAATCTGTTTGGGCAGCGGCAGTTGTACCAAAATACCATTTACCCGTGAATCTACATTCAATTTTTCAATTAACGCTAAAAGTTCTTGTTGTGTCGTCTCCTCTGGCAGTTCATAGGACAACGATTCAATTCCTATATAAGCACATGCTTTTTTCTTATTGCCAACATACACGCTAGACGCTGGATCACTCCCCACTTGAATAACTGCAAGGCAAATTTCCTTACCCGCTTCTTTTAGTGCTGCTACTTTTACTTTTAGTTCATCCTTTATTTCCTGTGAAATTTTCTTGCCATCTATTACTTGATACATTCTTTTCTGCTACTCAAAATATGGACAAAAAATACTCAAATCCATACCGAGAATTAACGGCTCTTACGAAATCCGTTTTGCTGTTTCACAGTGTATGCTTTTGATATGCCTAGACATAATCTACTCACAAGTTCGATGTGTTTATCAAACTCATTGTACACTCCACAGCCGTAAATTCCCGACTAGCCATCGGTACATACTTACAAATGTCTCATTATGCTATTTTGTAAGCTCCTGCATCTCTTAAATTAAGACTTGCATTGTAATCCCTGTCTGCATGATAGCCACATTCACAAATGTATTCTCTATCAGATAATTTCAAATCTGTTTTAATTCTTCCACATTTATGACATAATCTGCTTGAAGGATAAAATCTATCCACAATTCTTAATTCTATTCCAAATTCATTGCATTTTGATTGTAATTTTATCCTAAATTCATAAAACTTTTGCCCAGCAACTGCTTTGGATAGATGCCTGTTCTTCATCATTCCTGATACATTCAAGTCTTCAATGGTTACATAAGACGGTTTGGTTTTCACTATCTCACTGACACATTTATTAATGTAATCTGTACGAATATTATCTATTCTTTGATGAAGTTTCTGTACCTTTCGCACTTGTTTTTGGATATTCTGTCTAGCAGCTTCTCCTTTCTTTTTACTGCGCTTTTTTAAGTCTTCGTATTTCCTCGAAAGACAGCGTTGTTCTCTTTTTAATTGTCTCTCTAATTTTTTTAGTCTTTGTGTCCTGTTAATGTTTTTATAAACTGTTTCATTGCTCAAAACTGCAAATTCTTTAATACCTAAGTCAATTCCCAATCCAAAATCATTTAACTTTGGCTTTTCCTCTTCTGGAATTTCTACCAATACAGAAACATAATATCTTCCTGATTTATAGGAAACAGAACCACTTTTGATTAAAATTCCTGATTTTGTTATTGGAATATAACCTTTTTCCTTTATTCTTACCCAGCCAAGAGTAGGTATCTTTATCCTGTGCCTTTCACATTGGATAATTGATTTTAAATCTGTTTTTATAAAGTACATTTTTACATCAGATTTATTTTTCTTTTTAAACCTTGGAAATTTAGACTGATGTTTAAAAAATCTTTTAAATGCTTTTTCTGCATTCATAATGCTTTGTTTAACGGACTTACTAGAAACTTCTTTTATCCAACAATATTCTGGATTGTTAGGAATAAATTCATTATTAAGCCATTTTGAAAAATCCATTGCAGATACAAATTTCTTTTCTCTATCATATATCTCTTTGTTATGTGCAAGATAAAAATTATAAATATATCTACATACACCAATGGTTCTGTTAATCATCTGTTTCTGTTCAGGAGTTGGATTGATTTCCGTTTTGTAACTCTTTAGCAATTTCTTTGTCCTCCCTGATTTGATTTTGATATTTCCTTAAACCCTACAAGAAAACACATGTAGGATTAATATAATGTCCTGAACAAATTCTTCGTTAGGGGAAATTGTACCCACCCTAAAGAGGGGACTTTTATCCTGTGTCGTTCACAAAGACGGTCCTTTTTGTTATTTTTAACAAAATACATTTTTGGCTCATCTACGATTCGTTTCTTATATCTTGGAAAAGCGGAGTGTTTCTTAAAAAATCGCATAAATGCTGTATTTGCATCTTCTAGTGATTGTTTTACTGCTTTGGAATACTTACGGAAACACTCATAATTCAGCAAAATCTTTTGGCTTAATTTGTGATATTTGATATGTTTATATTCCCCTCCTTTGAGTACATTCAAACACATTTAATCCTTTTTATCAACAAATATAATTACTTAATATACCTCCCTTTATCATTCTAATTTACCAATGTCAGCTCTACTGACAAGCTACAGATTCGCACGCTTTAGATTATCATAACATGCACAAAATACTTTCGCAATACTGTATGGCGTGTGTTTCCCGTTTAATTTTTTAGAGACAGGCATTTTTTTCCTTGACAAAAAATATTTATTAAAGGAAGAACTTTTTAGGAAGTGCGTCTATGAAAATAGAAAAGAAAATAGAAAAAAAACTAGTAAAAACAGCACTGCTTATCCTTCTCTTGACCGCAGCATTTTTCTTCGGCAGAGGTATTGCATATGTCAAATACGAAAAAATAGACGACTTGGCTGTTCCTGCCAGCGCGAGCGGCTCCGCCGAAAACTGGGGGCTTGGATTTGGGCAGGAAGGCAGCCAGCCCACTGGAAATGCCAGCGCAGAAGAATTAAAGAAAAACAATGCTTTCTATGTAGGGGACCCATCAGAAAAAGTGATTTATCTGACTTTTGACGCCGGATATGAAAATGGAAACACACAGCCCATTCTCGACGCACTCAAAAAACATCATGTGCCAGCAACTTTTTTTGTTGTGGGACATTATCTGGAATCTGCGCCCGATTTGGTCAAACAAATGGTAGCTGATGGACATTTTGTCGGCAATCATACTTACCATCACCTAGATATGTCTTCCATCTCATCCAAAGAATCGTTTGAGAAAGAAATGCAAGATGTGGAAAACAAATTTAAAGAAATTACAGGGCAAGAATTAACGCGTTTTTACCGCCCTCCACAAGGGAAATACAACACCAACAATCTAAAAATGGCAAAAGAATTGGGCTATCATACTTTTTTCTGGAGTCTTGCCTATGTGGACTGGTATCAGGATAAACAACCTACAAAAGAAGAGGCATTTAAAAAACTTATTGGTCGGATTCACCCAGGTGCAATTGTCCTTTTGCACAGCACCTCCAAAACAAACGGTGAGATTCTTGATGAACTTTTAACCAAATGGGAAGAGTTGGGCTATACCTTTCGGACACTAGAAGATTTTGTGGAAAAGTAAATAATCGAATAGGGGAAGTAATCTTCCCCTACTCGATTTATGATTCTTTATAATTCTTTCTTTTCTTCCACAATCTGAATATGCACATCTCTTAATTGTCGCTCATCCACAGATGCGGGCGCGCCCATCATCACATCTTGTGCGGTCTTATTCATTGGAAATGGAATAATCTCGCGAATGCTCTCCTCGCCTGCAATCAGCATCACCATGCGGTCTACGCCGGGCGCAATGCCTGCGTGTGGCGGTGCCCCATAACAGAATGCATTGTACATTGCTGGAAATTTTGCCTTTACATCCTCCTCGCCAAGTCCCACAATTTGAAATGCCTTAATCATAATTTCTGGGTCATGGTTGCGGACAGCACCCGACGACAATTCAATGCCATTGCATACCAAATCATACTGATACGCTAAAATATCAAGTGGCTCTTTTGTCTCTAATGCTTCTTTTCCACCCTGCGGCATAGAGAATGGATTATGACAGAACTCCAATTCACCGGACTCTTCACCAATCTCATACATTGGGAAGTCAATAATCCAGCAGAATGCATATGCTTCTTTTTTCATATACCCATCAAACATGTTTGCAAGTGTCTTTCTAATAACCCCTGCTGTCTTCTGCGCTGTCTTGAAATCACCTGCTGCAAGTGCAACAAAACTATTATTTTTTAGACCAAGTGCCGCTATCACAGCATCCTTTTTCTCCTGTACAAATTTTGAGATACCACCTACAAGTTCTCCGTTCTCGTCTAGGCGGAACCAATAGGTTTTCTGCGCGCTCACAACCTCAACCTCAGCGCACATCTTGTCAATCTGCTTTCTTGTCCCTGTAAAATTCTCTGCTACAAGTGCCTTCACTGTCTTTCCTGCAAACGGTTCAAAACCACAATCTGCAAGTACTGCCGTTGCATCCTGTACCACAAGGTCAATGCGCAAATCTGGCTTGTCCGAACCGTATTTTTCCATTGCCTCCAGATAGGGGATTCTCAGAAAAGGCGCTTTGGAAACTTCATGATAAATACCATACTTTGCAAAAATTGGTGGCAGTACATCCTCTATAATCGCAAATACATCTTCCTGACTTGCAAATGCCATTTCCATATCGAGCTGATAAAATTCACCTGGCGAACGGTCTGCGCGCGCATCCTCATCTCGAAAACATGGCGCAATTTGGAAATAACGGTCAAATCCAGATGCCATCAACAATTGTTTAAACTGCTGTGGTGCTTGTGGCAGCGCATAAAACTTTCCCGGGTGATTCCTTGACGGCACAAGATAGTCACGTGCCCCCTCCGGCGAAGAACAAGTCAATATTGGCGTGGTAATCTCCATAAAATCATGCCCAATCATTGCCGTGCGCAAGTCTGCAACAATCTTGCTTCTAAGCACAATCTTTGCCTTGACAGCAGGATTGCGCAAATCCAGATAACGATATTTTAATCGCGTGTTCTCATCTGCCTCCTTGGAATGATCAATCTGGAAAGGCAACTCATTATATTGACACTTTCCAAGAACTGTGACTTTTGATGGCACAATCTCAATATCTCCCGTTTCCATCTTAGGATTTTTGGCGCTGCGCTCCCGCACAATTCCAACAATCTCCAACGTTGACTCATTGTTGACAGCATCAATCTGAGCCATAATTTCCTCTGTCTCAACCACAATCTGCGTCTTTCCATAAAAATCCCGCAATACCAAAAACCCTAAATTTTTACTAACCTTGCGCAGATTGTCATACCACCCGACAAGCGTTACTTCCTCTCCTACATTTTCCAATCGCAACTGGTTACAATTATGTGTACGTCCCTGCATTTTTGCATTGTCCTTTCCTAATAATATTGTCATATCTATCCGCCATGCTTGTTACTGTGAGTATAATACTAGCATCATTAAAAAATAGTGTCAATATTTTATTTCTTCTTGACATTTTCTGTCTACAATTGTAAACTATAGTTGTCTACAGGAGTAGTCATAATTATTTTTTACAGAAAGGAGCTTTTATTATGGAATCGAAAATATCAATATCTGACGCAGAACTAGAAATTTTAGAAGTTCTGTGGACTGCAAACAAAGCCCTAAACGCCGGAGAAATCCGCAGCATCTTAACTGAACATAAAGCTTGGGAGCGCACAACCATCCTAACCCTAATCCAACGGCTTGTAAAAAAAGGGGCACTTATGCAGGAAAAGCGTGAGGTATATTATTATTCTCCCTGTATAAAACGCGAGGAATATGTTTTGGCGGAAACCAACAGCTTTGTCAATAAGTTTTTTAAGGGGCGCACAAAAAATCTGGCGGCTGCGCTCGTTGACAGCAATGCCTTGACCAAAAAAGAGATTGAAGAACTGCGCGACTATTTTAATCAAAATTTATAATTGGAGGCGTTTTATGAGACAACTTTTTATAATTGTTCTATCTTTGTCCCTGTCCGGAACACTGGTTGGACTTCTAATCGCAATCCTGCATCCTTTGACCGAAAAATATTTCTCTAAGAAATGGAACTATTATATCTGGCTGCTTGTTGTTGCGCGGCTGCTTATTCCATTTCATTTTGAGACCAATTTCTTTGCCGAAATGCCCATAAAACACGCTGCAAACACCAGTGCAAACTTTGTCAATACAGATACTTCCCATAATACGATGGTCAACGCAACAGCCAAAAAAGAGTTGATAAGCACAACTGTATCCCCCCAAGCTCCCAAGTCAAATCAAGTGACAAAAGTTCTGCAAAATCGATTCAATACCATTGTATCTATCTGGTTTTTCGTTGCCGTAATCATTCTTTTTGACAGTCTTTTGCGTTATGCTTATTTTCTTAAGACAGTTAAAAAGAACTGCATTCGTATTACAGACAATTCTATCATAAACCTAGAAAACTTTCTCTGCGCAAAGCTTAATGTACACCAGCCGCCTGCGCTCTATGAAAGTTCTACGATTTTTGGTCCTGTGACAATTGGTCTGTGGAATCCTGTTATTTTTCTTCCAAAAGACTTTTCTAAGGAAAAAGATTTGACATCGCTTAAACTAATCCTTCATCATGAACTAATTCATATTGCAAGAAAAGATTTGCTTTACAAATGGGTCTGTCAACTGTTACTCTGCATTCATTGGTTTAACCCGTTTTTGTATCGAATCAACAAACTTATCAGCAGTGATTGCGAGCTCTCATGTGATGAACAAATTCTGGCGCAACTTACTACATTTGGGAAACAACTTTATGGAAATATACTTTTGGACACTGCAGAACAGACAATTGATAGGAAGGAAAATGTATTTTCCACAACTTTGTTGCAAAATAAAAAGGACTTGAAAAAACGCCTTAACCATATTCTACACTACAAAAAAGTGCCTCGTTTGCGGCTGTTACTCTCCACATGTACCTTGGGAATCGCACTGTTGTTCACCGCTTGTAGCCCTGTATGGATTTCTTCGGATACCACAACTTCTCACAGCACAAAAGACACTGCTTCCGAAGAAAAAAACTTCTTTTCAAGAGCTTTAAGCTCGCTAACCTCCTCCACCAGTTTTGTGGATAATTTTTCGAGTCCCGATAAAACGAGCGATGCATGGAAAGTCTATGATGATGACATCTTGCTTGCTGACAAAGACATTCTGGAAAATTGGGGTGCCTATCATTATAAAGGAGGCGACAACAAGATTACAGTATCTGGATTTGTGCTATATGGTTCTGACACATTTTTAGTCGCCTACGCTGACAAAGATGTCAATGTTAAAATAACTTCTTCGTTTACACTGTCAAAAGGCAAATTTAAAATTGTCCATATTGCACCGGACAAAAGTATTTATACAATCAATGAGACGGGTGCTGATACCACACAGACCATTTCGATGAAACAGGGCAGAAATGTCCTAAAAATGGTTGGACAGGGAGCGAAACTAACAGACCTTATTATCGACTATTCCAGCTTAAAGGCAAGCTCATTTGAAAAAATTTCTTATTCTGAGCAAGAAGAATATATCACACAGATGAAAGATGGCATGATACCTTTAGAATCTTACAACAAAGCAAAAATTATTGACGCGCTATATTATTTAGATGCCAAAGATGCAAGTGAGATTTTTCATTCCTTATTAGATGCAAAAACTGATTTTACTACAGAAGAACTCTATGACTTTTTTCTATATTCTGACAGTACCTTATCAAGTCAATATCTAATAGAAGCTTTACAAAAAGGAAACATTGCGCCGCTGAATGCCGATGCTATTACAGAGTTGTGCCCCTATCTGCAAGGTGAATCTATCACAGAACTGTTGCAATATGTGCCCCAAGAAGAATATAGTGATGTGTTTATAGCAGTGCTTCCTTATCTAAATGACACGCAAATAGAAAACTGTCTGTCAAAATTTATGGAGAGCGGCGGCGTAGTGACGTTTTCCATGTATGATAAACTCTCTCCTTATATCAGTAAAAAAGAAATACTGCAAAAGCTTGACCAACAGATTCCACAACCTGAACAAATCCCACAAATTCCACAAATCCCAAATTAAACACTTCTATGCAAGTAGGGGGAAAACTTTCCCCTACTCACACTTGGCGTTTGCCGGCTCAATATGAATTATTTTTCCTTTAATTTTTACGTTCTTCATCGCCGCAAGCACCTTTGCCGCATTCTCCTTTGGTACTTCCACAAATGTATACTTATCGTACAAGTCAATTGCGCCCACTAACTTTCCGGGGATATTCGCTTCGCCTGCAATGGCACCCAAAATATCTTTCGCCTTCACCTTCTGCGCCTTTCCAATATTGATAAAAAGACGCGTCATTCCTTCTTCCTCCGCGCGAGTATTATCCAATGCATATTTTGTATTGGAATCGCTGTTGTCATTTAGCTGTCCCATGTACATTTTTAGAAAAGCCGCTGCAATGTCCATCGCTGTGTGCTTTGAGGTATTTATCTGTTTCTCAATTGCATTCGTCATGGAAGTCAAATCTTCCTCCTCAATTATCGTTTCAATTTTGTTCATTGCCCTTTCTATTCTAATTTGATTGACATCATTGCGCGATGGCACTGGCATTGCATAAATTTTCGTCTTACAATAACGCATAATATTTTTTATTTTATAGACTTCCTTACCTTTTGCAAAGGTAAAAGAACGCCCCATGCGCCCTGCTCGACCAGTTCTGCCAATTCGATGTACATAGTATTCATCTTCTTGAGGAATGTCATAGTTAAACACTGCCTCCACATCATCCACGTCAATTCCGCGGGCTGCCACATCCGTTGCAATCAAAATATCTGTCTTGCCATCTCGAAAACCTTTCATTACACGGTCGCGCTGCGCCTGACTCATATCTCCGTGTAATCCTTCTGCAAAATATCCTCTGCCTTTTAATACCTCCGTCAAATCATCCACCATCTTTTTGGTATTGCAAAATACCAACGAAAGCTTTGGCTCATAATAATCGAGCAGGCGACAAAGCACTTCCACTTTGTCCTTTCGTTTTATATCGATATAGTATTGTTCAATCATTGGCACAGTTAACTCTTTTTTCACAACCTTAACGATCTTTGCATCTGATTTTTGATAATTCTTGGTAATATCCAAAATCGCTTGCGGCATGGTAGCCGAGAATAAAATCGTTTGTCGGTCTTTGTTTGGTATATAGGTGAGCACTGTTTCAATATCCTCGCGAAATCCCATATTGAGCATCTCATCTGCCTCGTCTAGCACAATGGTATCCACATATTCACATCGAATTGTCTTGCGGCGAAGATGATCCATCACACGGCCTGGTGTACCAATAATAATCTGCGTTCCCTTGAGCGCGCGAATCTGCTTTGTAATATCCTGTCCTCCATAAACAGGAAGAACTTTCACACCATGCATATACTTGGCAAGTTTGCGAATTTCTTCCGCTGCCTGCACTGCCAGTTCCCTTGTCGGGCATAAAATTAAGGTCTGCGGATATTTCAATTCTCTTTTTACCTTCTCAAGCACTGGAATGCCAAAAGCAGCCGTCTTTCCAGTTCCTGTCTGTGCCTGACCAATAATATCTGCACCTGCCATCGCAATCGGAATCGCTTTGCTCTGTATGGGTGATGTCTCCTCAAAACCCATATCTCTCACTCCCCGAACGATTTCAGGACTTATATTGAGTTCATTAAATTTTAAAGTTTCCATATTTTTGTAAATTCCTTTCAATACGCAATGAAAGCGCATGCATAAAAGCATGCGCTTTCTAGTCAACTTGTTCATTATATTTTTTAATTATACCAAAGTCAATAGATTTCGTCTCAAATTTATTCGATAATTTTTTGCCCGGATAAAATTCGCTTAATTTCTGCTTTTACATAGGCTGGCTTATAAGGACGCACAATATAACCTGCGGCGCCTGCCTTCCTACATTGTGCAACGACTTCCTTATCATAATTATCTATCACAAACAGCACAGGAATTGCATCTCCTACAAGTGCTCTTATCCTGGCAGCAGCGTCAATACCACTCATCTCTGGCATATCCATATCCAAAATAATTAAATCTGGCTCTGTCTGCCGCTTTAAATATAACAGTGCCTGCCGGACAGAGGTCAAAAGACTCAGTTCATATGCATTTTGTAAAAATCCTCGAATTGTTTGAAGATTAACTAGCACATCATCAATGAGCATAATTCGATATTTCTTTGACGGTGTAAGCATTTTGCGGCGTTCCTCTTCCTCCACATAGGGATCGACAATCTCCTCACTTGCACTCCGCAAAATAGTCAAATTATAATATGCAGGATTTAGCAAGTCAATCATTGTTCCATCCAGAACTCTTATCAAAGGTCTTAGATTTCTACTCCCCGCATTCTCTACAATAATTGCCTGTCTTCCATCAGACAATTCCACCTGTGTTCCTTTTGGATACAATGGCACATACCGCAGCAATGTCTCCACCACTTTTGGGTCAAACAAGATTCCTCCCGCCCCCATTAAATACTCACACGCCTCATAAGGGGGATATGGGTTTTTGTAAGGACGCCTTGACACCAGTGCATCATACACATCTGCCACATGTAATATCTTAGTAAAAATCGTCATGCTATCACCGTCAATTCCCTCTGGATAACCGCTGCCATCAACATTTTCATGGTGATATAACACTGCTGTCTTTACCTGTGCAGAAATATCCCAACGCTCCTTGATTATCTCATAGGAAAGTGTGGAATGTGTCTTCATAATCTCATACTCTTCATTTGTTAATCTTGATGGTTTATTTAAAATCTCTAATGGGATCACCAACTTGCCTAAATCATGCAAAAGTCCTGCTATCACTAACTGTTCAAGTGCCTCCTCATTCATCTTCTGACCAAATCCAATAATGCAGGAAAGCACTGCCACATTGACAGAATGCGCATAAGTATAGCCATCAAAACATCTAAGGTCCGTCAAATCTAATGACAGCGTACCACTCTCTAACACCTGATCTACAATCTTTTTAGCAACATTTTTACAGCCATCAATATCGCTGTTGCGCACGTTAATTAATCCTTCTGTCCGAAGTTCCGAGCTGATTACAGGTTCTATGCAGATATCCTGCGAGAGCGTATCATCAATATAAACTCCATCAAATCCATATTCATATAACTTTTCAATATAAAATTCAGAAAGCACACTGCCTTTGCAAATTAGCGTATGCCCGTCAGCATCATACATATTGTATGCAAGACACATGCCTGGTTTGGCATTTTTCATTTTAATATAGCGCATACAAACTCCCCACTCTCTATTTTCGAGGAAAAGTATAGCGCAAAATTGGCATAAAATCAACTGAAATTGTATTTTCAAAAGCGTTACGGGTAACAGTTCAGCCCTTGGCTTCCTGTTACAAACATCAAGCCATGCAAAACCACTTCGTGGTGTCAAAGCCACGTACCGTGGCTTGATGCTTCTCAACCGCAACACTGTTTCACGTGGCTTATAAAGCCATAATTTGCAGCAAGTGCAAAGTCCTGAGCTGAACTGTAACAAAAACGAACTTAAAAGCCGATCTAAGACTTGCACAATTTGTTCTGTTAGATTATACTAGTGTAGTGACCGGTTTATACTTAGTAAAATAGTTCTTCCATATATTGCCCTCCCATGTTATACTAAAAAGAAACGGTGGTGGCGATTATGGCAAGACCTAAAACTTACATTATTAAGCTCAGTGATGATGAAAGAG
>JAAZZQ010000031.1 GCA_014239155.1 Lachnospiraceae bacterium | reverse complement strand
CGATATGGGATTTTCTGAACAACTAAAAAAGGCACGTTTAAATATGAATTATACTCAACAAGAAGTTGCTGACCTTATGGGCATTACCAAAAGCACATATTGCGGTTATGAAACGGGAAAGCGCCAACCGGATGTTGCCAAAATAAAGCAACTTGCAACTATCCTAAATACATCTGGCGATATTCTTCTTGAAACTGGATTTGAAGATATAACCAGCGAATTAGATATTAATGATGAAGTGAGACAGCTTGCCCAACAATATAGTTTGCTCAATGATTCAGATCGTGAGTTAATCAAAAAGATGATTGATTCATTAGTTGAAAAATCAAAGTAGCCTAAAATGGTATAACACAATGTACATAACTGACACAAAAAGTCCTCCCTGCATAATTCTGAAAAATGATGCAGGTACATCTCCATACCTGCATTTTTTTCAAAATCTTTGATTTTCAAGGAAAAATCCCTACTTTTCACAAATAATCTGCCTACCAGCACCACATCAAAATTAGATTTTGGTAAATTTTTCTCAAAATACAGGTTTTCATATTTGGTAATTTGCAAATACTTATATTTTCAAAAGTTTTTAAGTTTCCTCTTGACACGCATGCGCATAATGCGTATAATATAATTGTAAGGAGGTTACAGCATGAGATTCCGGGAGATAGAAAAAATTATTTTAGCAGATGGATGGAAATATAAAAGCACAAAAGGTTCTCATTGCCAATACACGCATCCATCAAAACCGGGGAAAGTTACAATTCCCAAGCACCCCGGAGATATAGCCCCACAAATAGTCAAACAAATTTTTAAGCAGGCCGGACTATAAAAGTCCAGTACTGCACACCATAAAGGAGGTATTTATGAAATTAACTTATCCTGCTTGTTTCTATCCTGATGAAGAAAAAAATGGAGCTTATGCTGTGGTAGTTCCTGATCTTCCCGGCTGTGTCAGTGGAGGCAATACACTGGCTGAAGCCATTCTTATGGGTACAGACGCAGCGTCCGGCTGGGTTCTTGATGAACTGGAAGATGGAAAGCCAGCTCCGGAAGCAAGCCCTCTGGAAAGCATCACCCCCGATCCGGGCGGCTTTGTAAGTATGCTTGTCCTGGATATGGATGCTTATGCTGAAAAATATGGTGAAAAAGCTGTAAGAAAAAATCTTACCATTCCCGCATGGCTCAACACATTTGCTGAAAAAAACCACATTAATTTTTCACAGGTTCTTCAGGATTCCCTTACCGCTCTCTATCAGCAAAGACAGCAGGTCTAAGTGTTGCCCCGGTTCTTAACTAGACTGGGGTAACATTTTACCCCTTAACTTAACGGTCCACACAGCTAACTAAATAACATTGATTCACTGAGTACACAATTTCGCAAGTGAAATAAAATGTTTGTCTACTATCCTATTAATTTTATCTTTGTTTATGTGAATATTTTAATTCTCAAAAACATTTTTGTCAATATATATTTTGGATTTTGAGATATTTTTTGTTTTTGTGAAGCTTGCTGTTGACTTTTTTATTTAGATTTGTTATCTTGAATATGAAGGTGGTGATAATTATAATGAATGAACGATTGCGTAAGCTTAGAAAAACGTTAGATTTAACGCAACGTGAATTTGGTGAGAGACTCGGAGTTAAGGGAAATACCATCGCGCAATACGAACTCGGTAGAAACGAACCAATAGATGCAGTCTTGTCTTTAATTTGTCGTGAATTTGGAGTTAGTGAGGATTGGTTACGAAACGGCGGTTCTGATGATGATATGTTCATCAAATTATCAAAAGATGAAGAACTTGCAATGTGTACTCAAATGCTCTTGGATTCGACTGATGATGTTGTGGCTGATCTGATAAAGGAAGTAATCATTATATACGAAAATTTAGATAACAACTCCAAAAAAATATTAAAGAATGTTGCACAAAATTTGATAGATAAAATAAAGAATACATAGTTGCATATTTAAAATTAACAATAATATTTTGATGTTATAGTGATAATATGTTAATTTAAAATAGTTTGAACAAAGGATGAGTAAAAACAAATGAAAAAGAAATCATTATTAGTATTACTCGTAGCTATCACAACTTTATCATTAATGGCTTGCAATTCCAAAAATGAATCGCGTACAGAGGAACCAAAACAAGAAACAGAATCCACAGAATTAGTCAGTACAGAAACAACAAAAAAAGAAACAGTTGAACTTGAAGAAGAAACTCCAATTACAGAAACATTTGCCAGCCAAGAAATAACGAGTATAGCGACCGAAGAAACTATTGAATCTGAATCAGAAACTGTTTTATCACTAGAAGAAAATAAATATCAAACAATAGAAACAACAGATTTGTTTGAACAAATATATGTTCCTTACGCCAATCGAGAAAAATCATTTATTTTTGAAGGAGTTAAAAGTTTTGCAAGTACCCTTGAATATAAAATAGAAATTACAGAACCAACTGAGGAAGATTTAGGCGAAATTAAAATTATAGATACCAATGGGGACTATGTATATTTTGCTTTTAGTCCAATTGATGATGTTCAAATAATTATGACAGTAAGCTATTACCATGCTGAAACTGATTCAGAAGTTTCGTTGAGCAATTATTCTTCTGACGGATCACCACGATATGACACATTTACAACGCATATACTTGGCGAATCTGAAATAGAAGTATCAAACACCGATGAGCAACGCGATTTTTTATTCAAAAAAGAATTATCTGAACTGCCTAATGATTCTCCAACAGAACTCACATCAGAGTATCAGACTGATGAAGAAATCGGTGGAATTAGCGACAAAGATATATCTGACTTGAATCTTAAATTTTATGAAAGTGTTCAAAATGATACAACCGGAAACTGGCGTCTTGCCGAAATATCAGAAGATGTAAACATTCAAGACTATATTTATTCTTACTATAAAAAATATTTTAAAGAAGATTCAGAATTTCATGTCATTGTTAACCATTCCAGAAAAATCACCGCAAGCATCAATCCTGTTCATGACGCACTATATGTTGTTGAACATAATTACATAGAAGGTGAAAAATATGATGCAAAAAAATTATGTTCCAAACCTGTAGTAAGAGAATATTATATATATACTGATACCAGAGACATAAAAAAGATTGAATAGAAAATTAAAGTTATGTTAAAAACTAAAGTTTGGATAAGATATATATGGTAAGCTTATGAGTATATATCCAAATAATTTTAAGATTGGACAGACTTAATGCCTGCCCGAAAGATGGGTTTTAATCATGATTAGGATTTGAATTATAAACTTTTTTTCCCTCTCATCATCTAGTTTTTGAATGAGTTTTATAACTTCACTTTTATCACTCATACACAACGCTCCTTTGTATTAAACGACAAATATTACCTACACCTTAAGTTATTAAAATGTTAGCACAAAGAAAGGTATAAAGTCTACACTCATTCTTTCATATCTTGCAATAACCCGCAATTTCGTTAGATACCTACAAAAAAAGAACCGTCATTTTTTTATAGTTTCTTGCAAAATGCCAAATAAAATATCAATTTGTTACGAAATACTATTCTTTTGTACTCTTTTGTCGTATAATCATATAAATATGGAAAAACTAAATAATAAAGAAAAGAGGAATCACTATGGAGTTCTTAGAAAAACTAAAAACTTCTCCAACAGAATTGAGCACCTAAAAGGAAATATCCAGACGGAAGAAGCGACAAAAACATCTATCATACTGCCATTTTTCCAGCTTTTGGGTTATGATGTATTTAATCCACTGGAATTTGTTCCAGAATATACTGCCGATGTTGGTATTAAGAAAGGAGAACAGGTTGATTACGCCATTATGATTAATAATGAACCTCTAATCCTAATCGAAGCCAAACCTATTAACACGGAACTATCTGTAAAACATATGAGTCAGTTAATACGATACTTTTCCGTCACGAAAGCAAAGTTTGGAATCCTAACGAATGGCATTATTTATCAATTTTATTCAGACTTGGAAGAGCATAATAAAATGGACACAATACCATTTCTTGTCGTCAACCTTTCTAAAGTTGAAAAAAATGTTGCTGAGGAGTTAAAACAATTTCAAAAAGATGCATTCAATGTCAAAAACATTTTAAGTAGTGCTTCAAACTTAAAATATATGACAATGGTAAAAAATGTAATTGCGGAACAGTTTCAGTCTCCTTCTGACCAATTAGTAAAAGCACTCCTTACCAAAAATATATACAACGGTACCAAAACACAAGCTGTCATAGATAAATTTAAGGGAATCATTCAGAAAGCCTTTGAAGAATACATTAATGATGTTATTTCAGAACGCCTAAGTACTGTTATTTCTCCCGAACCTGTTATTTCCGTTCCCTCCGACGAGAAAGCAGAGCCTATACTGAACACTGACGAAACAAATGTTTTGAATTATATTAAAGGTCTCCTAAACACCAGTTTAGACATTACTTATAAAAAGACTTCAAGATATGCTTATATGCAGCTTGGTGAGCTTTCAACCAAATGGATTTGCCGTGTTTACATCCGAAAAGAGCAACATCTATTTACACTACATAAATTTGAAAATACTGATTATGAATGTGAATATTATTTTGATGAAGTCGAGCAACTTGATACGATACAGGAACTAATAAAAGACACTTTTGAGAAATGTTGTAAATTATAACAGGCATCTTACTTAACAGGTTATGGCAAGGCTTCTGGGTCTGCAAGACCGAAGAAATAGACAAGTCAAGATGTGTCAATTATTTTTCTACAGTTCCTAAAGAGAGATAGCTGTTCTTCTTAATAATAAGTTCCAAAAAAGTATTCTTTCAATGTATAAGTTCCAATTTGCAGTATAGTACAAAATACTAAAATAACAAAGGTATTTATAAGAATTCACAATACATAAAAAATTATTTATTCCAGATATTGACACGCAATAAATTATGTATTATAATGTACTTATAAGGAGGACTTAACAAATGAAAGGCTACTCATCAAGAGAAGTAATTGAAATACTTAGAAAAAATGGTTGGTATGAAGTGGCTTGTGATGGAGATCATCATCAATACAAACACCCTACTAAAAAAGGAAAAGTCACAATAACTCACCCTAGAAAAGACATACCTTTAGGAACTCTCAAAAGTATTTCAAAACAATCAGGGATTATATTTCCATAATCCCTGCATACTTGCTTCTCATTAATATATTATTAGGAGGATTTTTATGTTAAAGGACAGATATTCTTATGTCGCCGTATTTTCTTATGATGAAGATGGGATATGTATTGAATTTCCCGATTTACCCGGATGCTGTCCCTGTGCAGACACTGGTAATACGGATATGGCATTAAAAAATGCAAAAGAAGCTATGGGACTTCATATTTGGGGTATGGAACAAGACAATGAAGCGCCTCCATCACCAACTCCCATCACAGCTATCTCACTTGAGCCAAATCAAGTTCCTGTGCTTATTGAGGTATTTATGCCTCCCATAAGAGAACGTATTAACAGCAGATTTGTGAAGAAAACACTTTCTCTTCCAGCATGGCTTGCCTCTAAAGCTGATGAAGATGGCGTGAACTGCTCTAAGTTATTTCAAAATGCACTAATGGAATACTTGCACGTAAAACAGACTAATTGAACACATATAAAAATATTTGCCATAATTTATTGACAAATATTTTTATATGTGTTATCATTCTATTGTCAGGAGGAAATGCCAATGAAAAATTATTCATCAAGAGAAGTTATTCAAATACTCAAAGCAGATGGTTGGTATGAGGTGAATGTAGTAGGAAGTCACCACCAATTCAAACATCCAACTAAAAAGGGACGCACTACAGTAAAACATCCAGACAAAAATATCCCTCTCAAAACACTCAAACGCATTGAAGAGCAATCAGGGCTAAAGTTTAATTAGCCCTGTCCCCTGACATATTAATCTAAGGAGGTTATTTTATGAAAAAAGTAGAACGTTATTTTTATCCTGCCGTTTTTTCTTACGAAGCTGGACAAGAAATTTCTGTCGATTTTCCTGATTTAAAATGTGCCACTAGTGGCACAGATGATAATGATGCTCTCCTATCTGCGCGGGAACTTCTTGGTTGTGTTCTTTATGGTTTGGAAGAAGACGGCGAAGAAATTCCTGTCCCTACACCATTAGCTAATGTAAAGGTCCAACCTAACGAGCGGGCAGTTCTAATTGATGTCTATATGCCCTCTATCCGTCAAGCTAATATTAATCGTTCTGTAAATCGCACTGTTACACTACCCGCTTGGCTCAATGCTGCTGCCCTTGAACGAAACATTAACTTTTCCCAAGTTCTACAAGACGCCTTAAAGACACAACTTCATTTAGGATAATAACTTTATTAAGAAAAGCCGTTCGATGTTACCAGCACCGAACGGTATAATAAAGTCAAACACAATGAAATAAAAAATACCTCGTAAAAATATTATGGTATAGAATTGGAGGAATAACTACTATGTCAACTTTAGAAAAGGCAATCGGATTGTTACAAACTATGCCAGAACAGAAAATTGAAACAGTTTATACGTTTATTCAATTTATTAATTCACAGGAACTAGAAAAAAAGGGCATTGAACCTGCAAACAAAAAATCCGCAAAATCAATACTTGGAATTGCTAGTGAATATGCAAATCCAGCATTAATCGAACAGGAAGAGGGTGCTTTTAAACGTGCAATCACAAAAAAATATGCAACTGATTGATACAAATGTTATCTTAAGGGTTATCTTGAATGATATTCCAGAACAAGCTTCACAGGCAGTATCAATCATTGAAAATGGGCATATACAAACAAAGCCGTTCGATGTTACCAGCACCGAACGGCATAAGAGATATATCACTGGCGTACCAGTTACAATATCAACCAACGCTTATATTGTAGCACACTTTAATATATCCTTGCAACCAAATAATGAAATCGGTGTATTTTTAATACACGAAAATCATAATTATTATCAGGAGGTACTATATGGTAATTGGTATCTATCCACGTAAATCCGTCTACAGGGACAACAGTGATTCTGTAACGGTCCAAGTCGAGCTTTGCAAAGAATACGCTGCTATTGTCTTTAAAGGTCAAGAGCTTGACTTTAGAGTTTATGACAAAGATGAAGGTTTTAGCGGCAAAAATACAAAACGCCCTTCCTTCCAAGAACTGATGCGTGATGTTCGCAAAAATGAACTTGATGTTGTTATGGTATACAAACTTGACCGCATTAGCCGAAATGTACGAGAGTTCTCTACAATGTATGAAGCTTTTGAAGAACACGGAGTTGCCTTCGTATCTGTCAAGGAATCATTTGACACCTCCACGCCAATTGGAAGAACAGTTATGTATATATTGGCTGCCTTTGCCCAATTAGAACGCGAAAATACATCAGAACGTGTCGCAGACAATATGCTTGCCCTTGCAGAACAAGGAAGATGGACAGGCGGCAACTGCCCGGCTGGCATGAAATCCATTCGGAAAAAGCTTGGTGATAAAGAGCATTCTTTTCTTGATATTGATGATGAAACTATCTGGCGTGTAAAATTATTATATAACCTTCTATTAAACGGCTATACCATCACAGGATTGGAACGCTACTGTAAGGAACATGGTATAAAAAGCCAAAACGGAGCATTTCTAAACGCGTCACAAATTTATGCCATTGTAACCAATCCTGTCTACTGCCAGAACTCTCTTGAAGCGTATTACTACTTTCAGGAACTTGGCTGTAAGATGGTTTCTAAGGATCTATTCGACGGCACACATGGATGTATCCGTTATGGCAAGACTAAGACCGGAAAGGAACGACAAACCACACAGGAACACGCCAATTGGACAATCGCTGTAGGAATACATAATTATGTTGTCCCTTCCAATGTCTTTATCGCTACACAGAATCGCCTAGGAATCAATAAAACCTTTCGAACGGGGAAATATCCAACTGGTATTCTAAAAGGCGTTCTGCGGTGCCAGTGTGGCGGCAAAATGACCACTCGAACTTATATGAAAAATAAGATTCAATTCTCTTATTATTTTTGTGAGAAGCGTGTTCGACAAGGCAGGGAATATTGTGATTCTGAATATGTACGCGTTGATGCAATTGATGAATTATTTATAAAAGAACTAAAGAAAATAAAGGTCAATCCAGACTTTATAACATTACAGACTACAAATACTGAAGACGCTGATATTACATCCATGCAAATGGAATTGAATGCCTTGGACACACAGCTTGCAAACTTAGCAAAAGCACTCTCTGAGAATGCTTCCTCCTCTGCTGCCAAATATATTATTGCCCAGATGGAAGCATTGGACAAAGAACAGGCATCGTTAAAGGCATCGCTTGCCCGCGCAGAGATTTCATTAGAAAATAAAAAGGCTGCTGCCATAAACAGAAAACAAGTTTATGAAAATATCTGTTATCTGGTTGACAACCTTAATAATTTGTCGTATTCTGAAAAAAACGAATTGGTGCGAAAAACTGTTAAATCCTGTACATTACAAGACAAGAACCTGAGTATCATTTTTTGATACTCAGGTTCTACTTTATATTTCTGTTGGCGTGCCAATCAATCCCATCATATCGTGACCAAGGTGTTGGCGCTTGTAACCAAAATCCCTACCTACGCCGAAATCAGCCTCTGTTAAACACGGACTAAAAAATTATTCCTGCTCTAAAATCCCCGCAATTTTCTTAATCATTTCATCTTCTTTCAACCGAAATTTAATCTCCACTCTTCTGGAAGCAGACATGTCCACCTCCTGCGTGGAATTTCCCGAATTATCCTGGTGATAAACCGGATTGCTCCAAGACTTTCCATTGACAGTCAAAATCCTTTGCAACTGCTCAATCTCCACCTCGCTAAGTCCGTTGTTTTTGTTCAGGCAAAAGTCCGCCACTGCATTCGCACGCGCATAAGATAGCTCCATATTGCTCTGGTAGCTTCCATCTGTATCCGTATGTCCCTCAATAATAATCTCAGCAATATAACCACGGAACTGATCTTGAAGCAGCACATCCAAATACCTTGGAATAATCGTTTTTAGAGTTTCCTTACTTTCTGCTGTCAGCGAGGAACTATTATAACGAAAAAGCACATCTGAGGAAAATGTAATAGAACCTGTCTGTGCATCCACTTTCATTGTAGAATTGCTAAAAGCTGACTGCAACGCCCCAATAATATCTGTGCGAATGCCGACAATATCTTGCAATTCCTGTTTTGTTGTTGTCAATTCCTGTTTGGCATTTTCTATCTCTAAGTATGCGTTATTTAGTTCTTCCTGTGTCAAGGCTGCCTGTTCATAAGCCTGCTTTAATTCCGCTAGAGAAGATGCAAGATCTCCATTCGATTTCTCCAGCTCTGCTTTAGAAAATTCCAAATCCGCAATTGTTGCATCTAGCTCGTTTTGAGCTGCGCTGAGTTCTAGTCTTGTCTGATCGAGATCATTTGTCTTCTGTCTGTATATGGCAAGCGTAATTGCTATCAACAAAATAAATATTAGCAGCAGCGCAGCCATCATATCTGAGTAAGACTGCCAATAGCTGTGCTCCGCAAAGGCTTCTCTGTTTCTTCGTCTATTCTTCATACAAATTCCTCGTCTGTTCAAATGTGTATAACTGACTGCTCATCTCATCACACATATCTGCCAGCATTTCCTTCTGTTCTGCAAGCCGTTCCGCAAAAAACTCCTGCCTATCCATAACGCATGTAATCGCCTCCTGCACATTGCGATTTACTTCCACCAAAGTTGTGACTGCTTCCACCATTTCCGCGACATTTGCCGTGCTAGTAGCCTGTAATTCGCCCACATTTTTCAAGGTGTTTCCAAGTTTCTTAAAATCCGTATCCAATGCAGACTCCATCTGTTCTGTAAATTGATTTACAATGCGCTCTACACCAGCTGTCTGTTCCATTGCATTGCCTTTCATCATTTCAAGGATCTGCCTTAAAGAGCTTGCCATTCCCGCCTGATAAACAAGCATTGTAGCAGTAGTCTCTTCGTCTTTTCCTGAAAATGGCTGTGTGGTTTGACGAAACACATCTAAAAACTCATCTAGCGCCTTATACGCATTTGACATCAAACTTCGGTAAATTATATTAAACACCAATGAGAAAAAGATACCATATACCGAAGTATGAAAAGCTACTTTCATACCAGAAAGCAGAGAACCTACGTTGTCAGAGATTGTAAAAATATCATCCCCGCTAAATGCACCTAACCCCATAGACAAACCGAGAAATGTTCCCAAAATTCCAATCCCTGTAAGTGTCCCCGGAACTCCAGAATTAAAGGAATTCATGCTTACCCGATCCAAAAGATCCTCATTGATATATGTTTCCAAATCACAGAAAGAGCCAGCACCCCGCTTCGTCTTTGTTCCATTTACCCGCAAACGGTACTTGTTAAACGCATCCTGCAAGTCTTTTTGTTCAAAAAATGCATCGTTACCTTTATAATTTGCCCAAAGATTCTTTTCGCCAGCCTTCTTGTATTCCTTTTGTAGGATCAGACTGACATCTTCCAGCTCACGTGTAGCTCTGCTTAGTCTGCCAAAACTGACAGAGGAAATGATAAAGAGAATCCCAATAATAATTAGAAATCCAATATTGATTATCAGATTGACAGAAGATTGCCACTCCCCTGTAAATACTCCGTTCAAATACAAAACAAAAGCTACAACAATGACATACAAAAAAAATAGTACATAATACAACTTTCTTTTCATCCTTATTTCCGTCCTTTTCCTTTCGTACTTCGTATTTCATTTAGTATTATTACATTTGCCCTCAAAATGATTCTTACAGTTTTTGTCTATTCGCAAAAAATACTATCTTATATGTGAGTTTATCATACTTTTTAATAACTGACTATATGATGACATTTAATTTTTTATAAATATTTTGCAATTCCATAACAGTTCAGCCTTTGGCTTCCTGTTACAAGCATCAAGCCGTGCATAATCGCTTCGCGATGGCTTGATGCATCTCAACTACTACGCTTTCCCACGGACTTTGCAGCGCAATGCAAAGTCCTGTTTGAACTGTTACGCAATTCCAATACTTTCTATTTTTCTAATCGTTTCATATTAAGAATCGAGAAACAACTGACGCAAATTTTCCTGATAATTCCAGATAATACAAAATGCATTGTCAGGATACACTACAATTTTTTCCAGAACATCTGGCGCAATTTCATTGATTAGTTTCTCTATTTCTGTACATTGATTCAAATAGTCTGTCAATTGATTATCCAAAATTTTATCTGTGTTCAGATTCTTTAATTTTGCCTCAAGCTTTTCAATCTGTAAGGAAACCACATCATGGTTCTTTACAATATCACGCTTCGCCCTGAGATATGCCGTTTTATCCAATTCCCCAAATGCAAATTTCTCATAAAGGCTTTGCATTGAACAATCAAATTTTGTTTGAGATTGTTTTAGCTGAAAAAGCATCTTGGTTGTAACATCAATATCCTTTCTTCTCTTTTGTTGTTTCTCTTCCCAAATATGACTGCTTTCTACCGCGTAAAGTGCCTGTATTTGTAGTTCCTTTAAAACGATCTTTGTCAAGTCACTTTCCAATATATGTTCCTTTGTACAAGAATAAGCATCTGTAAAACGCGGTGTATTGCATATATAATATGGTTGCTTTGCATTTACCCGCTTCATAATATGACCGCAAACGCCACAGTGCACTTTTTTATATAACATTGTACCTTTTCTGCTGGATATTATTTTATCGTGTTTCAAGTATGCTTGAAGCTGTTCCTTGCCAAGTTCAAATTCTTCCTTTGACACAATCGCTTGGTGCGCATTCTCCACAGCAATCCAATCTGATTGTGGTACACTTACAACATGCGCTTTTCCCACTTGATCGCGCATGCGCTTTCCATAAATTGTCTTGCCCATATAACGCTCATCACACAAAATTTTTATCACGGTATTCTCCGTCCAAAAATTCTGTCTGTTGACACACGGCCATTCTGAACGCGAGCATCCAATCTTCCTTTTATACATCATAGGAGTTAATACCTGTTTCGCATTCAATATCCGTGCAATCTGTACAGGACGAATCCCATCTGCTGCCATTTTAAAAATCCAGTGGATAATCTCTGCCGATTCCAGATCTACTTCAAGCTGATTCTTATTTTTTTTGGCTTTTATATATCCATATGGCGCAAACGGAGAAAGAAAATCTCCACGTTTTGCCTTAAACTGTTTGGCACTGCGCACTTTATATGACAGATCGCGACTATAAAGATCATACAAAAGTGTCTTGAACAGTATGTCCAGGCTATCTGCATCCATTGTGTGAGCGCTATCCAATCCATCATTAATCGCAATAAAACGAACCCCTAAAAATGGAAACACATGCGAAATATAATTGCCCACAGTTAGATAATCCCGTCCAAATCGGGATAAATCCTTCACAATCATACAGTTGATCGAACCACATTTCATCTGTTCCAACATGGTTTTGAACGCAGGACGCTCAAAATTTTTCCCGCTCCAGCCATCATCACAAAATTCCAAGATATCCGCATCTGCAAATTCTGGCATTCTACCAATAAAATTATCTATAAGATTACGCTGACTCCCTATACTGTTAGATTCAACTTTACCAGCCTTCCGTATATCAGTATCTTCAGCAGAAATGCGAAGATACTTTGCTATGACAATCCCTTTTTCCATCACTGCCTCCTAGCCTGTTCTAAAGCGCATCCGAAACGCGCTCTAGTACTACAGGGAACAAATTGAAGATGTTGTTTGAAGTCAAAAATATTTAACCGAAATATCATTAATTATTCAATATTTCTTGATTGAAAGAAATTCATTCTATTAAATTTTGGCAGAATAATTTAAGTTTGTTCGCTGTAGTACTAAGAACTGTGTCAAATATCTAAAATGGTTGGTATGCTGAACCATTTCCTTAGTATTCTAAGTAAGATGTCTTGCCATTTCTTGTACTTTTTGAAAAGTAACCTCGTCAATCAGTGGAACATGGGTATTTCTGACAATTGTCCATTCTGTTTGCGGCAACAACTGTTGTTTCTTTCCCTCACTAAAAGACTGTCTTTTTCTTCCTTGCACCATATGCCCAAGATACACTTCATTCAAAAGAATATCTCTTACTACTTTAGGATTCCATTTAACATAGGCATAGCGCTCCGCCTTTACATCCCCTTTCAAATAATGATAATGAGCAGGAGAAGCAATACCTCGCCTGTTTAGATCCCCCGCGATCTGCGTATAGCTTATCCCTAAAATCCGCTGTCTAAAGATATCTTGTACGATGGGCGCCGTCTCTGTATTTGGTTCTATTTTATAAGGATTGTCTACACATTTCTGATAACCATATACCGCCCATGTGCCAGTGAATTCTCCTTTGCGCTGTTTTATAACATAACTGGAGCCAACCTTCTTTGATATATCTCTACTATATGCCTCATTCATAATATTTTTTAGTGCAATAATATAACTATCTGATCTTTGTTCTATATTTGATGTATCAAACTGATCGAATATTGCCACAAACCGCACATCAAGAAATGGAAAAATTCTTTCTAGGTAATTTCCTGTCTCTCTATAATTACGCCCAAAACGGGAAAGATCTTTTACCACAATGCAATCTATCATTCCTTTTCTTATATCCTCCATCATTTGCTCAAACTGTGGTCTTGAAAAGTTTGTCCCTGTCTGTCCATTGTCACAATACAGTCGGACAAACTCCATATCTGGTTGTACTTCTATGTATCTGCTAATCAGCTCTTTCTGATTCTCAATAGTATCTGCCCCTAGTCTTCCACTATCTTCCATGGATAGCCGTACATAACCGCACGCATGGTAAATATGCTTGGTTACTTCCTGTACAGGCACTGAAACCACAAAATTTACTTTACGCTTTGTTCTTGCCATACTACACCACCCCCTTTTCAGACGGTTATATGTTATCTTGCGTCTGTAAAAGCAAATTTGCAAGCCAGTGG
Source organism: Lachnospiraceae bacterium (assembly GCA_014239155.1). Classification (GTDB taxonomy): domain Bacteria; phylum Bacillota; class Clostridia; order Lachnospirales; family Lachnospiraceae; genus COE1. The sequence goes on along the minus strand of JAAZZQ010000031.1, from coordinate 2,865 downwards.
TATTCTTCCTGCCAATTATAGACTATTTCTACTTGTTTGTTCTTATAAACTAGAATTTTTTCTATTAGACACACCACAACAGCCCGATCTAGTACCGTAAAATTTTGATATTTTTTTAACTGGTCTAACCAATTTTTTTCTTCCATGTTACTCTCCATTATTTGTCTGATTTCTGTTCTAATTATTTTTGCCCGTTTTTGCGCCTCTGAAAGAAGCCCTGTGTAATTCTTTTTTAGTTTCTGATATTCCTCTTTGTCAATCACACCGTCCATCACATTCTCATACAGTGAACACAACAGCTTTTTGTAACGGCTAATCTCTCCGTTTTTTTTATCCAATCGTTCCTGATACTTTTTCATATCTGCCTGTTGTAATGTAGCCATTTTTATCAATTCTAATACTTTTTCCATGCCAAGTACACTCTGCACCTGTCTTTTCACTGATTCCAATATGATTCCTTCCAAAATACTATCTCGCAGACTGTGTGCATAACACGTTTTTTCATTCTTGTGAGCCGCACAGACATAATAGATGTATTTCTTTTTTCCAGATGGAACCGTCTTGCGGACCATCGCAGCACCACATTCTCCACAGTACACTATTCCAGAAAATAACTCTACTACATTACTTTTAGGACTTGTGCGCGTATCCATCGCCAGTAGCTTTTGAACAATCTCAAAATCGTTCTGGGCTATAACTGCCTTGTGTGCTCCCCTCACAATGCTCCACTCCTCACGTGGCTTTAAAATACGCCGCTTCACTTTAAAACTCGGGGTTGTACTTTTCCCCTGTTCCAAAACCCCCGTATATATTGGATTTTTCAGAATTCGCAAAATCGTAGTCGCGTTCCACACGGAATGTATATTGATACCAAATGGTGTTGCAAAACGTAATCCTTGAGATTTTTTATAATCCAAAGGCGCTAGTATGCCATCTCTGTTCAGTCTCTCTGCAATATCACCTGCACTAAGCCCTTTTATTTTCCAACAAAAAATATCACGTACCACATTGGCAGCAAATGCATCTATCAATAAACGATTTTTGTTTTCTGGATCTTTTAAATAACCATAGGCAGCAAAAGATCCAGTAAAATCGCCGCGTCTGCGTTTAGTCTCTAGCTGACTACGAATTTTTATTGATATATCACGGCAGTACGCCTCATTGATCAGATTTTTAAAGGGAATCATCAGTTCATCGAATTCTGTTTTTCTATTTAGACTGTCATAATTATCATTGATAGCAATAAAACGAACCCCTAAAAAAGGGAATATTTTCTCAATATATTCTCCTGAATCCAGATAATTTCTGCCAAAACGGGAAAGATCCTTCACCACAATACAATTTATCTTTCCCGCTTTCACATCAGCCATCATCTCTTGAAAAGCAGGTCGATCGAAACTAGATCCAGAAAACCCGTCGTCAATTTTCATGCCACATTCAATTATTTCTGGGTGATGGTTAAAGTAATCATGAATCAAGTCCTTTTGCCCTGTAATGCTGTTGCTTTCCTTTTTATCACCATCTTCATGCGATAAACGCAAATAACCATAGGCATTCCATATTCTTGATACGATTGGTTGAATAGAACTGTATTTAATTTCATCCATAAGCTCTCTCCGTTGTCTGTTCTATTTATCGTGTTTTCTGTCTATCTAATCAACATCTTGAACGAAGGTAAGAGAGCATCCTGTCCTCCAATGTCGCGTCCGTGTCAGAAAAACTAACTTTTACTATATACTTGCCATAGCGATAACAATACGGGTTTCCAATCTGACATATATAATCCAAAAGACGCTCCTTTTTGGACAGCGTGGTGTCAATTTTCACATCTCTTATATCCTTCAATGTACTAGAATCCACAACATCCAATTCAACCGCCTGCATAGTATCTATATCGTCAATTGTTAAGGTCTGTAACTTCATCAACTTTAAAGCTCCTCTTTTTCTTTATTATTATGATTTTACAGGTTGTCCTTATGTGTAAAATATCTATCTTTATTTAACTTCATCCGCAAAAGGTACATTGCATCTTTCTTTATAAAACCACGCAATTTTTTATTAAAATTGTAAAATCAGCTAAACATAATCAATAATTTGTCTAATCAACTTATCTCTTTTTGACCGTCATTTTTAATTCTATATATCAAAATTAAATATTTATCTCCATTCATTGCACACATAACTTGCTTTGTTTCCTTTTAAATAACAATTACTGTTTTATTCTCTATAATAATATTCATCTATAAAAAACAGAAATATTCTACACAAATAAGTACATCTCATTTTTTATAAAAAATTTAACCTTTTATGTATATTGGTGCGAATAAAAACTATACATTTTATCTCTTTTGGAATTGTATATCCATTAAAAACATTATAATATTTAATTGAAACTTTTGTTCCTGATAAAAATATTAAAAACTTCAAAAAGAGAAATCACAATGGTGTATTGTATAAAAATTATTATTGGAACACACATGGTTATTCAGAGAGCGGCAAACGATTGGATAGCGGCACGAGAACTTAAACTACCCTAATGGTATGGTCTTTCTTACGAGTGTCTTGTTAAATAATGTTGCTGACTTGTTTAAAGCGTCAAAACTGTTTGCAACCTTACCCCACCATCTAAAATCAATGGGATTGCAGTCGTACTATTTCAAATTTGGAGGGAAAACACAAAGATGAAAAAGGAGCCACATGATTTATTTTGGTTTGAAAATGAACATACACCAGTTTACAACTTTTGGACATTTTTAAAGCCCGATAAGACATAGTTCTCAATTATTTTGACCAGAGCACATGATTTTTTCACAGTTTCGAGTTTTCCCACGAAACTGCTGAATATTATACTGCCCTGAATTTCCT
>JAAZZQ010000025.1 GCA_014239155.1 Lachnospiraceae bacterium | reverse complement strand
TAAAACTGGCTAAATCCGTTGCATTTTTCAATGCATTTACTTTTAGGTTGTATCCTATTTAATAGGACATGTTCTCTGAATAATTCTTTTTTAGAATTTTCAGGGTTGCATTACTGTTTATTTGTCAAGGTTCTTTGTTTTCTGTTGTCTTATTTGACACAACTCTGTTAGTTTATCACTGTCTAAAGTTTTTGTCAACAACTTTTTTAAATTTTTTTTATTACTTGTCCACCATTTTCTTCAGTGGGATTTTATGTTAGCACACTTTTTATTTTGTGTCAACACTTTTTTATATTTATTTCATATTCTTTGTTAGGGCGAAAAAAAAGAATCTTGAAATTACTAAGATACTTTTCCCTTGACAATTCTGTCATAACTTCACTCATTTATAAGATATAAAATAAATGAACGGAGAAGAAGGGATTTGAACCCTCGCGCCGGTCACCCGACCTACACCCTTAGCAGGGGCGCCTCTTCAGCCTCTTGAGTACTTCTCCCCGGTACTGAATTAAATCCTCTACCAATATTAAAACTGTACGTCTGCTCACCTGACGCATGATTTATTATACATAAGCTCCTGTGTGTTGTCAACCCCCTTTTTTATTTTTTTAGAATTAAAGGTTACAGTTCAATCTAGGACTTTGCATTTATTGCAAAGTCCGTAAAACTGTGTAGTGGCAGAGATATATCAAACCACCACGAAATGGTTTTGCATGGCTTGATGTCTGTAACAGGAAGTCAAGGGCTGAACTGTTACAATTAAAGAAAAATACGTTATTTTTCACAGATCAGGAATGTGCAATTTGCGCACATTCCATGAAAATATGATTGAGAAGTAAGGGCGATTTCCGCAAATCAAAACTTTAAATACCATCCTGAATTGCCACTACAATCGGCTCTTATGCTGCGAAAACATAGCAATCAAAATTATGCGAAATATTTTTTAAAGAATGTATGTCAAAAAATATAGACGTAAGCACCAAAGATATACAAAGCAATGTTTTACGACGAGGCTTTTTAATAACTGCATATATAATTTACAATTGAAACAATAGACAAGTTAAGATGTGCCAGTAATTTTTGTATAACTTCTTAGAGCCATCGTTGTTTTTTGCACGCTGGATAAGCCTCTCTCTTTGTTGAGGAAGCAGTTGCTTTTGTAAGTTGCAACACAATCTCACTAAAATATCGTGGGTTTACTTCCCCAAGTCTACATGAAACAAATTGATTCTGTTTTTGTTTTTTGCTAAAATGTACACCATATACAATGACATCTATATTTAAACTGGCAATGCCATCTCCTGAAAATTCTAACATTACACTGTTATTTTGGTCATTGTGGTAATAGGTATCAAAGCTCCCACCATCGCCGACTGCTCCTTTATACCACCCCATATCTTGAAGTTTTCCAAAAAGAAATAACGAGTTAACAACTACCCCGCCAAATCGAATGAGCTCTAACTGCTCTTTTTCCTCGTCTGTCACACGAAAAATAGGGCGTTCTAACTGTTCAATGGGTTGAACAATCTCATAATCAGATAGTTGTTCTTTCCATGCTGCAAGTTCTTCCTCCGAGAGTTCGAGCGGATGAACCAAGCCAATATCAGCATTCTCAGGAAGTTGGTATTCCTCCTCGTCTACAGTGTTGAATGTGCCATCTTCCATATAACGAAACGTCTTTATTACTGTCTTGTCCAAACCTTTTCCCTGATACACACCCCATATTAATCCAGTAGCAAATTGGCACATAATTGGATTTTCCACAAACAATGCCTTCCAATTCTCTGTCTTCCATTGCCGCTCTGTGCTAAGTGCCTGCTCCAAACGTAGTTTCTGTGCTGCAACCACCGCTTTTAACTGCTTTTTTAATTGTTTCCACGCGTCATTTGCAGCCTTTGCCAGTTCTGGGTCATCTGTTTTATTCGGAGCGGGTATATTTTTTAATTGCTTTTCTTTTTCATCATACACTTCTAAAGAAAATATTGGTGTTAGAACTACCTTAAATTGTCGTTTTCCATAATCAAACACACGTTTCATCTGTCTGTCAAACCCTAAAGTTGGAACAATCCGATCCTCGAGTTCTTCTCTTGTTATCCCAAGTTGTTCTGCGGCATAATCGAGCGCTTGCGCTGCGGCGTTTTTTACTTGGCGGTTTTTAAATTTTCTGGCAATCTGGTCTACAAGAACCAACGCGGTAGGGGTTGGATTGAGTGATAATGCTTTTACTGCCTCCGCGGCTATTGCGCCGCGCCCCTCTTTTGGCCAAATCTGAAGTTGTGTATCAATTTCTGACACAATGGTCTCACCACCATGAATGGAAGCGGCATACAACACCCATTTGCGTTTTGCCAATGCACCGTCATTCATCCAAAAGTGATAGATTTCCTTAATGTATAATGCCAATTCTGCTGGGTTGAGTTCTGCTGCCAGCCTCTGTGCATCTTTGTTCATTCCAAGTGTTTTCATATCAATATAACTAATTAATATTGCTGCAAGATGCTCTTCTGTCGCTAAATTTCCATCTTTTTTATGTACTTTCGGCATATCGAGTGACAACCAAGACAATTTTCGTTTCCATGTACCAATTAGAATTTCGTGTATAAGATTATCCAAGTTTAATTCTATGGTATCTTTTCCATTGCTTTGCACTTTTTCTAATCCAAGCTTGTCCTGTATCAATGTGCGTATCTTTTTTGTCTTTTCTGTCTCAAGTGCCGCAATAAGCGACTCACGATATTTTTCTATTCCCCAGTGGCACAAAACTTCCACTGCCATCTCTCGCGCGGGTCCGCGTGGAGATTTCAACATTACAAGAATATCCTCCTCACATTCTGGATGGGAGATAAAAATTGTCTGTAAAAGTGCTCTTCCTTCCTTGCTGTTTTCTGTGGCACAGGCAAGCAATTCCTCTTTATATTGTTCCCATTGTAATCCCATTATGCGAATCGTAAAGATACGTGCCGGCAAAAAATGATTTTCGATGGCAGTTTTCCACTCATTATGCCAATCACTATGATAAGATAAAATCACTTTTAAGCACTCCTGATATGCATTCTCTTGATAATGCGGTTCAAAATGGTTTCCATCATATACATTGCCCAAAAATTGAATTTGATATTGCGGTGGTACCTTTTCTTCTTCCATTAATTTTAAAATACTGTTTGCCTGACGTGGGTCAATATCCTTATATTTCCCTGTGTATTCCGTCTGGTCCAATTCCAAATCAATCCAACAATTTGAAATATAACTTTTATCTAAACTCAAAAAATTTAAAACTAAAGTTCTTCTATAAACTTGTGATTCTCCATATAAACTATAGTTATGAATATCATTCCTTTTATTATACCAATACCACTCGTTACACAACCGCCATTCTGGCACATAGGGAAGAATGTCTGAAATTTCCAATTCTCCTAACAAATACCGCTCCGCCTCATTCTGTGCAGTCTCCAAATTGCTCACTGCCTGCTTTGCAGCCGCTCTTCGATAATCCTCTGAAAATTGTTCTTTCCTCCATTCATAAAGTTTTGGATTTCCTGTTTTTATACAAGTCATTAAATATCCCTTTTCCTCTACTGCAAGATCTGTCATCACCTCACAGATTGCTTTTGTGGCTTCTTTTGCCATATGCTCTAAAATTTTTGTCTGTTTTTTGGAAACTGCCCAGCAAATATACCTATTATCTGAAATCATCAAATAATTTCTTAAGATATCAATATGCTTGTCAAACCAATCCTGTCCAACTGCAAGGCAATAATCCAACGGATGATTCTTGGCTGTGGTATAATCCAATGCATCTGCAAGACGAATTACAGATACAAACCGGTCAGAATGTTCGATTGCTAGAAATGCAAGAAACGGCAAAAATGCCATCTGGTAATCATTTCTGCATTTTCCAGCTAGAATAGACTGAATTTCTTGAGGAATCGGTTCGTCTAAAACTGCATCTTGTACAAAGTGTTGAAGAAGTTCTAAGTTTGTCTTATCTAACCCACTGTCTTGTGCCATGAGCTTACCAATATTCACTTTCAGACAATGTTCCAGATATGCCACCGTTTTTTCTGTGTATTCTGGGTCTCCAAACGTTCTGCTATCTTCATCTATTGTGACACAGAGCGTGCCTTTTGCATTCTCTAAAGGCTTCACACAATACAAATACAATGCTGCCAAAAACATCTTTGTATTTACTTTTTCTTCCTCATAGCACAATTCCATCATCTGCGGAAATACATCTGGATTTTTGATTCCTATTCTGACAAGTGGTTCTATATAATTTTCATTAAAATTCCAAGACTTCGACACAACTGTATCTGCATGAATCACTGCCCTTTGTATTGGAGACAAAAATTTTCCCAGATAATGAATGTTTTCAAAGTTTGCGCTATACAAAAGAAAACGGGAGGAAGTCTCGCCGCCAATCTCGGCTGTAAGGCGGATAAAACGACCTGCTAATTCTGTTCTAGTCTTTTTATATCGTTGCAAAAAATCATATAGCTCATATGCAGTACCACGAGAAAAATTTGCAAAGCTTTGATGTTCCACTTCTTTTAATAAATTGATGTCCTCCGGCACAGACATATTCATATACTGCTCTGCAATTGTTTGATTTTTTTCCGTCAATTGCAACATACCTAGCGCTTTCTGAGTGTTCTGCATATCCTTATCTTGTGATAAATTCATTGGACTCTTCCTCCTTTTTATTCCCCTATAATTCTTGTAATCTGAAGAATAACCTCACTAAAATAACGTTCATTTACCTTGTCCGGAGTGCAGGTCTCTTCTTTGTAAGAAGCATCATGAACCACTTTTGTAAAGACTAAATCGTCAATGGTCACTTCCTCATTCCTATATCCAACAGAGCAGCCAGAAAAGGTTATTTCTGCCCCAAATTCACGATCACTGCGATAACAGTTGTCAAAATATCCGCCATCTAAAATTTCTCCGCGAACCCAGCCAACGCTTAAAAGTTTTCCTACAAAAGTAGCACTATTTATTGTTTTTCCATAAAAACGTGTAATTTTCTCTATCCCTTTTTCCTCCTCTGTAACAGAATACACAGGGCGGTTTAACTGTTCAACAGGCTGTTTAATCTCATAGTCTAAGAGCTGTTCTTTCCATGCTTGAAGGCATTCTTCTGACAATTCAAGTGGATGCACCAATCCAATTAAGCCTGTCTCTGGAAAAGAATATTCTTCTTCCTCCACTGTATTAAAACTGCCATCTTCCATATAGCGAAATGTGTCTTTTAACTGTCCGTTTTCATAAAACCCCCATATTAAACCCGCAGCAAATTGATGCATCACTGGATTCTTGACAAATAATTCCTTCCAAGATTGTGTTTTCCAAAAACGCGCTGTCGTGAGCACTTGATCCAAACGCAGTTTTTGAGCTGTAATCACTAATTTTAACTGCTTTTTCATCTGCTTAAACGCTTCTTGCGCATATGCTGCTTTTTGGGCATCATCTTGTTTTCCAGCAGAAGGCAGTTTTTTAAGTTGTTTCTTGTTGTCATCATAAATTTCTAGTATTAGTTGTGGGGTTAGACGAACAGTAAATGTGCGCGATCCATAGTCCAGCACGCGCTCTGCCTGCATATTAAATCCTAGATTTGGTATAATCCTGTCATCTAGTTCCTCCCTGCTCATTCCAAGAGCAATTGCCGCGTCGTTTAGCGCTTCTTTGGCGGCATTTTTTACCTGATTGGAGCGAAATTTACGGGCGATTTGGTCCACAAGGAGAAGTGCCTGTGCACTTCCATTCAACGCAATCGCACGCACTGCATCGGCGGCAATTGCGCCTCGTTGGTGCTCCGCCCAGTCTTTCAACTGCCTCTGCATCAAAGAAAGCAGTTCTGCATCTCCGTGGATTGCGGCGGCATAGAGCACCCAGCGCGTTTTTGCCTCCGCTCCTGCTGCAATCCAACTGCTGTACAGCGTGTATATGTATGCGGCAAATTCTTGTGGGACAAGAGATGACGCTAGTATTTTTGCTTCCTGACAAATACCCAAAATCTCCATATCTGCATAAGATGCAAGGATTGCAAGCATATATTCTGGCGATGCCACCAAGCGCTCATTTAAGATACCTTTTTTAGCGTCTAACATATTGTTTTCTGACGTTACATTTTGAAAATGAACTGTTGGAAACTGGATTGTTTTCACCCATTCCACCTTTCGCCTTCTAGCGCCTCTATAAATTTTCGCTGCAAGTTTTTCCTCCTCTCTGCAATAGGATTTTGTGCAGTTTTCCTCTGCGGGTGCACGCTCCAAATCACCGATAAGATCTTGCAGTCTGACTGCCAACTTTTGATTCTTTTCTTGTGTAAATGCTTCTTTTACAAGTTCCAAATGCGCCGGATTTGCCCACTCTTCCAACACCATAATTGCAATGCTGCGCTCTTTTAAACTCTTAGATTTTAGCAGCGCCAAAATGTCAGCTTCCCACTCTTGATGGTTCTCAAAAATATCCACGAGCAGTTTTTGTATTTGTTCTGTTGTATTTTTTGCCATCTCAAACAATTGTTCTTTGAATCTGTCAAGAGAATCGCACTGTGCCAAAATTTTACAACAAATGCAGTTTGCGCCTTCTTTATTCTGTATAAGGACTTGCGCAATCCCATCTTCCCACTGTTCTTTATTTTTCTGCATTTGCTCTATGGCTACCTCTACATATGGTGTTAAAAACAAAAACTTTTCCTTTTTATCTTTTCTGCTTTCATAGACAGTTCCCAATGCTATCAACTGCAAACAGACAGGAATCTGTTCTTTCTCAAAAATCTCAAATATACCAGCAATCTGTTCCTTGTCATACGACAAAGAATCTGTGGAATATGCAAGGCGTTTTTCTGACGCTGGATAATGCGCAAAAAATCCTATGGAACCTTTTAATAATGCTACAATCAGTACACGCCGATAGAACTGATATTCTCCTATTGTTTTTAAATTGTTAACTCTTTCGTACTGTGTTTGCTGCAAATAGCCGGAAAATTGTTCTTGTTCTTTTATCTTAGCAATAAAAGTATCCAAACTACATTTTCCCAAAAAATATTGTCTGGTAATTTCTTTATCCTTTTCATCATACCAACGTGATAATTCAGAAACTAATTTTTCGCAAAATACTTCTTGATACGACGCATGAATTTCCTTATAGAGCGCAGGTTGGACAGTCTGTACCAACATTGTCAGCTTCTTATATTGCTCGGAATCTGCCTTTTGGACTGCTGCCCGAATAGCATCTGGATTTTTCATTGCCATGCGCTGAATTTCCGCCTCACACTCTGCATGGGTGCAGTTTATTAGTATTTTTTCTCTCTTTCCTGTTGCGGTAGGATTTCCATATAAACACCAAATAATATAATCCTCATCTGGAATGGGAAGCATATCCTCAATCAATTCCATATTTTCATGAAATACGCTATCTTCCACAATTGCCCGCGCAGTATCAAGCGCCTCAATCTGAAACGCAAACGAAGAACCATGCGCCAACATCAATCGAAACAGCAATTCAAACTGCACGGAATGCCTTAGTGCCAGAAAAGCACAACTTGCATGAAATGTCACATGCATCCAACCTTTTCGCTTTTGACAGATTGACAATACGTCCTGTGGAAATGGAGTATCCTTTTTGGCTGTCTGAACATAATTTTGCATACATTGTACTTCTGTAGCAGAGTACTTTCTTGCAGGCGGCACCATAATTGAAATATCTCCAATTAAATCTACAAGCAATTGATTTGTCAACTGTGGTGCTGTTTCGGCTTCTGTCCAATATAAATAGATTGCTGTCAAAAGCATTCTGGCATGATGTCTGCCATATTCTCTGTACTTTGCTACCTTTTGGCAATACTTTAACGCATGTAAAAACAATTCTGGATTTTCTTTTCCCAACAATAACAGCGTTTTTGTATCTTCCATATATTGTCGTTTGTATAACTGCCAAGCACACATGGCTGCGCGAATAGCCATTTTTTGTTCTTCCGCATGTTCTCCAGTGAGATAGATAAGCATACTTTCTATATCTGACAACACTGCATCATAATTGTCATTTGCAAGAATGCTCCAAGCTGTAGATCCTCCTAATTCAACCACAAAACGCACATAGCGCGAAAGCTCTTCTATTCGCTTGTTTTTGCGCAGCCATTTTAGATATTCTGCATATCCATTTGTTCGGAATCTATCGGTCAAATCCTGCCACTGAATCTCGTTTAATAATGCGACGTTTTCCTCATTTTCCATAGTAAGATATGCGTGCGCAATCTTTTCATTTTCTGGTGTTAGATGCATTCTGTCAAACATTGATGCGCGTAAATTTTCTTCTTGTGTTTCATATAATCCCACAATTTTTTCCTCCATTTTATTACGATATGCTCTCAAAAAATTTCAAAGCCATGCCATTCATAAGTCGCCAAAATATACATTTTTACCAATGATATTAGATCTCTGCTGGCGACTTATTTCATGATGGGCGTCTGCCCTATAGAATTAATTGTGCATAGGTGAACTGTTACGCTAAATTATCTAAGGATACATTGTCTACTTCCAAAAACTACAGGCGCTCTCCAGCGCATAATAAAATTCAGGGTGGTATGTTCGTGTATATCCAAATGGACCTGCAATCGCCCGCAAAAAAGATGCTGCAAAACAATATATTGTTATTAAGAACAGACACCTTATCAAAAAGGATGCTGTCTCTCCACTCATTTCTCTGATAATATTTGCAGTAAGCAAAATTGCTACAATACATAATAGAGGCGCTACTTCGGAGGTATAACGCCATTCCACACCAGAATTTAACATTATCATGAACAGCATTATTATTCCAACACCTGCACTAAAAAGCAATATCCCAAAAGAAACGATGTTAAAATTTGTCCGCCAACGTTTCCATAAAAATGGAAAGAATAATACCCACAACAAAGGCGTTTGCCCTGCAAGTGATGTCAGACCAGTACCAATAAAAAAGTGACCTGCGTAATTGTTGGCACTATCTGGCGAAATAATATAAGGAAACCTGGCTGTGAAATGAAGCGGCTGGAAAAAGCTAAGCCAAAGTAGTGTTGGCACTTCATAGAGAGAGCTTGTACCATGCACTTGATCTTGTGCTGTAAGTTGATATTTTACGCCAAATTCCAATATACTATCAAACCGCAAATAATTATAGATTGCAAGCGCACTGCCAATTATGATATAAGGAATGAAAAGCACAATCACATCTGCAATACACTTTTTTCTTTTCTTTAAAATAATCTGAATGCCAAATGGAATGATCAAAAAGGTATACAATAATAATGGTGGTCTGCATCCTACTGCTAAGGACAGACAAATCGCACCAAAAAATAAAAGTAATTTGTTCGTTTGCTTTCCTGTATACCAAAACACAAGACAACAAAAACCCATTGCGACAAACATTAAGCCAACCGCATATAACATCATATAAAATGAAGGTTCCGTCGCAAAATGAAAGATATTAATTGTTGCATTTAAAATTACAAGTGCAATCAGTTCTATGCCAAACTGTATATCTGCCATCACACGTCTTACTATTTTAATCAGCGTAATATCAAGAAACAGCATATAGATGCAGTACGTAATAATAACGACAATATTGCACTGCAAATATGTTCCAGTAATCAATTTATATGGGACAAAAAACAAAAGTGCAGGCACCACACCAAAATAACAGTAATACTTTTCTTTGTAATATGCTGTATCCCATGCGTAATCTACGTCTTCGGTCCGTCGCACGCTAGTATCATAAGGATTTTCTAGCGCTTTTAAACTATCGCTGACTTCAATGTCAAGATTGAGCTGTCGATTTATCAACGCATCTGTAAAATCACAATTGTACATTAAATTTAGTTTAACATCGCCAAAAGAGTTATTGTACAAAAGAATAGAAATCAAGAAAAATATGCCTGTTCCTGCTGCCAATATTAGATTATGTCTCCAATTTTTCTCTCTTGCAAGAAAAAACTCTGTTCCTCCTATTATATAAATACCAGCTACAATCACAAACAGTATCACAAATCTAGTTACAAGAAATTGAAATGGTACAGGCCTATTTATTTGTATTTCTTTTAGGGAAAAAGTATAATCATCTTCCAGATGATCGAGTCTTATAATCATCTGTTTAGACTTTCCACTTAGATGACAGGAAAACCATTTTTTTCTTTCTACACCTGTCACATACTCCCGAATAAAGCTTCTATAAAAGTTGGCATTTGCTTCATCTGTATAGCAGACAACATATTCAAGTACATTGTCAGGAATCTTTAAGTCCATAAAAACGCTTCCAATATTGGTATCTATCTCTTTTATATGCAGAAACACACTGTCACCATATTCCCTTTTGTAAGTGATTGTCCCTCGCTTTGTATTTACATCTGCATTTGTGATTTCCAATTGATCAAGTGTATAACTTTTGTGCTGATATTTTTTGTCATTTTTTAAACGAAAATAATCTGCATTACACACAAAAATTTCTATTAATATGCATACTGCAAATAAAATTGACAAAATAATAATCGGTTTGCGATTCTTTAATGTAATTGCCATATTTTGTCCCTTTTTAATGTAACAGTTCAGATACCTTCACTGTTACAGGCAAAAATTCATACAAAATCGCCTTTGGCGATGAATTTTTGCTTGTAGCCACCACGCTTTCTTACGGTATTTGCAGCACAGTGCAAATACCTGCCTGAACTGTTACTTTTTAATAACTTATATTTCCTCGTATTCTTTGACAGATGTCTCATAAAGATTATTTCCATCAGAATCTATCACAACAATTACAGGAAAGTTGACTACTTCCAGTTTACGAATGGCTTCAGTGCCCAAATCATCATAAGCAATAATCTCTGACGCAATAATAGATTTCGACAACAAAGCTCCCGCGCCGCCAACAGCGGCAAAATAAACTGCATTATTGCGCACAATCGCATCTTTTACAGCATCACTTCGTTTTCCCTTACCAATCATGCCCTTTAAGCCAAGATCAAGCAGTCTTGGCGCATATTTATCCATGCGGCTTGCCGTTGTAGGACCAGCGGAACCAATTGGTCTGCCTTCTCTGGCAGGGGAAGGTCCCATATAATAAATAATATTATGTGCCATATCAATTGGCAGTGGTTGGTTTTGATTGAGTGCTTGATCCATACGTTGATGCGCTGCGTCGCGCGCTGTGTAAATTGTGCCTGTAATATAGACATAATCTCCTGATTTTAGAGATTTTGCGTCCTCATCTGTGAGGGGGGCTTTTATATGTTTTTCCATTTCTTTTTTCTCCTTTTCAATAGTCAATACATCGCAACAAGCTGTGGGCATAAAATGCTTACAGTATTTGCCAAATGTCCGTTTACCAGTTCCTTGGTGAGAACAAGCAATTTTAAAACTTCTAATATAGATAAGCCAATTGTTTATAAATATAATCTGGCTTCCTTTTTATAAAACAATCCTTCTGTACTGTCTCACCTGACGCATAATATAAATTATAAATATGTAACTGATAATACCACGCACCTGTATCATAGTCTGTTTTGCGTTCATTCCAAATAACGCTCCCATATTGTCCCGGTGACAATACAAAAGCTGTTTCGTTTAAAATATCCTTTCCATAAAAAGGGGAATTTATATTTTGGTAATCCTTGTTATGTCCTCTCCGAATTGGCACACCACGATCATGTTCATAAGACAACTCGTACTTATTCTCTTTTTCACAAATAGATAGATTCTGTATTCTAGGCGCGTTAACAGTATTATAACACGCATATTGAAACTTTTTTATCCATGCAATACGCTTTTGTACTTCTTGAGAAATTCGTTCCGGCTCCCATCCCCACTGTACAAAATACGTTTGAAAATACTTTTTAGAACAATACTGTTCATATTGTATTGCATCTAAAATTGATTCTTGTTCCTGATAAAAGCACAGATGATGGACAAATATTCCATCTTCATTTTTAGAAGGTAGTTTCTCCATAAGATACGCATGTGGAAAACGACGACGCACGTTTTCACCATTTACACCACGTTCCTCTTTATCCCACTGTAGACAAATTTTTTGTAAAAAAAGCATAGACACATTCCCTCCAATCTTTCCACTAACATTATATTTTAAGAAAATTATTACATTCCAAACAAGAATCTACTTAAATGATTTCATTACACTATAATTAGCATACAATATATCATACACAATCCACTACATTGGTAATATATTCTATTTCTATCCAAATTTAGTCTATTTTCTCAATCTTTCGTAACAGTTCAGCCTTTGGCTTCCTGTTACAGACATCAAGCCATGCAAAACCATTTCGTGGTGGCTTGATGTATCTCTGCCACTATACATTTTTACGGACTTTGCAGTAAATGCAAAGTCCTAGACTAAACTGTAACAATCTTTTCTGTCAAATGAGAATTTTTCTTGCCATTTTTTATCACCATAATAATTTCATCAAAGGAAATCGGTGTGTATTCGATTCTCTCCACAGAGACACAATAATGCTGATTGCTGTAAGTCTTTATGATTGGGGAATTATGTACATGGCCAAATAAATTCGCATAGGGCATATTGGTGTTAACATACAGTGGTTCATGTGACAATATCCAAAAATTTTTAAGAATAATGGGAACATCATAAACTTCTGCAAAGCCACAGTCTCGATAATATTGGTTTGATTGTACATCATGATTTCCCTTGACAAGAAATTTTATTCCATTTAGTTGTGTCAACAGCGCTTTCTCTTGTCCGGCTGCGCCAAAATCCCCCAAAACATAGATATTGTCCTGCTGACTGACATGACTGTTCCAACGGTTTATCAAGGCATTATCCATTTCTGTTATATTTGCAAAGGGTCGATTCTCATACAATCGAATATTTTCTTCCCTAAAATGAGTATCCGCAATAAAATAAATCACAATACACACCTCCACGATAAGAACTATCCTTTTATCTTTTCCTTAAAAAGATAATTGTTCCAAAAAACATAATTATAATTCCAGCACCAATAAAACAAGCAAATATTCCCACTCCTGCTATAAATGCCGACGCAAAGAGAAATACAATCTCTATTAAATTGCTAGCCATATTTGCAGTAGATAAAATGGTCGCTCTCTTATTTTCTTGACGATAGTGATCAATTAATACATTTTCCATACTATTTAGAATAAACTCAGAAAAACTTAAAAATAGCGGAAGTATTATCATAATTAAGACAACAATTTCTGCTGTCTGACTTTGTGCGAAACCAATCATTAAAGCCCCTGAAACAAGAATTGACACAAACATTGCCGTCCGATAATGTATCCCTTGCATTTGATCAAGCAACTTTTCAGCAAGCATCTGCACAATAGAATACGAAATTATAATGGGTGACATCCACACTTCATGCAATCCACACACAAGCAGTTTATCCACAAAAAAGAAATGAATAAGCAAAAATGCTATAGAAAATCCTGCATTTAGCAGAATTAACAAAACCATATCTATATTTGTTAAAACTGTCATAATATTTGTTTTGTTAGAGTGGACGGTCTCTAACTTTGGTTCCTGCGCAATTTCTATCACACATAAAATTCCAATACTATTGGCAATTATTGTCGCAATCAATAATACACGGATTTCTCCAAAATGGTAAAGTACAACATACAACAAAGTACTTACAATAAATCCAGCAGTCCCAAAATTAGATATGTGCGCCATTTTTACAGCATAATGGTCTTTGGAATACATGCTGTAAACATATGCATCTTGTGTTCCTGACAAAAAACATATAGCAATCCCTTCTGCCACCGCCTCCACCACAAAAAGAAACAAACAACACCTTTGATATGCCATCAACAAAAGAATTTTGGACAAAAATAAAATACATTGTGCCAAAATCATGGTGGGTTTATAACCAATTTTATCTGTAAGCATCCCTGTTGGAATCTCAAAGATAAATATTGTGAGTGACAATACTGCCTGTAAAATAAAAAATTGAGTTGTAGTCACCCCTGCATTTGTCCGCACAAGTAGCGCTACTGGTGCATAGAAAACTAAACCGTTTAAAAACGACAACCAATCGAGTCTATCAATATTTAATTTTTTCATTTCAATCTCCTATCTATATCAAAATCTGAACAGCCGCAAGCAGATGGAACTGTTCGGATTTGTATGATTTCAAGAATGCCATTGACATTTTTGCTGCAGCGTGCGAGTCAACTCTGCTGACAGATTCCGGATTTGCACGCCTGTAATAAAATACTCCCTCTATTTACTGTACAGATTTTGTTGATAGGATTTATGATGGACTATTGTCCATTTTATAAAAAAATACGCTCATTAATAAAAACTCCAAAAAATAAATACACTAACTCCCATTCGCCCATTTTGGCGGGCACTCAAATCAAGATGGTGAAATCTTCGATTTCACACTATCTTATTAGATTATGCGCACTGCATGGCGGTTTACATGGCAACATATGTTTATGGCAACAGGAAGTCCTGCAATATGTGTCGGGTAAGTGTCAATATTGACGGCAAGTGCAGTTGTAGTGCCGCCTAGACCACCAGGACCAATGCCAGTACAATTAATTTTATCTAAAAGTTCCTTCTCCATCTCTTTAATATAAGGTATATCTGAGTGCTGATTCACTGGTCTGGTAAGCGCCTTCTTTGCCATAAGTGCACACTTTTCAAAAGTTCCCCCAATACCAACACCAACAACCATTGGAGGACAGGCATTCGGACCTGCATCTTTGACTGCCGTCAAAATTGCATTTTTTACGCCCTCAATGCCATCAGCAGGCTTCAACATAAAGATACGGCTCATATTCTCGCTGCCAAAACCTTTGGGTGCAACTGTAATTTTCACTTTGTTGCCGGGCTTTAATTCATAGTGAATCACGGCGGGAGTGTTGTCCTTAGTATTTTCACGTATCAGTGGGTCTTTTACAACAGATTTGCGAAGAAATCCTTCCGTATAACCTTGGCGAACCCCCTCATTGACAGCCTCCTCTAAACTTCCACCCTCAAAGTGTACATCCTGTCCAATTTCTAAAAAAATAACTGCCATACCGGTATCCTGACAGATTGGAATCCTGTCCTCTTTTGCTATCGCAAGATTCTCTTGCAACTGATTTAAGATCTGTTTTCCAAGCGGACTTTTTTCTGTGACAGTGGCGTTTTTCAATGCATTGTCCATATCTGGTGCAAGACAATGATTGGCTTCTATACACATTTGTTTAATATTTTGTGTAAGTTCTAATACATGAATTGTTCTCATTTTGATTTCCTTTCTATATATTTCTTTCAGAAATAATTCAATCATACTACAATACTTTTCGTCCGCTAACACAGCTATTTTTGTGCATGAATGCGTAAATATTAATCCAAAAAGTCTGTTGCATTGTATAAAATATCTGCAAACTCCGCACCAGAAGCAACTGCCAAATTCTGTGGAGAAAGCTCTAACTGTATACCAAGTTTTCCACCACTCACAATGATTTTTTCAAGAT
Organism: Lachnospiraceae bacterium; assembly: GCA_014239155.1. GTDB lineage: Bacteria > Bacillota > Clostridia > Lachnospirales > Lachnospiraceae > COE1. Next base: position 31,746 of record JAAZZQ010000025.1, on the reverse strand, counting down.
TTTGAGCACTTTGATCAATGCGTGTAATATATTGTTTTTTCATGCCAATTGCAGTACAACCTCCTCTAATGTAACCTGTAACAGCATTTATATCCTTGACAGGAAGCATTGCAACAGATTTTTCTTTGACAGATTTTGCTGCTTTTTTCATATCAAGTTCCTCTGCAATTGGAATGACAAACACATAATAATTTTTGCTGCTGCCCTGTGTCACTAAGGTTTTGTATACCTTTTCATAGGGTAAGCCAAGCATATCCGCAATCTGTATGGCATCTACAAATGCCTCACACTCATAGCTATATGTTGTGTATGGTATTTTTTTGCTATCTAATATACGCATTGCGTTTGTTTTATTGACTGTTTTGTCACTTTTTTGTTTTCCCATTTTTGGCTCCTTTCTAAAATAAAAGGCAACAATGTGCAAAATAATACGTAAATTCGACTGAGGTGTGAACTATAACGCAAGGAATGAACTATTTCTAACAATCTTGACATACTGTGAAGAACCATTTATCATATAGATAGTTAAATTCTTTTGCTTGTATAAATGTTAGCAGCTATCATAGATTATAGCACTATATAAATATTTTATGGTAAACGCGCACTATACAAAGGAAACTAAAAATATAATAAAAGGAACAAAATCGCAGGTTGAGAAAGGAGCATGTATATTTTTATGGAAAAATTACCACCAATCGAAAAAATATATGAGGCTTATTCGGCGTTGGCAGACAACCGTATTCATATGCGCGAAAATTCGGCCGATGTTCTGTCATCTGATGGCGCAAAATCATACAAAGTTGCATGGAAAGACAATACCTATTCCTCCACAGACAATGCAACCTACTGGCAGGGTTACGCAGGCTATCCTGTTATTGGTGTCCTGATTCTTCAGTCGAAACTGACAGTGGACAACACAATCTTTAAACAATTCTCAGGCGTGAACTGGAACAGCTTAAACAAAAAGTACAAAAGAGATTACAGGGCAGCACTATTGGAAGTGTTCGCAGAAAAACAGCTTCCACAAAATCAAATAGATGCCATTGAGGAAAAAACACAACAGGTCTTTGAACAATTAAAAACATTGGATTTAACAATTGTCCGCAAGCTAAAATAATCATATTGGATTTCGTTGTTTTTATGCGCAGACCTATGCACAGGAAATATACTACTAACAGGTCACACAGCAAGTAGGGGGAAATATTTTCCCCTACTTGATTCCTTTCTCTTTTTCCATAGAGCGAACTTTAATATTCATAGTTAAAATAGTTTTTTATCTCTGCCTGAAAAGAAGAATGTCTCGGAAACTTTTTCTTATATTCTAAATACAGTTCTTGCATTGCACCTTGCGTTCCCATATCTTCCTTTATTTCAGCAGTCATTGCCAGCAAAATTGCAACATCTCTGTATTGTCCCCTATGTTGTCCGGACACAATTGCATCTGCCCTGCTGCGCACAATTTTTGCTGCCCAATCAAGATATTTTTTTCTCTCCTGCATATCCATTGGAAAATATTGTTTCCATCGTTTAAAATAAATCCAGAATAAGCTTGTCTTATTTTTTCGGCTTTCCTCTGTAAATGCATTCTCAAAGTACAAAGTACAATATTGGTCAGTATCATCATCAAATCCAACACTCTGCGCAATTGCCATCGCTGCGTTTGATGGAGATTCTTTCTCGTAAAGGTATAATAAAAATAGTCGAATGCCGCGTCTAATAAAACACGAGCTCCATCCCAGCGAACCTTGCGGATTTTTTGAGGCGTTCTTTACAGTTTCAAAATCGCCTGAGTAAAAACAAAGCTCATGATATCCAAAATCACCCACAAAATTTTCAAGTAATTCTTTGGTTCTACCAAAGTCTGGCTGTTTTGCTTTAATTCCAGACATCAAAATATGTTTTCCTTGCACTCCATATTGTGCTGCCATCTCATGTGTGCCAAACAGTCGCAAATAGTTTCTAACTGTTGTGTCGGAATTAAAACACTCCCAACAAAATCGCATCATATTTTTTGTGTGCATCTGACAACTGGATGCATATGCTGCCCTCAGTGCAATTACTCCTCTAATTTTCAATTTCTTATTGATATTAGCCATTGCCTGAACACCAATTTTTTCAATCTGTTCATAATCATGATATTTATTATACACATCCATTGCAATTAGATACAAAGATGGATGGATACAGCAAGTCTCATCTGCGATTTTTACAAGTTCTTCAACTCCTTTATTTTGTAAAATTGCTTCCTGCAAAAGCCGTGCTTCCATATCACCACTTTTTGTCTTTAACAATGTAATCCAATCTTCCCAGAATTGTTCAATATCTTTCAGATTTTCACGTCCTACATAAAACATATCCTCTATGTGCAACTCTTTAAAAGCATAATACGAAAAGTATAGATAAATATTCTGTGCTCGACTTGTGACATCAAGTACCTGATACTCTGTATATAATGTTAATAGCGCTAACTGTTTGATATCTGTCTTGACAATCTTGTTTTTCACTAACGTTTCAAGGTTAGCAGGGTCTGTCTCATCAATATATTCATTTTGAGCATTGACTTCCATCTCCCACAACCATTTATAGATAAATTGGGCTTCCTGATACCGACAATCATCCACACAGTCCTTAGCGAGTTGAATTGCATACAACAGCTTGTCCCCAACTCCTTGATTATCATAATACTCCACAACCCAATCTCTGTTCCAATAATTTTCTGAATAGTCCTCATACTCTTCTGTATCGAGATAAAGTTCACCATCATCAATTTGTTGCATCCAAATTTTTAATTGTGCCATCTTTTCATCTACAAGCTCTTGCGACATACGCACGATTCTTATTTTTTCAGTAGTAGATCTATGTGCCATGCACTGTTCAATCAACTTTTCTAAATGTTCCTTCTGTTGTTCTGTCAAAAAAGTTGACATGCCCAGAATAATATTCTGCAAACTTTCCTTCGTGAGCTCTCCCAGCTTAATTTCCATTGATTTTATCCTTCCTTTATAAACACAAACACTTCATTACTGTTTACACATTTTTGATTTTGGCACATTTTTGTTTGCTAAGGGTATAAACAGTAATATATTTTGCACACAAATATAGCAAAATTTACAGAAAAATATATTTACAGATAAACAGCACTGCCAACACATACATCAGCACAGTAACTTTTTTTGCCTTCCCACAGCAAACATTTACTGCCACATAGGAAATGACACCGATTGCAATTCCTTCCGAAATACTGTATGCAAGTGGCATAGCAAGCATACACAAATATGCAGGTATCGCCTCTGACAGGTCATTAAAATCTACTTTTATAATAGAAGATACCATCAGAAATCCCACAAAAATAAGTGCAGGTGCTGTTGCAAACCCTGGTATCGCTGTAAAAATTGGTGCAAAAAATATTGCAATCAGAAATAAAAATCCTGTTACAATTGATGCAAGACCTGTTCTTGCACCTGCGCCCACACCTGCGGAACTCTCGACAAAAGTAGTTGTTGTAGAGGTACCAAGTACTGCGCCAGCCGACGTAGCAATTGCATCTGCTAAAAGCGCCTGTTTGATATTGGGAAGTTTTTCATCTTTGTCAAGCATATCTGCCTTAGTAGCAACACCTACAAGTGTTCCTATTGTATCAAACATATCCACAAACAAAAATGCAAATAGAACCACAATAAAGTTTGCAATACTTACATTGGAAAAATCACCCATAAAACACTGTCCAAAAGTCTCAGAAATCGCAGAAAAATCTGTAATTGCAAAAGTTGGATACAGAGAGTAAAAACCATTTTCTATATCAACAATATAAATTCCTAACGCCTGACAAATCATGCCAAGAATCCATGTCACAAGAATGCCAATCAAAATAGAACCTTTTACATTTAGTGTGTACAGAACTGCTGTCAGCAAGGTTCCTACAATCGCAAGTAATGCACAAATTCCAAATGTATGAAATTCTGATGCAAAACTCACATAAGTTGTGAGGGTCGAGTCACTATTTACAATTACATGTGCGCCCTGCAAACCTACAAATGCAATAAACAGACCAATTCCTGCACTTACTCCTTTTTTGAGTCCACTCGGAATCGCATTAAATATTGCTTCTCTCACATTCGTAAGAGACAAAATAATAAACACAATACCTTCTGCAAATACTGCCAAAAGTGCTACCCTCCAATCATAACCATAAGTTCCACATACCGTAAATGCAAAATACGCATTTAGCCCCATACCCGGCGCCAACGCAAACGGATAATTTGCCATCAATGCCATTATAGCAGTCCCGATAAAAGATGCTAGACAAGTTGCCATCAGTACTGCCGTTGCATCCATTCCAGCGGCGGACAACATACTTGGATTTACAGCTAAAATATACGCCATTGTCATAAATGTCGTGATACCGCCAATTACCTCTGTCTTGACATCTGTATTGTTTTCTTTGAGTTTAAATAACTTTTCAATCATTTGTGCCCCTCTCCTTTAATTTGTAATTTTTCCAACCATACAGCCACAATCTATTAACGCAATTTATTTCAATATCATTTCACTGCACAGTTAAAATTTATTTGGTTACTTCTTCCTTATTTTATTCTTATTCCCTGTTGAAGTCAACAATTGGCGGCAAACTGCCTAAATAACAATAAAATAAATATAACAGTTCAAATGCCATAAATAGCAACAAAAAATAGCGTCAAGTATTGGTTGTATGAGTATGTCACTTGACAGATAACAATCTAAAATATAAAATAATAATTAAATAATAATAAAATAAATAATTCAATACAAAGGAGGCTGATTTAATGAAAAGACTGCTTCACATTCTGACTGCATATTTGTTGATTTTATCTCTGACAGTACCCTTGAATGTTATGGCAGCAGACAACTCGGTCTGGATACAGCAGAGAGGCAAAGAGGAATGGCGTTATAAGGATGGCATGGAAACTGATCTCACTGCCAAAATACAGGGTGAAACATTATATATTCAAGGAAAGGGCGCAATTCCTAATTATGATAGAGATCATCTAGGAAATCGACCTTGGCACAACAAACAAATCCGTTCTCTTGTGATTTCTGACAATGTGACCTCTATTGGAACTGAAGCCTTCTCCAACATGAACGAACTGTATCATGTCACAATGTCGGCAGGAACCTTTATTGAAAGCCCAACTGCATTTTCTGGGATTGTTAATGATTGCACTTTTGAATTTATGGGAACCAATATTAGAAGCAGAGATATTGGCAATGTTCCTTACAACAGCCTTGATAGTATTGCAGCATTTATGCAGCACTATAATGGAACTTTTTATTATCGACTTGCAAATTATTACATGGTTGGCTGGGTACAAAATTCTGTTCTGCCAAAGATTGATAAGCTTTCACCAAGCGATGTACACACCACATATAGTAATCCTGAATACCCAATTCAAGACTTCAAAAGCAGCCTTGAATTTATTTCGGCAAAGCCAGACTCTAGTATGCATGCACATATCACAAGCAAACAGCAGGGTATAAAAGCACTAGAAATCTTCTCAATGGTACTAGGAGATGCTATCTATGCCACTGCTTACAATATGTCCGTGTCTAGTTTTGATGGAATGATAACCCAGACAGATGAGCCATTGACCTATCAAATGACAATTCCGGAATCACTGCAATATCCCGGAAGACAATTTTCTCTAATTCAATTAGGTGATGGTGTGGTAAATACTTTGACAGATGAGGACCAAAATGATACCACAATGACATTTACTACGGATTACCCTTCCACTGTCTATGCGCTAATCTATAGGGATTTTAGCCCTTCTTCAGAAAATATTGCCACAGAATTTCTTCAATAGTTTTATATGAAATTGAGCCGGGAGGATTTCTCTTCCCGACTCACTACTTAACCCATACACTGCCATAGCCACTTATTTCATCTGTACCAATTTATACTAAAGATGGATTAGCTTTTTTTGTTTTTTAATTACAATATACTGTTGGTCATTGTTGTAACTTTATCTCCAATTTCTGACGGCATTACCTTATTTGAAATATTTCTATTTATTGTATAAATATGCTTCATTCCATACTGTTCTGCTAATTCTTTTATAATTATATTTGTCTAGAAACCCGCATAAATACTAAGTTTCTAAAGCCTATTTTATCATCTAAACTCAACTATAAAAATTTTTTTAAAAAAGTATTGACAGTTTATAAATCCGGTGGTATAGTATTTATTGTTCAATAAATCATAAAATAAATCAAGTAAAGAATATTCTGCACCGCTAGCTCAGTTGGTAGAGCACCTGACTCTTAATCAGGGTGTCCAGGGTTCGAGCCCCTGGCGGTGCATTGAAAGCACTATTTTTGAAGCAAAGCGCTTTGGGGATGGTGTTTTTTACTTTGTAAGCATATTTATTTACACTTACTTTACTAAATTTACTTGTTATAGAAATTCTATAATTCATATTTAGAGCGTATTTGAAAATGATTCCTATTACTTACATCCCCTGCTTTGCATGACATTTATGTCAAATCCCGTTGATGTAGCTGCCACACTGTCTTCAATTGGCACAACTTGAATATTATTTACTCTACTTTTTTAGCCCCACAAAAGCGATTATGTTTTTATCATATAAAATCTTATTTTATATTCTTTTATAAAACAAGAAATGTGATATTTTTCAATAAGAACTATTATAATCTTCCTTATTTTAATTTTTCTATAGAAGAAAGAAGGTAAATCAATGAAAAAAATAACTGTGTGGAGACCGGCAATTACAAGAATATGTGCAATATTACTGATATTGGAAATTATATTTGAGTATTTTTCCATTAACGCAATGGCTGCTCCAAAAACAAGATTTAAAGATGTCCCTATTGATTACTGGGCATATAATTATATAGAAAAAGCATATACAGACGGCGCATTAGATGGTACAGATATATTTTCTCCAGAAGGTAGTATTACCTATGCGGAATTTGTGGCTATGCTTATAAAAACATTTTATCCTGATAGACTTATTAAACAATTTGTAAATGAAAATGAAGAATGGTATGCACCTTATCTAAAAACAGCCTGTGAACGTGGCATCTTAACAAATACTTTAAGTGCATCTATGGATTATGGAAATCATGCGATTTATCGCTATGACATGGTACAAATAATTGTTAAACTATTAGAAGACAAATGTGTTGTTCTTCCATCTAGACAACAAATGGATATAGCTGTCTCCCAAATTAGTGATTGGAATAAGGTGCAAGAAGATAAATATTGGCAGTATTATGTGGCAAACGCGTATGCAATGGGAATATTTGACGGTGTACCAGGCTGGAAGACCTTCCATGGCGCTAAAAATGTTACAAGAGCAGAAGCAGCTATGGCTTATGTACGTGTTTCTGAAATGGTAACAGCGGGACAAAACGATAGCAGATCATTTCAAATTATCTTTGAAGGGGACTGGAATGCTATTACTGTTTCAGGATATAAAGAATCTATTGAAAAAGAATTTTATACTGTCTATCCTCGCCTTTGGGCTAGATGGGGAAATGCAGCAATCCCTAAAATTATACATGTCTATGCTAAACATCAGACAGAGATGGGAAATGCTGTTGGATTAAAACAGGCTATTTATGATGAAGAACAAAGACTCTGGTATCCATATATTAGCATTTGTATAGAATTTGCAAATGAATCCCCCAAGGAACGAATCCTTTCTCACGAACTGACTCATGTTGTTCAAAATTACATAAGTTTTCAGAGCACATGGTGGGTAGAAAATATGGCAGGATATGGGCGTTTTCGTTATTGTGCATGGGCGGATAAAGAGTACATGGATAGTTTTGACTTTTATGATATGCCAGATGAAGCCCTACTTACATGGAAATACAGTCCAAATGATAAATGTCATTGGTTCCTTGCATACTTGGATAATAAATATCCTACAACAGACACACAATATGGTCTTATTGATGCAATCCATTGGGCAATAAGACGTGATGAATTAAAGACAGATGGCGGTATAGTTCAGAACGATGAAACGCTTAATCAAATTGTAAAACAAATTACTGGATATGGGAACATTGAACTTTTACGTCAACAGTACAGACAAGAATTAATAAATAAAACGTGGGCTTTTAATGGATTTTACGGATATGTTGATAACTATCTTACTGAAAATCTATCTGCTGTAAACAATCCATCCTACCCTACTATTCAGGAAGTAAAAGCCTATCTCAGTAAATAGGTGTAGTCATTATAAAAATAGTACGCCTGTATCATTAATTTCATTAAAAATTAATGATACAGGTATATTTTTAATTCTCAATTAGTTCAAATACTTTCTCGTCTGCATCATCTCCAATACTGTTTGTATCCTCATCAATCTCTTTTTGCATCTCCTGTACCTTATTGTCATCTGCTATGGCGCGCATAATGCGATTCATATCCTCAGGGGAGAACATCCCCATAGCCTCAGCCAGCAAACCAAGAGAATTTCTGTTTACCATAAGACTGCCTCCTCCTTCTAGTGGAATCGTCAACACATCTGCTTTATTACTCATATCACCAAGACAGATGGCATTTCTTTCTGCATCACAAATAAACTCTACTCCTTTATAGTTAATAACACCATTTTTGGCTAAATACTCATAAGGACAAGAAGGTTGATATGTGCCATTTATTTTTTCCATAAAATAATTTCGTTTCACATCTCCGCTTTCCAAAATACTGACAAACATTTTCTGATTTGATTCCTTCTTCTCCAAGGCTTCTTTTTCCAAATCCTCTTTGCGTTTCTCCTGCTCCTTACGGATTGCGTCATTATTTTGGTCTACCTTAGAAAGAAGTTTATCCCATTCTTTCACCGTAAAACTTCCAGCTCCTATAGAGAAAGAAGTCTCGGTCTCTCCATTTTGTAATTTTCGCAAAATCTCTTTTTTTCTATCACCAATACATGTCATAAGCTCCTGACGGGTCATATTTGCTATTTGATTCATATCCATACACTATCCTACTCCCTAATAATTACTTTATTTTATATATCGGATTATTGTTAAAAGTATTGATACAAAATATTGTGATATTTTTTAAAGACATTTTATAACAATGGTGACAATACCTTTAAGGTCGCCTGCATCAATTTATTTCCAAGCGGCTGCTTTGACCAGCGCACCAAATCCATCTCCTCGCACTCCTCCAATGTCTTTAGAAAATCCTCCTTCATGTCCTTAATTGCATCCATCTCGCTCAAAAACACCCCACACTCATAATGTAGATAAAAACTGCGGTAATCCGTGTTTATTGTTCCACAAATAGCACATTCATCATCTGCAATAACATTCTTGGCATGAATAAAACCGGGTACATATTCATAAATATGTACACCTGCTTCCATTAACTTTCCATAATTTGATACATTAACCATATAGACATACCACTTATCGTAAATTCTTGGAACAATGATACATACATCCACTCCGCTTTGTGCAGCGCTAATCAAGTCGTCACGCATATTCTGGTCAAGAACAAGATAAGGAGTTGTGATATAAATATAATCTCGCGCCTTATTAATCATTCTTGTGTAAGCACCTTCCGTAGGATTATGTGGATTTCTGTGTGGACCACCCATAAATGGTTGCACATATCCCTCCTGAAATACATGTGTATGCGGTTTGTAATCCGTGTCACGAATGATCGCATTTTTATTGACAATACGCCACATATTTAAAAAAAAGCAAGTAAAACTGTACACTCCATCGCCGTATAACCGAATACCAGAATCCTTCCAATGCCCAAACCGCTCAATATAATTTGCATACTCGTCGGCAAGATTAAATCCTCCTGTATAAGCAATATTTCCATCCACAACAGTAATCTTTTTATGATTTCTGTAATTGAAGGACATACGTGTTATATCACGATGAATTGGATTAAAAATACTCATCTCAATGCCACGATTTTTAATATCTTTGCGAAACGCTTGTGTATTAATACGCAGTGTGCCAAAATCATCAAACAACAGTTTAACTACAACACCCTCTTTAACTTTCTGTGTGAGAACCTCCAAAATGTCACGCCAAACTCTGCCGTCCGAGACAATAAAGTACTCCATAAAAATAAACTTTTTTGCCTGTTTTAAATCCTCAAGCATCGCCTCAAGAACTTTTTCACCAGATCCAAAATAAGTCGCATATGTGTTGTTATAAATGGGAAAACCTTCTTTTCTCAGATATCGACTGATCTGGACTTTATTGGGATGCTGCCGCTCAAGATCCTGTACAATTTCTTCATCTTGTCTTAAATTCTGTATCATCTTGGCATCAATCTCCCGAAAATATCTAAAATAACTAGAGTTGACCCGCTTGCGCCCCCACATAAAATACAGAAAAAGCCCTGCCACTGGCAACAAAAGTATAATGACAATCCAGCTCATTTTATAGGATTCTGCATTGTTCACAAGTACAAAAACAGTGATTACGCTCACAACCTCAAGAATAAAATATACAATGATTGAATACCTCATCAAATATACAGCAAGAAAAATCATCAAACCTATCTGCAAAAAAAATGAAATTCCTACAGTAATGCCTCTAATAATTCCATAATACTTACTTCTTACAATGTTCATTAAAATTCCTGTCCTCTCCACAGAATATTATTTCTGTGTCTCTTATGCGCACAGGTTGCGCAGCAAGTAGGGAATATAATCCCTCCCCCACTTATTTTAAATGTTGCTATAACACTATATTCTATCACTATTTTATTAATTTTCAAGAAATTGTATCATAAATATTTATTTTTTGATACAATTGAAGTAATCCATATTTATGAGAGGGATATTTTTATGCAATCTACTGTTGACCAAAAACTTTTTTCAGAAGCATGTTATAAAATGATCGGTGCACTTCAAGGTCAAAATGGTATTGGTACCCTAAAAGAAAAAACAATCCATAGTGTTCTGAAATATTATTATGCCCCAGATTCTATCTATCATGAAATTAAAATTGGTTCCTATGTGGCAGATATCTGTTTGGATAGAAAAATTTATGAAATACAGACACGCAATTTTAATACCATGCGAAATAAACTTAACTATTTTCTAAAAAATTATGATGTCACAATTATCTATCCTGTCGCCCACACCAAATGGCTTTCATGGCTTGATACGGATACAGGAGAACTAACTCCTAAACGAAAGTCACCAAAAACCGGAACACTCTATCAGATTATACCTGAATTATACAAGATTAAGATGTTTGTTAACAACCCTAGGCTCCATTTTATTATCAGCCTGATTGATGTTGAGGAAACGCGTTATCTAAATGGTTGGAGTCATGATAAAAAAAGAGGCTCCTCCCGCATGGATGGAATTCCTGTTGGAATTTATGATGAAATTCGCATTAATACCTTTTCCGATTACATGATTTTTCTCCCTGATACGCTGCCTGAACAATTTACTTCAAAAGATTTGGGTCAAGCGGCAAAAATCCCACAAAATAGAGCCTCCACTCTGTTAAACACACTCCTTGAAACTAAAATTATCCACCGCATTGGAAAATCCGGGCAAAGTTATTTGTATCAAAAAACCACAGCATTATCCTAAAATGCTGTGGCTTATGTCTTAACCTATTCTTCTTCCAGTAAATTATTATCTTCAGACAATATATCTTTTTCTACAATATCCGAAGATATCTCATCTTCAAATTCTTCATCAAGAAGAACAGACTCCCCTTCAACAGGTTCATCAATTACCTTGTCAAGTGCCTCGTCAACATCTTTAAATTCCTGTGTGCCATCTGAGAGCTTTTCTCGTACCTTTGCAATCTTTGCAACCTTCACATTCTCATCAAGATTAATTAATTTTACACCAAAAGTATTTCTGCGATAAATTGAAATATCACCCACAGGGATCTGTATTATAACACCCTCTGTTGTAATCATCATAATCTCATGGTCATCATTGACCCCCTTGATACCAACCACATTGCCTGTCTTCTCTGTAATACGATAACAGCGGACACCTTTTCCACCACGCTTCTGCACTGTAAATTCATCTAACAGGGTTCGTTTCCCCATGCCCATTTCCGACACAATCAACAATGCCTCCCCTTGCGTGTTAAGCTGCATACCGACAATTTCGTCGCCATCAACAAGATTCATACCAATTACGCCCATCGCATTTCTGCCCATTGCACGTACATCTGTCTCTTTAAAACGAATACACATTCCATATTTCGTAACAAGAAAAATCTCAGATTTTTCGTCTGTTGCCTTGACCTCTATCAATTCGTCGTCATCGCGGAGAGAAATCGCTGCCATACCATTTTTGCGAACATTAGAAAATTCCATAATTGGCGTCTTTTTTGTAATTCCTTTTTTCGTTACCATAAACAAGTGTTTACCTTCTGTAAACTGCCGAATTGGTATCATTGCCGAGATCTTCTCACCGGGATTTAACTGTAATAAATTCACAATTGCTGTTCCTCGAGCTGTTCTTCCCGCCTCAGGTATCTCATAAGTTTTCAGTCGATATACACGACCAAAATTTGTAAAGAACATTAGAAAATGATGTGTTGTTGTCATCAATAAATCTTCAATATAATCGTCCTCAATTGTGGACATTCCCTTAATCCCGCGCCCTCCTCTATGTTGTGTCTTAAAATTATCCACTGTCATGCGCTTAATGTACCCCAAGCTTGTCAGTGCAATTACAGCATTTCCACGCGGAATCAAATCTTCCACATCGATTTCTGACTCATCATAACCAATTTTTGAACGCCTGTCATCGCCATATTTTTCAGAAATCAATAAGATTTCTGTCCGAATCACACCCAGCAATCGTTTTTCATCTGCCAATATTGCCTTGTATTCCTTAATCTTTTTTAAAAGCTCTTCATGCTCTTGCTCTAGCTTTTCGCGCTCCAAACCTGTCAGTGCACGCAACCTCATATCCACAATTGCCTGTGCCTGTACATCTGTCAAATCAAACTGCGCAACTAGACCTTCTTTCGCTTTCTGCGTGTTGGCACTGTTTCTGATAATGTGAATTACCTCATCAATATTGTCAAGTGCAATCAACAGACCTTGTAAAATATGATCTCGTTCTTCTGCCTTATTTAAGTCATACTGTGTTCGTCTAGTGACAACTTCCTTCTGGTGCTTAATATAATGAATTAACACATCTTTCAGGTTCATAACCTTAGGCTGATTGTTTACAAGTGCCAACATAATCACGCCAAAGCTGTCCTGCAATTGTGTATGTTTATATAGTTGATTTAAAATGATATTTGCATTGACATCTTTCCTAAGCTCAATACAAATACGCATTCCCTCTCGGTTAGATTCATCGCGCAAGTCGGTAATACCATCAATTTTCTTATTCTTGACAAGCTCTGCAATCTTTTCAATTAATCGCGCCTTGTTTACCATATAGGGAAGCTCTGTCACAATAATACGGCTCTTGCCATTTGCCATTGTCTCAATATTTGTTACACTGCGAACTCTAATTTTACCGCGTCCAGTACGATAAGCCTCCTCCACACCACGTGTGCCAAGAATAATGCCGCCTGTCGGAAAATCTGGTCCTTTCACAATAGGTAAAAGCTCCTCAATTTCTGTATCCCTATTTCCCTCAATGCGGTTATCAATCATCTTGACCACCGCCGCAATAACCTCTCTGAGATTATGAGGCGGAATATTAGTCGCCATGCCGACAGCGATTCCCTGTGTTCCGTTCACTAGCAAGTTTGGATAACGGCTTGGAAGCACAACAGGCTCTTTTTCCGTCTCGTCAAAGTTTGGTTGAAAATCAACTGTATTTTTATTAATGTCTGCTAAAAGTTCCATGGAAATTTTGCTTAGACGTGCCTCAGTATATCGCATGGCAGCAGCACCATCCCCATCAACTGATCCAAAATTCCCATGCCCATCCACAAGTGGATAACGAGTAGACCACTCTTGCGCCATGTTAACTAAGGCACCGTAAATAGAGCTGTCCCCATGTGGATGATATTTACCCATAGTATCACCGACAATACGCGCACTCTTTCTGTGTGGTTTGTCAGGACCATTGTTCAACTCAATCATCGAGTAGAGTACACGTCTCTGTACTGGCTTTAATCCGTCTCGCACATCTGGCAGGGCACGGGAAGCAATCACACTCATGGCATATTCTATATAGGATTGTTCCATCGTTTTTTGCAGGTCCACTTCCTCAATCTTGTCAAATATTGTATCGTCCATATATAACTCCTATTCTTAAATATCAAGATTTTTTACATACCGAGCATTTGTCTCAATAAACTCTCGTCTTGGTTCTACCTTATCTCCCATTAATGTCGTGAAAGTAAGGTCAATCTCTGACTCTGCCTCCTCATCCATAGAAACCTTTAAAAGAATACGCTTTTCGGGATCCATTGTAGTGTCCCAGAGCTGTTCTGCATCCATCTCTCCAAGTCCCTTGTAACGCTGAATCTTATTATTCTGGTCACGCCCTACCTCATCAAGAATCGCTGCAAGCTCGTCATCAGAATACGCATACCAAATCTTTTTATTTTTTTCAAGTTTAAACAGAGGCGGCTTTGCCAAATACACATGTCCTTGCTTAATCAATTCTGGCATAAACCGATATAAAAAAGTCAGCATTAGAGTCGCAATATGTGCCCCATCCACATCCGCATCTGTCATAATAATAATCTTGCCATAACGGAGTTTTGTAATATCAAAGTCCTCGTGAATCCCTGTGCCAAACGCCGTAATCATCGCTCGGATTTCCGCATTTCCGTAAATCTTATCAAGTCTTGCTTTCTCCACATTGAGAATCTTGCCACGCAGTGGCAAAATTGCCTGTGTCGCACGGCTTCGCGCAGTCTTTGCACTGCCTCCAGCAGAATCTCCCTCCACAATAAAAATTTCGCAATTCTCTGGATTTTTATCGGAACAGTCAGCAAGCTTTCCGGGTAGCGTCATACCATCAAGCGCTGTCTTTCTGCGCGTTAAGTCACGTGCTTTTCTAGCAGCCTCTCGTGCCCGTTGTGCCATAATTGATTTCTCACAAATTTGTTTTGCAACTGCTGGATTCTGTTCAAGATAATAGGTGAGCTGTTCGCTGACAATACTGTCCACTGCACCGCGTGCTTCACTGTTTCCAAGTTTCAATTTGGTCTGTCCCCCAAATTGTGGAACTCCAATCTTAATGGATATAATGGCCGTCAATCCCTCTCGGATATCATCACCACTCAAATTTGCCTCATTGTCCTTTAGAAGTTTTGCGCCCCTTGCGTAATCGTTAAACGTCTTAGTAATTGCATTCCTAAAACCGACAAGATGTGTACCACCTTCAGGTGTATTGATATTGTTGGCAAAACTGTATACACTTTCCGTATAGGAATCATTGTGCTGCATTGCAACTTCAACATACACATCATCCTTCGTTCCCTCAAAATAAAGTACATCTTCATAAAGTACGGTTTTACTCTTGTTTAAATATGTCACAAATTCCCTAATTCCGCCCTTATAGTGAAATGTTTTTTCAACGATTTCCTCTTCTTGGCGCAAATCACGAAGCGTAATTTTTAGATTTTTGGTCAGAAATGCAATTTCTCGCATTCGCTGTTTTAAAATATTATAGTCAAATATTGTCTCTTCAAAAATAGTTTTGTCTGGCAGAAAAGAAATCTTTGTGCCTGTCTTGTCCGGCTCACATTCACCAATAGTCCTAAGCGGATAACATACATGACCGCGCTCATAGCGCTGATTATAAATTTTTCCCTCCACATAGATATCAACCTCAAGCCACTCGGAGAGCGCATTTACAACAGATGCACCTACTCCATGCAGTCCGCCAGACACTTTGTATCCCCCGCCGCCAAATTTGCCACCGGCATGTAAAATTGTAAATACAACTTCCACAGCAGGGATTCCCGCCTTATGATTGATTCCAACTGGAATTCCCCGCCCGTTGTCAATAACAGTGATGGAATTGTCAGAATTGATTGTCACATCGATTGTATCACAATATCCTCCTAGCGCCTCGTCCACCGAATTGTCAACAATCTCATAAACCAGATGATGCAGCCCTTTTAAGGACGTATCATCAATATACATGCCCGGTCTTTTCCTTACAGCCTCAAGTCCCTCCAATATCTGAATATGATCAGCTCCATAGCTCATATATTTCCTCCTATTCTTTACAATAGCCTCAAGCAACGGTATCTATCTAAAATCAGTCTAAAAATCAATATTATACAATACCTAAACGATTTCAAGCCGTATTTGTACTTTCATGGATTAAGTCTTAGACGATATTATCTGACTCCATACAGCTTCCTTGTTCTTTACAGATGCATTTGAAATCTCAAATATCTTATTAATCTCAAACCGGTTATTTACAAACTCTTCCAACCCAGTACATGTAATAATCGTCTGAATATTTCCAATACTGTTGAGCAGATAGTTCTGTCTGCTGCTGTCAAGTTCTGACAATACATCATCAAGCAACAAAAGAGGAACATCTTTTGTCATTTTCTTCACAAGTTCAATCTCTGCCAGTTTTAAAGATAAAGCGGCTGTTCGTTGCTGCCCCTGTGAACCAAATTTTCTAATATCAACATTTCCCACCAAAAAGGAAAAATCATCTCGATGCGGACCGATGGATGTTTGTTTTAGACGGATATCTCTCTCTTGGGATTTTTGCAATTTCTCCTCAAAAAGTTCTGCTGACACATCTGGTTCATAAACAATCTTAAGCTCTTCCTTTCCACCTGAAAGTTTTTGATGAATCTCATAAATAATCTCATTTAATTGACTGACAAAGTCCTTTCTCTGTTCTATAATCTTTTTTCCAAAGGATACCAACTGGGAATCCCAAACAAAAATTGTATCCTTCAAACTTGGATTTGTATAGATATCTTTTAAAAGCCTATTTCTCTGGTTCACACTTTTATTATAGTGATTTAAGTTGTGCAAATACACATGGTCAAGTTGACAAAGTTCCATATCCACAAAACGCCGCCGTTCTGACGGACCATTTTTAATGATGGACAAATCTTCTGGCGAGAAAAACACCACATTTAACAACCCCAATAAATCAGCCGCTTTTTTAATTTTTTGCCCATTGATGGCAACGCCCTTTGACTTATTTTTTCTCAGGTGCATATCAACACGGTTCTCAAGCCCGTCTTTCAATACATAAGTCCGAATATGTGCCTCCTGAGAAGCAAAATTTATCATATCCTTATCTTTGCTCCCCTTATGGGACTTGGTAGTAGCAGACAAATAAACTGCCTCTAAAATATTGGTTTTTCCCTGTGCATTATCACCGTATAAAATATTAGTACCACTGTCAAACTGCATTGAAAGTGTCTCATAATTTCTAAAATTTTCAATCTCTAGCGATTGGATAATCATATTATTTCAGCCTTTCGAGCGAATGACAAAGCAATTTCCCTCAAAACACACTTCATCATTATCAATCAATTTTTTTCCGCGTTGCGTCTCTATCTTACCATTTACTTGCACCTGCCCATTTTGAATGGCAAACTTGGCATCCACGCCTGATTCGACAAGACCTGAGAGTTTTAGCGCCTGTCCAAGCTTAATGTAATCATCTCTAATTCTCACTTCATCCATAAAAATTCCTCCTGAAAATGTAGTTGTCTACATTACTTGACAGAGCTAAATGTGACCGGCAAAATCAGATAGGTGTACGTCTCATCCTCATCTTTGATAAAACATGGCGCTTTTGAATTGAGCAGTTTCAGTTCTATCTGTTCGTTTTCAATTACTTTCAACGCATCAATCAAAAATTTGGGATCAAAACCAATCATCAGATCTTTGCCTGTCTTGGCAATATCAATCTCCTCATTTAAGCTTCCAATAACAGAATTCATTTTAAGCTCCATCACATCATCTTGTATATTTAAAATAATTGGTTTCTTATCGCCTTCTTTTACAAGCAAGGTAGAGCGGTCAATACAATTCTGAAATTCTTTTTTGTTGATTGAAACCCTCGTCTCATAATCTGCAGAAAGGATATTATCAATTTTTAGATAATCTCCCTCAATTAATCGAGACACAACCGTAGTGCTGTCAAACTCAAATAATATATGCTTGTTTGTAAAGAAGATATTGACTTCTTTTTCTGTGTCGCCGGGCAAAATTTTACTAATTTCACTCAATGTCTTACCCGGCACAATTACTTTTTTGTCTGGATAAGAATCTTTTAAGTGAATGCGGCGCAAAGAAATCCGCAAACCATCTGAAGAAACTACTTTTAAGACATCCTTTTGAATCTCAAAAAGTTCCCCTGTGAGAATTTTATTGGTAAGATTGTCGGCAATTGAAAAAATTGTCTGTCGAATCACTTCTTTTAGCGTAAACTGTGATACAGAGATAGACTCTGAACGGTCAATTTGTGGAAGAGCAGAAAAATCTTCCCCCGCTTTTCCCACAATATTAAATTTTGCTTTCTCACAAGTAATCGTTGCTTTGTAAGAAGCGTCTGTTGTGATTGTCACGTCATTGTCTGGAAGCTTTCTCACCATCTCAAGAAGTATTTTGGCATCCAGCGCAATAAGTCCTTTCTCTATAATTTCACCTTCTATGGTTGTCTCAATTCCAAGTTCCATATCGTTTGCAGTAAGTTTGATTTCGCCTTTTGTGGTGTCAATAAGAATGCATTCAAGTATTGTCATGGTCGTTTTACTTGGCACTGCCTTAGAAACAATGTTCACACCAGCTAAGAGGTTTGATTTAGAACAAATGATTTTCATGTGGATAACTCCCTTCGTTGTGATTATAGCAAAAACAAAAAAGCAGTTTTTGCACAAAAGATAAATAAATAAGTATATAATCCGTAGTAATAGTAATAAGCGCTGTGGATATGTGCATAACCCTAATTTTTGGCTAAAATACAAGAAAAATCATCAACATAGCCATGTGGATAATTGTGGAAATCGTGTGGATAAAGTCAGAGTTATTCACAGGCACTTTGTTAGGAGGGGGATAATTTTTTCTTAATGGTTTCAATTTTATTGGCTAAATCCTCATCCTCTTTGAGTTTTTCCTCAATTTTTTCCACACCGTGAATCACGGTGGTGTGGTCTTTTTTACCCAGAAGTGATGCTATCGTCTGTAGAGAAACTTCTGTCAGATGACGGCAGAGGTACATAATAATCTGCCTGGGAAGAACGTATGCGGAATTGCGTTTTTTGGAGGTAATGTCTTCCTTGGAAATATT
Source organism: Lachnospiraceae bacterium (assembly GCA_014239155.1). Classification (GTDB taxonomy): domain Bacteria; phylum Bacillota; class Clostridia; order Lachnospirales; family Lachnospiraceae; genus COE1. The sequence continues at coordinate 12,523 of JAAZZQ010000025.1, read as the reverse complement.
AAAGTGTTCTGCAACAACATTAATAATTAACAATGGCGAAATTTTCCGCGCTTGATCTGGATCTATAACATCCTTGAGTGCATCTTCAGCCAAAGCAAGATTTAACTCCTGCTTGTTAAGACGTGCACTTGCCATTACTTTGTTTAAAGCGCCTTCTAGTTCACGAATATTGGATTTAATATTTGTGGCAATATATTGGATAATTTCATCATCGATTTCCTTGGCATACATCTCTGCATTTTTGCGCAAAATTGCCATGCGTGTCTCATAGTCGGGCGGTTGAATATCGGCAATCAGTCCCCATTCAAAACGACTTCGGAATCGTTCCTCTAAAGTCTCCATTTCTTTTGGCGGTTTATCAGAGGATATAATAATCTGTTTTCCTGCAGAATGAAGGACATTAAATGTGTGAAAGAATTCTTCTTGCGTCGACTCTTTTCCTATTATAAATTGTACATCATCTATCAAAAGAACATCCACTGTCCTATATTTGTCGCGCAGCTTTGTCATTGCGGCTGCATTACCACCTCGGATTGATTCAATTACCTCGTTGGTAAATTGTTCTGAGGTAACATACAAAACCTTTTTATTTTGGTTTTGTTCCAATACAAAATGACCAATAGAGTGCATCAAATGTGTTTTTCCTAGCCCAGCGCCACCATACAAATATAAGGGATTATATGCTTCTCCCGGAGACTCAGCGACAGCAAGAGCAGCGGAGTGGGCAAATTTATTATTGCTTCCCACCACAAAGGTGTCAAATTTGTATTTGTTATTTAGATTTGCAGTTTCATGTAGTATATTGTTTTTATCTTCCTTAGGCTCTGTTAATTCTATTTTATCCCCTTTTTGTTCTGCAATGGCATCTTCCTCGGCAATAAAAATTACATCATACTCGTGATTCATAAGTTCAGAGATTGTTGCCTTAAAACAGAAGTAATAGTTTTTCTGGATATATTTTAATAAACGTGCCTGTGTGGAGGGGATAAGAATGGTTACAATATCATCTTCTACTTTGTAAAATTGTAAAGGTTCAACCCAATTATTAAATGAAATTGCTGTGAGTTCGTATTCGTCTCTAATAATTTCCTTAATCTCATTCCATCTGTCTTTTATCTCATTCATGTGATACCTCAATATAGAAACTGTAATCAGATTGTCACAGATCCTAAAGTAATCGTTTCTGCCGAAAAAATATATTGTTTCAAATGTGTATGTCTTATGCCAATAACGTTTGATTACAAATCATACATATTAATAGTAACCTAAATGAGGAAAAAAAGCAAATAAATGTGAAAAAAAATGGAGTAATTCACATAATCCCCAATAGATTGTTGATAATGTGGATAAGTTTATTTGAAAAAAGTGAATTTTTGTGGATATCTTCTATATAAAAAAGATATCCACAGATGTGTGGATAAAGTATATAAAAGTTATGCACATTATCCACATGGATATTTTCTATATAATGTGGTCATTTACAAAAGTTTTCAACATGATATCCACAAGTTATCCACATTAAGTGGATATCATAAACACAATGTGGATAACTTGTGGATAACTCAAATATGGTGTGGATAATTTTGCACTTTTCTGTGGATAACCTGTGGATATTATAAATGGTGACAGTTCAACCTTCGCCTTTGTGTTATAAGCATCAAGCTATGAAAAACCACTTCATGGTGTCAAAGCCACATTTTGCGGCTCGATGCATTTCTGCCATTATGTAATTTTACGTGGCTTATAAAGACATAATTTGCAGTAAATGCAAAGTCGTAGACTAAACTGTAACATAGAATGTACTTTTTTATTTTATTTTTCTTGACTTCAATATTCTTCTGTTATATAATTGTTACGATATTTTCTAATACTTGGAATCGATATTGCCTGCAGGCAAATTGCGGTTTATGAATATCGTTTGCATTACACAGCGGTGTTTTTGACAGATGCTATTTTATAGATTTTAGTAGTAAATCTTAGGCATTTGTGGGGTTATCAGAGAAGGAGGTGTTTGGAATATGAAAATGACATATCAGCCAAAAAGAAGACAGAGAAGTAAAGTGCATGGTTTCAGAGCCAGAATGAGCACTCCGGGCGGAAGAAAGGTATTAGCTGCTAGACGTGCCAAAGGAAGAAAGAAACTATCTGCATAATTCACAGGTCACATTATGTGACCTTTTTTTCTATGCATGAGATTTGTGGAAGCATATGCTCTTGGCCGGTTGTTACTGAATGAGGACTATTATGAAATTTTCGGAATCATTGAAGAGTAGTAGGGATTTTAAAAATGTTTACAACTGCAAAAAAAGTTATGCGAACAAGTATTTAGTAATGTATGTGTTAGGAAATAAATCAGAGCGAAATAGATTTGGGATGTCAGTCAGCAAAAAAGTAGGGAACAGTGTTGTCAGACATCGTGTTACCAGATTGATTAGGGAAAGCTATCGGCTGCATGAGGAATTGTTTCAGCGCGGTTTTGACATTGTAGTTGTTGCGCGCGTCAGCACAGCAAACGCAAGGTATGCTGATATTGAGCGCGCCTTGTTACATGTTTCAAAACTGCATAAGATTCTTACAGAGTAGGATTGTGATTTTAATGAAAAAGCTTTTTATCTGGCTTATTTTATTTTACAGGAGATATTTCTCTCCAATGAAAGCTACAAAATGTCCGTATTTTCCATCCTGCTCACAGTATGGTCTTGAGGCAGTTGAACGTTATGGTGCATGGAAGGGTGGCGTACTTTGTATATGGAGGATTCTTAGATGTAATCCGTTTTCAAAGGGAGGATATGATCCTGTACCTTCTATTGTGTATGTGGACAAGAATACTCAGAGCGCAAACGAGGATTGCACTGTTAAAATGCATAGGGAAGAAAAAAACTGGAAGACTTTTTATAAGTTATAATTCGTCAGGAGGAGTAAAATGGATTTAATGCTGTTAACGCAGAATTCAACTCCGATATTTAAGTACATTGTTAAGCTCTTAGGCTTAATTATGAATGGCATTTTCGAGTTTCTGAATTTGATTGGCATTCCAAATATCGGTTTATCTATTATTTTATTTACAATTGTTATCTATTTGCTTTTGATGCCACTCACAATCAAGCAACAGAGATTTTCTAAGCTTTCGGCGCGGATGAATCCTGAGCTGCAAGTGATACAAGCAAAGTATAAGGGAAAGCAAGACCAAGCATCAATGATGGCACTGAATATGGAAACAAAGGCAGTTTATGCGAAATATGGAGTGTCTCCTTCAGGAAGCTGTCTTCAATTGTTGATTCAGATGCCTATTTTGTTAGCGCTCTATCGCGTAATCTATGCAATGCCAGCCTATGTTACCAAGATTGGTGAGGCATTTGGAATTTTAGCGGATAAGATTATGCAGGCTGCAAATGGGGTTGAGGAAGTTCGTGCATTGTCATCGGCTGCTTATTTTACAAAGAATTTTGACATCAATGTAAGGAATGCTATTATTGATACACTCAATAAGACATCTTCACTGGATATGGCTGCCCTTGCAGAGAAATTTGGCTTGTCTGATTTGACTTATAATGGCCGCCTGATTCTGACAAATGGCTCAGAAAAAGGTCTGATTGATATATACAATAATTTTCTTGGATTAAATATTGGAAATTCACCAATGGACACCATGAAGACAGCTTTTGCAGCAGGAAATTATCTGCTTCTTGCGGGTGCAATTGCGATTCCTGTTCTTGCGGCGCTTACACAATGGCTGAACTATAAATTAATGCCACAGCCTGCATCTTCCGATGACAGAAAGAAAAAACAACAGCCTACAAATGATACTGCAGAAGCGATGCAGCAATCTATGAAAATGATGAACACGCTAATGCCGATTATGTCAGCATGGTTTTGTCTGACACTTCCGGCAGGTATGGGACTTTACTGGGTGATTGGTGCTGTGGTACGAAGCATTCAGCAGGTGGTAATTAACAAGCATATTGATAGTATGGACATTGATGCAGAGATTGAGAAAAACGTTGAGAAATATAAGGAAAAGATGAAAAAGCAGGGGATTGACCCTGCAAAGCTTCAGGCTGCAGCCAAAACAAACACAAAGAATCTCGCTTCTCAGAATACAGGTGTAAAACGACCAGCGAAAACAGAAGAGGAGAAAGCCGAGGATATTAAGAAAGCCACGGAGTATTATAATAAGAATGCAAAGCCGGGCAGCCTTGCATCTAAGGCGAACATGGTGAAACAGTACAACGAAAAGAATTAAGTTTTATAATATTTGGTTAGGAACTGGGGGAAATTAAATGGAATACATGGAATTTAAAGGGAAGACCAAGAATGATGCTATTACTGAGGCGTGTAGACGTTTTTCAGTGCCAAGTGAAAAACTTGATTACGAAGTGATTGATGAGGGAAAAACTGGATTTCTTGGAATGGGTTCTAGACCGGCTTTGATAAAAGCGCGGGTGAGAGAAGAAAAGCAGGAGGTTGTTGAACCAGCAGAAGTTTCAGAAGCTCCAGAGACAGAAAAGATACCAGTTGAGGCTGTAAAGGCTGAGGTGATTGATGTTGAGGCTGTCACCAAAAAATTTTTGCTAGATGTGTTTGCAGCTATGGGTATTTCTGTAGAAATTACAGCAAAATATGACAAAGAGTTAAAAACGCTTGAGATAGATTTAAGCGGTGATGAGATGGGTGTATTGATTGGGAAACGGGGACAAACATTGGATTCATTGCAGTATTTGATATCACTTGTTATCAATAAGGGGACAACAGAGTATATCCGTGTTAAAGTCGATACAGAAAATTATAGACAAAGACGCAAGGAGACTTTAGAGAATCTGGCAAAAAATATTTCCTACAAGGTAAAGCGCACAAGGCGACCAGTATCTTTGGAACCTATGAATCCGTATGAGAGGCGTATTATACATTCTGCGCTTCAAAATGATAAATATGTGACAACGCATAGTGAGGGAGAGGAACCATTTCGGCGAGTGGTAGTCACTCCCAAAAAAGACAGCAACTACAATGATGCGAAGGGATATCGTGGAAGCCGGAGTTATAACAATGGATATCATAAAGGATATGCTGGAAATTATAATCATAAGAATAAAGAGAGCAACCGAGAACACACAGAAAATCATACGGAAGTGGTTGAACAGAATGCATAGCATGTGATAGAATGAACCTTGATATTGGCTTCAAGGTTCATTTTTACTTTTTATGCACAGACCCATGTAGAGAAAGTATGCCATTAACGTGGTGCAGGTCGCGCGGCAAATAGGGGAAAAATATTTCTCCTCGATGAATGGAAATTGTGTGAAAGGAAGTGATTGGATGAAGACGGATACAATTGCAGCGATTGCAACTGCAATGAGCGATTCTGGAATTGGAATCATTCGTGTCAGTGGGGAAAATGCAATAGAGATTGTCAGTAAGATATATCGGTCAAAAAATCGCAAGAAGTGTCTTTGTGATGTCAAGACACATACAATTCATTATGGATTTATTTATGATGGGGATATTTTGATTGATGAGGTGATGGTCGCGGTTCTTTATGCGCCAAATACTTACACAAGGGAGAATACAGTTGAGATTGACTGTCATGGCGGCATTTTAGTCATGAATCAGATTTTAGATGTCTTGTTGCGTGGTGGATGCCGGCTTGCAGAGCCAGGAGAGTTCACTAAGAGAGCCTTTTTGAATGGAAGGATTGATCTCTCTAGGGCGGAGGCTGTTATGGATATTATTCATTCCAAGAATGAGTTTGCTTTGCGATCCTCAATCAGTCAATTAAGTGGGGCGGTGACAAGAAAAGTCCAGTTTCTGCGGGAAGAGATTTTGTATGAAATCGCTTATATTGAATCGGCATTAGATGACCCAGAACATATCAGTCTGGATGGATATTGTGCAAAATTAGAGAAGAAAGTAAAAAGTATAAAGTCTATTTTAAAAAAATTAATTGATAGTGCAGATTGTGGAAAGATGTTAAAAGATGGAATCAATACAGTTATTATCGGCAAACCAAATGTTGGGAAATCCTCTTTGCTAAATTTTCTTGTGGGTGAGGACCGGGCAATTGTGACAAGTGTTGCCGGCACGACAAGGGATGTGTTAGAAGAATCAATTAAATTGCATGGTATTGGGTTAAATATTATGGATACTGCCGGGATACATGACACAGATGACGAGGTTGAAAAGATTGGTGTTGACAAGGCAAGAAAGTATGCACAAAATGCAGATTTGATTCTCTATGTAGTGGATACTTCGCGGCAACTTGATGAAAATGATGATGCGATTATGGAATTGTCGGCGGATAAAAATATGATTGTACTGCTCAATAAAAGTGATTTAGAGCAGATAGTCAACGCGGAGGAGGTTCTTAAAAAGCTGACACATATGTCAGAAAACAAGAGTAATAAACTGACATGTGTGTCAGAAATCAATCCTGAAAAACTGACACATATGTCAGATTGTAATCAGAAAATACAAGGAGAGAACAAAAAAACTGACACGTGTGTCATAACTGAAAAAAATCGAAAAATACGAATTATCAGTACTTCCATAAAAGAAAACATTGGTCTTGATAAATTGGAGGAAGTGATAAAAGAAATGTTTTTTGGTGGTGAGATTTTTATTAACGATGAGTTATATATCACAAATCAGAGACATAAGGAGGCTTTTCTTGAAGCTTATGAAAGTATGGAGATGGTACAAGAGAGCTTGGTAAAGGAGATGCCGGAAGATTTTTATTCGATTGATTTGATGAGTGCATATACTTCACTTGGAAAAATTATTGGGGAGGAAGTAGGAGAGGACTTAATCAATGAAATTTTTGATAAGTTCTGCATGGGGAAATAAAAGAGAGGGTAGTGTGAAAAATTAATTTTTCACACAGCAAATTTGTGCTTGCGCTTCATACATCAAAAAGCTTACGCTTTTCGCTGTCAGGAATTTGCAGGTGCATCAAGAATGGAGATTAATATGATGAAAGGAATCCGGGAAAAAGTAGATGTCTGTGTGATTGGCGCAGGACATGCAGGGTGTGAGGCAGCACTTGCCTGTGCGAGAATGGGATTGGAGACAGTAATCTTTACAGTCAGTGTGGACAGTATAGCACTAATGCCTTGTAATCCCAATATTGGTGGTTCTTCAAAGGGACATTTGGTCAGAGAACTGGATGCGCTTGGTGGAGAAATGGGAAAAAATATTGATAAGACCTTTATCCAGTCAAAAATGTTAAATGTGTCAAAAGGTCCTGCTGTTCATTCGCTTCGCGCGCAAGCCGACAAAGCAGATTACTCAAGAGAGATGCGCAAAGTGCTTGAAAATCAGGAACATTTAGTAATTAAACAAGCTGAGGTTGTTGAACTTTTGACAGAGCCATTATCCCACAGCGATAAAGTGTATGAAAAAAAAATTATCGGCGTGAAGACTTATACAGGGGCCGTCTATGAGGCTAGTGCAGTAATCCTCTGCACGGGTACTTATCTGAGGGCGCGATGTTTGTGTGGGGAATCAATTACGTATACTGGTCCCAATGGACTTCAGGCTGCAAATTTTCTGACAGACAGTTTAAAATCATTAGGGGTAGAATTGTGTCGCTTTAAGACAGGTACACCGGCAAGAATGGATGGGCGTTCTATTGACTATAGTAAAATGGAAGAGCAGTTTGGAGATGAACGCATTGTACCCTTTTCTTTTTCTACGGATCCAAATGACGTGCAAATTAATCAGGTATCATGCTGGCTTACCTATACAAACCAGAATACACATGAAATTATTCGTTCAAATCTTGACCGCTCGCCAATATATGCAGGAATTATTGAAGGAACGGGTCCGCGCTATTGCCCGTCTATTGAGGATAAAGTGGTGCGTTTTGCAGATAAGGAGCGCCATCAGGTTTTTATTGAACCGGAGGGACTTTATACAAATGAGATGTACGTGGGGGGTATGAGTTCTTCTTTGCCAGAAGATGTGCAGTTGGCAATGTACCGAACTGTTCCTGGATTGGAACATTGTAGAATTGTAAAAAATGCCTATGCTATAGAATATGATTGTATTTTGCCAAATCAATTGTATCCAACATTAGAGTTTAAAAAGGTTTTGGGTTTGTTTAGTGCTGGGCAATTTAATGGAAGTAGCGGATATGAGGAAGCAGCTGCACAAGGTTTAATTGCAGGAATTAATGCGAGTCTTTTTATTCAGGGAAAAGAACCGATTGTGCTGGATCGGTCACAGGCGTATATTGGTGTTCTAATTGATGATTTAGTGACAAAAGAAAATCTTGAACCATATCGAATGATGACTTCGCGCGCCGAGTATAGACTTCTTTTGCGTCAGGATAATGCAGATTTAAGACTGCGCAAAATTGGTTATGAAGTGGGATTAATCTCAAAGGAACAGTATGCGATTGTCTGTGACAAAGAAAAGATGATAGAACAGGAAATTTTGCGATTGCAAAACAAAAAAGTTGGTGCAAACAAGGAAATACAGGAATTTTTAGAGAGTAAGAAAAGCAGTGGATTAAAAACGGCAGCGTCACTTGCGGAATTAATCAGCAGACCTGAGTTATCCTATGAGGCAATTGCAGAGATTGATATGGACAGACCAAAACTAAGTGATGCCATTATTGAGCAGATTAATATTAATTTAAAGTATGATGGTTATATAAAACGTCAGAAAAAGCAAGTGGAACAATTTAAGAAATTGGAGGCGAAGAAAATAAATTCGGATATTGATTATAATGCGATAAAGAATCTTCGACTTGAGGCAAGGCAGAAGTTACAAAAGTTTAAACCAGTGTCCGTAGGACAAGCATCAAGAATTAGTGGTGTTTCTCCAGCAGATATTTCTGTGTTGTTAGTTTATCTAGAACATCTACATTATAATAGTGAGAGGAAAACTTTATGAGCTGGAATCAAAGTGAGTTGATAAAACTAAAAGAAGATGCTTTGGCATTTGGGATACAGTTAGACGAAGAGCAATTACAGCGGTTTATAAAGTATTATGAATTGTTGGTAGAGTGGAATAGCTTTATGAATTTGACTGCAATTACAGAGTTTGAGGCCGTGTGTACAAAACATTTTATAGATAGTATTTCTCTGTGCAGAGCAGTTGATTGCTCGAAGGCATATGAGTTAATAGACATTGGTACAGGAGCGGGATTTCCCGGAATTCCACTAAAGATTGTGTTCCCAAATTTAAAGATTACTTTGCTGGACTCTCTTGGAAAACGAGTGAAATTTTTGAATACGGTAATTGCAGAATTGGGATTGCAGGGAATAGAAACAATTCATGGGCGTGCTGAGGATTTTGCCAAATCTGGAATGCTTCGGGAACTGTTTGACCTTTGTGTTTCACGTGCAGTTGCAAATCTCTCAATTTTATCAGAATATTGTCTACCTTATGTAAAGGTTGGAGGATATTTTATTTCTTACAAATCTGAGAAGATTACAGATGAGTTGCAAATGGCACAAACTGCAATTCAAATTTTAGGTGGGGCAGTGTATGATCAGAAAGAGCTTATTTTGCCAAATTCAAATATTTACAGAAATTTATTAATGATAAAAAAAGTTCAAGATACACCGAAAAAGTATCCACGAAAGGCGGGACTTCCCTCAAAGGAACCATTATAAGGTACAATTTATATGAATAAAAAAGATATTTTACGATTGCAGGAAATGGAACGGAAAAGAATTGCAGAAGAATTACATGATACTACAGTTCAGGATATGGTTTATTTATCCCAGCAGTTAGAATTAATTCTTCTATATTTGGAACAAGATGTGACACAGGCTAGACTTGAAGTTATAACTGCGCGCCATCAGATAAAAAATATTATCGGTGATATGAGGGACGCTATCTATGATTTGCGTCCCCTTATATTGGATGAGATTGGATGGAATGCTGCATGGGAGCGATTAAAGAAAAAATTATTGAAGATGCAAGCGCAATTAAAAATTTCATTTGATATTGATTCAATTGATCCTTTTGATGGATTGATAGCGATATCTGTTTACCGAATTGTCTGTGAAGGATGTCAAAATATTGTTAAGCATTCCAATGCCAAAATTATTAAAGTAATTATAAGAAATTTAGGGAACTATATAAAAATTAAGATTTGTGATGATGGAATTGGTTTTTCCCAGAAAGTTACTACAAGTCATTTTGGATTGCATTTTATGTATGAGCGAGTTGTTGCTCTTTCTGGAAAGATGAAAATTGATTCTAACACTTCTGGCACTATAATTCAGATTAAGATACCAGTAGGAGAGGGGAAGAAGAATGATTCGTGTAATGATTGTGGATGATCATAAAATGGTACGAGAAGGGTTGACAAAATTAATTGAGTTTGATGGGGAAATTCAGGTAGTAGAAGAGGCGGATAATGGGACCGACTGTGTGGATAAATTTAGAAAGGCAAAGCCAGATTTAATTCTTCTAGATATGAACATGCCGGATATGGATGGAATTGAGACAATAAAAATTCTAAACAATAGAAAAAACCGTCCTAAAATATTGGTCCTTACAGTTCATAATGAAATTGAGTATCTTATTAGAGTCCTTGATATGGGAGTAGAGGGGTATATCTTAAAAGATTCTAATGCACGAGAATTAATTCGTGCGATACGTTCGGTTTATCAAGGAGAACGATTTATACAACCTAGTCTAATTCCTCTGCTTAATTCTAAATTAATTGCAAAGGATTTAGATCAAGAAAAATTGAATGAACTATCCAAGAGAGAACTTGAAGTGTTAAAGTTGGTTGCTAATGGTCTTTCCAATAAAAATATAGCAGCAAATTTATCAATTAGTGAACGCACTGTAAAAAATCATCTTTGCAGTGCGTTTCGTAAAATTGATTGTTATGACCGAACACAAGCAGCTGTTTTTTGTATTCGGAATGGAGTTGTCAGTGTACATGAATAAAGATACTTTATAAAAATAATTTGCGGATTTATAATAAAATGTTTCACATGAAACATTTTATTATAAATGTATAGATCCGTGCAGAGAAAATAAAATGTTATGGTGGCACACAGGTCGCAAAGCGAGTAGGGAAAATAAAATTTTTATACTTGTTTTATGTGTTTATTCTAGTAAAAAATTATAGAAAAATATAACAAGTATAACTATCTCTATCGGACCACAACCAAAATGTGAAAACTAAGCTATGTCGAGTTGTAATGGAAGATTGAAATGTATTTGGTATGATCAAGAATAAGCATTTATCTAAAGTGATTGTGGAACAAATTTTTTATGTGTTTATCAGCCAGATAAAGCACAAGTGTAAATGGAATAGAATTTGTGTAGGCAGAGCGATTTTATAGAAGTTCCAAGAGGTATTTTTATTGTGGCTGTATCAAACATGTGTTGAAATGGTCTGAGAACTTATATGTGCTCTGCTTGTGATAGTAATGGATAGGGATTTTAATGTAGCTATAAATTTAGCCCAATTATGAATCCTCATAATATCACCAGAAGGTAATGTGGACATACGCCCATCGTTATTGGGAAATTTAAGCATGTGGAGTGTTATATCAACGAGGGTAGTTTTCGGGTAAAATTGGACACAATCAAACAGAAAGATGCCTTGTGGTAACGGCCTATTTCTACAATTTTGCAAACAAACTTGTCAGTGGCTAAATTTGTTTGGTTTGATTACAATCTCTATGGATATAAATTTGGACAATTCCTCCTTTATAATGATATATTGTATGTTTGTATCTTGTATATTGTACATGGCAAAAAATTGTTTGATTTTTATATTATAATTTTTTGACACAACTATTGATATACGATTATTAATGTTTGTATACAGCAAATAATAACTAAATTTAATGTTTTGAAACTTGGAGTTAGAGGGGGATTCCTTGTTTAAAGCAAATGGAATTTACCCCTGCGATCAATGAGCTAAGTGATTGCGAAGCAAACATTTGGCGAATGCCGCCCGGGTTAATATCTCGCGGTTTGTTGCGTTGCAAGTTTGATGTTCCGTCAGCTCGTTGCAGGTTGTTAACTTTAATTAGAATTTAATAATAATTCCACAGTCTTTATATGAATTTTATCTAAGAGTAACTACTACAATTTTTGATACTATTATAGTTTAATGTTAGGGGCAAAAAGTCAATTTATGGAATAGTTGTTGTAAAATTCCATAACAAATAAATTTAAAAACAGATTTCATACAATACTTTCAGACGTATTTTAGTTAAAAAAGTGTAATGTACTGTAATAATTTTTTAAAAACAAAAAACCTCTATTAAAAAATATTTTATTAAATACTGTTTATAAATTGTAAAAATATATCTGTATTTTTACAATTATAGTTCCATTGTTTATAAAAATTATTTTAGTTTCTTATATATCGTTTTTAATAAATTTTTATGTGTATATAAAATAAATACACCAGTTTACAACTTTTGGACATTTTTAAAGCCCGATAAGACATAGTTCTCAATTATTTTGACCAGAGCACATGATTTTTTCACAGTTTCGAGTTTTCCCACGAAACTGCTGAATATTATACTGCCCTGAATTTCCT
>JAAZZQ010000010.1 GCA_014239155.1 Lachnospiraceae bacterium | reverse complement strand
AGTGTGGACATCAAAAAGAAACTGGCGATCCGGGAACGGATCGGAAATATTTGACAGAAAGTATCGTCAGGAGTAAACTGTGAAAAAGGTCTGAGAAGTTCATTATGCAGGAGCTTCCTGCGATTCTCCAACTGACAGTAAGTTTACTCTATCTTTTCTAAACTATCACTTGAAAAAACAAAATGAATAGTTTATAATCAGAATAGAAGGTAACGGAGATATTCGCATGTCCCAATTACCCTAGACGGAAACTTGATGTGCTAACAAAAAGTTACAACAAACAAATTATCCCCTATTGCGAGTAGGGGATAATTTTTATCCTGTCTATTTCCGGTTATTGTGATTATCTATGTAAGTCAGGGCTGCAAAAACAACCAAAAGTAATGTCAAAATCTCTAAAGTATTCATAGTATAATCTCCTTTCCGCTTCCGAAAAGGATAACCGAGGAATTATCCCCATACTGTCTACTCTGACTGATGGTATTCTATCATATTTGACAGGATAAGACAATAGTTTCTGAATTATCGTGTTTCTAAATGGTAAATATTTTAAAAAGTTTGAGTCGGACAAAATGTCCAGATCAAAATATTAAAAGAGACAATATGTCCCTTTAGAAATTAATGTGACCAAACAGGACACACTTTAAAGAAAACAAGCTATCTTCAGTGCTTACATGAACAAAGCCAGCCTAAATGATCGGACTGGCTTTAAAATAGTTATATTTGTTTTATTATAAAGTTTGAGTTGCTTTAATCGTGTTTTTTTATAGAAAATCGAAACTTTCCTGCTTGAATTTCAAGATCATGTTTGTTGTCTTTTGTGAAAATTTTAACCATAATTATACAACAAATTGAAATTACAATGATAGCAATGATAATCATTATATCCATAATTATACCTCCAATCTAAAATTTTTATAGATGAGCAATGTACCCCATTTGTACATCGGTTTCCTATTAAGATAATAGCACTATTGATATAGAAAAGCAAGAATTTTTCTAAATTTCTTGACAAACAATAAAAATAAGGGTATACTGAAATGATTTAACAGATGTTAGATGGTCGGTGTGGGGATAAAATTAATTTACGAAAAGGAGACAAACAAAAATGAACAATTTTGAGTATGTAACAAGAAAGCAATTATCCCCCGTAAAGAAGGAACTGATACAGATTATCAATTCTGTGCAGAATTTAGTTCGTGAAGACTTCACTTTTCAATTCTATTTTGTTGGAAGTGTAAAGCGAAACATGGTGACATATGATGTAGGAACAAATATAGGTTATGATCTTGATGTCAATATACAAGTCAATGATAATGATTGTAGGTTTTCAGAAAAAGAAATTAAAAATAAGATAGGAAGTGCATTAAATAAGGCAGTATCTCATTTTGCATATGATAATGCTGAAGATTCTACACGAGTTTTTACAATTAAAGTTAAAGACAGAAAAAATTCAAGAATATTACACAGTTGCGATTTGGCAATAGTTAATGATTATATGGACGATGAAGGCAACAAGCATCAAGAATATATTCATTTCAACAAGAAACAAAAATCATACTCATGGAAAGAACAACCAGAGGAGTATTATTTATTGAATGAAAAAGTTGAATGGATTAAAGATAATAAATATTGGAATGAAGTTAGAGAGTTATATTTATATAAAAAGAATATTAATACTGATATACATAAACATTCACGAAGTATTTATGCTGAAACGATACATGAAATTTGTCAAAAATATGGTTATTATAATTCTTAGTTTGAAACTTTCATGTAACTTAAAACTACGATTTCATTGTCTAAATATCTACTCCTAACAATAAAACAAGAATACCAATCTCCAGATTCAAAACTACCAAGATGAATAAAAACATTAAGGTAGTTTTTTATTTTCCAAGCGCGGGGTAAAAACCACCGCCTTTAGGCGGTACGGCTTGAGCCGTCTTTTATCAAAAGGTGGATTGTGATATACTGTATACGGGAGGATGAGAACATGGCAGACTATAGAAGTAGCAGTCATACAGT
>JAAZZQ010000008.1 GCA_014239155.1 Lachnospiraceae bacterium | reverse complement strand
TTGAGATTTTTTCATAAAATCACCTGCCTTATTCACATAAATAGACCATCAGTTATCTGTCTTTATTATACAAGAAAAATACAAAGAAAAGGAACCTTTTATACTATCAAATATAAAAGATTCCTTAAGTTAATGACATTGCCATAATACTACGATTACAACGGATAACAAAAAATTGATGAATCGTACAAAATATGATGTGGAACAAATGCATTCTTGGTTAGAAAACGGATGGATCAATAAAGAAAAATTTGAGCAGAACAATAATATGACGATATATCAGGCGTTGAAGTATTTAGAAGAACAAATGGATATATTAGATTGTTCTGTACTAACACATGGTGATTATTGTTTGCCAAATATTCTGATTGATTCAAATCTTGATGTTGGTGTTGTTGACTGGGCAGAAGCGGGTATTAATGATAAATATAAAGATTTTATGACGATTACTAAAAGTATTAAGAGAAACCTTGGCATAAAATATGTAGCAAGCTTTTTTGATTATTATGGTGTGACAAATGTTGATGAAAATAAGTTAACATATTTTGAAATGATGGATCAGATAATTTATTGTACAATTTAACATTACATTTTACATTAATGAAACTAAAAATTCAAATTATAAGATGAGGTGACGTTCGTATGAAAAAAATATTTATTGCATGTCCTATATCGAAATATCTAAACAAGAATGAATTTACAAATAGTGATTTTAAAGAATATATACAAGGTATACATAGTATATGTAAGGGGTATACGAACAATGTTTTTTTGGCTTTAGAACGCGAAAAGTTTGGATTAAATAGAATGGAAGACCATGTATGTACGAAATTGGATTATTATGAGATGATAGATTCGGATATTGTGGTCGTAATACCAGAAGACTCTCAAGGGGTGGCAGTTGAAGTTGGTTGGGCCAGTGCAATGAGAAAGAATATTATTATGATACTTGATGAGAACTTTTCTACATCACCGCTAATTAATGCTATTAGCGAAGTGACAGATGCTAAAGTGATTAAGACAAGTTCTAACAATGGTTATTCTGTGAATAAAGAGTTTGTTTATGGTGAATTAAAGAAACAGTTATCTATGATTGCATTTTAATAATACATAATAGGTGAAATCATGATAGAAATAGAAACATTAGATGATATAGAGACTTATAGAGATCGAATCGAGTCTTTATGTTTCGAGTATGGGATCATGTGGTCGCATTCATATTCATATTTTCAGTCAAAAATGAAAATAAGCAATCATAATTATAAAATATATATTGATGAGGATAAGGAGATACTGTGTAGCATTGAGAAGCATGACGAAAATATATGGAAGACAGATATCTCAGGGTATCCCTTTATTTGTAATTTAAATAAAACGAAACCTGAAGATATAAGAGTCTTTTTGCAATCTATATTAGAAAAGATTAGGGTAAAAGATATTTATATTTCTCAAGTTTATGCTAATATACCATTATATTGTGATGTCATATTTGATCAAAATTTTCTATCATGGAAACGTTTGAGCAATCCTTTGATTAGAAAAGAAAGTTTTGTTAACATTTATGCTCAATTGAAAGAACGAACTACTATTAATAATGTGGATCGTGTCCGGAAGAAGTATAAAAGAGACTTTAGGATACTTAATAAAGCTGTGACTGAGCAAATACAAGATTTAGAGATTATCGAAAAGAAATCATGGAAAAAAGTACAGGGTCAAGATATGCTCACAAGAGAAAATCAGTTTGTATATTATAGTGAATTATTACAAAACAAAGTAATTCAATTTCAAGCAGCATATTATGAAGACATTCCGGTCTCGTATGTTTTGTATGCATATTATGGTGATATTTTATATCTGATCAAATGGTCATATGATCAAACGTATAGAAAATATTCACCAGGGAAAAATCTGATATTGGATATTATCGAAAGCTATGACACAATAGATTATAAATACATTGATTTATATGGAAGTCCGGATACGTTAAAAGAGTTACTAGAGACAGAAAGGATAGTTAGATTTGATTTTGCATATCCTGGAAACTCATTTGTTTATGATATAAAAAAAGAGCGTATGTTACATGATTATAATTTATATGAATGTTATAAAAAACATTATTCACTAAGGAGTATATACTAGGAAAGGATTTGCTGTGAAAAATATATTATTGGTAAGAATAGGTGAATTGTGTAATGCAAGTTGCTTTATGTGTGATTTCGCACAACATAAGAAGAAACGCATGTTATCTAAAGATGAATTTGAAAGTATTAAATCATATGTTATCAAAGAAAAGTGTGAATTGGTTCGTTTTACAGGAGGAGAGACATTGTTAAATGATAATGTGGCACAATATATTAACGAATTGAAACAACATAATTGTGTAACATCAATTATTACAAATGGCTATTATCTGAAAGATAAGTATAAGGATATTTGTGAGAATGGATTGGATCAAGTTATCGTAAGTTTAGATGGCGATATACCAGAAATACATAATATGGTGCGTAATACAGAAGGAATCTATGAGGCTGCAGTTGAAGGAATTCGGCTTATAAAAAGAGATTTTTCGAATGTAGTAGTTAGAGTAAATACGGTTGTTAACAAAAATAATTATAATCGATTATTAAAATTGTACAAGCTTCTTAATCAACTAGGTGTTGATCAGTGGTCTATTATTCCCGTGAAGATAGAAGCGGGTTATTGGAAAGATATTGAGTTTAATTCATATAAGGATAGTTATTATGAATTCATGGATAATCTTAATTTAGATAAGCCGAGATTATTAGGATATTCAAAACAATGGGCCGGAAGAGATGAAGATGAAATTAAAGAATATTATACATCAGGAAAGACATTTACACCAAAACATAGGTGCAATTTAGTAAAGTATTTGAGATTTTATAATCCATTTGATCAGGAACTAGTACCTTGTAATTGTGCAGTGCATAGACTAGAGGATTACAATAAAAACATTTCGGCAACTCAAGGAATAGAATGGCTTTTTAATAATATACATCAATACTGTAAAGGATGTGAACCAATTAATGCATATATATCAGAACATATTGAAGAATTAGATAAAGATATTTTTTCTTTTTAAGATTCAATTGAGGAGTATATTATGAAGAGAATTTTATTTAATGCGACACCATTTGGCTTTGGACCTATATCAAAAGCTTTTTCTTTACTAAAAATTTTTGTTAAAAATGGGTATGAATGTACTTTTATTGGAAGTGGAATAGCATATGAATATGCAAAGAGAGAAAATATATGCGAATCAATCTACCTAGATCTGTATCATGATGAAAATGCAAAAGATGCACTATATGAGATATCTGAAAAATTTGATTATGGCATTTCTGTAATGGAACCTATTTTCCCAAAGTGGTGTTCTAAGAAGTTAAATATAGCATATTTGGATTCTTTGTTTTGGATGTGGGATAAGCAATATTTTAATACGTATCCAGAATTAAGAAATGTAGAATATTATTTTTCTCAAAATACATTTGATATGAAAGAAAAGTGCAATCGTTCAGTGATTAAAAATTTTGTAGAAACAAGATGTATTATAGACAAAGAATTAATTGATAGTGTGCTGGAAGAAAAGAAAAAGTGCCAAAAAGAAAGAAAACTTATTATACATATGGGGGGAGTCGAAAATGTAGTTGTTGATTTTGAGAAAATAATATATCCATTTTCGATGTTCAATGTGATCAATCGAGCACTCAATAATAGTTATTTTGATAGAATTCTTGTAGTGAGTAGTGAGCGGACATGTAAAAAGCTTAAGAGCATGTATCCAAATGAAAAATATGAATTCAAAGCAATGGAACATGAAGAATTTTTAGAAGAAATGAAGAGTGCCGAAATTATTGTTACAACGCCAGGTCTTACAATGTTGTTGGAGGCATTCTCGATGAAGGAGAAAATTATTATTTTGTTACCGCAAAATTACAGTCAATACTTAATTATTAATAAGCTGGAGCGGTTCGGATATCCAATGGAATTAATGAACTATGATAAGTTGTTTCTAGATTTTTATATAGATGAAGATACACCAGAGGAGGAGGCTGTAAATTATATTGTAGAGAAACAAAAAGAGTTATTTAAGAATGAAAATTTATTAAAATTACTGCAGAGTGATCTAGAAAAAAAGATTACAAGTATGTGTATGGATCGTGAATTAGTAGATCAAGTATTACAATATGAAGAAAAATTTATTGAGGATATAGGCGATGATGGCGTGGAACAAATATATCATACGATCCAAAATAAGTATTTTGTAAATATTGAGGATAAATATATTGATAAGAATAAAGTGGGCAATAAGGCGAAAGGAATTGTTGAATTAAAGCAGTTAAATCTTAATGTACCCCCCACTTTTATATGTACTGAGAAGTTTTATAATCTTGCTATTGCTAGAGAAAAAATTGAAGAGTCGTTAAGGACGGACTTTAAACATAAGTTAATGGAGCTTTTAGAAAGCGATATTGATTATAATGAGGAATTTCCTTGTTTTATCATACGGTTTGGTGAAAAAGTAAAAGATAGATCTTTGCCACGAAGCATCCCTTTCTTTGGAATTGATAAAGAAAAGAGATTAAGTAAAGAAGTATATAAGGAAAGAGAAGAGCTAATACGATTTATCTTAGGAGAAAAATATAGCGATGCGCAAAAGCGGATGGTATACAATGAATACACATCGATTGATGAAATGATGGATATGGTATTTGAATTTTTGATACAGTGTACTAAGAAGTTGGAGAACATACAGCAAGGTGTAGAAAGTATTATTAATAAAAATATCATTATCCAAAGGCAACCTAATACTGTATTAGCAGGTGGAAAGGACAGAACTGCAAACGGAATGTTATATTCTATAGATCCATATGGTGAGAATATAGAGGATTATGGTCGTTATACAATTCTAGGAAGTAATAGTGGCGCAAGGGATCTTTCTGAAATGAAGACAGATTTTACAGAATGTTACTATAAGTTGAAGGGGTTAAAAGGTATAATTAATAAGTATTATAATAATGATCCAAGATTCATAGAGTATGTGGTCACAGATAGTGGAAAGGTATGGTTGATACAAAATCGTGCAAGATGGCATACGAAAAAAATCAAATCGGAGGATTTAAGTAAATCGGTATGGGAATAGTAGTGAGGGAGAACCAATCATATGAATTACTAGATCATAATGTACTAACGATTATAAATTGTACAAAAGAGAAAATAATATCAGATTTAAATCGTTATGTATTAGGTTTTATAAAGGAGGTGACACCTCAGAATACAGATACGCAGTGGGGGTTCCAGATATATTACAAAAATATGATGGAGCAGTTTGCGTTAGGAGAAAAAGAGAGATATTCTGGCATTCAAAATGATGTATACACATTAAAAGATGGCAGAGTGGTGTTTATAAATACGAAACAAAATTACTACATTGTTTGGGAATTACGGAAGAAGCAAATCCAAATGTATATTGGTGAAAGGAATGAGCATTATTTCCTGATCCAAGAAGTATATGTTATGATTCGGATTTTGTATGGACTGTTAATAAGTAGAAATAAGTTCGCAGTGTTGCATGCAACAGCTGTTGATTATGATGGACAAGGTATTTTAATTATAGGTGATAAAGGTTTTGGGAAAACAACTGTAATGACCAAGTTGCTTGCAGAAGGAGCGAAATCTGTTGCGGTAGATCGATGCTTTTTATGGGATACCAAAGAGAATATTAAGGCCAGTGGATGGATAAGCACAAATCGCATTAGCCATGGAAATCTCGAATTAGCGCTATCAAAGGAACAAGCAGAAAGGTTGATAGAGTATGAAAAGCTTCACATGAATGAAAAAGAATTTTTTGTGGATGATAAGCTGAGATGTCCTATGGGAGATTTCTTACAGCTTATTAAACGGCGGGCACAAACAGAAACTGAGATTTCTAAGATTGTTATTCTACATGGTGATAAAGCACTTAGCAATATAGAGAAAATATCACTAGACCAAGGAATTAAAAAAATTCAAGAGTATATATTTGATTTTGAGTTACCATTCAATCATGTGCAAATGCTAGAATTAAAAAGCAGTTCTTTTCAAAATATTCAATTTTATAGCATATACTGTAGGGTAAATATGGAGAAAATTTTGAATTGCATTTTGGAGCACAAATTGATATAAGCTAGTTATAGCATAAATATATTTAGCAGGAAGTAGAATATGACACCAGAATATATTTTGAATAGAGAACAATTAATTCATGATTTTAATAAAATGAAAAAAAATTTAACATCTTGTGATCTTCATTATGCATTAAAGGCCAATGCTCAAGATGAAGTATTGCAAATATTAAAAGAAGAAAATGCAAATTTTGAAGTTGCAAGCCAAGAAGAGTTTGATAAGCTGATTAATATTGGAGTGGATAGTAGCAAGATCATATGTGGCTTACCGGTAAAAAAAGAAACCATGATTTCAGATCTATACGCTAGAGGGTGTAATTATTTTGTATTCGATTCGATTGAAGAATATAAAAAATTGTGTAGAAATGCTGAGCAGAGTATTAAGATTCTAAGAATTAATATTAATGATATATATAAAGATAATATTGATTATGGAATGGAAATGGAAGAAGTAGAGGAATTTTTTAGCTTTTATGGTTTTGATGATGATTTGTATGGTTTGTCATTTCATTTAACCAATAATACAGATATTGACTTATTATCAGAAGTATTAGATAAGATGCAGTTTATCATCGATCAATATAAGATAAGTCCAAAGATTTTAAATATTGGTGGTAATTATAGGTTGGATATTGATAATTCATTCTATGAGAAGCTCAATGAAAAGCTGCAGTGTATGAAACAAAAATATAATCTAATTATTTATGCTGAACCAGGTGAAGGGATCATATCTAAGGCGCTTCAATTGCATTTTAGTGTTGTAACAGTGAAAAAAAAATCATATTATTCAGAAGTATTTATTGATTCCGGTATAGCGTCTGGACTTAGAAGATTGCCGAAGAAGGTTTCTGTGATTACTAAGGAAAAAGAAAAAAGTGATATGCATTTTTATAAATTTTATGATATCACGTGCCTGCATAAATGCCTTTTTTCGATAGCGTTACCATATGAATTGGAGAGTACTGATGAGCTTACTATAGATAATTACGGGGCGTATACTATCTGTTATGCGAATTCATTTCACGCATGGAAACAGCCGCCTATAAAGGTCATATAATATTATGAAAGAATGCAAAAAATAATATGAATCAGAAAAAAATAGAGATGAGTAGAGCATTATATTCTAGAATAATAGAAAATTTCCCGGATATGTCAAATGAAGAATATCTAACCATGAAAAATGGAGTTGGAAGTGCGTACAGAGGGAAAAAATTTACGCAGAAAGTAAATCGAATTAAAGAGCTATATGATATAAAGGCCAATGAAAAATATATTGGTAAGCATTATAGTTTGACTAGTGGCGATCCATTAAAATTTGATTCTTTTGGTCCCTGTATAGAAAATGCAAAGAGTGCACTTACATCTCTGTCTATGTATAGTTATGAGCATGCTCGTGAAGTTGAGATGTTAAAGAAAAATGTAATAGATTACTTAAAAAAAATTGGAATTCAAAAAAGTAAGGAGAGAGGAAATATCTCAGAAGTCAAAGAATCTCATATTTCATTCACTTCTTCTACGACACAAGCATTTTATATCCTATTTCAAATTATTTCTAAGCCTAACGATATTGTTATTATTCCGGCTCCAAATTATGGTTTATTTAATTTTATACCAGAATACTGTGGAGTTCAGGTTGAATTTGTTGATCTGAAAGAAGAGAACAATTGGATCATTGATCCAGATGATTTAGAAGAAAAGATTGCGTGTATTAATCGAAAGATCCAAAGTGAATATGGCAATGATGAGAATAGACCTAAAATTGTAGCATTTGTAAATCAAAATCCCAACAATCCGACTGGAAAAGTTATGGGAAAAAGAGAAATCGGTGTCTTGCAAAGAATAGGTGAAATATCAAAGAAAAATGGATTGTATATCATAGATGATCTGATATATAGAGACTTGACATATGACAGAAATAATATGGCATACCCTATCGCATGCATGGAAGATTACTTCGAAAATACAATCTCATTATTTGGATTATCGAAATCCTATGGTATGGCAGCAATTCGAAGTGGAGTTGTGGTCGCTAATGAATACGTAAGTAAGTGTATAGCTGATTATATTTTCCAAACACAAGAATCTTTATCTTTACCTATGATATATGCAGTAATTGGTGCTTTTTGTGATACACCAGAAAGAAATAGAGAATATGAAAAATATTTTAGCATTCTTATCAATAAATATATTGAGAACTTTTATTTGTTAAGCGCGCTCGTTGATGGGATAGATAGTGTCCCCACAGAGATGCGGCAGAAAATTATTGATAGAATCTCAGATGTGATCGAGAACGATAAATTAGAATCTGTAATTAAAGGAATTGATTCTGTGAAATTTGTACGTAATATGAAACCAGAGTCAGGTTTCTTCTCGGTATTGGATTTTACAGAGATTAAGGGAAAAAAGGTTCCTGGTAATGTAATAAACAATGAGATAGATCTTTTCAAATTTTTATATGAATATGCGCATGTAAAAGTTTTATGTGGACAATCTTTTGTTTGGCCGAAAGAAGATCAATTAATTGTTCGTGTTACATATGCAATTGAGACGGAAACTTTAGTTAAAGCATTTGCAAATATATCGCAAGCATTATTATTATTAAAATAATTTATATATATGAAAGGATCTTCCTGTATAATACAAATATAGGGAATTCCAAGAAAAAAGGTCGAGAAAAAGAAATACCTCAGAGTAAAATAAGATTACTGACTTGCAGGTTAGTAATCTTATTTTACTCTGAGGTATCTAAAATGAATTATAACACACAAAACGCAAAAATTGCATCTATAATGATGTTGGCAGTGAAATACATTATGCAAGGGCATTTGACTGGCGGAATTATGAGTACACTAAAAACCGCTTGAATTCAGTAACACGGAGGTCGGATTCCTGACATTCAAGGCATGGGTGGAGGATATCGCAGGAAGATACGGCAAAACCGCTGTAATTCCCGGTATGGACCCAATCAGACACTACTGGTTTGTTCTGGGGAAATTCCTGCAGGACAACGGAATGAAGCCTGTACACGTGAATCCACATCATGTCAAGAAGTCGAAAGAGATGGATGACAACAATCCTAACAAAAATGACCGTAAGGATCCAAAGACGATTGCTGCGCTGGTTAATGAAGGGCGTTTTCCCTACCCACACATTCCGACCGATATCTATGCAGAAATCAGGAGCCTGTCGAACCTGCGCTTTCAGACACAGGAGGAGCTCACGAGGATCAAAAACCGGGTCGCCAGATGGTTTGCCATCTACTTCCCTGAATATAAAGACGTTTATGGGGATTTAAAGGCAGTCAGCGGGAGAATGGTACTGAAAGTGGATCCGCTGCCGGAGGACATCAGGGAACTTGGTGTAGAAGGTGTGAACCGGATATGGAAGGACGCAAAGCTGAGAGGCGCTGGAATGAGGAGGGCAAAGATCCTGGTATCAGGTGCAGAGCACAGCGTTGCAAGCAGGGAAGCACCGGAAGCGGGGAGGTTTGAACTGAAAAACCTGTTAAGTGACATAGATGTATATGCGTCAAGACTGGAGGAGCTGCTGTTGAACATAGACTGAAGGAGATTCCATATGTTGATAAGCTGATGGAAATCAAAGGGATCGGGAAGGTAACGGTAAGCGGCTTCATTGCAGAGGTGGGAGACATTGGACGTTCTGATAATCCCAAGCAGCTGCAGAAACTGGCAGGGTATGCAATTGTGGTAAATGATTCCAAGAAGCATAACGATGAAAGCCGGATCAGCTACAGGGGCAGGAAACGCCTGAGATATGTACTGTATGAAGCGGCGATATCATTGGTAGGAAAGAATGCTGAGTTCAGGGCAATCCATGAATACTACTGGACCCGCCAAGAAAACCCATTAAAGAAGATGCAGTCCGTGGTAGTAGTGGTGTGTAAGATTCTAAGGATATTTTACACGATACTGACAAAAGGTGTG
This sequence comes from Lachnospiraceae bacterium, assembly GCA_014239155.1. Lineage (GTDB taxonomy): Bacteria > Bacillota > Clostridia > Lachnospirales > Lachnospiraceae > COE1. The sequence continues at coordinate 83,287 of JAAZZQ010000008.1, read as the reverse complement.
GATTATGGCCTGGTGAAACTGCTTGGTGACATAAAAAGGCCGCAGATGCAGGCAGTATAACAAACAGAAACAAAACAGGTAATGCCCTGTTACGGTTGAATTGAGCTTTAAGCAGTAGCTGCAGAGAGCTGAATTCAGCCGTGACAGGAAGGCTGAAAGGTATGAATAACGAGTCGGAAAAATGTCCGCCGCAAGGTGCCGTCAAGGATTCATACAGAACAGGTCAGTAAGACTTAATGGTGCTATTATATAAATAGTACAAAACAAGAAAGACCTTTTCTCATAAATGGTATATGATAAGAAACTAGGAGGAACAAATCATGGGAAAAGGAAAAACATTTACAAAGCAATTTAAGAAAGATGCAGTAAAGTATAAAAAAGAGCATCCAGAACTAACGCTCTTGCGGGCAGCTTCTAACTTGGGAATTAGCCTCTATGTTCTGAAACACTGGATTGCAATTGCCAAGCGGAATGAAGGTGCTATCCCACTAGAGGAACTGGTAACTTCTCTAGTGATGAAGCCAAAGAAATTGCACGTCTTGAGAAGAAACTGCGTGATACAAAGGATGCTCTTGAAATCCTAAAAAAGCCATCGGTATCCTGGGAAAATGACACAAGCACTTTACCACGCCACATATGAGTATGTCACACAATAAGGACAGACATCAAGGAAACACAGGGGGTCTGTCAGCAGGATACTGGAAATATTAGGTGTTTCACGTTTTGGATATTATACATGGAAAAAGCGTGTACCATCAAAATCTGAAAAATGTAGACAAGAAATAAAAACCAAGATAAGGGATATCTATAAAGAATCTCATCAGAATTATGGTGCTCCCAAAATAACCCAGAAATTACATTCACAAGGAGAACAGATTTCTGAAAAGACAGTAAGTAACTACATGAGGCAGATGAGTTTGAAAGCACAATGGGTCAAACACTTTACCTATACAACCACAGATTCAAACTGTAGTGTTAAGCTGCAAAATATACTAGATGAACAGTTTAATCCAGAGGCTTCTAACACTGTCCGGGTATCTGATATCACTTATATTGAGACTAAGAATGAAGGATTTGTTTACCTTACATGCATTATGGACTTGTATTCACGTAAGATTATCGCATGGACACTTAGCCGCACACTGGAAGCATGCTATGTGTCAGAGACAGTGGAAAAGGCGAAGGCAAGACGCAATCTAGGAAAAACACTGTTATTTCATTCAGATAGAGGAAGTCAGTATGTATCAGAAACGTTTCCTAATGTAATAGAAGAAATGATTCATAGTTATTCTAAGAAAGCATATCCGTGGGATAATGCCTGTATAGAATCCTTTCATGCACTAATAAAGAGAGAATGGTTGAAAAATAAGCAGATACAAGGATATGAGGAGGCATATAGGCTAGTCTTTGAATACATAGAGGCCTTTTATAATACAATACGAATACATAGTCACTGTGGATACCTATCACCAGAACAGTATGAGAAGAAATATGTGAGCAGTCAATAGAAAACAGTGGTGTGAGGTGTAAGATGAATAGAATAGAAATGAGAGTAAGTGACCTGGGAGAACTGTATATACTACTTAAAATGTATGAACATACTTATGGGGGTATATCAAATGAGGTATATGTGGAAATATCAAGTAGATATAAAACAGTATGGGAAATATATAATAAAAAAGAAAAGACTATTATTGCGATCACAAATACGAGAGGAGCAGGTCGTAAGAGTAATGTGACAGAGGAAAAAAAGAAAAGATACTGAAGTTACATAGAAAAGGAAAAACGATACGAGAGACAGCAGTCGAAACAGGTTTGTCAGTAGGCTATGTTCACAAATTAATTCATGAACATAAGGATAAGCAAGATAGACTATAATGAAAAGAATGATGAAAAAAGGTCATTCTTAAGTTGTACTTTTTCTTGACATAGGACCATAATACAAAAGAATGAGCCAATAGTCGGCAGGAATATATTCCATAGGGCACGACCCTGTAAAGGAGCTAAGCTGACACCCTGAATATGGACAGGCGAGACGAAGGAAGTTAGGACCCGGCAGAGATGCAGGTGATCCTGGTAGACACGGGAGGTTCGCTGCCGTAGATGGATGGGTATACACAAGGCCATGTAGAGCGAGAAATAAAGACGTTTTATTTCGTGTACCCAAAACTCCTCTACTTTCGTACCAGATACGGAGAAATGTCCATCCTCTTGGCTCATTCATCTGAGATATGTAACTGGAAATTCCTTGAAAAATAAGGAAAAAACACTTGACTAAATAGGGAAGCATTATTATTATTAAAATAATTTATATATGAAAGGATGGAATTGTAATGAGTATAATTGATGTTAACAGGGATTCATGGAATAAACAAGCAGATCGATATCAAAAAAATGCGACGTTTTCTTTTGATGAGGTTGACTATGGTAATAGTTCTTGTCCAAAAGAAAAAGATCTAAAATTAATTGGTGATGTAAAGGGGAAAAAGATACTTGAATTAGGTTGCGGAGGTGCAAATTGTGGTATAGCACTTGCGAAGCAAGGCGCAAAAATGACTTGCTTAGACCTATCATCAGAGCAAATTAAGTGTGCACAAAATTATGCTAAGAGAGAAAATGTGGACATACGATTTATAACGTCTGCTATTGAAGAGACGAGTAACTTTGAATCAAAAGAATTCGATAAAGTAATATCTATTTGTGCATTTATGTATGTCAAAGATATTGATAAGGTATTTCAAGAAGTAAATCGAATGTTAAAATTAGGTGGAACATTTGTATTTAGCTTGAATGACCCGATTTTTTATTCAGTAGCCTTCGGATCCATTTGGAAGGAAGATGGAATTAGTGATAATTATTTTTATAGTGGAGAAGAAAGATGGAAGTGGTTAGATAGTGATGATTTTGATTTTATTACGTATCGAAGACCCATTTATGAATATATTAATTTTTTAGTAGATGCAGGATTTAGTCTTGAACGGTTTTATGAATTTGGATCAGCGAAGCAAAATGCCTCAGAAGAGGAAATAGCACTTTATAAAAAGTATCCATCTCTAATGGTATTTAAAGCAAATAAGGTAAGAGAATGCAATTAGACTGTTTGGAGAGAATATGAGAAAAAAGTATGGAAGAACAGTAAAGCACCTCAGTGATATGTTTGATGTCATAAAAGAAGAGAATGAATTTGAACATATTGAAATTAATGTGGATGACATTAGTTATCAATCACTAATTTATGATGAAAATTATATTGAATTGATAAATCAGTTTGCCCAAAAGAATGAAGTTACCCTTAGCGTTCATTCATGTACCGATTTGAATTTGGGGGAAAGAGTTGATCGAATTAGGGAAGCAGCATTTAAAATCACTATGGAGATTGCTGAATTCTGTGTCAAAATACATGCGACGTATCTAGTGGTGCACCTAGGATATTGTGGTTTTCATTCGAATGCAAGAAAAAAAGAGCAAAGACTGCAGATGGTTATGAATGATCTATATTCTGTTTTGACGTTTTTGAAGAATCACGGGAGTACGTTGTTAATAGAAAATCAAAAATTGGTGGAATATAATTGTTACAAGTCTTATTTGGGGGATACATATTCAGATTTTGAATATATAGATGGTATAAATGGTAACAAAAATATAGGATATCTGTTTGATATAGGCCATTATAATATTAACAATGAGCGGACGAGTATTGAGTTTATAAATAAATTCAGAAATAGAATTCAAGCGTATCATGTGCATAGGAATGACGGAGTAAGAGATCTGCATTTAGCATTGAATGACGAATGGATATTAGAAAATTCAGAGTTGCATAATTTATTGTTGCAGGAATATAAGAGTGGAAAGATTGTTATTTTTGAAAATTATTCGATAGAAGAAATGAAGGCCAGTAAGAGTGCTTTTCAAAGAGTAGACATGTAACTTCTTCACAATAGATAAATAGATAGGAGTGAAAAAATAGATTTGGCAGAAGAAATACAAATTAGAAAGAAGCTGGTATATAGTATTTTTCATAAAGATAAAAAGCAAATTTGTGATATATTTCGCAACAATACATTTGAATATGATCAAGTGGTTGGCTTTTTAAGATATCATAAATTAGATCTTTTTTTCTATGAAATTGTGAAAGAAGATACGTATTTCAATGATCAGCATTTAGAGCTATTAGAAATGATAAAAGATCAATATGAAATCGTTCGTTATCATATGAGAATGCGAAAAAGTGAATATGCAAAGTTATATCAGCGATTCACAAAAGAACAGATTAGATTTATTATTTTAAAGGGGTTTGGTCTAGATTTTACAGTATATAAAGACCGATCTGTGAGAAAATATTCAGATATTGATTTTTTGGTAGATGAAAGAGATTTGGATAAAGTAAGAGATATCTGTTTTTCTTTAGGCTATATACAAGGGGAGTATGATAGAGAGCTTAAAGCAATCAGACCTTATGACAGAAATCAAATTATGATGACCAGATTATATAGCCATGAGATTTCTCAATTTGCTAAAGTTGTTACTGACGATTTTAATAGCAATATTGATATTAATTTTAAATTCTCATGGAGAGGTTATAAATCTATGTATGAAAGTAAGATAACGTTTCTAGACGCATATGAGCATACAGAAGTAGTTCATGATGGAGATGTTATTTTGTATGTTATGGATCCTTATTATAATTGTCTACATCTTTGTTGTCATTTTTTTAATAGCTGTGTGAATTTCTTGTTAGATAATGAGTATGTAGATGGTGAAGATCCAGCTGAATTTAATTTTTCAAGATTAAATGATATATATGAGACGATCAAGACAAAGGATTTCAATTTTGAGTATCTGAAACAACTTACAGAAAAATATGAGGTGAATGAACAGGTTGAGTTTGTATTTCAACTAATTTCATATTTTTTTGAGATAAAAGTTCCTGTGTTTGAGTTTAATGATATCGATTTAGAAAAACTGAATTATTATTTTTCTAGATCAGGAGAAAAGGAATTTTGGGGAATATCATTCATAACAAGAATCTTTGAGTCTAAAGAAAAATTGCAGTATTTAAAAAGAATAGGTTTTTAATTACGTTATCGAACGAGTACTTTATCAGAAATTTAAGGAAAGGATACATAATACAGATAAAAAGTATTGTTGGTAATATTATATGGATACAATTGCAAAAGAAATTTTAGAAATATTTAAGGATATCCATGGTATGGATACATCTGTTACAGATCCTATTAACGATATGGAGATTGATTCGTTCAAATTTATACAAATTCTTGTTCAATTAGAAGATAAGTATAATATAGAATTTGATGATAGCGATTTGTTAGTAGACAATATTTCGACAATTGAGAGTTTGGCGGACATTGTAAATAGACACATTTTGAATGATAAATAGAGGAAGAAAGAAATATGGATACTTTAGAAGAATATCAAAAAAAGGCCGTTTTATTTCATGCGTTGGATGATTTTTTTAAGACATTGATACCAGATAAAAATTATAAAGAACTCAATTTGGGCTCAATTATTAGTAAGGAAGAATTGGAAAAGTGCGGATATTTTGATAAAAACCCAGACTATTTGTTGCTAAATGCATCAATTCATGAAAAAGATGTTGAAAAGGTTATGAAAACGAAGCAAGTAGAATCAAGCGTGATTGACGATAATACAATAAGCTTTTTAATTCCAGCGGGTTGTTTAAATATTTATCCGCTATTTAAGAATCGTACTGATATAGAAAATGTTTGTATCACCAATTGTTCGAGAGTATTTCGAAGAGAAAATACCTATACAGAAGGTGTTCGATTAAAAGAATTTACTCAGAGAGAAATTGTATTTATTGGAGAGCAAGAATATGTCCGCAGTATGCTGGATAAATTTGCGGAGAATATTTTCTTATTTGCTCAGCGAATTAATAATCAAGCTCGCATTGAAGCTGCGACAGATCATTTTTATGCAACACCTATGAATAGATTGGCAAAAAGATATCAATTGATAAATAATACAAAACGAGAAGTGATAATCCCTATAAACGGGAATGATGTTGCATGTTCTTCAATTAATTATCATAACAATTCTTTCTCTAAAGCATTTAATTTCGCATGTAATAACAGAATAGTGACGGGATGCGTTGGGTTTGGTGTTGAACGTTGGTGTAGCGCATTTGAGAGTAATTCATGTGATAGGTCAATTTTAAATGATCTGATTTAGTAGAACTTATATATTGTTTTGGTATTCGCTCTGCCATCCCGATGAATTATACCAAGGAGATGGAATTATGAGTCTGCATATCGATGAGCCCTGGATCACAGGCAAAGTGCATTGCCAAAACGGATATGTCTATATTGACAAAGGATTCTGGAATACGGAAAAACAACAGTCCGACTATAAGCGTGAGTACATAGGAAAGTACGACGGCCAAACATTTACTCCTAACAAAACTTTCCATCGGCTCAAAGCCGAATACTAGCAGAGCTTAACGCCTGCAAAGACCGAACCGGTTCCTACTGAAAAGTGTCTCAGACAGTTCTACGGAGCAATATATGTTCTTGATCAGATATGTGCGAATACTGGCATAGCCTCCGATTTGGGCAAGTGCTTTGAATCCCCCGCGGAGCAGGTACTGTCGATTGCGTACTACCTCATAATCGAGAAAGGGTAGCCTCTACTACAATGATCAAAAAGCGACAGATGACAAGGCTTGTTTCAATGCGATGCTCGATCGACTGGAAAACAATCTTGTCAACGGGACTCCTGATCCTGCAGATGAAAAGCTGTATCAGAAGTACTTCGTAATCAAAGAAACACCAGTCAGAGGCAAAACTCACAGTTTTAAGGAAGATGCAATCCGTAAGACCGAGAAGAACTATGGATACTTTGTTCTTATGACCAACTGTATCAAGGATCCGGTTGAAGCGATCAGGATTTATCGTCTGAAAGATCTGATTGAAAAATTCTTTCAGTCATTACTAGATGAACTTGATGTGATCGAGTACTATCAGCAACCAGGAAAGGCTCATTGAATATTACGGCTTAGAAGTCCATACTGTCCGATGGTAAGGAAAACGTGTCCGCTTTGATTGGCGGTACATATCATATCAGAAATTTCACCATCGTAAAGCCTGCTAACGTACCGCAAAGCGGCTTTGGGCTTGACAATGGTGAAATTTCTTATGAGGCATAATCAAGCCAATCAATGGTGGTTTCCGTATCCGGAATACCGGTTTTCATATTTCCGGGAAGACGGTTTCCTATCGCAAGAATATTCATCATCACCTCTCGGAGATCACGCAGAAGCAGCGAGATCTCCGAGAGGTGATGAATGTACCAGTTCCGACATAATCCTTGGTATAAAATGTCGGGATTCTAGGATTGGAGGAAAATTGTATATGAGTACATTTAAAATTGCATTTAAAACTTCATTCGTATATAGAAGCAGTGCATTATTTAGAGTTATCGGTTCTGTATTTAGGATATTTGTATCGATTGCTTTGTGGAAATATGTTTACCAAAAAGATAGTAGTTTAGTAAGTTATATGATTGTATATACCATATTATCAAACCTAATAGGAATGTTTTATTCTAATCAATTGTCGAATGAAATATCCAGCAAGGTGTCAGATGGTACGTTTTGTATGGAACTTATTAAGCCAGTAAATTTTATTTATCTAGGATATCAAAAAATGCTTGGCGAAATTTTTGCGAATTTATTGACAAGGGGACTTCCGGTCATTCTTATTTTTTTGCCACTTCTTATTACAAGACTTGATTCAATACATATAGATCAGTTGCTATTCTTTTGTATTGCGGTTGTATTTGGGCATGTGCTTTATACAATCATGTATGCTTTAATAGGATTTATAGCATTTATATGCTATGAGATATGGCCGTTTAATCGTTTGCTTTCAGATACAATACGATTTTTATCTGGATCATTTATTCCAATTGCACTATTCCCCACACATTTAAAGGCACTAATTGATTATTTGCCTTTTAAATATCTTTATTCTTTTCCTTTGAGGCTATGCTTAGAAACAGTACCTCAAATTGATATATATAAGGATATAGCTATTTTATTTGTGTGGATTATTGTATTATTCAGCATTTTGGTTTTCGCATATAATCATGCTGTTAATAAGTTGGTTGTTCAAGGAGGTTGATTTAGGTGAAAGATTTTTTCTCAACATACTGGTTATATATTAGAGTATTTTTCAGAGGAAGAGTAGAGTATCGCTTAAGCTTTATTTTGGGATTGCTTTCGAATTTTTATTGTTACTTTATAACATTTGCAACATATTGGGTATTAATAAGTGGAATCGGTAATGTCGCTGGATGGAATTTTAGTGAATTATCAGTTCTATATGGATTATCTTTACTGACGTATGCAATTGCAGGAACTCTAATATGGTATACAGGTTACCACATGGGTGACCTCGTGCAAAGCGGAAAACTTGATGTGTTTTTAATGCGTCCTATTGGCGTGTTGAGGCAATTAATTTTTCAGCGCTTTGGTGATACATTTATTGGTCAGATTATTGTAACAATAGTATTTTTGGTCACAGCATTTTCAAAATTATCGAATCATCTAAATGGATGTAAAATTATTTATTTGATCCTAAGTATTATCGGAGGCGTATTAATTCAAGTCGCATCGATGATTATAGTAGGCTCTTTGAGTTTTTTTATTGTAAAATCAACAGAAATTGGCGATATATTTTACTATGATATGAGAGATATGACTCAATATCCGATTGAAATATTTCCAAAGGTGATTCAGTATATATTAACATTTGTATGCCCGTGGGCATTTATAAATTATTATCCTAGTCTTCTTCTGCTTGATAAAGTATCTTCACGATACGAATTTATACTTGGAATTATAGCGCCTCTTATAGGAGTGATTATGTTACTGTTATCTTTGCTTATATTTAATTATGGACTAAAGAAATATTCAGGGGTAGGAAATTAGGAAGCTTTATAAATAACTATATATGACTAGGAGTTAGGTATGAGTATAATAAAATTAGATCATGTAAATAGAAAATTTAAGATTGCAGTAAATGATAAAAATTTTGTTAGATATGTCTTGAACAGAAAATATCAGACAAAAGAAGCAGTAAAAGATGTTAGTTTTAGTATTGATGAGGGAGAGCTCGTTGGTTTTATAGGTCCAAATGGAGCTGGAAAATCTACAACGATCAAGATGATGTGTGGCATTTTAGTTCCGAGTTCAGGAGATATTACTGTATTAGGAAGAACTCCTTATAAAAATCGTAAGAAGAATTCTAAGGAGATTGGGGTCGTATTTGGACAGAAATCTCAATTGTGGTGGGATCTTCCTCCGATTGATACATTTAGCTTGTTTAAGAAAATATATAAAATAGATGATGCTGTATATGAAAGAAATCTTAATTATTATGGTGAGTTATTGGAAATCAATGAATTCATGAATCAACCAGTTAGACAGTTGAGTTTAGGACAGCGAATGAGGGCTGACTTATGTGCAGCATTACTGCATGACCCTAAAATATTATTTTTAGATGAACCGACAATTGGTTTAGACGTTTTAGTTAAAAAGCAAATTAGGGACATGATAAAAGAAATCAATTGTAAAAGAAAGATTACAGTTGTGTTAACTACTCATGATATGAAAGATATAGAAGAAATTTGTAGTAGAATCATTATGATCAATAATGGTCAAGTGATGTTGGATAAGCCTTTGGAGGAAGTGAAAAGTTCTTTCAGCGGTGATAGTGAGATTAGATTGATAACACAACAGAAAATAGATTCTTTAAAAATCGATCGTGTAAAAGATATTCAAATAAATAATTGTGAGATCAAAATATTATTTGTCGCTAAAGATATTTCTGCTGCCGAGATTATAACATCCGTGGTTCAAAAAGCTGAAATTATAAATATTGAGATTAAAGAACCTGAAATCGATGATATTATCAGAAACCTATACAGTATAAAAGGTAATTGAGATTAGGTTGCTAAGTGAGAAAAGATATGCCGAAGACGGGCGCATACCAGCATCAGAACCCTGACTTTTACAGTTTTGAACTAAAAAATGAACATAATACGAGCTTAAAACCCTGGAAAATTAATGTTTCTGGGATTTTTTAACGATTTCTATTAATGTTACGCTCTAGTTATGCTATAATAAAAATACATTTTTGGAGGTTGCTATGATTCGAAAAGATAAAAAACATTTAAAGATGGTTCCCCAAAAACACAAATCAGAGTTACCGAAGGATATTGATGTTGTAGAGTTTTTGAAAGCAAAGAAACAGATTGGAAAGCAGACAGATTGGAAAGTGTTAAGAAGAAGGCATAAAATTGAAACAAAAGTAGAATTTATAGCGGAATTTGAATGTGATATGTTCTTTTGTAGTTATCAGGTATTGCTTTTAAGAAGAAAAATGAAAGGATTAGGACATTTATTAGGAGACCAGAAGATTGTTTGTCCTATTTACTTAATAAATAGTATAAAGGACTTGCAATTTTTCTTGCATAGCGCTATATTAAATCTATAGTACTAATTAAGGAGGAGATGTATATGACAGAGACAGAATTGGAAATTATGGAAACATTATGGGCAAAGGGAGAGCCAGTATTTTTGGGAGAACTTCTAGATGATTTTAATGTAAGAACACAAAAGAACTGGAAAAAACAAACTATGAATACATTTCTAATCAAGATGCAGCAGGAGAATTTGGTGACAGCAATTGAGGGTGAGCGGTTTAAGAGATATACTCCTACCATTACCAAAGAGGAATATTTGGGTGAGGTAACCCAGAATTTCTTAGACAAAAACTATGAGGGTTCATGTGCAAAAATGCTTGCAATGCTAAGCGAAGGAGAAAAGCCAGATGAAGATGAAATCGAGGCTTTGCGGCAGATCCTGAAAGAGTGGGAGAAGCAATGAGGCTATATGTGCATAGGATGATGTGCGGAAGTATTTAGCCACAAGAGTTACAAAATATAAAAAATATTTTTGTAAAAATTTATTATTGCACAATAGCTATTCTTAAAATAACATCACAAAATTCTTACCCAAAGGGAGTATCCCAAAGATTGTGTAAACCTTCAAATTGACGTACTGAGGCGCAGGAGTACGAGTCACTATGAAGTATATGTTAGACACAAATATCTGTATTTGTGTAATAAAACATAAACCAGATACTTTGATTAAAAGATTTCTTTCGTATGATCCGGAAGAACTGTGCATCTCATCAATTACTTATGCAGAATTGATGTATGGCGTTGAGAAGAGCATAGCGGCGGATAGGAATCGTATTGCAACATCTTTGTTCCTCTCCCCGATTACAATTTTGGAATTTGATGGACAGGCAGCAGAAGAATATGGAAGAATTAAGGCAGCGCTTGAAAAGAAAGAAATGCCGATTGGACCGATGGGCACATTGATAGCGAGTCATGCTAAGTCGAGAGGGCTTATTCTTGTAACAAACAACACAAAATAATTTAATTGTATAGTTGACTTAAAGATAGAGAATTGGACGTGGGAATAGGGATAATGAGAAGTTCATACAAGGAAGAGGACGTTATATTACTTTTAAAGGATATTACAGGCTTGGTGGAGCCGCAGCCTACAGAAGTGCGTGAGCGGCTAATTCAGGCTGGAAAACATTACAGCGAAATGCTCCCAATAGAATATGTTCCGACACAAAAATATATGGAAGTATACACGAAAGCGTTGGAAACATATGCAAAACCAACTGCCTTGGCGGTGGGATGCTTAGCGGACAAGATTGTGCAGACAAGAGGGAAAAATATAGTACTTGTATCCCTTGCGAGAGCAGGGATTCCAATTGGCATTTTGGTGAAGCGTTATTTGCGTTTTAAATATCAGATGGAAGTTCCACACTATGCAATTTCGATTATAAAGGGGCGAGGGATTGATAACAATGCTATGAAATATCTTCTTGAGCGATTCTGCCCACAGCAGCTTCTTTTTTTGGATGGCTGGGTTGGAAAGGGTGCAATATTAAAAGAATTGTGTCAGGATGTTCAGGTCTATGAAAAGGTATCTGCGGAAATTGCAGTTTTGGCGGACCCTGCAAATGTGACAGAGTTGTGTGGTACACATGAGGATATTTTAATTCCAAGTTCCTGCTTAAATTGTACAATTTCAGGATTGGTGAGCAGAACTTTTCTGCGAGACGATATTATAGGTCCTCATGATTTTCATGGTGCAGTGTATTATGGGGAGTTGGCAGATTCTGATTTGTCCTATGAATTTATTGAAGCGATAGAACAGCAGTTTACAATGGACAATACATCTATCTGTCAGATGCCACAATTGTCTGGCGCAGGGACGAAAAGTGGATATGGTATTGATGAGGTGCGCGCGCTTGCAGCAACATTTGATGTGGAGGATATCAACCTTATCAAACCGGGAATTGGAGAGACGACACGTGTATTGTTGCGACGTGTTCCGTGGAAGGTATTGATTGATGAAAGATATAGACAGCATCCAGAGCTAAGTCACATTGTAAGACTTGCTGAGGAGAAGCGCGTTTTGGTGGAATATTATCCATTAAAGCATTACAAATGTTGTGGGATTATCAAGAAATTGGCGGAAACATAGGGTTGTTTTTTGCCGCAATAAATTGGAGTTGCGGTTTGGATATGTTTGAGAAGAAATGGAGATTGAAAATAGGGCGACCGCAATCCCACGGGTTTTAGACGATGGGTTAAGGTAGCCAAAAGTAGTGGTTGTTAGATACAAAAAGTTTGTAATGTATCAAGGAAGCGGTAGCTCTTATGAGATATTTGCAGAGACGCTCAGGACCGCAGGAAAATTTGATGATATGATGGTGATGCCTTATCTTTCTGGAAATGAGATTAGTGTAGATTGTCTTCAGACGAGAAAAGGGTTGATTGCTATACCAAGAAATAAAGGGGCGGCAAGGCATGAGAAGTCGACACAAGAATGTCCGGCGGGTTACAGATGAGCTGTCTTGCGGCGCAAGTCAATATCCCAAATATAGCTCTTAATAAATTACTTGGCAAGGATATTGACTGGAAAATAGACCGCACTGAGAAGATGGTCTCCTATATTGAGCTGCCTCAGATTGTTTGATCGCTGATCGGCTGCATTTTTTTGACACCAAAATATTCTGCTGTAAGTAGGGTGCGAAGTGCCCAGTTAGAGTGTGTTTTATACTCGTTCATGCGGTCTCTGCTGACGCTGCCAGCCACCAGAGAGTGAGAAGTTTTGTCCCAGTTTAGGATTGCCGTCGCATCTTGGTAGTCATGCTCTGATACTTTGTAGGCCTCATTAACGACCGAGATTTGACTGGGATAGATGACTGTTTTTCCAATAAAGCCACAAAGCTTGTCATCAGCGATTTCGTGATATAATCCCCGTTCCCAGTTGCTGCTGTGATAGTATTCCCAAACTGGTCCAGAGACCACATAATCTCGTCCATATACAGTGATAATATCGGAGAAAATGTCAGCGATTGGACGGATTTGGTGTATGGATTCATTGTCGTGTCTGCGGTATCCAAACGCATGACAGAGGTCGTTTCCGCCAACTCTAATATTTAGTACTCTATCTTCAATTTGGTCAAGTTTTTCTTTTAACATATATAGAAGTTCTGTTCTATATCGCAGATCTATGATATCAGGACTCTCGAAAATAGGCATGGTGTATATTGGTTGGTTGACATGTTGGTTTGCACGAAGCACCTCTTGTATGTATGTATCCGCATTTTCGAGTGAAAATTTGGGGAGGATAAAACCTGTGACAAGTCGAATATTTTCTCCAAAAGCTTTGCAAAGTCTACTAATTTGTCGGGCATTTCTCACGCGCACAAAGATTTTTGGCAGATAAAATGTATCCTGTTCTGCTCGCATGGCTAATTGATGTAGTGAGTTGGTAAGAATATGTTCTGCCTCTGCAACACAGTCGTCGCGTATGGTATCTTCCAGACATAGAGCAAGCGAATATTTTGTGCCAAATCTTTGCTGCGCAATAGAATCAGCGATTGTTTTTCTGTTTGCAGGGCAGTATAAAAGTGCACCCACACTATAATAAAGTAAGGAATCGTTCATAATCAAAGTCTCCTAAACCAAAGTGATATAATCATATGATAGATTGCTGGAAAAGTAAAGAGGAACTTTCACGGTAAGGTGACAATGTGGTTTGTAATAGTTGCAGTATCACAAAATATTAATTACTATAGCACATATTTAGAGAAAATGTAAGAGGATTGCAAAGAAAAAGATATTGTTGTTTACACAGGATTTAGCATTTACTGATAATTATAGTTTTTAAGTCATATAAGAAAATGTACAGTTAGCAGATAAAAATCTATTTGTGCGATGGACTTGTTCGCTTTGCAGATTTTGCATGAATTTTTAATCATTACTGGATCGGAATGAACAGTAATGAAAAGATAGCATTGTTTTATTTGTGTTGACTTTGCAGTTTGATATTAGTAAAATATGTATAGAATCATGTTATTAAGCAAAGGTATTGTTAGGAAAATTGAATTAACATATATTTTAGGTATGTCTCATATATTTGTGCATATCTAACGAAAGATAGTTTTGTATTATCAAGTGCAAAAGGGGTTTTCTTGAATAATGCGAACATGGTTAGCAAGTCAATAACTCCGCAGTAAACTGGCGGGGCATTAAATTTTAATGCAGCAAGTTGCAGAGGATTAGACCCTCGTGGCATTTGCCAAATGTCTGCTTCGCAGTCGCTTGGCTCATTGCTTGTGGAAATAAACAATTGTTCGGAAATAGTGTAGGGGATAAAAGAATGGAAAGTGGACAAGGGAATAATCAACATAGTCAGAATGTTAAAGTGGTACTTCCACCAAGACCAGATAAGAAAAAGACATTGTCGCAACCAGTGTCAGAGGATACACATCCTGTGCGTGTTACAATACCACCGCGGCAAGATAGAAAAACAGTATCGCCACAGTCAGCACAAGTATCTCAAAACAATCAGGGAATATCACCCTCTTCTCAAAATGCAGCAGGCGTGACAGCATTACAACATACAGGGAGGATTAACACAAGCAAAGGTAGTGCTGCCAAAGCAGAATTGAGCTTTGAACAACTTGCACAACTTGCGTCTTCTGTTGTGATGATTATGGTGCACGACAGTGCTGGCGAACCATTTGCTTCTGGTTCTGGCATTATGATTGGAAGGAAAGGGTATATTTTAACAAATAATCATGTTTTGAGTGAGGGCAGTTTTTTCTCTGTTCGGATAGAAAATGATGATAACTGTTATAGAACGAGCCAAGTTATTAAGTACAATGATGTGCTTGACCTTGCGGTGATTCGGATTGATAGAACTCTTACTCCGCTTCCTATTTATAGAGGATCACAGAAGCTTGTCAGAGGTCAAAGAGTAGTGGCAATAGGAAGTCCGTTAGGACTTTTTAACTCTGTGTCAGACGGTATTATTTCTGGATTCCGCAAATATGATGATGTGGATATGATACAGTTTACAGCACCTGTATCATCAGGCAGTTCCGGTGGAGCGATTCTTAATATGTATGGGGAAGTAATCGGTATCAGCACTATAGTAATCCGAAATACACAGAACATCAATATGGCAGTGGGATATGAATTTATCAATCTGTTTATTCAAGGTTTTACGGGTTCCTAAGGCAGAAGGCATTTTTTAAAATATGTTAAAGAGAGTTCGTGAAACATTAAATTTAGATTAAAAATCAATTAAGATTTGAAAGTATGTTCTGTTTTTGTTGAATAAACAATAGCATTATGATATACTTTTAATATTATGAGAAGAGTGGTTATAGGATATTGATTGAGGGAAAAATATGTTTGCGCATATTAAGATAAACAATCTGAATGATTTTTTTATAGAACGCGATAGCAGACCCAACAGAGGCGTGTACTTTTATAGGATTAATGGGTATACGGAGGCTGTCGGGCAGTTTATACAACAGTATTACGAGGCGGCAAGGCTTTCAGGTGTGGTTATTGAGGGCAGAATCCCCAATCCAGATGAGAAGAATCTTGCCTATTATGAAGAAATTATGGGCTTGGGGTTTCGGCTAAGTCCAGATTTTATCATACAAAGTCTGAAAAAATGGCTTCCGCGCATGAATGATTATCAGCGTGGAAATGTGGCACGCGCACTTTTTGATACGCTTGATTCCCTGCGTAAATCCGGCAAAAATGACAATATGCTGAAAAATGCATACATAAAGTTTATGTGCTGGTTATACTATAGATTTGAGCGAGTTGTCAATTTACTCGGTGAAAACAAGATTCCAAAAATCTTGTATGAGGGAGAGATTAGCAATTATGAGTTGATGCTTGTCAATGTTCTCTCCAATGCGGGGTGTGATGTTGTGTTGTTGCAGTATCACGGAGATGCGAAATATCAAATTCTCGATACAGACAATCACATGTCATACAGCCTTGAGCTGCCGGGAATGAAGGAATTTCCACGAGATTTTAATCTCAAATGGATTCGGGCTCAGATACAGAATGCACTTAATAATGAGCGGATTTATGGCGTGCGGCCGCAAGTGCTTAACTGTACGAATGCATGGATAACAGGAAATGGGTTGGAGGATTTTAAAAAGGCACCCACAGAACGAGGAACCGATTCAAAGTTTTTTTATAATTGTTATTATAGAATCAGCGGCGTGGAGGACAAGCAGACATATGCAAATGAGCTGTATCAGTTTCAATTGGCGCTTGAGAATTGTAAGCGGCATGTTGTGATTGTCGATGGAAGTATCCCAAAACCTGACACAGAAGAAATTGCAGCGGTGAGACGCAAGAATTATACAAGACAAGACGAGATGTTAATGGATCTGTCTGCCAATATACAATACACATCGAATATAGAGCTACAGCGAGTGATGGTGAAGGCATTTTTAGATGAAATGCTTGAGGAGGCGAAAGAGCCAGATACAAACCTATCTCGACTGACCAACAAGGCAGTTTATCTGCTCTGTTGGATTAAGCGATATCAGAAGTTACTCTTTTCAAACTGGAAGATGCCAGAAGTGAGTTGTTTTATTCATATGGGACCTTGCCGAGATGAGAGCGAAGCTATGTTTTTGCGTTTTTTGGCGCGGATTCCTGTGGATGTGTTGGTTCTGGTTCCTGATCTGAGTGCGAAGTGCTGCCTGGAGGATACACTTTTATATGAGATGCATTTTGCGGATTCTTTGTCTATGAGCCGCTATCCAAGGCAGAGTGCGGATTTGCAGGTGGGAACGGTCGCATATCATGCGGAGCGTGAGCTTGACGAACTGATGTATCAGGACACAGGGATGTACCGCAATTATCAATATACCAAAGCGATCTCTATCACATTACAGACCATGTACGAAGAGATACAGATTCTATGGAAAGAGGAATTGCGGTTTCGCCCCAATTTTAGCACAGAGAATGGTGTTGTCACACTGCCCGTTATTTTTGCTAAAATATCTGGGGTAAAGGACAGGCAAGTGTCAAAGTATTGGAATGCTGTCAACGCGCTGGTGACAGAGGATACTTTTGTGGTGAAGAATGTGCCATATATAGACTCTACAGTGCCAAATCCAATAAAAGCATATGCCACAGAATTCTATAGAAATGGGCGGCTGCAAAAAAAGAAGATTCGAGAGCATTCAAATTATCCTTATGGTTTTCTGCGGGAGGAGATTCAAGAGCATATTCTTGACAAACTACAGCTTTTAATTGAGAGCAAAGTGATAAAGGGGACTTTTGAGAATGGTACAGAGTATGTGATTGTTGCGACAATCCTCAATATGCCAAAGGAAATTGTGCGCTTGATACAAGGGTTTGACTTTACAAAAAAGAATCCAAAACTGATTTATATTAATACTGGGGAGAAGATTATTTCTTTGGAGGATTCTATTCTGGTGGCATTTTTAAATATGGCAGGGTTTGATGTAGTATTTTTTGTGCCAACAGGGTATCAAAATATAGAAAAATATTTTAATAGAAAATTGATGGAGGAACATCAAATTGGCGAATATGTATATGATATGCAGTTTTCCGATAGGATGCCAACTCCCTCAAGTCTGTTTGCTTCTCTGCGTGAAAGATTTTTTGGAAAAGGCGGGTGAAGCGTTATGAGCGGCTCCTATGTTGTGAATCGAAACAGAATATTAGCGGAACGGAGGATTAAGAATGGGATCAGATTTTAGCAAGGCAAAGACACAGATATCAGTGATGACCAACACAATGGATACTAAAAACGAGATTGAAGTGGTGGAGACGTATGATATTGTGGAGGACAGACAGCAGATGAATCAGACACTTGTCGGTTCACAGGAGGTTGACGATATTGTAAGTACAATTGAGATTAACAATCTCGAGACAATTGTGTCTTTTGGCGCGGAAGTTGCAGAGGAGATATCCAAGGCTTCGGATGTTGTGTTGAATAATGTGAATATGTCCCAGCTCGACGATTCGAGCGAGATGCTCAATGCGCTTGCCCGAGTGATGGAAAAGTTTGATATTGATGAATTGCAGGAGAACCCTTCTCTGTTTAATAAGCTTTTTGGCAATATGAGAAAGCAACTCGATAAAATACTCGATAAATATCATACAATGGGGGATGAAGTTGACAAAATTTATGTGGAATTAAGAAAGTATGAGTCTGAGATTAAACAGTCTAACCGCAATCTGAATACAATGTTTGAGGCGAACGTAAACTATTATCATGAGCTTGTAAAATATATTCTTGCAGGTGAACAGGGATGCAAGGAGATAGAGGCATATATTGCCCAGCGGGAGTCTGATATGCAGACGACAGGCGATACTTCCATTCAATTTGAGATTACAAGTTTGAATCAAGCGCTGATGATGCTAGAACAGCGAACACAGGATTTGAGAACTGCGGAGAGTGTGGCAATGCAGTCCATTCCAATGATTAAGGCAATGGAATTTAGCAATATGAATCTTGTCAGAAAAATTAATTCTGCATTTATTATTACATTACCAGTGTTTAAACAGGCGCTTGCACAGGCGATTATGCTGAAACGCCAGAAATTACAGGCGGATGCGATGAGTGCGCTCGATGCCAAGACCAATGAGATGTTGGTTCGCAATGCGCAGAACACGGTGGAGCAGACAAAACTGACAACGGCGATGGCAGCAGGCAGTTCAATTAAGATTGAAACACTGGAGACAACTTGGAGGACAATCGTGGATGGTATTAATGAGACAAGGCAAATTCAAAATGATGCGCGGCAAAAGCGTGTTGAGGATCAGGCAAGACTCGAAAATATCAAGCGGGAGTTTAACGAGATGTACCATGTTCCCAATAAAAGGTACTGATAAATTTTTCATATGAAGGAGGAAAAAACATATGCCAATCAATTTATCAAAAGGACAGAAAGTTGATCTTACAAAAGGAAATCCAGGTCTTAAGAAAATAATGGTGGGACTTGGATGGGACGTTAACGCGTTTGATTCTGGTGCGGATTTTGACTTGGATGCGGCTGCTTTTATGGTGGGCGCAAACGGGAAATGTCCGACGGAGAAAGAGTTTGTATTTTATGGCAATTTGACGCATCCAAGTGAGGCTGTAAAGCACATGGGTGATAATCTGACAGGAGAGGGTGAGGGAGACGACGAACAGATTGAGATTGACCTTGATAAGATTCCCTCCAATGTGGAGAAAGTGGCATTTACTGTCACAATTTATGATGCAGATGTCAGAAGGCAGAATTTTGGTCAAGTTTCCAATGCGTTTATCCGCATTGTTGACGAGGTGACGAACACAGAACTAATCCGCTATGATTTGGGTGAGGATTTCTCAATTGAGACCGCAGTTGTTGTTGGAGAGCTTTACAGACATAATGGCGAGTGGAAATTCAACGCAATTGGAAGCGGCTTCCAGGGCGGACTTGCAGCGCTGTGTGGACATTATGGAATTGAAGTTGCATAATAGAATATCAGTTTGATATTGTTGTTGAAAAAAGGAGGGCATAAAAATGCCAATTAGTTTGCAAAAAGGTCAGAAGGTTAGTCTTACAAAAGATAATCCGGGATTGAAAAAGGTTGTTGTAGGGCTTGGCTGGGACGTCAATGCATTTGACACAGGCGGAGATTTTGACCTGGATGCGGCAGCGTTTTTGCTGGGAGATTCAGGCAAGGTTTCTAATTCTGGTGATTTTGTGTTCTATGGAAATCTGTCTCATTCATCGGGCAGCGTTGTGCATCAGGGAGATAATCTTACGGGTGTCGGAGATGGGGATGACGAGCAAATCAAGATTGATTTATCCAAGGTTCCGGACAATATTACAAAGATTGCATTTACTGTGACAATTTACGAGGCTGAGGCAAGAAGACAGAATTTTGGCCAAGTTAACAATGCATTTATCCGCATTTACAATGAGGAAAACGGCGAAGAGATGCTTCGCTATGATTTGGGCGAGGATTTCTCTATTGAGACCGCAGCAGTGTTTGGAGAGCTTTATAAGAGTGGCAGTGAATGGAAATTTAATGCGATTGGAAGTGGTTTCCAAGGTGGACTTGCAGCGTTATGTGACAATTTTGGAGTGGATGTAGAATAAGATAGCGGCGCCCTGTTTGAGAACGGGGCGCCTGTAGTGTATCTGTTGCGCAAAAAATACGAAAGTTTTTCGTGTAGTTTTGGTGATAGAAGGGAGAAGAGAGAGATGTCAATTAGTTTACAAAAGGGACAGAAAGTAAGTTTATCTAAGGATAATGCAGGTCTTTCCAGAGTGGTTGTTGGACTGGGATGGGATGAGGCACCACAGGGAAAGAGAGGATTTTTTGCGCCGAAGCCGCAGCCAATCGACTGCGATGCATCTGCATTTCTGTTGAGAAATGGCAAACTCTGCGCAAATGCAGATATTATATATTTTGGAAATCTCAAGCACCCGACAGGCACGGTACAGCATATGGGAGATAACCTTACAGGAGCGGGAGATGGGGATGACGAGCAGATCATTGTGGATCTTGCATCTGTTCCACAAGAGTATGATAAAATTGTAATTGTAGTCAATATTTATCAGGCTGTTCAGAGAAAACAGCATTTTGGAATGATTAAGAATGCTTTTATCCGCATTGTGGATGCGCGAAATAATACAGAGCTGTGTAAATATAATTTGTCGGAAGACTATTCCAATATGACAGCAATGATTTTTGGTGAAATTTACAGACACAACGGTGAGTGGAAGTTTAATGCTATGGGGCAAGGGACAACAGATCCAGGTCTTGCAGAGCTTGCGAACAGATTTATCTAATTATAATATGAGGAGAAAATGAAAAATGAAATTTAATGGACTTAGTGACAAAGAGGTCGAGCAGTCACGTGGGCAATATGGCTCGAATGAAATTCCGGATTCGGAGCCTACCACCTTTTGGGAGGAGTTTAAGGAGACCTTTGGGGACCCCATGATTAAAATCCTCTTGGCAATTGCAGCGCTGATGATTGTTATGTTTTTCTTTGGTTACGCGGAAATATATGAGCCTTTGGGAACGATTGTTGCAGTGTTGGTGGTAGCGTTTGTCTCAGCAAAGACAGGTGTAGCAAGTGATACGAAATATCGTGAACTGAAGGACAGTACTGAGAAAGACAAGTGCAAGGTCTACAGAAATGGGGTTGTTACAGTCATTGAAGTGGATGATGTTGTTGTTGGAGACAAAGTTTTGCTGCAGTCTGGTGATAAAGTGCCAGCAGATGGTATCCTGATTGATGGGTCGCTCAAGGTAGATAACTCTGCTTTAAATGGAGAGGCGGAGGAGTGTAAAAAAACGGCGGCAGATCCAAGTGTACAGCTTGCAGATGATATTACTGGCGATACCTTTGTGGACAAGTACTCTCTGTTTCGCGGCGCCGTAATTTTTGATGGAGAAGGTATTCTTGATGTCAGAAAAGTCGGCTTAAAGACTATGATGGGCAAAATGGCAGAGGAGATGCAGGAGGATGAGCCAGATTCACCACTAAAGGTAAAACTCGCCAAGCTCGCAAAACAGATTTCAACTTTTGGCTACATTGGTGCTATTGTGATTGCACTTTTTTATCTGGCACATGCAATCCTTGTATTTGACGGCGGAGCTTCAGGATATTTTGCACAGCCAATACCTGATATTATTAAGAATGTGATTGATGCTGTCTCACTTGCAGTTGTGATTGTTGTCTGCGCAGTGCCAGAAGGGCTTCCTCTAATGATTTCACTTGTTTTGATGCAGAATACAAGTAAGATGCTTGATCACAATGTCTTGGTTAGAAAAGCCGAAGGTATTGAGACAGCAGGTTCATTAAATATTCTCTTTAGTGATAAGACTGGTACTATTACAAAAGGATCCTTGGAAGTTGTTGATTTTTTCTGTGCAGATGGAAATTCAATTGATATTCCACAGTTGAGTAAACACAGCAAAGTAAAAGGACTGATTGACCTTGCAATCGGTAAAAATACACAGTCCATGTTTGACGCATCACACAAAGTGATTGGCGGCAACGCTACGGATCAGGCGCTGATGAAGTTTATCGGAGAGGATACATTCAATGCATTGGCTTCCAACACAGAGTATGTTGTCTCAGCACAGCAGGGATTTAACTCGACAAACAAATTTAGTCAAGCGCGAATTGACAGTGTTGGTAAGACATTTTACAAAGGTGCACCAGAGCGACTTCTTGCGGCAGCGACAAAATACCTGGATGCAGA
Organism: Lachnospiraceae bacterium; assembly: GCA_014239155.1. Taxonomy (GTDB): domain Bacteria; phylum Bacillota; class Clostridia; order Lachnospirales; family Lachnospiraceae; genus COE1. Next base: position 60,602 of record JAAZZQ010000008.1, on the reverse strand, counting down.
CGGCAATATTCAAGATATGGACAAGGCGGTGCTTGACAGAAAGATTGATGAGCTGGCAGCGAAGGCAATGCGCGTGCTTGCATTTGGTTATTCTGAAAGTCCCCTTGTAGAAAGCAAGATTAATGATAATATTGTCATTATTGGTTTGGTGGGGATTCGTGACGATGTGAGACCAGAGGCGAGAGAGGCTATCAAAGAAGTGCAAAATGCTGGTATTCAGGTCGTTATGATTACTGGAGACAGGCTTGAGACTGCTGTGGCAATTGCAAAAGATGCAGGCTTGTTAAGGAACAATGATGAGATGGCGCTTTCGTCTGCACAGTTAAATGAAATGTCAGATGAGGAAGTGAAGAAGATTATACCAAAAATCCGCGTGATTGCAAGAGCGCTGCCAACAGACAAATCTCGTATGGTAAGGCTTTGTCAAGAGATGAATCTTGTTGTTGGTATGACTGGCGACGGCGTGAATGATTCACCTGCGTTAAAGCGCGCTGATGTCGGATTTGCTATGGGTAGTGGTACAGAAGCTGCCAAGGAAGCTGGAAAGATTGTAATTTTAGATGATAACTTTAAATCTATTAAAGATGCTATTTTGTATGGACGTACCATTTATCATAACATTTTAAAATTCTGCAAGTTCCAGTTGGTAATCAATGTGACTGCAGTTGTGGTAAGCGCTATCGCGCCATTCTTTGGAGTGGATGAGCCATTAAAGGTAACACATCTATTGTTTGTGAACCTTGTTATGGACAGTCTAGGTGCAATTATGCTTGGCAATGAGCCGGCTTTGGAAAAGTATATGCGTGAGAAACCAAGACGCAGAGATGAAAGCATTGTAAGCAAACCGATGATGGCACAGATTTTGACAATGGGTCTGTGGCTTACTGTGGTTAGTTTTGTATATCTCAAAGCACCATTTTTTGTTGATTTGTTTGATACAGAGGAACAGCATTTGACAGGCTATTTTGTACTGTTTATTGTGAGTGCGCTGTTTAATGGGTTTAATGTTCGAGATGATGGATTTGGCATCTTTAAAGGGCTTGACCAAAATACAGGATTTATTAAAGTCCTTCTGACAATCGTTCTTGTACAGGCGTTGATTGTTAATGCAGCACTAATACCATTTCCTGTGTTTACTTGGATTGGGAATATGTTTAGCTGTGAGCCATTTGGCGTTCAGGGTTGGATTACTATTATTGTGTTGGCAGTAACAATGATTCCAGTGGATATGGTTAGAAAGCTTGTTGTAAACAGAAAGTAGAAGGAATTTGTCAAGGTATATGGTGATATCATAAAGCGATTCTCTATAGTTTGATATCTGCAATAGAAGCCAAAGACGGAATGGTTATATTAGTTTTAATAAAGCAAAGTGAATTGACTCACTTTGCTTTATTTATGCACATGGGCGTTCAAATCAAATATGTCAGCAAAGCTGACGGACACCCAGAGCGCGAGTAGGGAAAGAGTTTCCTGTTGGATTATGGGGGTAAAAATGATTGTATTTCATACAGATTTAGACAATACATTGATTTATTCATACAAGCATAATATTGGAGAGCAGAAACGCTGTGTTGAGATTTATCATGAAAGGGAAATTTCGTATATCACACAGGAAACATATCGTCTTTTACAAAAGATGATGAAACCAGAAAAGTGTCATGATCAAGTCTTGGTTGTGCCGACAACAACTAGAACGATAGAACAATATCAAAGGATTCATTTAGGTGTGGGAGCGTTTTCATACGCTCTAGTTTGTAATGGAGGAGTTCTTCTTGTTGATGGAAAAGAAGATAAAAAATGGTATCAGGATTCATTGCAGCGGATTCAGGATAGCACAGGGGAGTTGTACAAGGCGTTGAAGTTATTAGATAAGGATATGCGTAGAATTTTTGAACTTCGATTTATCAAAGAGTTATTTATATTTACAAAATGTGAACAGCCGGAGACTGTTGTCGCAGAGCTAAAAGAAGTGTTAAATACAGAAATTGTGGAGATTTTTCACAATGGGGTGAAAGTGTATGTGGTACCAAAGGCGCTAAATAAAGGAACGGCGGTTGAAAGATTTCGAGATTATATCAGGGCTGATTTTGTGATAGCAGCAGGAGACAGCACTTTTGATATTTCTATGTTGGAGGCGGCTGACCAAGGGATTGCTGCGCCAGAATTGGCGCAGTGTTATCCTTTTTCTCAAAAAGTAATCTGTCCATCAGCAGAAAAGATTTTTGCGGAAGCTGCGTTGGAGAGGGTACTTAGGATAAAAATGATTGATTAATTTGGTCTGTGCCCAAGCCGTCCGCCATCCATGCCAAGGCTGATACCGCTTGCGCGCTCATTTGGCTGTATAATAACTGTCACGGGCTGGCGGGCATTCCATTCAAAACTGTAGGATTCTCCAGAAGTTTGACCGATAAAAGTTTTCCAGTTGACGTCCATCTTGATATCGGGATCACAATAACCATTTCCCATCCAGCAAACCACAGCATCTGGGTCAACAGTGAGTGTGGAATTTGTGCGAATATTACTTAATACAATGGGATTTCCGTCGATTAAAATTGCAACATATGCATTGGGTCCTACACCTGTTAATGTAGAGGTGGCAAGCCCTTTTTGCGAGATAACGCCGCAGCCAATAAAACGCACATCATATTTACAATCTTGGGTGAAGGCAAGGATATTTTCTGATTCAATTGAGAGAATCTCACCTTGCTGAAGCTGGTACACAACTACATGCTGAGCATGGTTTGCATAGTAGGTAATGCTATCACCATTCATCATTACTTTCATAAGAGGAAGGTTTTCGCCAGTTATACGCCGCATAAGCGAGCCTAGCAGCGCCTGACCTGCATTCTGCTGTGGTCCGAGCAGCAACTTCTCAAATTTATAATTTTTCTGTCCGCCATTTTCGCCGCAAATGAAGGAGCCAGCTTTGGTAAATAGCACATCATTTCCACGACAAGTTACTTTTAGAGTTAATTCATTGATCACTTCAAATATTAGCATTGATTAATACTCCTTTTTATGTATAATACATTCTTAGAACTTTTCTTGTGCACAGCCGCATAAGAGAGTATGTCACTTTGCGGTTGGCGCGATACACACGGCAAATTTTATCTCAGCCGGAGAAGACGTCCACTTTTATAAGTGGCGGGTAAAATATAATTTTATCTCAGTGGGAGTATAATCTCCAACTAAGATAATCTTCCAACAGGATTGCAGGTGTACAGATCTGTTATATGTTAGCAGAACTGACTCATACGCCACAGCAAAAGCGCCAATGGTATTCTTGAACTTGCGTATCACGAGACAACTTGAACACCATATAACGCGCATAATCCTGCGAGATCTCTGGCAACACCATTTCCGACAGCGTTGAATTTCCATGCGCCATTGTGTAGATAGAGTTCCCCTATCATCATGGAAATGACATTATTATAGTATTCAGTCATTAAAAAGCTCACAAGTTCTTTGCCAGATTGATCCATAATTCGTATATAGGCATCTTTTAACATGCCAAAATGAAGTCTGTTTTTTAGTGCATCATTGATGGTGAGGACAAACACAATTTTTTTCACTTGCGAATTAAGCCGTGTAAGGTCCATTTGGATCATTTCTCGGTCAGCACTGCCTCCTTCCACAAATTTTGTACTATGGTCAGGGCTAATTGTTTGACCGTAAAACACAAACCAAGAATCGCCAATGACTTTTCCGTTTGCACCGAGCAGGAATGCTGACACATCAACATCACACCGCGCGTCCGTGACATTCCAGCCAAAACAGGCATTGACAGCGTTGAGTGCTGTTGTGGACAGCAGTGTTTTTTGACCCTTTTGTACTTTGTTTAACAGCGTGGGAATCGGTTTTACAGTTGGCATTTTGCAAGTGCTTGCTGTATTTTGCTGACCAGCGGTCAGTGCGGGTTGAACGTTTTGTGGTTGTTGCGTTGTGTTTTGTGGTTGACGATATTGTGATGTCTGCTGTGCTCTGCTTTGCGGTTGATTGTATTGTGGCTGTCGGGTTGTGTGGTTTTGTGGTTGATCAGATTGTGTTGTTTGTGATGCCCTATTTTGTGGCTGGTTATATTGCGGATGTGATTCGGATGCTACAGCAGAGCTGCCTATGCTGGGATTTTTAAGCAGTGTCATAATATTGCTTTGGTTTTTTACACTCTGTTTTTCTGGAATATTAATTAAGAGAATGGAATTGCGGTCCATAGCCCCAGTGGATTTTGTTGTTGTATTGATCATCGAGTCCCTCCATTATATAAAGCAGTAAAAAAATATCTTAACAGTTTCTAATTATAACATAATAAGACGATTCGTACATTAAATTCAAATTAAAATTATTGTCCAATATACCATTTCGCCAGAAATTAATCCACAAGTCTAATTGTCGCATGCTTTTCACTCCTTTTGCATCCCCATGAGTAATACCAAATAACAACAAGTTATTGTCCCTAATAAAAGATAGTGCTTGTATTTTTTATTTTACCAATTATAATATAGGTGAGCATCTTTGTTAATTGCTTAAACAAATTTGGACGGTTTACACTTATTGTTTGATGCTTAAAAACTGTAGAAAATAAGTGACACATCTTGAATTTTTCTATAGTTCCTTACAAAAGCAAAGGGGGATATTGTGTTATTGTTCATGTCCTATTAATTTTTAGCAGAATTTTAAACATTGTTAGCGTAAGCAGCATTTTGGCACACGTTTTTCACTTCTTTTGTATATCTATGAACAGCAACGATATTGTTTTATTAAGCTTAAGGGATTGGCAGGTAATGAATTGTTTGATATGCCAAATATAACAATGTGAATAGTTGCGGTTAAAATAACTTTAGTAGAATAGGATGCAAGCGGAATAAAGATAATAATGATAAGGAAGACTCAGGAGGAATTTATGGATTTTTTTGATTTGTTGACAATGATTGGCGGTCTCGCGTTATTTCTCTATGGAATGCACCTGCTTAGCGAGGGACTTGAAAAGCTTTCGGGTGGGCGTCTTGAGCGTGTTCTTGAAAACTTGACAAACAATAGGATTAAAGCTGTGTTGTTGGGAGCGGGTGTGACAGCAGTGATTCAGTCTTCCTCTGCAACGACAGTCATGGTGGTTGGTTTTGTAAATTCAGGCATTATGAAACTTTCGCAGGCGATTGGAATTATTATGGGTGCCAATGTTGGAACCACTATCACTTCATGGCTTTTGAGTTTGACAGGGATTGAAAGTGATAATTTTTTGCTACAGCTTGTCAAGCCAACTTCTTTTTCGCCAATTCTTGCTGTGATTGGTGTGGTGTTTATCCTTTTTATGAAAAATGGTAAAAAACGCGATCTCGGTTCAATTTTGGTTGGTTTTGCAATCTTGATGACAGGAATGGATACCATGTCATCTGCCATGAAGCCGTTGAGCCAAGTACCGTGGTTCACAGGGCTTTTTACCATGTTTACCAATCCGATTTTAGGTTTGCTTGTGGGAGCGCTAATCACCGCAGTCATTCAGTCTTCTTCAGCGTCTGTTGGTATCTTGCAGGCGTTGTGTGCAACAGGAAGTATTAACTATGCAGCGGCTGTGCCAATTATTCTTGGGCAGAATATTGGTACGTGTGCAACCGCGATGATGTCGGGTGTCGGGGCAAGCAAAAATGCGCGGCGTGCCTCAATTGTTCACTTACTTTTTAATGTGATTGGCACAACCATTTTTCTTATTGTATTTTATGTTCTACACGCATTTATTGACTTTGAGTTTATGGAGGAAGCGGCGGACAGTGCTGGAATTGCATTGGTGCACACAGGGTTTAATGTGGCTGCGACGCTGATTTTATTACCATTTGCAAATATTTTGGAGAAATTATCTTTGATTCTCATTAAACCAGACGAGGAAGAGGAACGTCAGGCGAGAGAAAATGAACTGTTTGCCAAGATGGACGAGCGTTTTTTAAACACACCGTCGTTTGCATTGGAACAGGCATATTCCTACACAATGAAAATGGCGGAGTTGACGGAGGAGGCATTGAATCGAGCAGCGGATAATCTGTTTGCATATGATAAGCAAAACGCAAAGGAAGTAGAGCGAATTGAAAACCTTGTGGACCGCTATGATGATGAGATTAGTGGTTATCTAGTCAAACTTTCCAGCCGGAATTTGAGTGAGCCAGATTCGAGAAAGCTCACAATGCTTCTTCACAGTGTAGGGGATTTGGAACGAATATCGGACCATGCTATAAATCTAACAGATTGTGCAAAGGAAATGGATAAGAAAGAGCAACACTTTTCGGATAAGGCAACAGAAGAGTTGCAAATATTTTCACAGGCAGTTAGAGATATTGTCAGTGCTTCTGTGCAGGTTTTAAAAACAGAAGATGAAAAGGCAGCAAAGGCAATTGAGCCTTTTGAGGAAGCGATTGACATTTTGCAAAAAGAGATGAAAAAGCGCCATATGAAGCGGCTAAAGAAAGGAAAGTGCACACCAGAATTGGGTTTTGTCCTTTCTGATATCACAAACAACTATGAACGAATTGCCGACCATTGTTCCAATCTTGCAATCAATATGATGCAGTTGTATGAAGACGACACACATGCACATGAGTATGTAGAACAGCTTGAGAAAGAAGAAGGAAGTGCATTTAATAAAATGTGTCAAGAATGTCTGCGGCGTTATGAATTGCCCGGAAAGACCGCAAAATAGTGGAAAAATGCGCCATAGCGCACAAAAAATACGTGAAATAAGACTGAAAATCGTAAATTATAACAATGAATTTTAGTAAATTATACAAAATTTATTAGGACAGCATATTTTTTGTTGTGCTGGAAAAAAAATTAAATTATAATATATTCGTTGAGTTTAGCGCACTAAAGTGTTGAAAAAACATTGTTTAAAATGTATATTTTTATCAATTAAGGAGGATTTTAGTATGTCTTATGTAGATGAGGTTTTAGAACTTGTAAAGAAAAAGAATGCAAGTGAGCCGGAGTTTATTCAGGCTGTGACGGAGGTTTTAAATTCGCTTAGACCTGTTGTTGAGGCAAATGAAGAACTTTACAGAAAGAACGCAATTCTTGAGAGAATCACAGAGCCTGACCGCCAGATTATGTTTCGTGTTCCGTGGGTGGATGACAAGGGACAAGTTCAGGTTAACAGAGGATTCCGCGTACAGTTTAACAATGCGATTGGACCCTACAAGGGGGGACTTCGCTTACACCCTTCAGTAAATCTAGGTATTATTAAGTTTTTGGGCTTTGAGCAGATTTTTAAAAATTCTCTCACAAGTTTGCCAATTGGTGGTGGAAAGGGTGGATCTGATTTTGATCCAAAGGGCAAGTCAGACCGAGAGATTATGGCGTTCTGCCAGAGTTTTATGACCGAGCTTTCCAAGTACATTGGGGCAGATGTGGATGTTCCAGCCGGCGATATTGGAACAGGCGCAAGAGAAATTGGCTTTATGTTCGGACAATACAAGAGAATGAAAGGTACTTTTGAGGGTGTACTCACAGGCAAGGGCCTTACATATGGTGGTTCCTTGGCACGTACAGAGGCGACTGGTTATGGTCTTCTTTATTTGACGCAGGAATTGATGAAGTGTCACGGCGAGTCTATGGAAGGTAAGACGGTTGTTGTATCTGGCGCTGGAAACGTTGCAATCTATGCGACACAGAAAGCACAGCAGATGGGGGCAAAGGTTGTTACATGCTCTGACTCTACAGGCTGGATTTATGATCCAGAGGGAATTGATGTGGCATTGCTCAAGGAAGTAAAGGAAGTAAAGAGAGCAAGACTGACAGAGTACGCAGCAGCAAGACCAAGCGCAGAATATCATGAAGGACGCGGTGTATGGCAAATTCAGTGCGATATTGCACTTCCATGTGCAACACAGAATGAGCTTTTAATTGATGATGCAAAACAGCTTGTGGCAAATGGTTGCAAATGTGTCTGCGAAGGCGCAAATATGCCGACCACAATCGATGCGACAGAGTACTTGCAGCAGAATGGTGTATGGTTTGTTGGCGGTAAGGCTGCAAATGCAGGCGGCGTTGCGACATCAGCCTTAGAGATGTCACAGAACAGTGAGCGTCTAAGCTGGAGCTTTGAGGAAGTTGATGCAAAGTTGCAGAATATTATGGTAAATATTTATCACAATATTGATGATGCTGCAAAGCGATATGGTATGGAAGGAAATTATGTAGCTGGCGCAAATATAGCAGGTTTTGAAAAAGTGGTTAATGCAATGCTCGCGCAGGGCGTTTGTTAATAAAATGGAGTAGGAAAGTTTTATCTTTCCTACTCCATTTTATGCACACGAGTGTCCAAATGAAATATGTCAGCAAGCTGACGGACACCCGGCGCGCGAGTAGGGGAAATTAATTCTCAGCACATTTAGAAAGTTTGTCAACAGCAAGGGAAGCGGTAGGTTGAAAGGAAATGTCCTTTCCTTTATTGCTCTCATAGATAAAATCTTTTAACGATTTGCTGGTATTATTTGAAAAATCGCCATATATTGCAAATTTTATACCATAATTAATGAATTTCTGTAATATTTCTCCTGCAAGACAAGTGCTTAAAACGAAGAAATCCTTTATAATAGCCTCTTTGTTTATGGCAATATTTGTGCAACCCGTTTCGTATTTTACTGTCATAATCAAGTCTAATGCCGACTGGACATCTGTAATTATCAGCGCATCACTGCTTATAACTGCAACTTCTATATTGTTTTTCTTTATAATTTCTGTTTTCATTTTATACCTCCATCAATTAATCTAAACATACAAACTGTCAATCAAATGCTCAACCATAAAATCAAAGGTTTCGATATGATTGTATGGAAGAATATCTTTATTTTTGATATTTATAATCAAAGAGTAAATAACTGACAGTGCTAAATTTGCATCAACCTTGAATTTTAAATATGGCTGGTTTAAAAAAAGTTGCGTGCTTATATAATTGGATTCCTCAATTCTTTTTGCCTGTTCCTCTGATAATTTATTTCTTAAAATTGTAAAGTCCGCACTGTCCGAATGATATAAAAAATTGTTTTTGTCATATTCCCGATAAATGAGCTTTAAAGCTTTCGCAACACCATATTTGTCCTTGTGTTTTTCCATTACTTTTGATGCCGCGTTATAGATTTGTGCTTGCACGGAACACAATACCTCGCAAAAGAGTGCTTCTTTCGATTCAAAGAAAAGATAAAATGCTCCCTTTGAGATGCCTACTTGCTTACAGAGGTCATCAACACTTGTTTTTTTATAGCCATATCGTGTCCAACTCTGCTTACAGGCTTCTTGTAAACTTTTTTTGATGTTTTGTTTTTCCCGTTCTGTAAAACTTCTTGCCATTTTGCTTTCTCCTTATATGACTTAAAATACTATTTTGGTCAAATATAATATACACTTTATATTCGTAAATGTCAAGGAATATTTTTAAAAACTATTATTGCAAGTATAACAGCGGTAACAGTTTAGACAGGTCTGCGCATTTACTGCGCTGACCGTATCGAAACTTAAAATAGGCAAGAGCACCTCGCCGAAGGCGATTTTCAATGGGCTGGATGCTGTAACGGTGAAGGTATCTGAACTGTTACTAACAGGAAGCTAAAAATAAACTGCTATAATCTTATTATAGTTTTAATAAAAAGAAATTGACATTCGTTGGTAATTATGCTATAATCTTATTATCAAATTAGTAATAACATAGTAAAATTTTACTAGTGCAGTGTTGCACAAATAACGGTGAAAAACAGTACCTGCTATTTGTGCCAGAACAAGGCGGAGGAAGGAGGCAATCGGTGGCATTGTTGACTGACGACAACGCAGTGCTGGTGCAAATAGTAGGTGCTGTACTAGAAAGGAGCGAACAAGATATGAAGGATGTATTAGTAGTTGTAGATATGCAGAAGGATTTTATTAATGGTGCGTTGGGAACAAAAGAGGCGGAAGCAATTGTAGATTATGTGGTGGAGACAATCAAAAGTTTTGATGGGGAAGTGATTTTTACAAGGGATACACATGCTCAAAATTATCTGGAGACACAGGAGGGTAAAAATCTCCCTGTTTTGCATTGTATTAAGGGGACTGATGGATGGCAGCTTGACAAGAAACTGGAATGTCTCAAAACAGATGCTATGAAGATTTTTGATAAACCGACATTTGGCTGTATGGCACTTGCGGAGTATTTAAAGGCACAGGAGGGGCTTGAATGTGTTACGCTTATAGGACTTTGTACGGATATTTGTGTTATATCCAATGCGCTTTTAATAAAAGCAGCATTGCCAGAAATAGAGATTCGAGTGATAGAAAAGTGTTGTGCTGGCGTGACACCACAGAGCCATAAAAATGCGCTAGAAGCAATGAAAATGTGTCAGGTAAAGATTATTTAAATATGGAGGGATTGCTATGATAAGAATCAATAACAAAAAGATTGTTATCAATCATTTTCCAGATGGAACGCTTTTGCTAAAAGAAACATTTGAGAATACAACAGAGCTTGAACAAAGGGACACAGAAATCGAAATAAAATGGAATTATGAGAACAATGAGGAATTGCTTGCAATCTATTTTCTCACAAGGCATCTTCAAGAGGCAGGCTGGCACAGAATAATACTAAATATGCCTTATATTCCAAATGCAAGGCAGGACAGAGTAAAGAACCCAGAAGATGTATTTACGCTCAAATATTTTGCGGAGCTTATTAACAGTCTTGCTTTTACAGAGATAAGAGTGCTTGATGCGCATTCTAATGTCAGTCTTGCTTTATTTGATCGGGTAAAGCAGTATACGCCGCAACAATATATTGAGCGTGTAATTGCGGAAATTGAACAAAGTACAGGAAAAAAGCCGCTGATGTTTTATCCAGATGAGGGTGCTGAAAAACGTTATAGTAGTATGGTAGCACTGCCTTATTGTTTTGGACTGAAACAGCGCGATTGGAGTACAGGGGAGATTACAGGGCTTTCGGCTGCGGGCGAGATTGGGCGAATCGCAGGAAGTGATGTGTTGATAGTTGATGATATTTGTTCTTATGGAGGAACATTTATTCGGTCAGCGGAGACATTGACAGCGCTAGGAGCGAAAAATCTTTATTTGTTTGTAAGCCACTGTGAAGATTCTGCACTAAAAGGGAAACTGTGTACTTGTGGATACTTTAAGCGGATTTATACGACGGATAGTATTTTTAGAAAAGAAGAAAATAGTAGTATTACCGTGTTTGCAGTATAAAAGGATATTTTTTATAATGGGGTGTTATTATGAGGAAAACAAATCCAATGCTTTTGATTGATTTTTATAAGGCAGTGCATTCTGATATGCTGCCAGAAAAAATAGAAAAATCTGTTTCGTACTTTACACCGCGTATGAGCAGAGTGAAAATGTGGGATACTGTAGTGATGTTTGGATTGCAGGCATTTATCAAGACTTACTTAATGGATTATTTTAAGGAAGAATTTTTTGACAGGAAACTTGACGAGGTGGTTGGGGAATATGATAGAGTGCTGGGAGCTGCTCTAGGAAAAGATGCCTATAAAAGTGAAAAAATAAGAAAGCTTCACAAACTTGGTTATCTTCCAATTGAGATTAAGGCGCTTCTGGAAGGAACAAGAGTTCCAATCCATGTACCAATGTTTGAGATTCGTAATACACACCCAGAATTTGCATGGCTTCCACAAGCATTGGAATCTTTGATTAGCGCAGAGATGTGGCACCCAATGATTAGTGCAACGGTTGGGGCTTCTTATAGGGATATTGTTGAGAAATACTATCAAATTTCGGTAGATGACACGATTCCAAAGACAAGGGCGTTGGGAGATTTTTCTTTTCGGGGGCAGGAAAGTTTGCAGTCCGCAGTGAAATCTAGCGCAGGTTGGTGTCTTTCTTTTTACAATACGGCAACAGTTCCTGTCATTCCATTTCTTGAGGAAATGTATTGCTGTGATTGCACAAAAGAGCCTGTTGCATATGGTGCTGTCAGCACAGAGCATTCTGTTATGTGCAGTAACTACGCAGTTGATGGAGACGAGATTACGCTGTTGCGTAGGTTACTCACAGAAATTTATCCCAATACAAGTTTCTCGGCAGTTCTTGACTCTTATGATTACTGGAATGTAATTGACAATATTCTTCCACAGTTAAAAAAGGAAATTTTGGCGCACAATGGTTGTATGTTGATGCGCGGTGACAGTGGCGATTGTGTGGAGGTTGTGACAAAAACCGTATTTAAATTGTGGGATATTTTTGGCGGAACCGTAAACGCTAAGGGATATAAGGTGTTAGACCCGCATGTAAAGGCCATTTATGGTGATAGTATTACAATACAGCGCTGTGAGACAATTTATCAGATTTTAATTGAAAATGGCTTTGCGTGCAATAATGTATCGCTGGGTGTGGGCAGTTTTAGTATGCAGTGTATTGAGGAGGAAGGAATGCTCAAACCATTTACAAGAGATACCTTTAGTGCATGTATTAAAGCGACATACTGCGAAGTGGCAGGAAAACCGATTCCAATTTTTAAGGACCCAAAAGAGGGTGGATTTAAGAAAAGCCAAAAAGGAATTTGTAGGGTATACCGCGGGGAAGATGGAAACCTTACTTTTCAAGATGGCTATACACTAGAATCTGTTTTGGATCAGGAAAATGTGCTGGAAACAGTCTTTAAAGATGGGGTGCTTGTGCGGGAGCAGTCGCTTGCAGAAATTAGAGAGCGGCTTCACAGTGGAAATTTTGGAGGGACAAATGATATTGTTTAGACCTGTTGGGACAAAAGAACTGAAACTGATTGCGGAGAGTGGTTACAAGAAATATCCGCCCAGATTGCCAGAGCAGCCTATTTTTTATCCTGTGTTAAATGAAACATATGCGGTTGAGATTGCATCACAGTGGAATGTAACGTATAATGAAGACCATAAGGGATATGTGACAAAATTTGAGATAGAAGATGCCTACATCGCACAGTTTGAAGTGCATGTTGTTGGCAGTAACTATCACAAGGAATTGTGGATTCCCGCAGAAGAGCTTGACAGTTTTAATCAACACATTATAGGATATATACAGGTGATTAGGGAATTTTGAGTGTGGCATTCTTGAAAAAAAGAAACGAGGAATCATATGAAGAACGCATTAAATTTATTTCGGGCGGCAGCTGTTGCGCCGCGTGTTCATATTGGAAATGTTACGAAAAATTGTCAGGAAATAATAAAGGTATATGACAGTTTGGCGAATCAGGTGGACTTGATTGTGACACCAGAACTTTCATTGACAGGCTATACTTGTGCGGATTTGTTTCACAATCGAAATTTACTTGAGATGGCGCGCCGAGGATTGTATGAATTAATGACGTACACAAAAAAGTATGGGGAGTGCGGGGCGGCGCTGGTGGTTGGTGTTCCGCTAGAAAAAAAGAATGAATTGTTTAACTGCGCAGCACTAATACAGAACGGAGGTTTGATTGCTCTCATTCCAAAAACCTATCTGCCAAACTACAGTGAATTTTATGAAAAGAGATGGTTTAGCGCTGGAGAACAGGAAGCGCAGGAGCTGGAACTCAACTGTGGTGGAAATTGGATACAGACTATTTTTGGCAATAATATTCTTGTTGAAATTGGCACAGACAAAAAGGTCTGCATTGGCATTGAAATCTGTGAAGACGCGTGGGCACCCATTTCTCCCGGTCGGTTTCTAGCGCTAAGTGGGGCGGAGATTCTTGTCAATCTCTCTGCGTCTAACGAGGTGATTGGTAAGGCACAGTATCGAAAGAATATGCTTGGTGCAGCTTCTGCTGGCTGTGTCTGTGGCTATGTCTATGTGTCGGCAGGAAAATATGAATCGACCTCAGATCTTGTTTTTAGTGGTCACACATTAATGTATGAGAATGGAAAACTGATTGGTGAGGGAAAACCTTTTGATGATACAGTGCTTGTTAGAGATTTTAACCTAACAAAAATTAGACATGACAGAATTGCGAATAAGACTTATTCTAGCTGCAAAAATAATTTTTCACAGCGCATATATAAAACAGTAGCATGTAGGAAACCGATTCTCGATAAGGAGGATATATGCGCACGTGTGTCCATCACGCCATTTGTGCCATCTAAAAATCGCAGAGAGAGAAGTCTTGAAATTTTCCAAATGCAGGTGACGGCATTGCAAAGGCGTATTGAAGCGACAAAAAGTAAATGTATCGTGGTAGGTGTTTCGGGTGGTCTTGACTCAACACTTGCGTTGCTTGTGTCAGCACAGGCAGTAAAAAATCTGGGGCTTGCGCCAGAAACTGTAATTGGAATTACAATGCCCGGTTTTGGCACGACCAATCGTACCAAAAATAATTCTATGGAGTTGATGCAATATCTTGGCTGCACCAGAAAGGAAATCAGTATTGCGGCTTCTGTAAGGCAGCATTTTCAGGATATTGGACAGGATGAGGCAGTGCGCGATGTTACTTATGAGAATTGTCAGGCAAGGGAGCGCACGCAGATTTTAATGGATGTGGCAAACAAAGAGGGCGGTTTTGTTGTTGGTACAGGGGATTTGTCAGAGCTTGCGCTTGGCTGGTGTACTTATAATGGCGATCATATGAGTATGTACGCTGTCAATACAAGCATTCCTAAGACATTAGTACGCACATTGGTTTATGAAGTTGGGCATTATATGAACGAAAATGGTTTCACAGGAATGAAAACCGTAATAGAGGACATTATTAATACGCCGGTCAGCCCAGAATTACTACCTCCAAATGCTGACGGAACGATTGCGCAGAAGACAGAGGAGACTGTTGGATCCTATATTTTACATGATTTTTTCTTGTATTACACACTGCGCTATGGTATGGCACCCGCCGAAATATTTGCGCTTTGTCGTGAGGCAGTCCGCCAGAGTGACGAATATCAGTTTAGTGATGCAGAAATTCAAAAGTGGTTAAATGTATTTTATAAACGGTTTTTCCAACAGCAGTTTAAGCGCAACTGTATGCCAGATGGCGTGAAAGTTGGTTCAGTGTCTGTTAGTCCGCGTGGGGACTTGCGGCTGCCCGCAGAAATTGAGCCGGAAGAATTTTTGGAATATTGATGATAGGAATGAAAAATAATGAGTGAGACAAAAGAGTATGCAAATGCGGAGAAAGATTTTCTGGCAGGATATGACATTAACCAATATGACCGCCCTTCTATTGCGGCGGATGTCGCGGTCTTTTCCATCGGAAGGAAACTGGCGCCAGATGCAGAGTATCGTAAACTTCCGGCAAAGACATTAAGGCTATTAATGATACGGCGTGCCGAACAGCCATTTTACGGGGAGTGGGCACTGCCTGGCGGCTTTATGCAGAAGGGAGAGACAATACAGGAGACGGCAAGGCGTGAGTTAAAGGAGGAGACAGGAACAGACAAAGCATATCTTGCCCTCTGTGATGTTTTTAGCGATAATGGGCGTGACCCTAGAGGGTGGATTATCTCACAGTCTTTTATTGCAGTGCTTAACGAGGAAGATCTTGCAAATGGACAGCTTCAGGCAAGTGGTGACGCGGGGGAAGCAGCATGGTTTGATATTACTGTAGAAAAAAAAGCAGAGCAGAAGCAAGAACAGGGAACTGAAATTACTTGTGAGACTGATTATGCGTTGACATTGGAACACAATGAGCAAGGAGAAAAAATTATTCTTTGCGCAGTGGTTCGAGAACAAATTGCATATCGTGATTACCATGAGATTATCACATATCAAATTGTGGAATCTAAAGGGATTGCTTTTGACCATGCAAGGATTATCGTCAGTGTATTTTATCGCCTTCGGCGAATGCTAGACAGCGATACTCGAATTGCGTTTGATTTTATGCCAGAATATTTTACACTTACAGATTTGCAGGAGGCGGTGGAGTTAATCTCGGGGCAGGAGCTAATTAAGCCAAATTTTAGACGGAAAATCAGTGAGTATGTGTTGGAGACAGATCGGCGGGTACAGAATGGTGGACATAGACCCGCAAAGGAATTTGTTAGAAATCTTGATCGGTTTTATCGTTAAAAATCGAGTAGGGAAGTTTTATCTTCCCTACTCGATTTTTAGATTTCGTTATCTGTATCCATTATAAGGAAAAGCAATTTTAGAAAAATAAAATCCCTGAATTTGGTTGAATTTATGGCGGGAAATACATATAATAAAGTTGAAAAACAGATTTTATTGGCGAAGGGCTATATAGAATCAAGAAAGGAATTTTTATGGAAGCAAATGCAGACGTTAAAATAAATAGGGAGTATAAGGACAGGCTTTTTCGGTTCATATATCTGGATGGCTTTTTTAGGAAACACAGGGAAGGAGTGGTCAACATGAGTTTAACAGAATATAATGAAGCTGAGTTTATAGAGAACCGTAGGGCAGAAGGAAGAGCAGAAGGTATATTGGATACTATTATTGAATTTGTAAAAGATGGCTTATGTCCTGTTTCAGAAGGGGCAAGAAGAGCAGGTATGTCTATTGAGGAGTTTGAAAAGCTGGCTTTTCCAGCCAAGCAACAGTAGGGAATCTTTATAGGCAGGATCGTCTAATAGAATTGCTTTTTGTAGCATATTTTATAAAGGAACAGGATATTTCCGGTGCAAAGGATGCAGCAAAAATTTTCTATCGGCTTTTTAAGTGATATACTGCTATCAATTATTAATTGAAATAAATCGAACATAGAGCGGGCTATTTTACTGTCCGTATTATAATAGGGCTAAGCTTAGAAGAGACCTAGTAAAATCAAGGGGTTAATTCTAATTTAGTCTTATTTTTATACCTGATTGAGATAATGATACATTGACGCCATGTGCAATGCGTGATACGCTAAAAATAATATATTGGATTTTAGCTTGGGAGTTTGTGTTATGATAATAGGAATTGATTTGGGAACAACAAATAGCCTTGCGTGTGTGTATAAAGATGGTAAGGCACAACTAATACCAAACAGTCTTGGCTCGTATCTTACGCCAAGCGTTGTAAGTTTTGAGGGAACTGGCGAAGTTATTGTGGGTGCCGTTGCAAAAGAGAGACTGGTGACAAATCCAGCGGATACGGCAGCGGCATTTAAGCGTTTTATGGGGAGTCCGAAAGTGTTTCGCTTAGCGGGAAAGGAATTTACCCCACAAGAACTCTCCGCATTTGTTTTGCGCCAATTAAAACAAGATGCAGAGAAATATCTAGGAGAGGAAGTGACCGAGGCAGTCATTAGCGTGCCAGCGTATTTTAATAACAATCAGCGTGCTGCAACACTTGAGGCTGGCAGAATCGCCGGAATCCATGTGGAGCGTCTTGTCAATGAACCATCTGCTGCCGCGCTTGCCAGCAGTATGTTAAGCGATAAAGACGAGCAGATTTACCTTGTGTTTGATTTTGGCGGCGGTACATTGGACGTTTCGGTGGTGGATTATTTTAACAATGTAATTGAGATTTTGGCGGTGAGCGGTGACAATCATCTTGGCGGAACTGATTTTGATAGCAAAATTGCAGAATTTTTTTGTACCAGTCATAATATTGATTTGCAAAAGCTCCCACTACAGAAGCAGGCAACATTAAAGCGCCTTGCAGAGAAAGCGAAAAAGGAGCTCACGGAGAAAGAGAGCGCACTTTTACATATGGATATTGATGGAGAAGATAAGGCGGTCATTCTAAATAATGAAATTCTAATTCAGTGTTGTGGCACGCTGTTTGACAGGATAGAAACTGCGGTAAAACATGCATTGAGGGACAGTGGATACCATGCAGAAGATATTAATGAAATGATTCTGGCGGGTGGTTCCAGCAAGATGCCAGTTGTGTCTTATTTCTTGCAAAATTTACTGGGCAAAAAGCCAATTATGATAGGTTCGCCTGATGAAGTGATTGCACAGGGAGCTGGAATTTATGCGGGGATTAAGGCACGCAATCAAGAGATTCGTGATATGTTGCTAACCGATATTTGCCCTTTTACGTTAGGGGTTGGGATATATAATCCAAGCAATTCTGAGGGACATCTGAATATGTCGCCCATTATTGAAAGAAATAGTGTGTTACCTATCTCAAAAACGGGAATCTACACAAATGTTGAGGATATGCAACGAAAAATTAAATTTAATATCTATCAGGGAGAAGCATTTGACTGTGCGGACAATCTCTGCCTAGGTTCAGTGACAATTAATATTGCACCAGTGATGGCGCGCGAGGCTTGTGTTAAAGTGACCTTTGCGTATGATATTAATGGAATCCTTGTCGTGGATGTGGAAGACAATTTTAGCAATAATAAAAAACAGGCTATTTTTAAGAGTGAGGGAATGAATCTTTCACCAGACGAGATTGCCAAGAAAGTGGAAGCGCTTAAACAATATAAGTCTGATTTTAGTGGTGATGAGCGGGATAAGTTGCTTTTGGCGCGAGGTAGTCGTCTTTATCAAGAATTGACAGGCATAAACAGGATGCGTGTCGCTGAGGCGATGAAAGAATATGAATATATTTTGTCGGTGAATGACAGGCACGCAAAACATATACTTCGTCAGCAGATTACAACAATGTTTGACCAATTTGAGGAATTTTTTGATGTTTAATAGAGAACAAGAGATTTGGGAAGTGTTGGGGATTGCACCAACTACAAATAAAAGGGAAGTGAAAAAGGCATATGCAGAAGCTGTCAAACATTGCCACCCAGAGGAGGAACCAGAAGCGTTTCAAAAATTGTATGAGGCATATCAGGCAGCTTTGAATATTTGTGTGCTTGATTCCAAAAGGCAACCTGTTTTGCAGCAGGAGGACACTTCTAAACTACAAATTTTTTCGACAGAAACTGTTTTAAAATCAGAAGAAACTAGCATTCCAGAAAGTGATGTGACACAAGAAGACAAAAAATCCTACAAGAACGCCAGCCAATTATCTAGTCAGATTTCTTATGAAAAAGAGCAACAAAAGAAGCTTCCTTATCAAGAGAATGAGCAGAATCCACCCTCAAGGGATTTTAATGTGGAGGAGAAATATAAAACTCTATTTGCTCAAAATAGCCAAAAGCAACAAGAAGTGTTGATGTATTGGGAATCACTTTGGAGGGAATATGTAGCAAATCCAAGTTCGCAGAATTGCGCAGGGTTGCTTCAGTTTATGTACAATTGTGAGTTTTTGTTAATACGCGATTTGGATTGTGTACCCTATCAGATAGCGAAGTTTTTGATGAAGAGTCTAACAGCAATTCCAAGGGATTTTGTGTATGCGCTCTGGGATATTTTTGACTATCAACAATATGATACTATAGCAGACCAAGTGCTCTATGATTCTGGTTATCAAAAATTATACTGGATTCTTAAAAAGGAGTGTGATAGATATGTTGAAATGTCAGTGTTTGACAAGCATGGAAAACTTGCCAAGGGAATTTTTTTGGTCAGCTTATTTGCCTTGATTGTTATAGTTTCCTTTGGGCTAACAATACGGACAAACGAAATCAATCGCAATCGATATTCAAATCGCAGGGCGGCATGTGCGCAAGTGCAAGAAATAATAAAAGAAAAATATTCTGATTTTATTTTATCAGGTGAAATGTATCCGCCTAATAATACGGAGCGAGAGTATATTATTGAGACAAAGATAAGACCAAAGAGGGAATTCATGTCCAATGAGCAAAGCATTCGTGTAACAATTGTAGAAGATGCAAAGGGAAATATGGTTTCGTACAGTGACGACTTTGAGAGTCGGAGTATACAAATGCTTGCCAATAAGTATGGACTGCGTTGCTCCATATCGTTGAAGGAAACTTCCAAAGAAAAGCTTTTGTCTATAGAGCTAGAAAAGGCAGATACAGTGGAAACACAGAAGATTGAATTAGAAAATATTTATACAGTGCTTCAAAAAGATACCATACAAAATCTAAGTCCATCAACAATTACTTTTTATATAAAAGATACAACAAAAAATAATCAAGACAAACGATTGCAATATACATTTTCAGACTTGCCCAATCAGGAGGTTCTTTTAGAGGAAATTTGGGAATGATAAATTAGGAATCTGCCTAAGGAGCACGAAAGTTAAAAATCGCATTCATATCACAGTGAAGAATTTGGCAGCAGGCATACAAAAACGACACAGTTGGATTTTGTGTGCCCTTTTCAATTCTATTATAGGAATAGATAGAGATGTCCATTCCGGAAATCTGTAGTCTTGCAACCATATCAATCTGTTTTATTTTCAAAGTTTTGCGTCGTTTTGCAATATTACTGCCAATATTAATATCATTTACATGAATAATTTTATCAATACTTTCCTCACTTTTCATAAAGCACCTCATAAATTGTTGGGGAATAATATACATAACTTCACTTTACGTTTTTGTGTATTATTTTAAGCATGATTTTTGGTAAAAAATTGCACGAGAATGCAATTAATGCTATAATCATGTAAAACTAAATGTAAAATTTGGAGAAATTCACGAAAAGTAGATTGTTTGGATGCATGAAAAAAGGAGGAGATGTCATGAAAAGAGTGGTAAACAGAATGATGGCACTATTTCTTGTATTGGCAATAGTGACAACAGGACTGCCTCAATCAGTACTAACAGTGACAGCAGCGGAGAGTGAACAGCATACAGGCGTTGCAAAACAGCAAGAAAAAATTACAGGCAAAGCGTCAGAGACAGAGGAAAGTGCAAAGGAGTATGATTCGGAAATCAGTTCTAAGAAGAATGAAACGACAGAAGAACAAACTTTTGAAGAGGAATCTGCAAAGGAACAATCTTCCAAAGAAGAACTCACGGAAAAGGAATCTTCTTTAGAAGAATCTACAAAGGAACCGTCTACGGAAAACAAAACTTCTGAAGAGGAATCTACAGAAAAACAGCCTTCTGAAGAACAAACGACAGAAGAACAAACTTCTGAGGAATTATCTTCCACAGAAACAGAAAGCACAAAGGAAAGCTCTATTATCGAAGAAATTTCGTCAAATCAGCAGGAGACAGACGAGGAATCCTCGGCTTTGACAGAGGTTGACACAGAGGAAGTAAAACGGTTAGGGGAAGAGGTCGGTATTAAGAAAACAGGAACTGGAGTTAATAATCCTAATGTCAAATGGACTCTCTATGAAGATGGGAGACTTGTAGTAGAAGGAACTGGAGAAATAGGAGTACCTTGGGTAGATTGTTGTGGGGATATTAAGACTGCAGAAGTAAAAGTGAATAACATGGTGAGTCTTAAGGGCCTATTTCAGAATTGTTATAATTTACAAAGTGTAGATTTTAGTGGTTCTGATATGAGTGCAGTAAAATATATGTCTTGTATGTTCGATGGCTGTCAAAATTTATCTGGTCTAGATGTGAGTGGATGGAATACAAGTAATGTAATAGATATGTCAGGAATGTTCAGCAGGTTGGCTATTGATACTTTAGATTTGTCAGCTTTAAATACAAGCAGTGTAAAAGATATGAGCAGCATGTTTCAAGAATGTTTTGACTTGAAAACGCTTATATTAAATGTTCAGGAAAATGGATGGAACACAAGCAGTGTAACCAATATGAGCTTGATGTTCAGTAACTGTTGGGAACTTTCAGATTTGCAGATAAATGGTTGGGACACATCTAATGTAAGTGATACGTCATCTATGTTTTTTCGATGTGGTAAATTGCCTAATATAGATGTTAAAGAATGGAATACCAGTAATATAGTATGGATGAATCATATGTTTAAAGACTGCGGAGAATTAACACAATTAGATGTAAGCCACTGGGATACACATAATGTGGTCAATATGAGTGAGATGTTTTATAATTGTCGCAAATTGACTGACTTAGACTTAACAGGATGGAATACGGAAAAGGTAGAAAATGTTGAAGGGATGTTTTATGAATGTCGCAGTATGACCTGTTTAAATTTAAGTGGCTTTAACTTAAAAAGTGTAACAGCTTCTGGTAAAGGGAATATGTTTTCCAACAATACAAATCTAAAGAGCATTTACAATCCATTATATATAGATATAGATATAGAAATACCACTTCCAGAAAAAACAGGTCATTTATGGCGAAAGGAGGACGGTACTGCCCAGAAAGAGTTAAAGAGTGGTTTAAAGGAGGGAGAAAGTATTCTTCTTACCAATGACCAAATGGCTGGTATTGAGTTTTTAGGGAAAGAATTTATATTAAAAGATGAAGATGGAAATGAACTTGATATGAAACCGTCTCTTACGGTTAACGAAGATACATACGGTGAGAAAGTCGTAGATATTGGAGCAAAAGATAATTTTACATTTACAGTTGTTCCAAATGAAGGATATACGCTTAAAAGTATAAAAACTGCCAGAGAGGACAGTACGGTTACAGTAGAAAGAGGAAGTAAACCCAATCAATATATAATAACACCTAAAGATATAAAAAGTGGATACATTAGAGACGAGCAAATCAGTGTAGAAATTGTGGAGATTCAAGACTTTAGATTAAATATTGCTTATGAAGATCCAGATATTATAGATGTGCTTGTTATGAATGGTTCTACACAGACAGATGGTAAACTAGAGACGATAC
Organism: Lachnospiraceae bacterium; assembly: GCA_014239155.1. Classification (GTDB taxonomy): domain Bacteria; phylum Bacillota; class Clostridia; order Lachnospirales; family Lachnospiraceae; genus COE1. The sequence continues at coordinate 38,140 of JAAZZQ010000008.1, read as the reverse complement.
AAGTATCCAATAGTGGTGAGACGAATTTATATATAAAAGTCAATGATACCAGTGATATTGATATTATGGAACCAGTGGTTTATATATTAAAGAATGATGGATACAATGATTATAAAGAAATACTATCTTATCAGAATACAGGAGAATTGACAGATAAAGAGAAGGAGTTGGTTAATAAAGGGTATTACATATTTCGGCTAGGAACGCTATATGAAGATTTTTCGATTCATCTAAGAGCAAGGTATTTGCTTTCAGATGACGATATTGCAAGCGGTGAGAGCGGAGATGTTTCATGGGTAATTGACCGAAATGGAAGACTGAAAGTGAAAGGGACTAAAGACAAATCAAGTGATAGTTATTATGGCAATATGCCTTGGTCAAGCGCAGATATTACAAAAATTACGTCAGCGGTAATTAACTGGACAGGATTGACAAATGCTTATGAAATGTTTAGTGATCATATTAATATGGAAACAGTGGATTTAAGAAACTTTGATACAAGTGCCATAACAGATATGAGATATATGTTTTATCGGTGTGAAAGCTTGAAAGAAATCGATCTTGGAAGCTTTCATACAGAAAATGTAGAAGATATGGGTCATATGTTCGATCAATGTAAAAACCTGAAAGAAATCGATCTTGGAAGTTTCAATATAGAAAATGTAACAGATATGAGGCGTATGTTCCAAGAATGTGTACAGTTGCAAGAAGTGGAATTGCGTGACCATATTGCTTCTAAGGTGGAGAACATGGACCATATGTTTTTTGGATGTGAAGGACTAAAGAAGGTTGTTTTGCAGAATTTAAACACAGAAAATCTGATTAACATGAATAGTATGTTTTATGGCTGCAAGAATTTAACGGACTTAGATATAAGCGGTTTGGACACAGGAAATGTAACAGATATGGGAAATCTTTTTCGGTTCTGTGAAAGTCTTACTTCTCTAAAGCTAGATAGTTTCAAGACAGAAAATGTAGAAAATATGGGCAATATGTTTTGTGGCTGTAGAAATCTTCAGACATTGGATGTAAGTGGTTTTGACACAAATAAAGTAATTGATATGAGCGGCATGTTTTTTGATTGTGAGGCTCTAAAGACATTAGATATAAGCAATTTTGACATGAGTAATAGCGTATCATTAAGTAATATGTTTGATGGCTGCATTGCTTTAGAAGAAATTAAGTCGCCTCAAAATGTACAGATAATGATTCCTCTTCCAGTTATTGATGGTTCCAAATGGCGTTTGCCAGATGGCACAGTGGTGACGCAAATTCCTCAAAATCAACGTGAGAGTGTCACTTTAACCACAAATCGCATTGCAGTGACCTTTACAGGCGATAATTTTACTGTCAAAGATGCAGCAGGTAGACCTATGACAACGGGACAGGAGACACTTGCTTTAAAAGGTACAAAGGATACAATGACATTTACCATAGAGCCCACAGAAGGATATTTGTTAAAATCTGTAGTTCTGACTTCTCAAACACCAACTGTCAATGTAGAACAGGGAACAGTAGAGGGGCAATATACAGTGACCCCAATTGATTTAGAAAGTGGCTATCTGCGAGACGAGGAATTGCAAGTGATAACAGTCCCCATCGTCTATAGTCAAATGCATATTAATTATCCTTATGAGGGGATTGCAGATTCTATTGTGGTACATAAAGGGACATGGATGCGCCAGATGCCAAGTACAGTACAAGTATCAAATGCCGGAAACGCAATGCTGTATGTGAAAATGACACAAAATAATACAAGGACAGTGCAGTTTCCTATTGTAATAATTGACACAGTAGATGAGAATGGGCAATGGTACAATAAGAATGTACCAATTCAAAGTGATTTGTCTGCTATGAGCGAACAAGAGCAGGAACTTGTTCACAGCGGTTATGTACCATTTGATTTGGGATATCTCTATGGAAATGCAGATGTATCAGTCAGTGTTAAGACTGTTTATGATGTAGGATTTGAACTGTCGGGATTTCCAGAAGGAGTACAAATAATTCGTTATCTTCCCGATGAAAATGGTGTAATGCGCGGCGAGGAATACACTGGCGGAATTACAGCAGAGCGTGGCGATATAGTTTATTTTCAAATAAAGTGGAAAGATACATTAGAAGATGCATATCGTTTTTGCCAAACGGAGATTTCTATTCCTGAAAATATAGAAACTTACTTGAATACTTATCAGCTTAGCGGTGTAGAAGGTGACGTATGGGGACTGACACTATACAATGATGTTGTGGTGCAAGCAGTGTTAAAACCGCATAGAATTGCATTTTCCTATGTTACAAGTGATGTTATAAATATGCAGATAACCGGCGGAAATGCACAGATTTCTGATGATATGCGCACATTGGAGTGCTATGGTGGTGACACGTTATCCTTGTCCTTTGAGCTTGCAGAAAATATTACTTTAAAAGAGATCGTGGCAGATGGTGCAGAGTTTGACACAACACAAAAGGATGGTATCTATACAGTGACCGTCCGCGATAGCGCCAAAATTCCACAGATTGAACAGATTACGATTGAGACAGAAGATGTGCTGGGCAGATATTCGCTCTCGGATTTGGACTGCAAAGTGGAATATCAACAAAGTTCCGTTCCATATGAAGGCAGACCAGTACAGCCCGCAATCCGGCGTGTGACAGTCCGGTTGCCGGGATCTAAGAAAGAGACCATATTAAAAGAAAAGACAGATTATACAATATCCTGTCTGAATAATATTTATGTTGGGGAGGCAACACTTGTCATTACGGCGGCAGAGCATTCACAGCGATACAGAGGAAGTGTTGTTGTGCCATTTACTATTTCCAAGGCGACGGCACCCACAGTAGAGGATACTTTTATACAGTTGGAGGAAATGAATGCAGGAATTGTGCAACAGATAGATCTTTCTACATGTTGTCTGATTAACACTGCATTTGAAAAGGAAGTAAAGCCAATTGGATACCGTTTGGATTTGGATGATTGGGAATGTAATCTTGGCGGCGTGCTAAAGGGAGATCCAGTCTTGCAGGGAAGTACACTGACATTTAACACTTGGCCAGATGCAGACAAATACTCAGAGCCAGCATATCTTATTGTGTGGGCATCTTTTGCAAACTATGAAGATACAAGATTAAAGTTGCGCATACAATTTGTGAAAAAAGAAGAACTGACCCTTGCAGGGACTGTGACAATAGCAGATAAAGTTTATGATGGAATGCAAGTGACACCAGATTCATCAGGGGTATATGTGGCAGGCAAACCCGCATCAACATCTGATAAAATTATGCAGGAACTTGATGGTTTCTTGATTTATCATTATACAGGCGTAAATGGAACGGAATACGATTCAAATGAAGCGCCAACAGAAGTAGGCAACTATCAAGTGTCTGTCGCAATATCTGAGGATAATTTTGATTATAGTGCAAATTATGTTTTGGTAGGTTCCTTTGCAATTACAAAGAGACCACTGTGGATTGAGGCGGAGAGTCTAACACTGTTTATCAATGATTCTGCACCAACAAGATATCATTATCGCATGGAACCGGATACGGAAGAAGCTTTGGCATCAGTGGGACTTGTTGCGGGAGACAGTATCAGTTCGGAGCCGTTGGTAAGTTGTGACACACTTAATATGTCACAGCCGGGAGAATATCCAATAACAATAGATGTTTCACAGGTACAAATTTACAACCAATGGAATCAGGAAGTTACACGAAACTATTCTTTTGATATAAAAGAAGGAAAAGTGACAGTTGTATATCCAAAGGTAGGAAGTTATACAGTAATTTATAGCTTAACAGGGCACGGAAATGACATTATTCGTTCTGGTATGGAGGCGGGAAGCCTGTTGACAAAACCGATTGATCCAACAGCGGATGGTTATGTGTTCCTTGGATGGTACAAAGATGAGAAACTTGCGCAACTGTGGGATTTTGACATAGATATTATTCAGGAAAATATAACATTGTACGCGGGTTGGGCAGCAGGTGTGACCGAAAATAGAGGTGTTACGCTGTGTATTCAGCAAATTGCAGATCAAGTTTATACTGGAAAAGCGCTAAAGCCTGTGGTTACAGTGTATGCCAGTGATGGAACAACACTGTTAAAAGCAGGGAAGGATTACAGCGTTTCTTATACAAATAATATTGATGCAGATACTAGCACGAAAAAGTTTGGCAATGGAACAATACCTAAAGGTGGTCTGGGCGTGCGCAAAGACCGCACAATAGACACTTCCGAAGGATTTGAGGAAAAATTAGCATATGCTGTTGTTACAGGAAAAGGCAACTATGTAGGAACTGTTTGTATGAATTTCCATATTAATCCAGCTAGTATTGGCAATGGAAGTGAAATAGAAGAAAGTATGCCGGCAGCGGGATTTACATTAAAGTATACAGACCAGTTTGAGGAGAAAACAGGCAAAAACGCAAAGATTGTAAGTTCCTTAAAGTATCAGAAAACATTAAAATTAGGTACTGATTATATACTTTCTGTACAGGAAATAGAAGATGGAAAGAATATTAGCTTAACACAGAAAGGGGAGTTTCCACTACAGGCAGGAAATTATTTACTGACGATTACAGGACAAGGAAATTTTGCAGGAAGTATTGTAAAAAAATTGTACGTCTCATCAAAAGACAAATTGATGAAAAATGCAAAAGTTACTTACGCAAAGACAATGAAAGATGTTTCCAAAGAACAGCTTCAACAGGGAATTACACAGTCAGAACTTCGTATTTCCATTAGTGGAAACACACTTTCAGAAAATGATTTTGAAGTTTCGTATACAGACAATCATGCAATTGGTACCGCAACAATGATAATTCATGGTAAAAATGGCTATGTGGGCACAAAGAAGGTTCCTTTTAAAATCAAAGGAATTGCTTTTAAGGAAAAAGAGTTTGCGCCAATACAGCTAGAAGATCTGATATACAATGGAACGGCATTGACGCAAAATGATGTGCAACTAAAACCTGTCAATCGCACAGAAGCTTTGGTTTATGGTACAGACTACATTATTGGCTATAAGAATAATATTAAGAAGGGAAAGGCATCCATTATTTTTACGGCAAAACCATCATCAGGCTACAGTGGCAGCTTTAAAAAGACGTTTTCTATCAAACCACTTTCTCTTGAGACTGGCGATGTCATAAAACGTGGTATTGCTGCGGAAAGCTCTCAATTGATTTTGAATGAATCAATACCTTATCGCAAAGGTGGGGCAATGCCTTCTGGCAGATTTTCACTGCGCGTCGCAAACATAGGCACTGTGTTGCAGGCAGGAAAAGATTATACAGTAAAATACTATAATAACACTGAAGTTTCCAATGGAAAGGCATATATGGTGCTTAGTGGAAAAGGTAATTTTACAGGAAGTATCACAATCTATTATAACATTACAAATGCTTCGCTTTTCCAACTGTATCAGGAAGGCGGCATCACGGTGACAACTGCTGCTGCACGCTTTACAAGTAAAATGGTTTATGATTCAGAGATGGAAGATTACTATGACAAGTACGAAGATAAGGAATACACTCCTGCTGTCACCATAAAAGATGGGAAAAAGACATTAAAAAAAGGTGAAGACTATGAGATATTCTATTATAATTGTACGCAGAGTGATGTTAGAGATTGGCAGTCGGCAGTACCCTATGTGGAGATTCGGGGAATTGGCAACTATGGGGGTATTGATGGAAGAGACGAGGGAGAAGTGATTGTAAAACCATTAAGTATATATCAGAAAAAGCTTTCGGCAAATACACTCTACGTCGTCTATAACGAAGAGGCAGGATACACCTATACAGGGCAACAGATTACACCAGAGATTACTGTTTATTATGGCAATGCAGCAGATATTAGGAGAGCAAGAAATGCCAAAGAAACCAATGAGGATATCTTGACAACACCAAAACCAGACAAGGATGACTATGAACGCGGCGAACAAATTCCATATGAGTATGGGCTCACAAGGCTATATTCATCCAACGGAAAAGAAGGTGGAAATTATCTGCTTGAGTATGGAGAGAATATTACGCAGGGTCAAAATGGCATTATTAAACTAACAGGAGTTGGAGGTTGTACAGGAAGTGTTACTGTAAAGTTTACAATTGGCAAGAAGCCGATTTACTATGAGAACAAAGAAATCGAGTAGGGAAGGTTACTTCCCCTACTCGTCGCGCGACCTGCGCGCCACTTTAGTGGCATATTTCCTCTGCGCAGGTCTGTGCATAAATATAAAAGCAGAGAGATATTTACCCCTCTCTGCTTTTTGCATGGAAACTTTCCAGTAATACATTAAAAGTTTTATCGAAATTCGATAAAAAATTATTGCAATTCAATTTGTGCTATGTTAAGATAAAACCATAGTTTTTGGATAGAACCATTGTAGAGAGTATTATTTCTAAGGTGTGTTTCTAAGAATGGAGAGGTAATGAAGAGAGAAACTGTGATATGGATTACAAAATATTTGTTGGATGGGATGTACTTTTTAGGAATTGTTGTGACTTTGGTGCTTCTTATTCCAGGAGTTGTGCAGCATATATTGGAATTTTTTCACTATCAAGATTTTGAGGGACATTGTACAGAATTGATTATGATTTATTTTGTGCTTGGGATTATGGCAGTGTTAATACTTGGTGAGCTGCGCAAGATGTTTCGAACAGTATTAAAACAGGATTGTTTTGTAAAAGAGAATGTAGTCAGTTTGCAGCGCATGGGAACATATAGTTTTGTTATTGCGCTGGTTTGCCTGTTGCGTACTGTACTCTATATGACGGTTGCTATGTTGATTCTTATATTGGTGTTTATTATTGCAGGACTATTTAGCAAAGTGCTTGCTTTTGTGTTTGACCAAGCAGTGGAATACAAATTGGAAAATGATTTGACGATTTAGGGATGAAGAATCATACAAAATTCATAATATTTTTTAGAAAGGCAAAAAGATCATGGCAATAATAATCAATCTTGATGTGATGATGGCAAAGAGAAAGATTGGATTGACAGAGCTTGCAAAGGAAGTAGATATCACTCTTGCAAACTTGTCAATCTTAAAAAATAACAAGGCGAAGGCGGTTCGGCTCTCAACATTGGATGCAGTTTGTAAGGCGCTACAATGTCAGCCCGGAGACATTTTGGAATACATGGATGACGAGGGTTGTGAGAGTGAATCGCTGCCGTAAGGCTATTTTTCAAATACGCTCTAAAAAAAGAATTATATTAGAATAAATCTAAGAAAGGAAGGAATTAAAATGGATACAAATTCAGAAACCGGATTGACAAGTATGCCCAATTTGCAAAATGTACAACCAATCAATCCGACTGCAAAACAACAAGCAAACTTAGAGGAAATGAAGAGAAAGGAGAAAAGATTTCAGATCTTTGGGGTAGGAAGTTTTCTCTATGCATTGTTTTATACATTCTGTCTATATCATAACACATCAGGAATTACTTATCCTTTTTTCGCGGGCGGAACGCTCTTGTTTTTTGGTTACTTTATCAAAAAGTCAAAGAATAGCTCTGCAGAAGGGAGTCAGGAATATAAGAAAACATATATTAACAATCTTTTTCTAATGGTATGTATTGTGGTCGCGGGAGCACTCAACTGTACAACAGACTCTGGCGTTCTAATATTTTTTAACAAGGTACTGATGTGGATTCTTTTCAGTGTGTTATTTTTGCAATGCTGGCAGGATTTGACTGGATGGGGAATTGCGGCGTATGCCAGAAGTTGCGCGTTGATGTTGTGCGGAACAATCGGTAGTGTACTGACTCCAGCCGAGGATATCATTGCCAAATGGAAACTTCGTCCTACGAAACGGGAGAAACAAGTAAATCTGGATAAAAAACGTATTTGGACCTCTGTAGGGATTGGATTGCTGATTGCAATTCCAGTAGCAATGTTTGTTACAATTCTACTTGCAAGTGCCGACGCAGTATTTGGCAATATGGTTTATAATATACTAACTTTTTCGATTGATATTGATTTTTTTAAAAATATAGAATCATTTATCCGCGTTTTGTTCTGCATTCTGATTGTGTTTGTATTTTGCTATGGTATGTTTGCCTACAATACAGAAGAAAAAAATATTAAAAGAATCCATGATGCTACAGAAGTGAGAGAGGCAAATATGGACTCTTATATTGCAATCACAGTAAATGGTGTGATGTGTGTGATTTATCTACTGTTTTCTAGTGTGCAGATTTTTGGATTGTTTCTTGGAAAGATGAAACTTCCAGCAGGATATACCTATGCATCATATGCTAGGCGTGGATTTTTTGAATTGGTATTTGTATGTATATTTAATATATTGATGGTTTTGTTTACTATGGCGTATTTCAAGGCTTCTAGGCTGTTAAGAATTCTTTTGACAATAATTTGTGGTTGTACTTATATTATGACAATTTCAAGTGCATACAGAATGCTTTTATATATTTCCAGCTATCGCTTGACCTTTTTGCGTTTGCTTGTACTGTGGGGATTAGTGATGATTGCAATTGTTATGACAGGTGTTTTGATTTTTGTTTACAATCAAAAATTCTCGTTGTTTCGGTTTCTATTAATTGTGGCGACTGTGGGATGGCTTGTGTTTTCAGCCGCACATCCAGATTATTGGATTGCATCCTATAATATTATGGTGTGTGACGATGGAGAGGAGTATGACCAGTCTTATTTGACGAAAGGTCTTTCGCTCGATGCGGTTTCTGCACTTCCAGAAGAAATTTACAACAATAAAAAGAGTGTATATTATAAAAGGGCGCAAAAGTATAAGGAACAGACAAAAGCATTTCTAGGCGCACGTGCATTTAATTTTTCAAGGGCATATGCGTCTCAACAAATCAATTTTTCTTCCTTAAAAGAAGGGATGCGATCATCATAGAACAAATGATTGAAACGATAAAAGTGATGTGTCAAAGGGTCTGGAAGGATATTAAAAATTTTCGCGTGGCAATTTTAATATTTTTTCTGTATCAAATTCTAACAAGAAGTGTATTTTATGCATTTTGCCCACAATTGATTTTGACAGGGTTTCCATGTGCAGGTTGTGGTCTGACACGCGCAGTGCTTTGTATTTTGAAAGGGCAGTTTACAAGGGGACTGCGACTGAATCCTGCTGCGCCGTTGTGGATTTGTTTTCTGTGTTGGTTTTTTATCAACAGATATGTGCGCGGTGTATATGATAAAAGAACTACAGTTTGGATTTGCTTTGTCTGTGCGGTTACTTTTGTAATTTATGTGTATAGAATGCGCTGTTGTTTTCCGGGAGAACCGCCTTTAGTATACTATAAAAATAATCTTTTGCGAAAATTTTTTTGGGGAAATCAGTAACAGTTCAGCCCTTGGTTTCCTGTTACTGACATCAAGCCATGCAAAACCACTTCGTGGTGGCTTGATGTATCTCTGCCACTACATAGTTTTACGGACTTTGCAGTAAATGCAAAGTTCTAGACTAAACTGTAACAAAAAATCATAATTTTATGTCAATATTTGTTGCGTAAGTATATTGTCCTGTGATATGATTATGACCGTGATGTGTTACTTATGTGTGCATTGAAAATGTAAATGTTGCATCGACGGTGCACAGTCAGATACTGAGAGCCTATAGGAATAGACTCTTGGACATTGGAGGGAGATCGTTATGGACAATAACAATTTACAAAATGAGAATCAGAATACGGAGCAAGGACAATACCAGCAGCAAACCTATCAGCCGTATCAGCAGCCATATCAACAGCAGCCATTTCAGGCAGCGGATAGCGGACTTGAGGAGCCAGTATCTTTTGGAGATTGGATGGTGACGATGCTTTTGATGTGCATACCTTGTGTAAACATTATTATGTTGTTTGTGTGGGCATTTGGTTCGGGCACAAAGAAAAGCAAATCGAATTATTGTAAGGCGATGCTGATATGGATGGTTATTATAGGTGTATTGTCATTTGTGCTGGCAGGAGCGTTTATGGCAATGATTGCGTCGATTCTGCAAAGTGAAGGTTTCTACTATTAAAAGATCTCAGTTATTTTTACAACTCGAAAAAAAGAGACTGTTTTGTATTTTAGGATGCAAAGCAGTCTCTTTTTTATTTATAAGAGAATTTTAATGGATGAAAATTACAAATGTGTGGGCAGCGATAAAGAACATAGTCGAACAACAAAGCGTGAATGTACAAATCGCTCCTCATACTGAATCATGTTCTTGTGAAATGCACAGTATGTGCGCATTTCTGACCCATGAAAAGTAACCAATTACTATAACTACAAGGCTTTTCGGGGTTGACCAAAATATCGGAAACATATATGATAATAAGAGAGAAGCTCTAAGGGTTATCTTACCATATTAAACAGGGGGAATCATAAGATGAAAAGCATCCGAATGAAAATTACACTATGCCTTATTTTGACTGTTCTGGCAGGGCAGACTGCATCTGGGATTGCCAGTATCATTCCTAGTTATAACAGTACAATGGCCACGGTGGAACAGATGATGTGTGAGACTGCGGTTTTGGCAGCGGACCGTGTTGAACAAGAATTGCTGGCATACAAGAATGCCGTCATGGACGCGGGGTGTATTCCGCAGTTATCCGATCCATCTGTGCCAATTAGCGAGAAGCAAGCGATTATAGAGGAACGTGTTTCCATGCATGACTTTCAGCGCGGAAATGTTATTGGCAAGAATGGTATTAGTATTTTTGATGGAAAAGATTATTCCGATCGGGAATATGTACAGCAGGCTATGCAGGGTAACATATTTGTATCGGAACCACTAATCAGCAAGATAACTGGGGAGTTGTCCATTATGGTTGCGGCGCCTCTTTATACGGATGGAGTTTATGGTTCCTCTATTGCTGGTGTTGTCTATTTTGTTCCACATGAGACATTCTTAAATGACATTGTATCTGCGATTCAGGTTGGCGAGAACAGCAGAGCATATATGATCAATAAATCCGGTGACACAATTGCTGATATTACGCTTGATACAATTACCGTGCAGAATATAGAAGCTGAGGCGAAAAATGATCCAACACTTGGTGAGCTTGCAGCAATCCATGCCAATATGCGTCAGGGCAAAAACGGATTCGGAAGTTACATAAGCGGGAATAACAAAATGTTCGCTTCCTATGCACCTGTAAACGACACAGATGGATGGAGCATCGCAGTCACTGCGCCACAGTTAAATTATCTGGAATCTACACGTAATGCCATGTTTATTAGTGTCACAGTGATCCTTCTTTCTATTGTGGCATCAGTTATTGTAGCGTTGATATTGGCTGTTCATATCAGCAAACCAATGAAAGCTTGTGCAGATCGGATGAAGCTGCTTGTAGAGGGAGATCTGGAAACACCAATGCCTAGAGTTACCAGCAAAGATGAGACGGGGATACTTGCAAATTCAACAGCCTCTCTCGTTGAGGGACTGCGCACGGTGATTCAAGATATTAGCTATATGCTGACAGAAATGGCAAACCAGAATCTTGATGTCCATACAAAACATAAGGAAGTGTATGTTGGAAGCTTTCGCAATATTTTGTTATCTATATGTCATATGAAAGATAAATTGAGCGATGCGATGCAGCAGGTGAATTACTCAGCATATCAGGTGGCCGCTGCCAGCAGTCAGTTATCTTCTAGCGCGCAGACACTTAGTCAGGGGACGACAGAACAGGCGAGTTCTATACAAGAACTTGCAGCGCGGCTTAACGAAATTAACGAGCAGGCAAAAAATACTGCGGATGGGGCAATGGATGTCCGCACCAAAACTCATCAGACTGGAAAAGAAGCCTCCTTGTGCAATGAGAAGATGCAGGATTTGGTAGCGGCAATGAATAAGATTCAAAATAGTTCCGATGAGATAGAAAAGATTCTAAAGACAATAGACGACATTGCATTCCAGACAAATATATTGGCTTTGAATGCATCTGTGGAAGCTGCAAGGGCAGGAAGTGCTGGAAAAGGATTTGCTGTTGTCGCGGAGGAAGTGCGCAGTCTGGCTGGCAAATCTGCGGAAGCTGCCCAAAATACATCAATCCTGATAGGAAATTCTACAGATGCAGTCAATGTAGGCACGAAGATTGCCAATGATACAGCCGAAGTCTTACAGGGAATTGTGTGTAGTATTCAAGCTATGGTAGATTCGATTGACGAGATTGCATCTGTTTCCAATGAGCAATCCGATGAAGTTGGGCAGGTATCTGATGGAATCAATCAGATTGCAGATGTTGTGCAGAGCAACAGTGCCACTGCGGAGGAAGGTGCAGCAGCGAGTGAGGAGTTATCTGCTGAGGCTGAGAGCTTAAAACAGTTAGTAAGCCAGTTTACACTTGCTTTAGGATCGGCAGAAGACAATAATTTTCGATAGATAATAAAAAATTTAAGGCGGAGATTTCTTAATTATAGAAATTTCCGCTTTAATTTCTTAAAGTCCAATCCAACGCCCACTGGCACCACAGGGGAGTGCAAGCCCATTTGAGGAAACTGGCAGACCAATTTCAGAGGATTCTACATGACCACCAAATTTGGAGGTCAACGCAGTTTCAAGCATATAAGTCAGTACCGCAGGCTGCAAACCAGTTGTATAGGAATTTATTAGGAAGAAAAGTGGTTTTTGCGTCAATATTTTTGTAGTAAGTTCAATAAAAGGATAGATATGATCCTCAATTTTCCAAATCTCTCCTTTGGGGCCTCTTCCGTAGGAAGGAGGGTCCATAATCACTGCATCGTAGGTATTTCCACGCCGAATTTCTCGTTCCACAAATTTTACACAGTCGTCCACAAGCCATCGGATTGGCGTGTCTGTAAGCTCTGAGGAATTGGTATTTTCCTTTGCCCAGCCAACCATGCCTTTGGAGGCGTCGACATGGGTGACATGTGCACCTGCCGCCGCAGCGCTCAATGTGGCACCGCCTGTATAGGCAAAGAGATTGAGAACTTTGACTGTGCGCGTTGGATTTTGTCGTAGGATGTCCTTTATAATAGAAGAAAACCAATCCCAATTGACTGCCTGTTCTGGAAACAGTCCAGTATGTTTGAAACTGAAGGGCTTTAGATGAAATGTAAGATTCAAGTGATTTTTCCCATTGTAAGTGATATTCCATTCCTGTGGTAGATTGAAAAATTCCCATTCTCCCCCACCCTTAGAACTTCTGTGATAGTGTCCGTTTGGTTTTTTCCAGCGAGGGTCTTTTTGCGGAGTATTCCAGATGACTTGCGGGTCCGGTCGCACCAATAGATAGTTTCCCCAGCGCTCAAGTTTTTCGCCGGTAGAGGTATCAATGACTTCGTAGTCTTTCCAATTGTCTGCAATCCACATAATTTACAAAATCCTTTCCTGTTTTTCATACGCTTTAGTATAACAGCTCAGATAAGCTGACCTGTTACTGCAAAAATCCATTGAAAATCGCCTTTGGCGATGGGATTTTTGCCCTCAAGTTTTATGTTTTCGCACGGTCAGCGCAGTAAATGCGCAGACTTGTCTGAATTGTTACGCTTTAGTATACTATAAAAAGGTTTTCTTTTACAATTAATATTAGATTGTATAAAAAAAAATACAATAAAAAAACAAAAAATGCTTGCAAAAGAGAAAATGCTACGATATACTACTAATTGCTGTGACATGATAGCGATGAAACGTGAGGTTGCTGCTAACACAAAGAAGTGTTAGTCAGGTTTTCCGCGGAGCGAATGTCAAGTTAGGAAACTGGCGACAAGTCACTGTACAAAGGTTAGGCCGCAAGGCCATCCATATTGTGAAAGACAGATAAAACTGTAAGACTTTCATAATAAGGAGCGATGTGTTAGACTGTAAATAGTCAAGATAGAAAAGTTTTTGACTGGAAAACAGTAGGACACACACGGAGGAGTGTACAGTCACCGCTTGTCGTACTTATGTATAAAAAGTGCGAAAAGGAGGCGACTTTTTTTATGGCAACTCAGGTAATGAGAATTACATTAAAAGCTTATGATCATCAATTAGTTGATGCATCTGCCAAAAAAATAATCGAGACAGTTAAGAAGAATGGATCACAGGTAAGCGGACCAGTTCCCCTTCCTACCAAGAAAGAGGTAGTGACTATTTTGAGGGCAGTTCACAAGTACAAAGATTCCAGAGAGCAGTTCGAGCAGAGAACGCATAAGAGACTGATCGATATCATCACACCGACACAGAAAACTGTTGATGCATTGCAGCGGTTAGAGATGCCGGCAGGTGTTTATATTGATATTAAAATGAAAAACAAATAGGCCTTCTACTAGTATGAGCGTTTGAGAATGGGCGCTCCGCTGTAGAAATAATGGAGGTAGGAAAAGAAAATGAAAAAAGCTATATTGGCTACAAAAGTCGGAATGACTCAAATCTTTAATGAAGACGGTTCATTGATTCCTGTAACAGTTCTTCAGGCTGGTCCTTGTGTGGTGACACAGATTAAGACAGTGGAGAATGATGGTTATAAGGCAGTTCAGGTTGGCTTTGTAGATAAGAAAGACAGGATTGTCAACAAGGACAAGGGTGGAAAGAAGGAGGTTATTCACAGACATGGTGTGAATAAAGCACTCAAGGGTCATTTTGAGAAGGCTGGCGTTTCTTCCAAGAGATTTTTAAGAGAGTTTAAGTTTGAGAATGCAGAAGAGTATGCATTGGGAAATGAGATTAAAGCGGACATCTTTGCAGTCGGCGATAAAATTGATGCATCTGCAATTTCCAAAGGAAAAGGTTTTCAGGGCGCAATCAAGAGACATGGACAGCACAGAGGACCGATGGCACATGGTTCTAAGTTTCATCGTCATCAGGGTTCCAACGGCGCATGTTCTTCACCAAGCCGCGTGTTTAAAGGCAAGGGTATGCCCGGACATATGGGGTGTGTGAAAGTGACTGTGCAGAATCTTGAGATTGTAAGGGTTGATGCTGAGAAGAACTTGCTTTTGGTGAAAGGCTCTGTGCCAGGACCTAAGAAAGCATTGGTAACAATCAAAGAAACTACCAGGGTAGATGCGTAAAATGGGGTTCGCGGATTGAGCGGACGAAAGGAGGACCATACAGATGGCAAAAGTATCTGTTTATAATATGGAAGGCAGGGAAGTTGAGACAATCGACTTGAGTGATGATGTCTTTGATGTGGATGTTAACGAGCACCTCGTACACATGGCAGTCGTTCAACAGCTTGCAAACAAGCGTCAAGGTACTCAGAAAGCGAAGACGCGCTCAGAAGTATCTGGCGGCGGAAGAAAACCGTGGAGACAAAAAGGAACTGGTCACGCAAGACAGGGTTCTACAAGATCTCCTCAGTGGAAAGGCGGCGGGGTTGTATTTGCCCCAGTTCCAAGAGATTATTCTTTTAAGATGAATAAGAAAGAGAAGAGAGCGGCTCTAAAGTCTGCACTCACAAGCAGAGTTCAGGAGAACAAGTTGATTGTGATTGACGAACTGAAGTTTGATGAGATTAAGACAAAGAATTTCAAGGCAGTTATGGACAACTTAAAGGTGACAAAGGCATATGTGGTCTTGAATGACAATGACGAGAAGGTTGTTATGTCGGCGAGAAATCTTCCCAATGTGCAGACAGCGCTGACAAATACAATTAATGTATATGATGTGATGAAGGGCGGCACAGTGATTCTTACAAAAGATGCCGTAAAGACAATTGAGGAGGTGTACGCATAATGGCAGATATTAAGTATTATGACGTGATCCTTAAACCGGTCATTACAGAGAAGAGTATGGCTGGCATGGGCGAGAAGAAATATACATTTCTTGTTCATACAGAGGCAAATAAGTCTCAGATTAAGGAAGCTGTTGAGAAGATGTTCGAGGGAACAAAGGTGGCAAAGGTTAATACAATGAATCTTGACGGCAAGAAGAAGAGACGTGGAATGGTTTATGGCAAGACTGCTAAGACCAAGAAAGCAATTGTGCAGTTGACACAGGACAGCAAGGATATTGAGATTTTCTCAGGTTTATAAGATGTCTAAAGCGGCTGCAGCAATTCAGACTATACACAATCAAGTGTGATAATAAAAGAGTAAAGGAGAAACGATCATGGGAATTAAGAAATATAACCCATATACACCTTCGAGAAGAAATATGACTTGTTCTGACTTCTCTGAGATCACAAAGACAACTCCTGAGAAGTCTCTGTGTGTGTCAAAGAAGAAACATGCTGGACGCAACAATCAGGGTAAGATCACTGTGAGACATCACGGCGGTGGAAACAGACAGAAATATAGAATTATTGATTTTAAGAGAAATAAAGATGGCATCGCAGCAAAGGTCGTTGGTATCGAGTACGATCCGAACAGATCTGCAAACATTGCACTGATTTGCTACGAAGATGGTCAGAAGGCATATATCCTTGCACCCGAAGGATTGACAGACGGCATGAAGGTTATGAACGGACCACACGCAGAGGTTCGAGTTGGCAACTGCTTGCCGCTCTCGGAGATTCCTGTCGGTACAAATGTACACAATATTGAGTTGTATCCCGGCAAAGGCGGGCAGCTTGTGCGCTCCGCTGGAAATAGCGCGCAGCTTATGGCAAAAGAAGGCAAGTACGCAACACTGAGACTTCCTTCTGGCGAGATGAGAATGGTTCCAATTGTCTGCCGCGCATCAATTGGTGTTGTCGGCAATGGTGACCACAACCTTGTTAAAATCGGTAAGGCTGGACGTAAGCGCCATATGGGTATCAGACCTACAGTGCGTGGTTCCGTAATGAACCCGAATGATCATCCACATGGTGGTGGTGAAGGTAAGACTGGTATCGGAAGACCAGGTCCATCTACACCTTGGGGCAAGCCTGCACTTGGTCTGAAGACAAGAAAGAGCAAGAAGGCTTCTAACAAGTTGATCGTGAGAAGAAGAGACGGTAGAGCGATTAAATAAGTTTGGTGGCTGGGCAGTTACCATCGCAGACTGCTCAGCCATTAAATAACAAAATCGTCTACCTCCAATAACAAGATATAGATGATTAAGGAGGAATTACCTAATGGCAAGGTCATTAAAAAAGGGTCCTTTCGCAGATGCAAGCCTTTTAAAGAAGGTTGATGCAATGAATGCGTCAGGAAATAAATCAGTAATTAAGACATGGTCACGTCGTTCTACAATTTTCCCTGCTTTTGTAGGCCACACAATCGCAGTACATGACGGAAGAAAGCATGTGCCTGTATATGTGACAGAAGACATGGTTGGACACAAGCTTGGCGAATTCGTTGCAACCAGAACCTACAGAGGACATGGCAAGGACGAAAAGAAATCAAAAGTGAAATAGATTGATTAGTTGAAAGGAGGTCAACCATGGCAGAAAAATATAGTAGAACTAGTTATAAGAGAAAGAGAAACGCAGATAATAGAGAAACGAGACCATCAGCAAAGCTTTCTTATGCCAGAGTGTCTGTCCAGAAGGCATGTTTCGTATTGGATGCGATTAGAGGGAAAGATGTGCAGACCGCTTTGGGTATCCTAGCATATAGCCCTAGATATGCTTCCAGCATTATCAAGAAGCTTTTGGAGTCAGCAATTGCGAATGCTGAAAATAATAATGGTATGAGCGCTGAGAACCTTTATATTGCGGAGTGCTATGCAAATAAAGGACCTACAATGAAGCGAGTGAGACCAAGGGCACAGGGAAGAGCTTACAGGATTGAAAAGAGAATGAGCCACATTACAATCGTGCTTGACGAGAGATAGGAGGAAGAAAATGGGACAGAAAGTTAATCCTCATGGACTGAGAGTCGGCGTTATCAAGGATTGGGATTCAAAATGGTATGCTGATGCTGATTTTGCTGATTATTTAGTGGAAGATTATAATATTAGAAAGTTTTTAAAGAAGAAATTATTTAATGCTGGTATCTCCAAGATTGAGATTGAGAGAGCATCTGACCGCGTAAAGGTGATTGTATTCACAGCAAAGCCAGGTCTTGTGATTGGTAAGGGTGGTGCAGAGATTGAGATTACCAAAAAAGAACTGCAAAAACTTACAGGCAGAAATGTGCTTGTGGATATCAAGGAGATTAAGAAACCTGACAGAGATGCGCAGTTAGTAGCAGAGAATATTGCACAGCAGCTTGAGAGCCGTGTGTCTTTCAGACGTGCGATGAAGTCTTGCATGGGCAGAACCATGAAGGCAGGGGCTTTGGGTATTAAAACAGCTGTTTCCGGGCGCCTTGGCGGAGCAGATATGGCCCGCACAGAGTTTTACAATGAGGGAACAATTCCTCTTCAGACACTGAGAGCAGATATAGATTATGGGTTCGCAGAGGCAGATACAACTTACGGTAAGCTTGGCGTAAAGGTTTGGATCTACAAGGGCGAAGTACTTCCTACAAAGGGAAATAAGGAAGGGAGCGATAAATAATGTTAATGCCAAAGAGAGTAAAGCGTCGTAAACAGTTCCGCGGTACAATGGCTGGTAAAGCACAGAGAGGTAATACAATTACTTACGGTGAGTATGGTATCGTGGCAACAGAACCGTGCTGGATTAAATCCAACCAGATTGAAGCAGCCCGTATTGCTATGACACGTTATATCAAACGTGGCGGTAAGGTATGGATTAAGATATTCCCGGATAAGCCAGTTACAGCAAAACCAGCTGAGACTCGTATGGGATCGGGAAAAGGAACTCTGGAGTACTGGGTGGCAGTTGTAAAACCTGGTCGTGTAATGTTTGAAATCAGCGGAGTCGCTGAGGATGTAGCAAAAGAAGCGTTACGTCTTGCAACACACAAGCTTCCTTGTAAGTGTAAGATCGTTTCTAAAGCAGATTTGGAAGGCGGTGCAGCAAATGAAAACGAATAAGTATGTAGAGGATTTAAGGACCAAATCAGCCGCAGAATTATCACAGGAATTAGTTTCTGCAAAAAAGGAACTTTTCAATTTGAGATTTCAGAATGCAACAAACCAGTTGGAGAACACAGCCCGGATTAAGGAAGTCAGAAGGAACATCGCAAGAATTCAGACTGTGATTGCTGCAAATCTGAAGAGTGCAGAGTAGGAGGAAAATGGTCGTGGAAAGAAATTTGAGGAAAACACGTACAGGCAAGGTTGTGAGCAACAAAATGCAGAAAACGATTGTGGTTGCTGTGGAAGATCATGTGAAGCATCCTCTTTATAAAAAAATCGTTAAGAGAACTTATAAGCTGAAGGCGCATGACGAGAACAACGAGTGCAACATTGGCGATACAGTTAAAGTTATGGAGACAAGACCTTTGTCCAAGGATAAGAGATGGAGACTTGTTGAAGTGATCGAAAGAGTAAAATAGATTTTAAGAACAGTGCGATGCATAGCATAGCATGGTTTTGGAAGGAGAATAAGCATGATACAACAGGAAAGCAGACTGAAAGTCGCTGATAATACTGGTGCAAAAGAACTGCTCTGCATCAGAGTTATGGGTGGATCTACAAGAAGATATGCAGGCATTGGTGATGTGATTGTTGCCAGCGTTAAAGATGCAACACCAGGCGGCGTTGTAAAAAAGGGCGACGTAGTGAAAGCTGTAGTTGTACGTACCGTAAAGGGCGCTCGTCGTAAGGACGGTTCTTATATTAGATTTGATGAAAATGCCGCTGTTATCATCAAGGATGATAAGACTCCAAGGGGAACACGTATTTTTGGGCCAGTGGCAAGAGAGCTTCGTGAAAAACAGTTTATGAAAATTGTTTCCTTAGCTCCTGAAGTATTATAAGGAGGTGCCGGAATGTTAAAGATAAAGAAGGGCGATACAGTCAAAGTAATCGCCGGCAAAGAAAAGGACAAAGAGGGCAAAGTTTTATCGGTTGACACAAAGAATGGTAAAGTTCTTGTAGAGGGTATCAACATGGCGACAAAACATGCAAAGCCTTCTGCTGCCAACCAGACTGGCGGCATTATCAAGAAAGAAGCTCCGATTGATATTTCAAACGTAATGTATCTTCACAAAGGAAAAGCTACAAGAATTGGCTTTAAGATGGATGGGGAGAAGAAAGTACGTTTCGCAAAGACAACAGGCGAAGTGATTGATTAATTCAAGGAAAGGAGGACCAGACTGGTGAGTAGACTGAAAGATATATATAAAAACGAGATTGTAGATGCTATGGTCAAAAAGTTTGGATATAAGAATGTCATGGAAGTTCCCAAGCTTGACAAGATTGTGGTCAACATGGGTGTCGGTGAGGCGAAGGACAATGCAAAGGCGTTGGAGTCAGCTGTGAAGGACATGGAGATTATCACAGGGCAGAAAGCTGTTACTACAAAGGCGAAGAAGGCAATTGCCAATTTCAAGATTCGTGAGGGTATGGCAATCGGATGCAAAGTGACACTTCGCGGTGAGAAAATGTATGAATTCTTAGACCGCCTTGTAAACCTTGCACTTCCCCGCGTGCGTGACTTTAGAGGTGTCAATCCCAATGGATTTGACGGAAGAGGAAATTATGCACTTGGTATTAAGGAACAAATTATTTTTCCCGAGATTGAATATGATAAGGTTGATAAAGTAAGAGGTATGGATATCGTTTTTGTAACAACTGCCAAGAGTGATGAGGAAGCACGTGAACTGTTGACACAGTTTAACATGCCTTTCGCAAAATAATAAGGAGGTAAATTCTCATGGCTAAAACAGCAATGAAAATCAAACAGCAGCGCAAACCGAAGTTTTCTACACAGGAATACAGTCGTTGCAGAATCTGTGGCCGTCCACACGCATACTTAAGAAAGTATGGAATTTGCAGAATATGCTTCCGCGAGTTGGCATACAAGGGTCAGATTCCCGGTGTGAAGAAGGCAAGCTGGTAAAAACGAAGTTTCGTTTACGAAAAGATTTTCTGAGGAGTTGAAATGCAGCTCCTGAGAAAAACGATGTTTCGTTTATATATAATAAGGAGGAAACTGAAATGACAATGAATGATCCTATTGCAGATATGCTCACAAGAATTCGTAATGCGAACACAGCAAAGCATGATACAGTAGATGTTCCTTCATCAAAGATGAAACTGGCGATTGCACAGATACTTTTGGATGAGGGATATATAAAGGCGTTTGACGTTGTGGAAGATGGTTCGTTCAAGACGATTCATATTACATTAAAGTATGGCGCAGACAAGAATGAGAAGATTATTACAGGTTTAAAGAGAATTTCCAAGCCGGGTCTTCGTATTTATGCGGGTAAAGATGAGCTGCCAAAGGTACTTGGCGGACTTGGTATTGCCATTATCTCCACCAATCAAGGTGTGATTACAGACAAGGAGGCAAGACGCCTTCAGGTCGGCGGTGAAGTGCTAGCATTTATCTGGTAAGGATGATAAAATTGAGTTGAATTAAATAATATTAGGAGGTACGGGCATGTCACGTATAGGAAGAATGCCAATCGCGATTCCTGCAGGGGTTACTGTAGAAGTTGCAGAAAATAATAAAGTGACTGTAAAAGGTCCTAAGGGAACACTTGAGAGAGTGCTTCCGGCAGAGATGGAAATTAAGATTGAAGGTGCAGAGATAACTGTTGTAAGACCAAATGACTTAAAGAAAATGAAGTCTTTACATGGTCTTACAAGAACACTCATCAATAATATGGTTGTTGGTGTGACTTCTGGTTATGAGAAGAAACTTGAAGTAAATGGCGTAGGTTATAGAGCAGCGAAAGCGGGAAAGAAATTGACATTATCTTTGGGATATTCGCATCCAGTTGAGATGATTGACCCTGAGGGGATTGAAACAGTACTGGAAGGTACAAATGTTATTATCGTGAAGGGTATTGATAAAGAAAAAGTTGGACAATTCGCGGCTGAAATCAGAGACAAGAGAAGACCAGAGCCTTACAAGGGCAAGGGTATTAAGTATGCTGATGAGACAATCAGACGTAAAGTTGGTAAGACTGGTAAGAAGTAAATAAGGAGGGCGTAAAAAATGGTTAGTAAGAGATCAAGAGCAGAACTGCGTGCAAAGAAACACATGAGAATACGTAACCGTTTAAGCGGTACATCAGAAAGACCGCGTCTGTCAGTATTCAGAAGCAATAATCATATGTATGCTCAAATTATTGACGATACCGTTGGAAATACATTAGTCGCAGCTTCTACAGTGGAGAAAGAGGTAAAGGCTGAGCTGAAGAAGACCAATGACATTGAGGCAGCAGCATATTTGGGTAAGATAATTGCAAAAAGAGCAATGGATAAGGGTATCACAGAAGTAGTTTTTGATAGAGGCGGCTTTTTATACCACGGAAAAATTGCAGCTTTGGCTGAGGCAGCAAGAGAAGCTGGCTTAGTATTCTAGGAAGGGAGAAAATCACATGAAACGTACAATCATTGATGCTAGTCAGCTTGAATTAACAGATAAGGTTGTAACAATTAAGCGCGTAACCAAAACTGTTAAGGGTGGACGTAACATGCGGTTTACCGCTCTGGTAGTTGTTGGTGACGGCAATGGTCACGTAGGTGCCGGACTTGGTAAAGCCGTAGAAATCCCTGAGGCGATTCGCAAGGGAAAGGAAGATGCGATTAAGAAACTGATCACAGTTGCTATGGATGAGAACAACTCCATTACGCATGACTTCATTGGCAACTATGGCTCTTCAAGTGTTCTGTTAAAGCGGGCTCCTGAAGGTACAGGTATCATCGCGGGTGGTCCTGCGCGTGTCGTATGTGAGCTTGCAGGTATTAAGAATATCCGTACAAAGTCTTTGGGTTCTAATAATAAACAGAACGTAGTACTTTCTACCATTGCTGGTCTTTCACAATTAAAGACACCAGAGCAGGTGGCTGCAAATCGCGGTAAATCTATCGACGAGATTATGGCTTAAGGGAAGCGCTGACAAATTTGTGCTGACGTCCAAATTTGTGGTCGTTGGCGGTATGGAGGTTTTGAAGATGGCAAAGACATTAAAAGTTACTTTAATCAAATCAACAATCGGTGCTGTGCCCAAGAACAAAGCGACTGTTGAAGCAATGGGACTCACAAAGCTTCACAAGACAGTAGAGCTTCCTGACAATGCAGCAACCAGAGGTATGATTCGCAAAGTAAATCATTTAGTTAAAGTTGAAGAAGCATAGATAAGGGAGGTGTCAGAAAATGAGTTTAGAATTATCTAATTTAAGACCTGCCGAAGGCTCTAAGCACAGCGATAATTTTAGAAGAGGCCGTGGACACGGCTCAGGAAATGGCAAGACAGCCGGCAAAGGCCACAAGGGACAAAAAGCTCGTTCCGGAGCGCCAAGACCGGGTTTTGAAGGTGGTCAGATGCCATTGTATAGACGAATTCCTAAGAGAGGTTTCCACAACAGAAACACAAAGGAAATCGTTGCGATTAACCTTGAAGTATTAGAGAGATTTGAGGATGGAGCTACCGTATCAGTAGACACATTAATCGAGACTGGAATCGTAAAAAATCCTAGAGATGGAGTAAAGATTTTAGGTAGAGGAGAATTAACCAAGAAGCTCAATGTTCAAGTAAATGCATACAGTGCATCTGCCAAGGAAAAGATTGAAGCGCTTGGTGGAACAGCAGAGGTGATCTAATGTTTTCTACATTAAAGAATGCGTTTAAGATCAAGGATATTCGGGTAAAGCTGCTATTTACTTTTTTGATGTTGGTGGTGATTCGTTTTGGTTCCCAGCTTCCGATCCCCGGTGTGAACAGAGATTATTTTTCCTCCTGGTTTGAGGCGCAAACCGGTGGTGCATTCAATTTTTTTGATGCTTTTACAGGCGGTTCTTTTTCAAGAATGTCTGTGTTTGCGCTCAATATTACACCATATATTACTTCTTCCATCATTATGCAGCTTCTCACGATAGCGATTCCAAAGCTAGAAGAAATGCAGAAGGATGGAGAAGATGGGAGAAAGAAGATTGCTTCCATCACACGATACGTTACTGTGGGACTTGCTTTGATTGAGAGCGCTGCGATGGCAATCGGTTTTGGCAATCAGGGATTGCTTCAAAAATTTGGTCCGTTAGAGGTTATAACAGTGATTGCTGTATTGACAGCAGGCAGTGCATTTCTGATGTGGATTGGTGAGCGTATCACTGAGAAAGGTGTGGGTAACGGTATTTCAATTGTGCTTGTTATCAATATTATCTCTCGTTTGCCAGATGATTTCGCAAAATTATATGAGCAGTTCTGCAAGGGCAAATCAATTCCTCTTGCAGTCGTTGCAGGAGTGATTATCATTGCTATTATTTTGGCAATGACAGTATTTGTTGTCATTCTCAACAGCGCTATGCGCAAGATTCCTGTGCAATATGCCAAGAAAATTCAGGGAAATAAAATGGTTGGTGGCCAGATGACATTTCTTCCTTTAAAGGTGAATACAGCAGGGGTTATCCCAATTATCTTTGCATCTTCGCTGATGCAGTTTCCGATTGTTATCTCAACGCTGGTTGGATATAACGGCAATGGTGTATGGAGACAGATTTTAAATGGTCTGAATCAAGATTACTGGTGTAATCCATCCCAGCTAGTCTATTCAATCGGTCTTGTAGTATATATCGTGTTAACCGTATTTTTTGCTTATTTCTACACATCATTAACGTTCAATCCTTTGGAGATTGCAAACAACATGAAGAAACAAGGTGGATTTATACCGGGTATCAGACCGGGCAAACCAACCAGCGATTATTTGAACAAGGTGCTCAACGCAATTATTTTCATTGGCGCTGTTGGGCTTGTGATTGTGGCAGTAGTTCCGTTTTTCTTTAACGGTGTGTTTAATGCTTCTGTTTCCTTTGGCGGAACAAGCTTGATTATTATCGTAAGTGTTGTGCTTGAGACAATCAAGCAGATTGAATCTCAGATGCTTGTGCGCAATTACAAAGGTTTTTTGAATGACTGATGACAGAGAAAGCAGGCAGTCAGGACGATTAGATAGAGATAGAAGCAAAGCATATGCTTTGCTTCTATCCATTATGGAATAGCTTGAGTTGAGTTTATCCTGATTAGAAAGTTTGGTAAATTGAATTGAAGCTATAAAATATAGCAATGTAGTGGCATATGTTGTGTTGTGCAGCGCAGCAATTCCAGTGATATTTTAAAGGAGGAAAACAGAATGAAAATTATTATGTTAGGTGCACCGGGGGCAGGAAAAGGAACGCAGGCAAAGATGATCGCAGAGAAATTTGCAATACCACATATTTCCACAGGAGATATTTTCCGCGCAAATATCAAAAATGGCACAGAACTTGGTATGGAAGCAAAGAAGTATATGGATCAGGGATTATTGGTGCCAGATGAACTTACTGTTAAGATTCTTTTGGACAGAGTGGCAAAAGATGACTGCCAAAATGGATATGTGCTGGATGGATTCCCTAGAACAATCCCGCAGGCAGAGGTTCTTGACAAGGCACTTACAGAGCTCGGAGACAAGATTGACTATGCGATTAACGTAGATGTACCCGACGAGAATATTATTAACAGAATGTCTGGAAGACGCGCTTGTGTGAACTGTGGTGCGACCTATCACATTGTTCATATTCCATCTAAACAAGAGGGAATATGCGATACTTGTGGTTCAGAATTGATATTAAGAGATGATGATAAGCCTGAGACAGTTCAGAATCGTCTTGATGTATATCATAAACAGACACAGCCATTAATTGATTTCTATGAGGCAAAAGGTGTATTGAAATCTGTGGATGGCACAGTGGATATGAAAGAAGTGTTTGAGGCCATTGTCAATATATTGTCTTAATGAAAGGTATGGTGTGGGGGAATAAGAAAAATGGCTGTTACAATAAAGTCACAGCGTGAGATTAGTCTGATGCGGGAATCGTGCAGACTTTTGGCGAAGGTACACGAAGAGCTTGAGCAGGCAATCGAACCGGGAATATCTACACTTTACATTGACCAACTTGGTGAAAAACTGATTCGGGATATGGGATGTATTCCTAATTTTCTGCATTACAACGGATATCCAGCTTCTATCTGTGTGTCAGTTAATGATGAGGTGGTGCATGGAATTCCTAGAGCAGACAGGATTCTGCAGGAGGGCGATATTGTGAGCCTTGACTGTGGGCTTATTTATAAGGGATATCATTCTGATGCTGCGAGGACACATGGCGTGGGTCGAATTAGTCCAGAAGCGCAGAAGTTGATAGACGAGACGAAGAGATCATTTTTTGAGGGAGTAAAGAGAGCTACAGCAGGGAATCACCTTCATGATATATCGAATACAATTGATAGTTATGTATCAAAGTTTGGGTATGGCATTGTTCGCGATTTGGTGGGGCATGGAATTGGAACTTCTCTTCACGAAGATCCGGAAGTGCCAAATTTCAGACAGAAAAAGAGAGGGATAAAACTTCGGGCTGGTATGACACTTGCGGTAGAACCTATGATCAATATGGGCTGTGGTGATGTCGAATGGCTGGATGACAACTGGACAGTCGTTACAGAAGATGGTTCACTGTCCGCACATTATGAGAATACGATTCTGATAACTGATGGTGAACCGGAGATTTTGACACTCTTATAAAAAGCAGAAAAGGGAAGGATTAGATTATAGGAGAGGAAAGATGACAGGTTTTCTGGCATACTCGCTGGCAGGGCATGATAAGGATACATTGTACCTTATTATTGATGAAACAAAGGATTTTGTATATGTTGCAGACGGAGCAGTGCGGACGCTCGACAGACCAAAGAAAAAGAATAAAAGACATATACAAATTATAAAAAAGAACCGAAGGATTGATATCTCGTCTGTGACAAACGAGCAAATAAAGCATATAATCAAGTTATATAGAGACATTAAGGAGGTATAATAATGTCAAAGTCCGATGTAATCGAAATTGAAGGAACCGTAGTTGAAAAACTCCCCAATACAATGTTTCAGGTGGAGTTGGAGAATGGCCATAGGGTGCTCGCCCACATCAGCGGAAAGTTGAGACAGAATTTTATCCGCATCCTTCCGGGTGACAAAGTAACATTGGAGTTATCCCCATATGACCTGTCAAAGGGACGAATTATATGGAGAGACAAATAAACCCATTTTATGAAAATATTTTTAGGATAGGGCTTGCATTTGCCCAGACTGCATGATATAATGTAAAACGGTCTTTTTGAAAGGAGGGTTTAACATGAAAGTTAGATCATCAGTAAAACCTATTTGCGAGAAATGCAAAGTTATCAAGAGAAAAGGAAAGATCAGAATTATCTGTGAAAATCCGAAACACAAGCAGAGACAAGGTTAAGATAAATCCTTTTCAATCTGTAAAAAGCGGCTGAGGTATGTGTTCTAATCCGTCAATCAGAATACATACTATAAATATATAACAGGCATTTGGTCTGTTGTGTGTTTACTTCTTGATACCGAGAAAAGTTTCGCGAAAAAACTTTGACTATGCGTCAAAGTGGCAGAAAAAATAAGACATTCTGCCCCAAGTAGTATCGGACAAACCGGGTCGTTATCCGGTCGGGCAATTGCCCCAATCAATTAGTTTACTATTAACTGTGACAGGGTAGTTTAAAACCTTTTCACAAGGCAAAATGGAGGAATTTTAACATGGCTCGTATTGCTGGTGTTGACTTACCAAGAGAAAAACGTGTAGAAATTGGGTTGACTTACATCTATGGTATTGGCAGAGTAAGTGCAAACAAGATCCTTGAGAAAGCAGGGGTAAATCCTGATGTTCGTGTTCGGGATCTGACCGATGATGACGTAAAAAAAATTAGCGTGATCATTGAGGAAGAGTATATGGTAGAAGGTGATCTCAGACGTGAGATTGCTTTGAATATCAAGAGATTACAGGAGATTGGATGCTATCGTGGTATCCGTCATAGAAAGGGTCTTCCTGTTCGTGGTCAGAAGACCAAGACAAATGCCAGAACAAGAAAAGGTCCTAAGAGAACAGTGGCGAACAAGAAGAAGTAAAGTTTGAGAAGTTCGATTTTTGAACGGTAGCGAATAAGCGGAAATGGTCTCAGTTTGCTATGAGACATTGCAAACAATAAGTTGAAATGAGAAAGTAGGTTAGTTTAGTATGGCTAAAAAAGTTACAAAAAAAGTGACAAAAAAGCGCGTAAAGAAAAACGTTGAACGAGGACAGGCACATATTCAGTCATCATTTAACAATACAATTGTTACATTGACAGATAATGATGGAAATGCTCTTTCATGGGCAAGTGCAGGTGGTCTGGGATTTAGAGGTTCAAAGAAATCTACTCCATATGCTGCTCAGATGGCAGCCGAGACAGCTACGAAAGCAGCTTTGGTACACGGCTTGAAATCTGTTGATGTTATGGTGAAGGGTCCCGGTTCCGGCAGAGAAGCAGCAATCCGTGCACTTCAGGCATGTGGTCTTGAAGTGACTAGCATCAAGGATGTGACACCGGTTCCACACAATGGATGCCGTCCGCCAAAGCGCCGCAGAGTATAATGTTAGGAGGATAAAAACATGGCAGTAAACAGAGTTCCTGTACTTAAAAGATGCAGATCTCTTGATTTAGATCCTGTATTTTTGGGATATGGTAAGAAATCAAAAAGAAAATCTCTAAGAGCCGGAAAGAAAATGAGTGAGTATGGATTGCAGTTGAGAGAGAAACAGAAAGCAAAGTTCATTTATGGCGTTCTTGAGAAGCCTTTCCGCAATTACTATGAGAAGGCTGATAGAATGAAGGGTATGACTGGCGAAAACTTGATGGTTCTTCTTGAGAGAAGACTTGACAATGTTGTCTTTCGTATGGGATTTGCCAGAACAAGAAGAGAAGCGAGACAAGTTGTTGGCCATAAGCACGTGTTGGTAAACGGAAAGTGCATCAATATACCTTCTTATCTGATTAGCGCAGGCGATGTGATTGAGATTAGAGAGAAATCCAGAAGCTTACAGAGATATAAGGATATTGCAGAGTCAACAAACGGCAGACTGGCTCCAGAATGGATGGATGTTGATCAGGAAAACTTTAAGGGTACGATTAAAGAGCTTCCTTCCAGAGAAGTGATTGATGTTCCTGTAGATGAGATGCTTATTGTTGAGTTGTATTCTAAGTAATTTTATTGGAAGAATAAGCAGAAAATAAGAATTTGACAGTAGGAAGTGCGCATATGTGTACTTTCTATTGTTGCACTTATAAATACAGTAGCAATTTCGCAATGGATAATTTGCGGGAAAGCTATTTGTCACATCCATTAGAAGGAGGGTATTTACAGTGTTGGCATTTGATTTTGACAGTCCAAATATTGAAGTGGCGGAAATCTCTGAAGACAAAAGATACGGTAAGTTTATCGTGGAACCTTTGGAGAGAGGATACGGAATTACACTGGGCAATTCTCTCAGGAGGATTATGCTTGCTTCCCTACCCGGTGCAGCGGTAAGTCAGGTTAAAATTGATGGTGTTCTGCATGAGTTCAGTTCGATTCCCGGAGTCAAGGAAGATGTGACTGAGATTGTTATGAATCTGAAGAGCCTGGCGATCAAAAACAACTGTGAAACGGATGAAGTAAAAAAGGCAATTGTTGATTTTGAAGGTGAAGGTGTTGTCAGAGCGTCCGATATTCAAGTGGATCAGGATATTGAGATTATGAATCCAGATCAGGTTATTGCGACTTTGAATGGCGGGAAAGATAGCAAGCTTTACATGGAAATATTGATTACAAAGGGTAGAGGCTATATCAGTGCGGACAAAAACAAGAGTGAGGATTTGCCAATTGGTGTTATCGCAGTGGATTCTATTTATACCCCTGTAGAACGAGTAAATGTCACTGTGGAGAATACCCGTGTTGGTCAGATTACAGATTATGATAAGTTGTCTTTAGATGTTTATACAGATGCGACATTGGCTCCCGATGAGGCAGTCAGTCTAGCGGCTAAGGTACTGAGTGAACATTTGAAACTTTTTATCAATCTTTCTGAAAATGCAAAGAATGCAGAAGTTATGATTGAGAAAGAGGATGACGAGAAGGAAAAAGTGCTTGAGATGAGCATTGATGAATTGGAGTTGTCTGTTCGTTCTTATAACTGCTTGAAAAGGGCAGGTATCAATACTGTTGAGGAGTTGACGAATCGCACATCAGAAGATATGATGAAGGTTCGCAATTTAGGACGCAAGTCTTTAGATGAGGTATTAGCAAAATTAAAGGAGTTAGGTTTACAGCTCAATCCAATAGAAGACTAAAAAAGTGTAAGTCAAATTATATGCAGGTGCGGTAATCCCAAAGAGTTCGTATCTGTACTCAAAGATGGAATTGATTGATTAACATTTGACAAGTAAGACCAAAGGGCGTTGTCATTTGTTCCACCAAGGAGGGTAGCCTACATAACAGTTTTTGGCTGATAGATAGTAGGTGATATGTCCTCGCAATGAAAGGAGCCTAATATGGCAGGTTATAGAAAACTCGGAAGAACATCAGATCAGAGAAAGGCCTTGTTAAGAGGGCAGGTTACAGCTTTAATTGCCAGCAAGGAAGGCAGAATTATCACAACTGAGGCGAGAGCGAAGGAAGTTCAGAAGATTGTAGAAGGGCTGATTGCGCTGGCAGTAAAAGAAAAAGACAATTTTGAAACGGTTAAGGTTACTGCGAAGGTTGCCAGAAAAGACAAAGATGGCAAGCGGGTAAAAGAGGAGAAGAACGGTAAGAGAGTTACTGTTTATGATGAGGTTGAGAAGGAGATTAAGAAGGACTTACCATCAAGACTTCACGCCAGAAGACAGATGCTCAAAGTATTGTATACAGTGAAAGAAGTTCCTGCAAAGAATGCCGGCAAGAAGAGAAATACAAAAGAACTTGACCTTGTGGCAAAATTATTTGACGAGGTTGCGCCAAAGTATGTTGGTCGCAAAGGCGGGTACACAAGAATTGTCAAGATTGGTCAGCGTAAGGGTGATGGTGCTATGCAGGTAGTACTTGAGTTTGTATAACAGAAAAATTGTATTTTTGGCGCTCCCATCTTTTGGGAGCGTTTTTGGCATAATTTATTACAAAAATGGTAATCATTCAGAAGTATAGGAACTGAATTTTTATGGAGTACACCTATATTTCTGAATGATTATCTGCCACATATGGTGATCTGTTTACAGAAATTGTATTGGGTGTGAGAGGAATAGAGCGATTATGGATCAATATGAAAGGGTGAAAGAAAAAAAGAGAAAGGAATAAAGTGCAAACACATATCTTTCACCCTTTGTGTTTGCGCCTCAAATGAAAATGCAAGCATTTTCGCTTGAGGCTTGGTGCAAAATATGACAAGAAAAGAGGCATGTTATTATCTGGGAATTGGCGAAAATGCTTCCGAGGAACAGATTAAGAGAGCTTATCGGTACAAAGCCAAACTATATCACCCAGATATGAACCCAGATACAGATACAAAGGATTATTATATTAAAGTACAAAAGGCATATGAATATTTACTGAATCATCCAAATACAATCTCAGAAACGAGAACCAATACAACCACCTATCCGGGATACCACCCGTTTGGCAATCCAGCAGATAATGCCATGTACGGTGCAACTGCTTGGCAGTACAACAACCCTTATTTTGCGGGGGCAATGGGAGCTGCGCAGGCAAGTGGGACACCAGTAAATGCGCGTCCCGCTAAAGTCTATGCGAGTACGGCTGCGGCGAAAGCCA
This sequence comes from Lachnospiraceae bacterium, assembly GCA_014239155.1. Classification (GTDB taxonomy): domain Bacteria; phylum Bacillota; class Clostridia; order Lachnospirales; family Lachnospiraceae; genus COE1. Next base: position 6,640 of record JAAZZQ010000008.1, on the reverse strand, counting down.
GTTACAAAAGACAGAAAGAAAAAGAGAAGGATAGAGAAAAAATCCAAAAATGGGAAGAGGAGTATAAGAATACGAAAAAGCGCCAACAACAGATGCGATTTTATGGAAAAGAGTACACAGACCAGATGGCGGGAACTTCTAAGAGTACTGAGGAGGAAATTCTTGAGAAGATACGTGCAATCTGGCTGGCAGAGACAATCAAACGGCAGATTGCATTGGATCAGGAACACAAAGAGATCTTACAGCGCAGAAAATTGCATCAGGCATTTATGCAACAGCAGATGCAGGAAGAGGAACGGAAAAAATAGTTCTAAGCTGATACAGCATAGACAGAGAGATTTTAATATTTCGCACAGCTTTAAGCAACTGCACGGAGGGCTAGCATGAGTTTAATCAAGGTCAGGGATTTAATATATGAATATATACGGCGCGACGAGGAAGGTAATGTGGAAGGAATAACCACTGCGGTGGATGATGTAAACCTTGATATAAAGCAAGGAGATTTTGTGGCTATTCTGGGACATAACGGCTCTGGTAAATCGACGCTGGCAAAACACTTGAACGCGATTCTTTATCCAACAGAGGGAACTGTCTGGGTAGATGGAAAAGATACAAAGGACGAGACATATGTATGGGATATCCGGCAGACAGCAGGAATGGTTTTTCAGAATCCAGACAATCAAATTATCGGTCAGGTTGTTGAGGAGGATGTTGGATTTGGTCCGGAGAATATGGGAGTGCCCACACAGGAGATTTGGGAGCGTGTGGAGGAAAGCCTTAAGGCGGTAGGAATGTATTCGTTTCGCAAATTTTCCCCTAATAAGCTTTCTGGAGGACAGAAACAGCGCGTGTCTATAGCAGGGGTAATTGCCATGCATCCAAAGTGTATCGTGCTTGATGAGCCTACAGCAATGCTGGACCCAATGGGGCGCAAAGAGGTTATTCGTGCGGTCCGAGCATTGAATGATGTGGAACAGATCACCGTGATTTTGATTACGCATTATATGGAAGAAGTAATTTATGCGGATAGGGTTTATGTGATGGATAAAGGCAAAGTCACACTTCAGGGAACACCGCGGGAAGTATTTTCTGAAGTGGAGCGATTAAAGGAGCTTCGTCTTGATGTACCACAGGTGACGCTGCTTGCACATGAGCTTGCAAAGGAAGGATTTCCAATGCCAAAAGGCGTGCTTACAAAACAGGAATTTAGGGAGGCGCTTGACCGATATAGAACAGAAAGGGCGGACAAATATGCCAATTATTTTGGATAAAGTGAGTCATATTTATGGGGAAGATACCGCTATGGCGGTAAAAGCGTTAGACAAAATAAGCCTTGTGATACCAGACGGGCAATTTATAGGACTGATTGGTCACACTGGTTCTGGCAAATCGACGCTGGTCCAGCATCTGAATGGATTGATGCGCGCAACTTCAGGAAATATTTATTTTAATGGGCAAGATATTGACGACAGTGATTTTGACAAAAAGATGCTGCGCAGCAAAGTAGGTCTTGTTTTTCAATATCCGGAACATCAACTTTTTGAGACAGATGTATTTTCTGACGTCTGTTTTGGTCCAAAAAACCTTGGCTTGTCAAAAAAGGAGATAGAATTGCGTGCATATGAGGCACTAAAACTGGTAGGGCTTGAAGACGAATATTTTTATCAATCTCCTTTTGACTTGTCAGGCGGTCAAAAAAGACGTGTTGCAATTGCAGGTGTCCTTGCTATGAAACCAGAAGTTTTAATCCTTGATGAACCAACTGCTGGACTGGATCCAAAAGGACGCGATGAAATCCTTGACCAGATTTTAAAACTCAAGGTGGAGACAGGAATTACGGTTCTTTTGGTATCGCACAGCATGGATGATGTGGCAAAATATGTTGACCGGATTATTGTGATGAGTCGGGGAAGCATTTTATATGATGATATTCCCAAAGAAGTTTTCAAACACTATCAGGAGCTGGAGACAATTGGTCTTGCTGCGCCGCAAGTGACATATATTATGAAGGAACTGCGCGATCACGGTTATAACGTCAGTGATGCGATCACGACAATTGAGGAAGCAAAGAGGGAGATAAAAGACTATTTTACAAAACTTGCAGTAATGCAAAGGGAAAGATAGGTGACAGGTTATGCTGAGGGATATCACATTAGGACAATATTATCAGGCTGATTCTGTGATACATAGACTGGACCCCAGAGTAAAACTAGGGACAACAATTTTATTTATTATCTCGCTGTTCATTTTTCATGGAGTTTGGGGATATTTCGTAGCGGCTTTGTTTCTTGCGCTTGTGATTAAATTATCAAAGGTTCCTTTTAAATTTATGGTAAAAGGAATGAAGTCAATTATATTTTTGTTGTCAATCACAATTCTTTTTAACTTGTTTTTAACGCCGGGTGATCCGCTTGTGCAGATTTGGAAATTTCGGATTACAAAAGAAGGAGTGAGGCTTGCATTACTTTTGGCGATTCGGCTTGCATTTTTAATTATTGGTTCATCGGTTATGACATTGACCACCACGCCAAATCAACTGACAGATGGTTTGGAAAAGATGCTAAAACCATTAAATAGAATAAAAGTTCCAGTGCATGAAATTGCAATGATGATGTCAATTGCGCTTCGTTTTATACCGATTTTAATGGAAGAGACAGATAAAATTATGAAAGCGCAACTTGCAAGGTGTGCTGATTTTGAGAGCGGAAATTTGATAAAAAAAGCAAAGAGTTTAGTGCCGCTTTTAGTGCCACTTTTTATTTCTGCATTTCGCCGTGCAAATGACTTGGCAATGGCGATGGAGGCCCGCTGTTACAGAGGAGGCGAACATCGCACAAAGATGAAGCCATTGCATTATCACAAAAGGGATTACATTGCCTATGCGATTGTGGCTTGTTACCTTGTTGTAGGAGTAGCGGCTGGAAGATTGATACCAGCATTATTGAGCCATATTGCTTTTTAATGCATATGGAACTGCAAAGAAATAACTCAAACAATCTTGCTGGTCTATGACTCTGATTGCACAGGTCAAAAAGCCTCGAAGATATATCCTGCGCAATATTGTCATTTTATTTCTTTACAGTTCCTATGGGCGTCAGATGAAATATTTCAGTAAGCTGATGGACACCCAGCGCGCTAGTAGAGAAGATAAATTTTTACGTGAGCTACTGTGAGAGTATTCTGTTAGAGATAGGACAGAAAGAGGAGACAAAAGTGTTATGAAACGTGTAATGTTAACTGTAGCCTATGATGGCACGAACTATCATGGATGGCAGATTCAACCGAATGTGGTGACAGTCGAGTCTGTGCTCAATGAAACATTGAGTACTCTTTTGCAAGAGGAAATCAAAGTGATTGGCGCGTCGAGAACGGATACAGGGGTACATGCTCTTGGAAATATTGCAGTGTTTGACACACAGGCGAGAATGCCTGCTGAAAAATTTTCGTATGCATTAAATCAAAGACTTCCGCAAGACATTCGAATCCAAGCGTCAAGAGAAGTGCCACAGGAGTTTCACCCCAGACGACAGAACAGCAGAAAAACGTATGAATACAAGATTTGGAATAGTGCGTTTCCAATGCCAATATATCGGTTGTACTCACATTTTACCTATGTGCCGCTTGATGTGAGTGCAATGCAGAGAGCCGCCAATTATTTGGTGGGAGAGCACGATTTTAAGAGCTTTTGTAGTGTGGGCACGACAGCAGAGTCTACAGTGAGGACAATCTATGAGATTGTTGTGGAACGAATTGGCGAAATGATAACAATTCGAGTAACCGGTTCCGGTTTTCTGTACAATATGGTTCGGATTATAGCAGGTACATTGATGGAAGTGGGAAAAGGAAGTTTCGCTCCTGAGAAGATAGAGGAGATTCTAAAAGCCTGTGACCGCACAATGGCAGGACCAACCGCGCCAGCATGTGGGTTGCTGCTAATCAAATATGAGTTTGTTAGTATCGAATAAATAATTTGACAATTTGGGTATTGACACACTAGGAACCGTATAATATAATAATTCAATGTGGCGACATGTGATCGTACAATATCAAAGCCCCGATATTTACAGAGGTGTCAGTCAAAGTATCTAGGTGACTTGTGATTCCAGAAGATGTGGCCGGACATTCCGCATCAAAGGATTTAGACAGGAATAACCATCAAAGGAGAGCCGACAGGCTAAATATATGGAGGGAACATCATGAAAACGTTTATGGCTAGCCCAGCTACAATTGATAGAAAATGGTATGTAGTAGACGCTACAGGTATGACATTAGGACGTTTGGCAACAGAGATTGCGAGCGTATTGAGAGGAAAGAAAAAGCCAATTTTTACTCCTCATATGGATACAGGTGATTATGTAATTGTCATCAATGCTGAGAAGGTTGCAGTGACAGGAAAGAAATTAGACCAAAAAATATACTATCGTCACTCTGATTATGTTGGAGGTATGAAATCTACAACATTGAGAGAGAAGTTGAATAAGAGACCAGAAGAGGTAATTGAGCATGCGGTAAGAGGTATGCTTCCGAAAGGACCTTTGGGACGTCAGATGTACAAGAAACTCTTTGTATATGCAGGACCTGAGCACAAACATGCGGCTCAGAAGCCCGAGACATTGACATTTTAATCAGTGTGATGAGTAAAGGAGGAAATTAAAATGGCAAAGGCAGCAAATGCTTCAAGATATTATGGAACAGGTAGAAGAAAGAAATCAATCGCTAGAGTATATCTGACACCGGGCAATGGCAATATCACAATTAATAAGAGAGGGATTGATGATTATTTTGGTTTGGAGACATTAAAGGTTATTGTTCGTCAGCCTCTGGCTGCAACAGATACCGTTGATAAATTTGATGTACTTGTAAATGTGAAGGGCGGCGGCTACACAGGACAGGCAGGTGCGATTAGACATGGTATTTCAAGAGCTTTATTGCAGGCAGACGCCGACTATAGACCAGTGCTCAAGAAGGAAGGTTTCCTGACACGCGATCCTCGTATGAAAGAGAGAAAGAAATATGGTCTCAAGGCTGCCCGTCGTGCACCACAGTTTAGTAAGAGATAATTTTATACAGATTTCAAAAGGTATGCAAAACTCCCGAAAATCCAGTATTTTCGTAATGTCATTAACTTAAGGAAAAATAATAATCCCGGACATCTTTTTATGCTGTTTAAGCAAAAAGATATCTGGGATTATTGCATTTTTATCCAGCAGAATCAATCGTAGGGTTTCTGCGTTAACGGCAAGAAGGCATAATCTCCCCGGCTTCAATTCTGAAAACACATTCTTTATAGGATTTAATAAGCCCTCTTATGCGTATTGGAATATTTTCCCGCAAGCTGCCCTTTTGTCCGGCGATAATGCCGGTCCGGCCTGACTGGCACCAGATTTTTACTGATGTCCTCATAAATCTGCTGGAACAGCTGATCCTGCTTTCCCGGATCTTTCTCCAGCAGGATATAAATCAAATCATTTTTTAATATTCCTATGCTTATGGTCTGGTTGACAGCCATCTTGTGTTTCCTGTTCTTTTCCTGTTCATCCAGTTCTGCCTCCGCATCCCTGATGATATCTTCTGCGAGGTTGCTGACATAAATCGTACTGTAGATGTCTTGCACCAGCAGGACAGGTTTTGTTCCTGTGAAGTTCTCCATCTGCAGTCGGTCTTTCAATGTTTCGTATGCCGTTTCAATCCCCCATCTCATATGATACAGTTCCCCGATCTGCCGGCTGTCGAAGCTTTCTTCAGGAAGGTTTGTGATCAGCACTTCCTCTCTGTCATCAGGCAGGGGTACTTTTACCATGCGCAGGGTGATTTTCCCCAGCTCTTCCATGCGTTTCCCAATCTCTGTCCCCTTATAATGGCTGACTCGGCTTCTGTCCAAATGGATATCCACCCATGCATCCGGCACGGACAGTGCAGCCTGCTCTTTTTTGTAATCGCTGGACTTTAACCGCACAAGGAAAAGGATCCCCTGGTCCATCATCCGGATGAATGCGGCTGTAGAAGGGTATCCCCTGTCCATGACCACCACAAACGGCTGGCTTTCCCCGATTGTCTCAGGAATCCGGCTGATCTGTTCTTCTGCAAGGGCCATTTCATCAAATTTGCACCTACAGCAGTCACTTTCCAGAACCATTCGGTTCATTACATCATATAAGCAGCCAAGCCCTATGGATGCCTGGGGTTTTGTCCCCTTTCTACTGGATGTCCCAAACGTTTCGAGGGTTTCCTCTGTAGTCGGGATATTGATTCCCGACCCGTCTGCGGCAAGGATTAAATGGCCCTGAAAAGTGGAAAATCCAGGATCCGCATAAAAATTCCTGTTATGATAACGGTACAGTTCATAAAAAGCCAGCGGGTTGAGCTTCATACGCTGTTTGAGGTAGCCGGGCTTCGATATTTCAGACCCCGGATGTGCAATCTTCATATAATTCCTTAATTCCAGACTCAAAGTGATCCCCCTCCTGTTAATCATCGTAAAAAGAAGGTCATGTAGCGGCATTTTCCGGACTCTGGTAAAAGAGGACGGCTTTGCGTTCCTGCATACATCTCCAAATGGGGCTTGATGGATGTAACTGATATCACAACAGGTACGCTTTTGAGATTTTTTCATAAAATCACCTGCCTTATTCACATAAAT
>JAAZZQ010000011.1 GCA_014239155.1 Lachnospiraceae bacterium | reverse complement strand
TATTTTCCTCGTCATCACATACTGCCACATTCAATCTGCCTCACCTCGCAATAAATGTTTTTCTTTATCAAAAAACGTATATTTTCCTCGTCATCACATACTGCCACATTCAATCTGCCTCACCTCGCAATAAATGTTTTATTCTCCATAATGCCTGTTATTTTCCGCTCACAAATGTTATCGGCTAAATTCGCTGAAAAGGAAGGAAGATTGTTGTATCTGGACATTTGGCGGTAGTGACTGGACATTACAAAAAGGGTTTTTTGCTCTCCTATATTACCTCTAACCTTCCCGGATTCCAGGCATATAATCCGGCGGAAACGGCAGACCGCCGCTTATGAGGCGAATCTCCCCATAGCGGCGGTTAATATATGGTTTGCTATTTTTCCTTGTCCTTTTGCAGTTTTACTCATATATCATTTCGACAATATCTCCGACTGCGCAGAATTGCTTATCTGGAATCCGCAATTTAAGAAGTGAATACGGAATTGCTGTGACGTGAAAAAAGAACCCGCATTGGCTTTATTCTATTTTATCATATTTATGTCCAAGTCAAAGAGTTTTGCTAAAAAGTATGGTTTTGCCAAATAGTATCCGACTTACGCCAAATCGTTTATACTTTTTGGCGTAAGCACCCCAGAACAAAAGTTCACCCTCTCTCGAATGTACAAGTGCCTCTTAAAACACAAAAAAATAATGTATCTTTTAGATCTATGTAGTGCCAAGAATGCCGTATTTACGGGATTTGTGAGGTTTTCGCAACTTTATTCACCGAAAACTAAGACACCCGTATGTGCAATCGATATGTTTCAATAAAACCAACAAAAACTACAAAACAAACCTTTACCATACCACTTCCAATATTTATATAACTTCAAACATTATTCGTCCATAAATTCTTCTAACTCTTCAAAAGCCTTAGTATATACCTTTCTTCTTTCTTCCATATCAAAAGGAATAAGACCATTATTAATTTTGGAATGTAAATATTCATTAAGTAAATCTAACATTATGTTTTCTTCATTCTTTCCCTCCACTTTACTTGGCGAATACCGGATAATACACGCTTTCCCATTTTGCCTTTCAGAGACATCTTCATTATCATAATCCTCTTCAGACTTAAGATATTCATAATATTTGCTTATTTCACTCTTATACTGGTCAATATTATCAACTATAGAAAAATATATGCCATAATTTTCATTTATGTCAGGATTTTTTAAATAATCAGCTAAAGACATCGTACAATTGCACTTACCATATCTCCCTCTATCATACAATATGGCATAAACGCAACATGGCATAAATTCAGAATGTTGAACTAAACTTTCACCATTAACATATATATCTTGATACAAAAAATCTCTATAATACAAAGCATCTGTAGAACCATAATATCCACAGGAATTATAAAAATGACTTTTGAGCATATCCTGATTTACATCATATTTTTCAAAATTTTTAAATCTTCCAAAAAAACATATAACGTCTTTCTCTGTATTTAAAATAAAGCTTCGAGCTAAAACCGTAAATCCCTTATTGGATATAGCTAATGGCATTTTGCCTTTGTAAAAATGAAACCAAGGATATTCTATATCCGACAGATCAAATTTTCTAAACAATATTTGTGCAATAAAAAATTTATAAATATTTTTAACGAAACTTAATTCAATCTTAAAGCCCGTAATATTAGTTCTAGCTAAATCTGTTTTTATATACTCATTCGCTTTATCCTTAACAGATATTGTTGGCAGATGCATGGCAAAACCGTATCGACTATTCATTGACCAAAAATTATTATATTTTTGATTACTTTCAAATAGCTTAAGAAAACGCACAATATGAATACCATTTAAAATAACCTCATACTCTCTATAATCTTCATAGTATTCATTTTCCTGATCATCGTTGGTTAAAAATTTAGGTGTAAATGACCATATTAATTCATCAAAACACGTATCATACGTCTTATGCCAACAATATTTAGGATTATCTGCATTAATAACATATTTTCTTTTTAACAAGTTTCCATCAAGATTTATAAGAATTTCTGGCTCTTCTAAATGATACCAGTTCAACCATTCATCTATTTTAAATTCATTTTTAAAATATTCAACCACATAATCCTTCATATGTATCTTAATAGTAGTTCCTATTACACTACTAGTACGCCTAATATCCAATACAGACTCCTTATTTATATCTAGAGTAAAATAATACCCTTTTTCATCATGTAAATGTTGAGTCATAACCTCTATTTCATCCCCAATTATAAATGTTGACAAAACACCTACACCAAACTTCCCTATCCGACATATCTTTGCCGAGCCATCATCATCTATATACTTATCTTTCCAATTATCACTGTTTCTATAAGATGATCCCGCAACAAGATAATAATTTATCAGTACATCCTCTGACATTCCAATCCCATTATCTGTAATTATGAATTCTTTATTTTCTGTATCTATACTAATCTCTACTTTTCCTTTTTCGTTATCAATTACTATTCTTTCCTGACATGCATCAATCGAATTTTGTAACAGTTCCCGCACAGCAAAAGCAGGATTATAACCATATAAAGGATTTATCAATAAATTTAACAACTCATGATTCGCTCTCAGTTCCGCTTTTTTTGTTAAAAAAGTTTTATTGAATCCTTCAACTTTTTTATCATCAAAAAGATTACTCATAATCCTGTAGATAGATAATTCATACTTACAATGATACTTTTCAGCCAGAACTGTCCAGCACATATCCAATTCATCCTGTATTTTTTCCAATGTGTCTTTTACATACAAAAAAACTGTACTTCTGTTGGGAATTGCATTAATAAAAAAACATTTCTTTTCTTTTTCGAACACAAGATCATTAACTGCCTGATTTAAGTCAAACTCCCTATGTGAAATAGGGGATACCAATTCTCGTTTTTCACGTATAATCTCAGGCGCACGTTTATCTAGAATATCCAAATAATCTGCAATTCGTAAAATAGTCATTAGATAAAATATTGGACATTTCTTCGTTAAATCAATTGGGTAGGATTCAATATAATGTTCTATACTACGCAAGCTGACTCCGTGACTAAATGCTATTAGACCAACTATTTCTCTGTCTACATCACTTATATTACTATTTTCAAATACATCTATATAGCATTCAAATCCCGGCAAACCTTGTTTTGCTATTTCATATGCCAACCTATGATGGTGTTGTCGCAAAAAATCTCCAAAAAGCAAACGTTGATGATTATTATTTTCAATGGGTACGCAGCTATTTATATCTTTATCTACAGGTTGATTATCTCCAAAGATTTCAAACAATTTCTTATCATCATATCTTTTTGCTTTGATATAGTAGTCGCTCCACAACTCGCCCCATGTATTATTAAATAAATCGAATTTCAAATTATTACTTTGTTTTCCAAAAATCAGATTATTTAATCCATCCTTAGATATAAACATTCCTAAATCATGTAATAAAATTGCTGCAACGAGATACTCTATACTCTCATTGTCAAGTTTCTTATATATATTGTCGGGAATTAGTTTTAAAGAATTTTTCAAAACATTTTCTATATGTGTCGCGTCATGAAATGTGTATTCTGGAAAATAATTGATTTCTTTCATCAACGGTTTTATTTTTTCCAAAATCGCAAAAACATAGCTGCCGTTAGGAAGCTTTTTCTTTATTTTCTCTGGAATTTCTATAAAATATGTTTGTTTCATTACATACCTCCACTCAAATTGTTAACACTATTCTTTTTCTATCCGATCTTTATTACTCACCAGTTTTTTTATCCTTGTTAGTACTACAATGCCTTTATAATTAATATCCCTTACATTCAACAAGGAATTATCTATCTTGTGCTTAAGCTATTAGAATAAGTATGGCAGTAGGTTCAGTCCAATGTCGTCAACTTAAGCCGAAAATCTGGTAACTATAAATTTATGCGTATGCAAAAACCATTTGTTATTCCGTGATGACTCACTTTCCTCTTAAAATGTCTGTCTGGACGAATAATGGATCTTATGTTTTTGACGCGCTG
>JAAZZQ010000012.1 GCA_014239155.1 Lachnospiraceae bacterium | reverse complement strand
TTCATCATCACTGAGCTTAATAATGTAAGTTTTAGGTCTTGCCATAATCGCCACCACCGTTTCTTTTTAGTATAACATGGGAGGGCAATATATGGAAGAACTATTTTACTAAGTATAAACCGGTCACTACACTAGTACAACGAAAAATAACTGATGCATGTTTGTACTTTAAAATAAGTGAAAGGAATGATAAAAATAGTGAAACCATTAGTATTATGTTACGAAAAGTGTACCACCTGTAAAAAAGCGTTAAAATGGGTGGAGGAAGCAGGATATGAAGTGCAGATTCGTCCTATCAAGCAAGAAAATCCAACAACAGAGGAGTTAAAACAGTGGCATGAAAAAAGCGGCTTGCCGTTAAAGCGTTTTTTTAATACAAGTGGAAATTTATATAAAGAACAGAAACTTAAGGATAAGCTGCCTGAACTGAGTGAGGAAGAACAATATCAGTTGTTGTCTACAGATGGAATGTTGGTAAAACGTCCCTTGCTCATTACAGATAAAGGTGTCTATCCGGGATTTTCCGAAGATGAGTGGAAGAAACTGCTTGGTTAAATTCGTTTGGTCTGCTAAATATATTTTGTGTCAGCACGTTCATTTTTAAATGAACTAAATGGAAGATATAATTCAATATTGCTGACACAAGTAGTAATAATTTCGTATTATAAAATGTTATAAGGCAAGCATTTTGACACATGATTTTCACTCCTTTTACAGAGGTGTAAAAGGAATGAACTGCTACCAAACTTTAACAAAAATAGCATGTTTTAAAAAAAATGATTGACATTCTGAAATCATAAACGTATAATAATCTAGCATGTGTATAAAATATCGCATGTAATGTGCCTAATTGTTTTGGCATTTAGTTTTGAGAATAATAGGAGGTGAAAAAGAATGCCAACATTTAACCAATTAGTAAGAAAAGGACGTCAGGAAACAGTTAAGAAGTCTACTGCACCAGCTCTCCAGAGAGGGTACAATTCCCTTAGAAAGAAAGCGACAGATACTTCCGCTCCTCAGAAGAGAGGCGTTTGTACAGCAGTGAAGACCGCAACACCAAAGAAGCCGAATTCTGCGCTCAGAAAAATTGCCAGAGTTCGTCTTTCTAACGGTATGGAAGTAACAAGCTACATTCCGGGTGAGGGACACAATTTGCAGGAGCATAGTGTTGTACTGATTAGGGGCGGCCGTGTTAAGGACTTACCAGGTACAAGATACCATATTATTAGAGGTACGCTTGATACCGCAGGAGTTGCTAACAGAAAGCAGGCTCGCTCTAAATATGGAGCTAAGAGACCAAAAGCAGGTAAATAACATGAAAAATCAGTGATTTTTCATGCGGCAAATTTGTGTCTCTGCACAAGTTCATATGGATTTGGCAGCTGCATAAGATTCGCATGATTTACCATGTACCACAAAAAACTAATTAGTGTTGGGATTCTGATGAAACACCTTTTTCATAAAAAGGCTATAGAAGAAAACCGCACGAACACAAAGTTTTAAAAATGTGAGTACCGTTGATTTAATCAAGTAGTGGACAATTCGTCTTGTTAGACGGATACACTATCAGTAATTAAGGAGGGAAGAGTCGTGCCACGTAAAGGACATATTCAAAAAAGAGACGTATTAGCAGATCCTATATACGATAATAAAGTGGTTACTAAACTTATCAATAACGTTATGTTAGACGGTAAGAAGGGAGTAGCGCAGAAAATCGTATATGGGGCATTTACCAGAGTAGAAGAGAAGGCACAGAAACCGGCTTTGGATGTATTTGAATCTGCGATGAACAATATTATGCCAATGCTTGAGTGCAAGGCAAGACGTATCGGTGGTGCTACGTATCAGGTTCCGCTTGAGGTAAAGCCGGACCGTCGTCAGACATTGGGACTTCGTTGGCTGGTATTTTTTGCACGCAAGAGAGGCGAGAAGACCATGGAGGAAAGACTTGCAAATGAGATTTTGGATGCATCAAATAACACAGGTGCAGCAGTGAAGAGAAAAGAAGATATGCACAAAATGGCAGAGGCAAACAAGGCTTTTGCACACTACAGATTCTAGCTATAATGAACATTATATATGCGAAATTCACGGTTTTCGCATAGTATCGTTTCTAGATTTTTAAGGAGGAAGAACTTTGGCTGGGAGAGAATATCCTTTAGATAGAACCAGAAACATCGGTATCATGGCGCATATTGATGCTGGTAAGACTACTCTTACAGAGCGTATCTTATACTATACCGGTGTTAATTATAAGATTGGTGATACCCATGAGGGTACTGCGACTATGGACTGGATGGAGCAGGAGCAGGAAAGAGGTATCACAATCACATCAGCCGCTACAACATGTCACTGGACACACCAAAAGAATGCAAAGCCACAAGAGGGCGCTTTAGAACATCGTATCAACATTATTGATACGCCGGGCCATGTGGATTTTACAGTAGAAGTTGAGCGTTCTCTTCGTGTGTTGGACGGCGCTGTAGGCGTTTTCTGTGCGAAGGGTGGTGTGGAACCACAATCAGAAAATGTATGGCGTCAGGCTGATACCTACAATGTACCTAGAATGGCATTTATCAATAAGATGGACATCTTAGGGGCTAATTTTTATGGTGCGGTAGACCAAATTCGGACAAGATTAGGTAAAAATGCAATTATTCTTGAGATACCAATTGGCAAAGAAGATGATTTTAAGGGAATTATTGATTTGATGGAGAAGAAGGCCTACATCTATAATGATGATAAGGGCGACGACATTACAATCACAGAAATTCCAGAAGATATGGCAGATGAGGCAGAGCTTTATTATTCTGAAATGATCGAAAAGATTTGTGAGCTAGATGACGATCTGACGATGATGTATCTTGAGGGAGAGGAACCTACAGTAGAGCAGCTAAAAGCAGCTTTGAGAAAGGGGACTTGCGAGTGTACAGCAGTTCCTGTTTGTTGTGGATCTGCATACAGAAATAAAGGTGTGCAGAAACTTCTCGACGCAATACTGGACTATATGCCAGCTCCTACAGACATTCCATCTATCAAAGGTACAGACTTAGAAGGCAATGAAGTTGAGCGTCATTCATCAGACGAGGAGCCGTTCTCAGCACTTGCATTTAAGATTATGGCAGATCCATTTGTCGGAAAGCTTGCATTCTTTAGAGTTTATTCTGGTACAATGAATTCCGGTTCTTATGTATTGAATGCTACAAAAGATAAGAAGGAGCGTGTAGGGCGTATCCTACAGATGCATGCAAATAAGAGACAAGAGTTGGATAAAGTATATTCTGGAGATATTGCGGCAGCGGTTGGATTTAAGTTTACAACAACAGGAGATACTATCTGTGATGATCAGCATCCAGTAATCTTAGAGTCAATGGAGTTTCCGGAGCCAGTTATTGAGCTTGCTATCGAGCCAAAAACAAAGGCAGGACAAGGAAAGATGGGAGAGGCACTTGCAAAGCTTGCAGAGGAAGATCCAACTTTCCGCGCACATACCAATCAGGAGACAGGACAGACGATTATTGCAGGTATGGGTGAGCTGCATCTTGAGATTATTGTAGACAGACTTCTTCGTGAGTTTAAGGTTGAGGCAAATGTCGGTGCACCGCAAGTTGCTTATAAGGAGGCAATCACAAAAGAGGTAGAAGTTGACTCTAAGTATGTGAAGCAGTCCGGTGGACGTGGACAGTATGGTCATTGTAAAGTACGGTTTGCTCCAATGGATGCAAACGGTGAAGAACTCTTCAAGTTTGAATCTTCTGTTGTCGGCGGTGCGATTCCAAAGGAATATATTCCGGCTGTTGGCGAAGGAATTGAGGAGGCTACACAGGCTGGTATTCTTGGCGGATTCCCTGTAGTTGGTGTATATGCAAACGTATTTGACGGTTCATACCATGAGGTGGACTCATCAGAAATGGCATTCCACATTGCAGGCTCCCTTGCGTTTAAGGAAGCGATGCAGAAGGCAGCTCCAGTACTTCTTGAGCCAATTATGAAGGTTGAAGTAACAATGCCTGAGGAATATATGGGCGATGTAATTGGTGATATCAATTCACGCCGCGGACGGATTGAGGGTATGGATGACCTTGGCGGTGGAAAAATTGTCAGAGGTTATGTGCCTCTTGCAGAGATGTTTGGTTATTCTACAGATTTGCGTTCTAAGACACAGGGACGCGGAAACTACTCTATGTTCTTTGAAAAGTATGAGCAGGTTCCAAAGCAGGTACAGGAAAAGGTACTTGCAGCAAAGGCAAAATAATTATTATTGTTCACACCTTGTTATCGCCAGTATAGTGCTATATATTTTCATAGGCGATTTAGATTAATTGCTTTTGACTGAGTAAGGATATATCATTGTACTTTTGTTAAATGATTGGTTATGTAGCTTTTATATAAGAGGTATGACCAGAGAATGTATCGAGTGATATATAAACAATAACAAATTCATTGTTTAATGAGATGACAGAGACAGTGAACAGTAAGAAAAATAAATAGCTTTTAGTAACAGTTTAGCTTAAGGCTTTGTATGTACTACAAATTATAGTTTTACTACAAGCCATGTAAAATTTTATAATGGTAGGGACACATTAAGTTATAGAACATGATTTGATGTTTGGGACAGGAAGCTAAAGGCTGGACTATTATGCTTTTCAACAGTATTTTATAAATAGTGCTTGAAAAATTCCTATATTTTGACTATAATGAGAATAGTTGGGTTAAGTTATAATTCATAGTAAGTTTTTAAGGAGGACTTTTAGAAATGGCAAAGGCTAAATTTGAGAGAAGTAAACCCCATTGCAACATTGGTACAATTGGACATGTTGATCATGGTAAGACAACATTGACAGCTGCGATTACAAAAGTATTGGCTGCTAGAGTTGCAGGTAATGTAGCTACAGATTTCGAGAATATTGATAAGGCTCCAGAAGAGAGAGAGCGTGGTATTACAATTAATACTGCACATGTTGAGTATGAGACAGAGAACAGACATTATGCACACGTTGACTGCCCGGGTCATGCTGACTATGTAAAGAATATGATTACAGGTGCTGCACAGATGGATGGCGCTATCCTTGTTGTTGCTGCAACAGATGGTGTAATGGCACAGACAAAGGAGCATATTCTTCTTTCCCGTCAGGTAGGTGTTCCTAAAATTGTTGTATTCTTGAACAAGTGTGATATGGTTGATGACCCTGAGTTAATTGAGCTTGTTGAGATGGAAGTAACAGAGCAACTTGAGGAGTATGAGTTCACAGATTGCCCTATCGTTAAAGGTTCTGCGTTGAAGGCTCTTGAGGATCCCAGCAGCGAGTGGGGTGACAAGATTATTGAACTGATGAATACAGTTGATGAGCATATCCCTGAGCCAGTACGTGATACAGATAAGCCATTCCTGATGCCAATCGAGGATATCTTCACAATTACAGGTCGTGGTACTGTTGCAACAGGTCGTGTTGAGCGTGGTACTCTTCATCTTAACGAGGAAGTTGAGATTGTTGGTATCAGCGAAGAGACAAGAAAGACAGTTTGTACAGGTATTGAGATGTTCAAAAAGCTTCTTGATGAGGCTCGTGCTGGTGATAACATTGGTGCATTGCTTCGTGGTATTCAGAGAACAGAGATTCAGAGAGGACAGGTTCTCTCCAAACCAGGTACAGTTACATGCCACAAGAAATTTACAGCACAGGTTTATGTTTTGACAAAAGATGAAGGAGGACGTCATACACCGTTCTTCAATAACTATAGACCACAGTTTTATTTCAGAACTACAGATGTTACAGGTGTTTGCAATTTGCCAGATGGTACAGATATGTGTATGCCTGGTGATAATGTAGAGATGACAATTGAGCTGATTCATCCAATTGCTATGGAACAAGGACTTACATTCGCTATCCGTGAGGGTGGTAGAACAGTTGGTTCTGGTCGTGTTGCTACAATCATCGAGTAATTATAATTTATTCAGTAAAATCAAGGCTTTCGGGGATTTCTCCGAAAGCCTTTTTACGTGGAAAGCTATATTGTATGTTGCTTGTGCTTCTATAATGCTTCTAAAATATTCGGAAATTAATTAGCCTTGTTCAGTGTAATGAGTTATTGTAGGTACATTTGATTATATACATTATTGACTGCTTCGGCATAGAGGGAATACGAATGTTTCCCTTTTCCTTCATTGATATCTTTTAGTTTTCGATATTCTTCGCTAATACACGCCCAGCCGTCATTTTTCCCAAGAATATCATGCACCTTTTCCTCTATTCCAGAATTTATGGAACGAAAAACAAATTCATATACATTACGTTTCTTATCATTTCTCAAATAGTAATAGCCATTATTTACACTGTAATCCTCATAATAGATAATGGCAAAATCACAACTGTGAAATATTTTCTTTTGCTTTTTATCAATCACTTTTATTGTAATAGCAGATGTCGAATCCTTTGGAGATGAATATGGCGTCCCCTTTACAGCTCCTTTAAACGCATCCATGAACCCTTGTTTCACAATCATAACTTTACTATTATACATATCTCCCCAACGTTGGATAATCAAATTATAATCAAAGTCATATCCGCCATTTCCCCCACGGATTCTGGTTACAAGATGTCTTTTCCCACTTCCGATTAATTGAAATTGAAATGTCAGTCCATACCTTTCCCACATCTCATTTTGAACCCTCTTAATAATTCCTTCAAGTTCTTTTCTAACGGGCGCATATTCGGATTTTTTCACATATTCATACATATATTTATATCTCCTTTCGCCCATGCCTCCATACAATCTTGACGGTTGTATCATTATAGACTATCATATTTTCGTTGATTGTCAATATGCAAATTTGATGTTTTATAAAATTTTATAAAATTGTCAATTCTAAGACTTTTATCCAAGCAATTCCTTGTTTTTCTGAATATATTCTTTCCAGACCGCTTCTCGGTCTTTCTTGTGTGTGTTCTCGTATTTTTCGGTATATTCATCATGCAGCTTCTTTAACTGTTCCATTAAAGGAGTATCATTCGGAACCTTGCCGCGCCGGATGCGTCCGTAAAGCTTATTATAGGACTTTGTAAACTCCTGATGGATTGGATGCTGGAACAATTTTTCTTTATAAGTTTTTCTTACACCGACTTCACTGCAGGTTGCGGAGGTATTTTTATAAATACGGCTGCAATACATCTGATCAGAGGAGTGTTTTGCCTGAAAATATCCATTACATAATTTACATTTCCTAATCACCATTTCACCGGACATCATAATAGACAGTCCAATATGAAGGAATTGTGCAAACGATGTGATATGATAATCCTGCGTATCTGTATCCAGTAGTTTTTTTGAAAATAATTCAAAGTAAGAACTCCATGTAGGGGTATTATTATCAAAAATATTCTTTAGATAATCCTCATTAATTGGAAAATCAAAAGCGTCCATATTGAAATTGGATTTATTCAGTATTTTACAGTATGAATGATATAATGCCGCCGAGGTAGTGCTTGGTACGGAAGCATTGTCGGTATATGGTTCAATAAATACGGATTGGGTATATTCTCTTGCCTGTTCATAGGAAGATTTTAAATGTAGCAGTTCTTGTAAGAGAACTGTTATTTTGGCTGAAAACTGTGATACAGTTTCTTCATACGAACAGGATTTTTCAGCGTAAAGATACAATGAATGGAGCAACGCATAGTAGTATGGATAAAGATAAGCAAGTACAGGGTGCGGATCAAAGCACTCTTTTAAAATGTCCAAAACAGAGCTTGCGACATCACTGAATGCTTTATCGTCAAAATCTTTAATAAAGTTGTCTATCTTATTAATAAGCTTGTCCTTTTGCATATCAGGTTTTATTCCAAACAAACCAATAGATGATAAGAGCAGGTCGAAAGTTTTGTCAAGATTTTCTTTCGTTTCCGTATCATAATCAAGGATTTCCAGCCAATTAGAAAGTATGGAGCGATTTGTTCCTAATGCTTCCTGATGTGGATTGTTGTCTATGTCGTTATAAGTTAATATAAGCGATTCTGAATAATCTGACTTTTTAATGCGATATACAAGAGGAGAGAACAAAAGTTCTTGCTTTATTGTATTAATAGAATATAGATTCATGTAAAACCTCCTTTTTGATTACGTCAAATAATATTTTAACATAAAGATACAAAAATATCAATAAAATAGCTTGACATTATTTCGGACAACGTGTATGATAAAACTGCAAGCAAGATATAAATAGCGAACAATTATATCTTGCAGAATTATCAAGAAAGGAGGCAATATAGTGAAAGACAACAATTACATGATGTATGCGGAGGACATTTCAAAAGAATTAGGAATCTCCAAAGGATATGCCTACAAAATTATTAAGGAACTGAATCAGGAGTTAAAAGAGGCTGGATTTATTGTGATTTCTGGCAGAGTTCCAAGAGCTTTTTGGGAAACGAAGTTTTATAACAACAGGACACAAATTGAAACAGTATCGTGAAGGGAGAAAGTGTGAAAAATATATTTTTCACACGCGAGAGTTGTGTTTACGCCCAAACTCGGAGTAAGAATGGAGGATATTGAGATGCCGGTTTATAAGGACACAGAGCGTGGAAGCTGGTACTGTCAATTCTATTATGAGGATTGGACAGGGAAGCGGAAGAAAAAGTATAAAAGAGGTTTCAGGACAAAGAAAGAAGCGCAGGATTACGAGAGTGAATTTAAGCGCGTGGCAAATGCAGACATGGATATGTCAGTTGCCTCGTTTGTGGAGGTTTATTTTAACGATAAGAGTGGAGAGTTAAAAGAGCGTTCACAGCGGAACAAGAGGTACATGATACAATCCCATGTAATCCCTTATCTTGGAGAGAAGAAAATGAATGAGATTACTCCGGCAGATATTATTGCATGGCAGAATGAAATCCGGAATAAAAACTTTTCTGAAAGTTATCAAAGAATGTTGCAGAATCAAGTAACCGCTTTATTCACTCATGCACAGAAAATCTATAATTTATGGAACAATCCCTGCAAAAAGGTAAAGAAGATAGGGCGTTCGGATGTAAGACGGTTGGAATTTTGGACTTATGAGGAATATCAAAAGTTTATAGCAACATTTGAAAAAGGGAGCCGTTCTTATCTGATGTTTCAACTCTTATTCTGGACAGGTATGCGTGAAGGTGAAATGCTGGCACTTTCTATGGAAGACATTGATTTGGAAAATTGTCAGATTCATATTACAAAAACTTACTATCGTATGAACAGGACAGATATTATTACAGAACCTAAGACGGATAATTCTGTGAGGACAATAGAAATCCCTGTATTTCTTGCGAATGAAATTCAGTCTTATTGGAAGCGGCTGTATCAGTATCCAAAAAATGAAAGGCTGTTTCCAGTGGTTGCAGAGGCAGTGCAGCATACAATGAAAAGACATATTGACAAGGCAGGAGTAAAGAAAATTGATGTGCATTCTCTCAGACACAGCCACTGCGCATACTTAATCAAGCAGGGTGTCCAGCCGTTGATTATAAAAGAACGGTTGGGACATAAAGATATTAAGATTACACTCAATACATATGGTCATTTATATCCAAGTGAGCAGAAAAAGGTTGCTTCTTTATTGGATCATCTGATTGCAGATGACAGTGAGGAAAAGGAAAATGCCCCTGCTGGAAACAAGGGCATCTCCGAGTAGTGAAAGCCAAGCTTTCCTATACTCTATCTAGCAAATATAGTATAGCAAAGCTTCGATCTTTCGACAATGGTGCAAATGTAATTTCCATAGATTTTTGTGGATTGCTTTTGATGCGCAGTTCCATGTAGAGGAAATATGCCACTAAAGTGGCGCATGGAGCGCGTAGCGAGTAGTGGAGAATAACATTCACTACTCGATTACTTAAAATCAAAGGAAGGAGCTAATATTTTGTCCATTTTTAGTGAAGTAAAGGAATATCTGACAGCGAGGCAGGTGGCAGAATATTATGGTTTGCAGGTTAAAAGGAACGGCTTAGCCTGTTGTCCATTTCATGATGATAAACACCCAAGCATGAAGATTGATACAAATTATCACTGCTTTGCCTGTGGTGTTGGTGGAGATGCAGTTGATTATGCTTCACGTATGTTTGGATTGTCACAGTATGATGCGGCATTAAAACTGATAGAGGATTTTCAACTGCCAATATCAGTAAGAGGTAAAACGGCGTTCAACGAGCATGAGAAGGCGCGGATCACAAAAGAAAAGGCGGAAAAAGAACGAATTATACATATCAAAGAGCGCTTTAAGAAGTGGTGTAATCAAAGTATTGATATATTAAGGGATTGTTTGCTGGAAGTAGAAATGATAGAAAATTTCTTACGAGATAAACCGCCGGATATTGTTTTTTCGGACAATTATGCGCAGATACTTCATGCGACGCCGATTATGAATTACTGGCTGGATATTCTGTGTATGGGAGAAACAGCAGAAAAGCAGGAATTATTTATCAAAAACAGGAGGGAGATGGAGAAACTTGTCCAAAGAGTCAGAAGTAGCCGAAAACGAATCATGGGAGAAAATCGGGAAAGTGCTGGATGTCGAGATGAACAGTGTGGAAGATGTGCGCTTTGACTTGGCGAAAAGTGAGAAGGGATATATTTGTCAGACGATTAATAACTGTATGATAGTGTTCCATCGTGATCCGGTTTTAAAGGGCGCAATCCGCAAGAATGAATTATCAGGGAAGATTGATGTTGTTGGTAGTTTAGGATGGCAGCGGACATCTTCCAGTGTGACAGATACAGATGTTTATCAGATTCAATGGTATTTGGAAAAGAACTATGGGCTGAAAAATGACCGTATCATCAATAAGGCATTAAACATTGTGGCAAGCGAAAACAGGTATCACCCAATTCGCGATTGTTTGGAGAAATTGAAATGGGACGGAGAACAGCGTATAGATAAGCTTCTGCCGCGTTATTTAGGAGCAGATAATGACAGCTATACAAAAGAAATCATGCGGCTTCTGATGCTGGCGGCAATCCATAGGGTGTACGAGCCGGGATGTAAGTTTGAAATCATGGTATGTCTTGTGGGAGGGCAGGGTGCTGGTAAATCCACTTTTTTCCGCTTTCTTGCTATAAATGATGAATGGTTTACAGATGATTTGAAACGTATGGATGATGATAATGTTTATCGGAAGATGCAGGGGCATTGGATTATTGAAATGTCGGAAATGATTGCAACGGTAAATGCCAAGAGCATTGAAGATATCAAGTCATTCATCAGCAGGCAGAAAGAAACTTATAAAAT
The DNA here is from genome assembly GCA_014239155.1 of Lachnospiraceae bacterium. Lineage (GTDB taxonomy): Bacteria > Bacillota > Clostridia > Lachnospirales > Lachnospiraceae > COE1. Next base: position 9,775 of record JAAZZQ010000012.1, on the reverse strand, counting down.
TCCCTACGAAACACACCCGGAGGACAGACCAAGACAGTGTGTGTTTGTGGGAACTTCCAACAGCATGGATTTTCTGCCGCTTGACAGGACAGGAAACCGCCGTTTTGCGCCTGTGTTGGTACACCCTGAAAGAGTGGAGAAACATATTCTTGCGAATGAAAAAGAAGCAAGGGAATATATCAGACAGGCATGGGCGGAGGCGATGGTATTATATCGGAATGGTTTTCATGAGTTGAAATTATCAAGGGGTACAGAGGAATATCTGAAAGAAATGCAGAAGGAATTCATGCCGGAGGATGCGAAAGTAGGAATTATCCAGTTATGGCTGGACGAGCTATCGGAAGATTATGTGTGCAGCATTATGATTTATAAGGAAGCGTTCCATCATGAGTACGATACGCCAAAAGATTGGGAACTGAAAGAGATTAACAATGTTATGAACCACAGCATTGTCGGCTGGGAGAAAGTTTCATCTCACAGGTTTGCCGGATATGGTACACAGAGAGGCTGGCGGAGAGTGACGGATAAGAATGGATTCCGAAAATTGCCGGAGAATGTATCGACTCCATTCGAGGAAACTAAAGAGTGAGGCTGTATCGGAACAAGAAAAAGTTTTTAAGGTTTCGTTTACAAATTCTGTTTACAAGCTTCTGTTGACAGGAAAGTAAACAAATCGGTTTACAGGAAAAGTCAGTAAATATAAGGCTTTGAGGATTTGTAAACAGTGTAAACGGAAAATTTTTAAAAGAGTATTTGTAAACAAAACATGTAAACGGACAGGTAAACAGAGCATTTAAGGAGGGTATTTTATATGCAGAAATTTAACAGCAGCACAAAAATAATTATCGGAGTGGATCATGGATATGGGAATATGAAGACTGCGCACAGGATATTTAAAACGGGTGTGGAGTGTATGGAAGAAGAACCGATTGTAAGCAGGAATTTTGTAAAATACAAGGATAAGTTTTATGTAATAGGAGAGTCGCATTTAGTGTATCAGGGCAACAAAACGGAATCTGAGGATTTTCATATTTTGACGCTTGCGGCATTGGCGGAGGAATTGATGTTTAGGGGGCTTCATGAAGCGAATGTAACATTGGCGGTGGGACTTCCTCTTGCGTGGATGAAAAGTCAGGGGGCAGATTTTAAGCGTTATCTGTTGAAAGAGCAGGAGTTACGCTTTGAATTTCGTAAGGAGAGATATCATGTGCATCTGTGCGGTGCAGAGGTGTTCCCACAGGGATTTGCCGCGATTGTTAATTTGGGCGCAATGCCGGGGATGAATATGCTGGCAGACATTGGAAACGGAACCATGAACGTGATGCAGATCATTGATAACAAGCCATTGGAAAAGAGCCTTGTGACAGATAAATTTGGCGTGGGTATCTGCATGAAGGAGATACAGAAAGAGTTGTCAAAAGAAAATGGTGAAGATATTCCCGAAATGCTGATTGAACCGCTTCTCTGGAATGGTATACAGGGAAGAACAGATGTTACGGCTGTAAAAGTAGAGCGTATAGCAAAACAGTATGCAGAAAATATTAGAAAGCGTTTGGTTGATTACGGTTATAAAGAAGGATTGGTGCATTTATATGTGATTGGCGGAGGTGGATGTCTGCTTCGGAATTACACAGAATTGGCAGGTAAAGCGGAAGTTACTTTTATTACTGATATTTGTGCCAATGCAAAGGGGTATGAGTATCTTGCAACACAAAAACAGCGCAAACAGAGGTAATGCCATGAGGAAAACTTATAAATGCAGTAATATAAAATTCTGCATGGAAGATGAAAACCAGCGCAGGACTTGGGAATACCTACAGAGAATGAGGCGAAAGGATGGTTCTTATGGGAAGATACTTTCTGATGCGTTTGTTGCGGTTCTTGACAGCAAGAATGAGAATAAACCGGAAGAATTACTTATGCTTTCACTAAAACAGTCAGAACACGAATTTGAACAATTAGAAGAAATGTTTGCGAGGGTGCTGGAAGCTAAGTTTTGGAGTTTACAGGAAATTCTGACAGAACATATGGAAAAATGCTTTCAGGAACATACTTTGGATTTTCAAGCTGACGTGGTTAAGGCAGCGGAAACGGATGACAGTAATGAATTAGGGCAGACGCAGGAGGCGGAATTATCCGAGGATATGATGGCGTTTGCATTTACAATGGGCGAATAGGCGGTACCGAATTTTTACATTCGGTACTCATTTCCGAAAAGGGAGCTTACGGAAGGGTGCCGAAAAGTATTTATTCGGTACTGTCACCCAAAACGAATGACGGCGGCTTTTTGCCGGAATGAGCAGTCTGTCGGATGTGTTTTTCGACAGACTACGGATGCCGTCATTCAGAAACCCTCGGAGAGCGCCTTACTTCTGATGCGTATGCGTCAGAAGTAATAAGGCGTTACTTTTGACAAAAGTAACAAAACTGTAGCTAGTGAATATGCACAGAAAAGTCAGGAGGGAGGCAGAAAATGGCAGGAAGAACTATATCTTTTCCGAAAGGTGATGGAAGTCTGGCGCACAACAACAGGGAATTTATAGCAAATAATGTCTTTCCGGAAAGAACAGGCTGGAACAAAACATATATCAGGGAATCCATAGCAGATGCTTATGAAAAATGTTTTGGTGAGGCTGTCAGGGAATATAATGCAGGGCAGAAACGCAATGACAGAAAAATCAGTAATTATGTGAAAAAGATAGAAAATTCCGATAACGGGGAGAATGTGTTTTATGAAAATATTGTACAGCTTGGCACAAAGTACGATACGCCTGTTGTGGATGAAGATGGAAATCTGACAGAGGCGGCAAAAGAGGCAGTTGATTTGTTGGACGAGTATGCAAGAACTTTTCAGGAACGAAACCCTAATTTATATTTATTTAACTGTGTTCTGCATTTGGATGAGGCAACGCCGCATCTGCATATAGACTATATCCCTGTCGCAGACGGATATAAAAAGGGCATGAAAACAAGGAACAGCATTTCCAAAGCCCTTCAGCAGATGGGATTCGAAAAGGGCAAAGGCAGGTATGACAATGAGGTGATTGACTGGGAGGCAAGAGAGCGTGATTATTTAATGGATTTATGCCGGGAGCGTGGAATAGAGGTAGAAATCAAAGGAGATAAGCGCGATAATCTTACTCTGCCGGAATACAAAGCAGTAATGCGGAAAGTAGAGTGTCTTGAGGCAGAAGCGGAAAAGCTGGATAAGCAGAATGAAACTTTGGAGCAGTGTAATGAAAGTTTGCAGAAGCGGGCATCTGACCTACATGGTCAGGTGCAGGAAATGGAAGTACATAACAATGAATTGTTTTTGCAGGCGCAGGAGCTTACGGAACAGATTGAGGAAGCAGAGGCAAAAGAAAAGGCGGCGCAGGAGGTTCTTGCCAAACATGATTTAAGGGCAGATTGTATGAATGGATTTTAAGCAGATACGCAAGAAAAGGGTTCTTGCCAAACATGATTTAAGGGCAGATACATTTCAATTGATTTCAAAGGAAGTGGTGGCGGAAACAAAAAATATGAAAAGCGCTGCCGTTCCGGTAGCCAATCTTTTCAGTAGCGAGGAATATGTCAAAGTGAAGAAAAGCGACTGGAATAAAATACTGGATGCTTTTAATAAGGCAGTATCAAGAAATCATCTTTTGGAAAAGTATGAGAAGAAGATATCAAATTTGGAGAAGAATATAGCTGTGCTTACTGAGCAAGTCGAAAAATTAAAACGGTTTGTAGCATCAATGGGACTTGGAGAGGCGTTTGTGGAATTTGTAAAATCGCTTGCTCCAAAGACGATGAAACAAAAACTGGAAGATGCAAAAGCGGATGCGACTGAACACAACCGTCAGAGAAAAAATACGCAGGTATTGCCGGAAAAGAATAAGCGGTGGCAGCAGGAAATGTAAATTTTATGGAGGAGAGGAACAGACAATGAACATATCTTATGAAAAATGTGGAGATTATTTGATACCAAACTTAATTCCTGATCTAGAGCCAGAGGGAGAGTTAAGGAAATTTGGACTGATGCGGAAATATTATCTGAAAGAGTACAAGAGAGGGATTTATTCAGGCTTGTTACTATCTGGTGAACTAAAGAAACATCTGCTCATGACACAGGGACAGGCAGAGGAAAGATTTGATTTGCTTGTGGGGCAGATGGCAGAGAGGGAAGGTGTGACGGAGCAGTTAAAGGCACAAGACCAGATGCTTTGGGTAAGGAGAATGAATAACGTTAGGGCAAGAGCTGAGGAGATTGTGAGGGAAGAAATAATATATTGTCTATAAGGGAATGTGAGAGTCTTGAATTTAAGATCGGTACATATAGCTTCCGCGATGAATTCATCAACAGTAACCTTTTTGGCAGTATGTTCTGTTCTTCAAAATAAGAGAATACAATATAAAGAGTGTAAGTTACACACTTTATATTATATTTTCGCAGGTAAGACAAAACGGTGAATGCCCTGATAACTAAAATATTATCAGGGCATTTTATGAAGATTGATTTATGTATTTTACATTTTCGTTGTCACCATTCTGTTAATATAAAGGATAATTGGTACGATTTTCTGCTATTTGTATTAGGCTTATATCTCTGTCAATATTCTTGGCGACAAGCATATCTTCCATATGAATTTGGAATATTTCTGCCATTTTATATAAGTTGTCGATGGAAGGTAGAGTTTGTCCCTTAATCCAACGGTAAATGGACTGCGGGCACGCTAAATTTAAAAAATATTGAATGTCCTTCACAGTACACCCGTTTTTTATGAAAATATAATGTATTTTTTTACCTGTCTGAATCATATCCAGTGATGTGTATATGTTGCTTGCGACAAATTGTTTTACTGAAGCACTCCACTCTGATGTTTGTTTACAATTTGAAAAGCAGTACATATTTTTATCAACAGTATCAGATTTTTCATTTGAGGATTCTTTAGTTATTATCTGTACTTCCATATTTATCCTTTCTTTCAATTTATTTCTTGCAAGGCAGAAACGCACAGAGTATAATAATCCTGTGGTCTGTTTTCTTGCAGACGCATGGATTAGGTGGTGTGTTTCTTTGCAGGAGAACACCACCTGTTTTAATCTTTTGCAACGGTAACTACTCTTTGCGGTTCAAGGCTCTTCCCTTCTGTTCCGCTGTCTGCATGAAGCTGTTTGTTTAAAAATGCCTCTAAAATATTTCGCATTTCGTTTCTCTCCTTTCTGTTTCAGAAAAATTAAAAAAATTTCTCTTTGTTCAATTTTCCTTTGAAAGTATAAAATTATACTTTCAAATTAGATATTACACTATAAAATATAAAAATGTCAATATCTATAATATACATAAGAGTGTAAAACTATATTTTTATTTGATTTTCTTCACTATAATATATATAATTACATCAAGAGAAAGAGGTGGGAAAATGGGAATGGCTTTAAAGATACGGACTATTCTTTTGGAACGGGATATGTCCATTAAAGAGTTGAGCGAAAAGTTAGGCTACAAGGGAGCAAATCTTTATAACAAACTTGACAGGGATAATTTTAGTGAGAAAGAGTTGCGTGCTATTGCTGAGGTATTGAATTGTGATTATGACGGCATTTTCACTTACAGGGATACGGGGAAAAAGGTCTGACTAGCTATAATAGGTCAGTCATAAAATAAAGTATATAATAGCCAAGAGAGCAGAGATTCAAGAGAATCCCTGCTTTTTTGCGCACAAAATTAACCTCATCGTTTGTCAATGTTGTAAAGATTTATGATGCAATAACTGATACTGATAGTCTTATCCCTTTTTGGGTTTAGGCGACAAATGGCTTGAGGATCAGTTGCTTCGGATTACCCAAAATACGCCTGTAGCTGAATTGGATTGTGAGGATATGTTCCAATTCCTGTCTTAAAGATAAGCAGGAGGAACTTATGGCAAAGCGTGAGTATTTTTCAGAAAAGGCAGAGATATGTATAGAGTGAAATATGAACGGGGAAAGGATATAGAACACAACCGTCAGAGAAAAACACAGTATCAAGCATTTCCGGAAAAGAATAGGCAGTAATAACTTGTTAGTTTTATGCAATTTTATGATGAATCTAAATGACAATTTGGATATTTTGTAGTAAAATTAATTTGGAAAAATATGCAAGGAGGTTGTCCGATGATTGACAACAAGAAAGAACAAGAGAGAGATGAGCTTCACCGTACCATATGGAATATGGCAAATGACCTTAGAGGTAGTGTAGACGGTTGGGATTTCAAACAGTATGTGTTAGGTATGCTGTTTTATAGATATATTTCGGAGAATTTTGTTAAATTTGTAAATGCAGGAGAGTTGGAAGCAGGCAATAAAGATTTTGATTATGCAAAGTTAGAGGATAAAGTTGCAGAAGAAGCAAGGGAGGACTTGGTGCAGTCAAAGGGATATTTTATTTTGCCCAGTCAACTATTTTGTAATGTAAAAGAGAAAGCACCAAACAATGAAAATCTGAATGAAATGTTGGAAAGCGTGTTTAGAAATATAGAAGGTTCCGCACAGGGACATGATAGCGAGGACGACTTCAAGGGATTATTTGATGATATTGATGTAAATAGTAATAAATTGGGCGGCACTGTAGCTAAGAGAAATGAGAAACTGGTTAAGCTTCTGAATGGTGTTGCGGATATGAAGTTAGGAGATTATCAGGATAATACCATTGATGCATTTGGTGATGCTTATGAGTTTTTAATGGGAATGTATGCTTCTAATGCAGGAAAGAGTGGCGGAGAGTATTATACGCCACAGGAAGTTTCAGAACTTCTGACAAGAATCACTGTATTGGGAAAGAAAGAGGTAAATAAGGTCTATGATCCGGCTTGTGGAAGCGGATCGCTTTTGCTGAAATTTGCAAAAGTTTTAGGAAAAGAGAATGTGCGTCAGGGATTTTTTGGACAGGAAATTAATATTACTACATATAATCTTTGCCGTATCAATATGTTCTTGCATGACATAGGATATGAAAAATTCAGTATTGGACATGGAGATACTTTGACAGAGCCTTTACATTGGGATGATGAGCCGTTTGAGGCGATTGTTTCCAATCCGCCGTATTCTATTAAATGGGAAGGCGATGATAACCCTATTCTTATTAATGATGAACGTTTTTCTCCCGCTGGTGTGCTTGCGCCGAAATCTAAAGCGGACTTAGCGTTTATCATGCATTCCTTGTCGTGGCTTGCGACAAATGGAACGGCAGCTATCGTATGTTTTCCCGGTGTCATGTATCGTGGCGGTGCGGAGCAGAAAATCCGTAAATATCTGATTGACAATAACTATGTGGAATGTGTGATACAGCTTCCCGATAATCTTTTCTTTGGGACAAGCATTGCTACTTGTATTATGGTGTTAAAAAAGAACAAGGTGGAAAATAGTACGTTATTCATTGATGCTTCTAAGGAATGTGTAAAAATTACAAATAATAATAAACTGACTGAGGAAAATATTCAAAACATTTTGATGGCATATGAGAAAAGAAATAACAAGCAATATTATGCAGCAGTAGTGGAAAATGATAAGATTGCGGAGAATAGCTATAATCTTTCGGTTTCGTCCTATGTGGAGCAGGAGGATACAAGAGAAAAGATTGATATTGTGAAGTTAAATGCGGAAATTAAGGAGATTGTAGCGAGAGAAGAAAAGCTTCGGGCGGAAATTGATAAGATTATTGCGGAAATTGAGGTATGATATGAGCGAATTATTTCCTAATCAATATTGGGGTATGGAAATATGGAAGCATAAAGAACTTCCAATATTAGAATCCCATGATTTTAATTTTTATAGGTGCATTGAGTTTAAAGAAAGTTTTTATGGAAAAATGATTAGCGATCTACATAGTGGTAATTTGAGAGTGAGTAGAGTAGATAATCGTTATTCAAACCTGTTTCCGGGACAAAAACTTTCTTATTGGGCTGATAGTCCACAAACTGCAAGAGCAGAGGTTAAAAGATGGGGAGCAAAAAATAATTTATTAACTTTTTGGGCTTATGATGATGGGAGTAGCTTTATTCCTACCGTTTATCCAGCCGATTATCTGCGTATTATAGACGGGATTCATTTTGGGTTTAGCGAGATATTGAAAAAGGTAGGAAATCATGAAAAGTTATCAGAAGAAGAACGAAATTTTGTAGATAGAATAGCTTTGGAAGAGCCAGATTGTCTTGCCTATAAATCAGAAGCTAGAAAAGGTGGTATTTGCTTTTTGTTTTTTGAACATGGATTTAAGAAATTATCTTTGCGAGAAGTATCGTTAAGGCTTGGTGATTATCCGGGGAAAAACTGTGCAACAGTTCCTTGCGCTATTTCAAGTGATTTTACACCTGTGATTGAAAGTTATGGATACTATTTTCTGCCTAAAGCGAAGAAGAAGTATAATAAGGAATACAAGAATACAGACGAATATATATTAAGAAAGCAAGTCGAAGAGTATTCGTCAATGAAAATTAGGGAGGCTATGAAATGAGCATTTTGGCAGAGATGTTAGCAGAATTTTGTCCTAATGGAGTTGAATTAAAAAAAGTAGCTGATGTGACAACTGTTGCAAGAGGAATACGGGTGGTTAGAAATCAACTTGTAGAAGAAGGGGAATTTCCTGTATATCAAAACAGTATGAAACCATTAGGTTATTATGAAAAAGCAAATTGCCCTGCAAAAACAACTTTTGTTATTGGTGCTGGTGCAGCTGGAGAAATTGGGTATTGTGATATTGATTTTTGGGCAGCAGACGATTGCTATTATTTTATACATACTGAAGAATTAGATAATAGATATCTCTATCATGTGCTTTTATCTCGTAAGGCACAAATCTGTTCAAAAGTGCGAAAGGCAAGTGTGCCACGTTTGGCGCGAACGGTCATTGAAAATCTTGTAATACCAGTGCCGCCTGTTGAAATTCAACATAAAATTGTTCGTATATTGGATGATTTTACAGAAGTTACAGAAAATCTTAAAAAAGAACTTGAAGTAGAGATGGTAAGTCGTAAGAAGCAGTATGAATATTATAGGGATAACTTGCTAAAATTCGACATATCTATACCAAAAGTTAAGTTAAAAGACATTGCAACAGCTATTTACAGGGGGTCAGGAATTACGCGAGAGCAAATGACAGAAGAAGGCATTCCTTGTGTACGGTATGGTGAAATATATACTACATATAGTATTTGGTTTGATGAATGTAAATCTCACACAAAAATAGAGAATGTTGCAAATCCTAAATATTTTGAATATGGAGACATACTGTTTGCAATAACGGGTGAAAATGTAGAAGATATAGCAAAATCAACTGCCTATGTGGGTAACGATAAGTGCTTAGCAGGAGGGGATATTGTTGTATTGAAACACAATCAAAATCCTAAATATTTGTCTTATGTGCTTTCGACTCATAACGCACAACAACAAAAGAGCAAAGGGAAAATTAAAAGTAAAGTGGTACATTCTAGTGTACCTGCTATTGAGGAAATTGAAATACCATTACCTGATTTGGACGTACAAAACAGATTAGTAAAAATTTTGGATAATTTTGATGCTATTTGCACAGATCTTAATATTGGCTTACCAGCAGAAATTGAAGCAAGACAAAAACAATATGAGTATTATAGAGATTTGCTATTGACATTTGTTGATTGCGGCAACACAATCTTAACAGACAGACAGACAGACAGACAGACAGACAGACAGACAGACAGACAGACAGACAGACAGACAGACAGACAGACAGACAGACAGACAGACAGACAGACAGACAGACATTAATTAAACTTTTGCA
>JAAZZQ010000013.1 GCA_014239155.1 Lachnospiraceae bacterium | reverse complement strand
TTTATGGTATTTTAATTTACTTGACATATCTTATTATACCACACATAGCAGGTTCTTTGGAGCCTGCTTTTCTGTTTTTGGACATAAAAAGGAGCTATTGCTCTAGTAGTGTGATTATTCATCTACTTTTGCAACAGCCCCTTTTAGGAATTGTTCAGAAATTACTTATGAGAAGGATACCATATAAATATTCAGCTGCAAAGAAAAAACACAGGCATCACGGACTATGTCAGGAGCAGCAGATAAGCATTTAGACAAGTCATTGTCATAAGTAATCTATTAACAGTTCCTTACTATGCAAAATTTAAAATTTCCTCTTTTGGCTTCTTTGTCGGCGTCACACTGACCGCATGAAGCACTGGTCCTTCGCCATTGTAATCTTTCCAAAATTCTCTGTGCACTGTAGCTGTCACTTCCACCCAGTCTTTGTTATTTAACGCACTACAATGCTCATACTTGCAAGCGTAACCTAAAAATGCCATATCATCCGCACAACAAGTCATTGCCATTCTTCCCGGAACAAAGTATGCATCATCACTGCCCTCTGGTTTTAACACCATCGCTTTAAACTGAATCGTCTTGTCAAGATATCGGTCCAGATTATCCATCGCATCCAGATAAAATATACCATATCCATAGTCATCTAACTTTAAAGTATCGCTCTTCAAATCATAGGGTAAATCTTCCTCAAAAATTTGATTGACCTCACCATTCTTATCCTCAAAAATAATCTCTGCCTGTGGATTCACCGCTTTCACGTTTCTCTTAAAACTGCTTAATTGTTCCATCAAACCATCGCAGCGATTAAAAATAATTAACTCTGACTTTCTAATCATTTCCGCCAACAAAGAACGCATGTTTGTATAGTAATTCTGAAATGTTGAAGCATCAATTGTTGTAATTTGCTGTTCCAACCTCCAATGCCACGGCAGCTTAAGGTTCTTAAAATTCCACATACCATTATATTCTATAAGAATGCGTTCAGGCTTATATTTCTTTTCAAGCTCAACCAAATTTGCAGAGGTCATTTGCGTCTCTTCATCCACCACTTCCACAATTGTGCGACTTCTGCGGAGAATTTCTTCATCATACTCATTCTCGCCTTCTTCGCAGAGTATTAGAAGTGTTGTACCTTTTATTTGAAAATAAGACTGCGAAAGCGTATAGGAAATAAACTCTGTTTTGCCGCTCTCCAAAAATCCATTGATTATATATACAGGTTTCATAATTTCTCCAATCCTGACAATGTAACAGTTCAGCCTTTGGCTTCCTGTTACAAGCATCAAGCCATGCAAAACCACTTCGTAGTGTCAAAACTACATACCGTGGTTTGATGCATCTCAACCACTATGCTTTCCCACGGACTTTGCAGCACGATGCAAAGCCCTGTCTGAACTGTTATTGACAACTACTTACTTTGCAAATAATGTCTTTAGATGCTCTTCGTTAAGCTGTGCACCAATCACACAGATTTTTCCAGTTACTTCCGCTGCTCCCGCACGCACATTGCTCTCTCCCGGAACGTAATCAAAATTCAGCCATGTGCCATCTCCTGCCGGAACCATTCCTTTTGCTCGAAGAATCAAGCCATATTGCTTTTCATCTTCAAGTTCCTCCAAAATATGTTCCAGTTCCGCCTGTGTATAAGCAGTAGGTGTCTCAAATCCCCAGCTTGTAAAAATATCATCTGCATGATGGTGATGATGGTCGTGCTCATGACAACCACAAGTGCAATCTTCTCCATGTTCATGATGATGCTCGTGCTCTTCATGATCATGATGCATATGGTCTTCGTGCTCTTCATGGTGATGATGGTCATGAGCGTGATATTCATCTTCATGATCGTGGTGATGTTCGTGTCCTTCATGATCGTGATGCACATGGTCTTCGTGATGCTTTTCATGAAGCTTCGCCACTTCTGCCATAAGTTCCGCCTCTAAGTCTTTAGCGTTCTCTATTGTCTCAAGAATCTTCCTTCCATCAAGTTCCTCCCAAGGTGTTGTAATAATAGTTGCCTTGTCATTGTGTGTACGGATAATCTCCAAAGCTGTATTCAATTTGCTCTCACTGATATCCGCAGTTCTGCTGAGTATAATTGTGCCTGCGTGCGCAATTTGATTCAGGAAAAACTCTCCAAAATTTTTCGCATACATTTTACATTTATTTGCATCGACAACCACCACAGCACTGTTTAACTCCACCTTCGCATCTGTGTCAACATTTTGTACTGCCTTCATAACATCAGAAAGTTTCCCAACACCGGAAGGCTCAATTAATATTCGCTCTGGGTGATATGTCTCAATTACTTCTTTTAAAGAACTTCCAAAATCTCCCACCAAAGAACAGCAAATACAACCAGAATTCATCTCCTTAATCTCAACGCCAGCTTCTTTTAAAAAACCACCATCAATCCCAATCTCACCAAACTCATTTTCAATTAAAACAACCTTGGAAGCATCCAACGCTTCCTTTAAAAGCTTCTTAATAAGTGTTGTTTTCCCGGCTCCTAAAAAACCCGAAAAGATATCTATTTTTGTCATTTTCAATGACCTCCTTACTCGTTTATTATCTCTAATTTTTTATCATATCATATATTAATTAATTCTGCTATAATTAACGTATAAAAATTCAATTAAAAAATAATAGGAAGTCAGAAAATAAACCATACAATTAAAAATCTGTGTGCCATACAAGTTCCGTCGCCAGAATTTCCTCATAATTCTCTGCGCCTTCACCTTTTCTAAGATATACATTGCGAATGCCCGCCTGAATCATCATGCGCGCACATAGCGGACACGGTTTCGCCTTGTGCACTGACAAATCCCACGGATTAATTCCTGCCAAATACAAATCTGCTCCAATTGTCTGTTCTCTGGAACAATTTAACAGTGCATTTGCCTCTGCATGAACCGCCCGACAAACCGCATACCCTTCGCCTTGGTGCATATCCATCCGTATGCGAGGGCAGTCCCCAATATCACAGCAATTTTCAAAGCCTCTGGGAGAGCCATTATATCCTGTTGAAATCACTGCATCATCTTTGACAATCACTGCACCGTACTTTCTCTTGATACAAGTACTGCGATATGCAAAATTCTCTGCACAATTCAGATAGGCATCTACCTTTGAAATTCTTTTATTTCCTTCCGGTCTAACCAATATTTTGTACCTCTGTCATACATATTTATTCCTTACCATTTGTTAACATTTCATACTCTGTCGCAATTAGCGCTGGCGGAATACTATACGTCACTTCCGCCACTCTCTGCTCCGCATTCTCTGGCACGTCCCCTCCTGAAATCATGCCAAGTAGTCTGCCATCTTCTCCAAACACACCGCCGCCAGACATTCCTGCTCTGGAAAAACAATCTGTCTCCAATACCATTGTATTGAACAGCGGCATAAATCGAATCCCGCTGACTGTCCCTAAAGAAAAATCAGCAGCCTTTTGACCGGCTGCTGCCCCTGTCTGCAGAATGCGCTTTCCTACCCAATTCTGCGCAAACGCTTCTCTTTTCTCTTCTGAATCTGCCTCGTACAAGACAGGCACTGCTTCATAAATCTCACGCAAAACACTGTTTGATACCGCATCCTCTGCAATCCTGACAAATCCTATATCATACTGCTGCGAATATCCCATAATATCTGCATGAAATGTCTCACCATTACAAAAGACAATTTCCGCTCTGACATCTTTTCCTAAAAGGTGCTTATTTGACACAATAATAATTTCATCATCGATTTTCCAGATAATGCCATTCCCTGTGAAATCTTTCACAATTACTTTGACGACACTCCGCCGCGCTAACTGATAAACTACCTGCATCACCATATTTTCTGCCTCCAGCCCATATTCAGATACCGCATAAAAACGGGCTACATCCGCCGCTTTCTCCGCTGCAATCTGAGATACACACAATACAATCTCGTAACGAAATGGCTTATAAAACAGCGCTGTTATCAGCACGCCTGCCATAATCCCGGCAGACAACTGTGTTTTCAGATGTCTGCCAGATTGTTTTTTCCTTCTAAAAACCATTGTTATACATTAGGAACCACCTGCGGGACTTCTCCTACAATTTCCTGCGGTGCCTCCACTGGAATTTCTGCCAAGTTTTCCGCCGGAATTTCCTGCGGTGTCTCTATTGGCGTTTCTGGTATCACTTCCTGTGGTATTCCCTCTGGCTGTACAGGAGCTTCCTGTGGTATTTCCACTGAAGTTTCTGGTATCGCTTCCTGTGGTATTCCCTCTGGCTGTACAGGAGTTCCGTCAGGATTTAACACCCCCGCTTCAATCAACATCTGTATCTGTTGCTCTGGAGTCAATTCAGGCACAACATTTTCCTCGGGAACGGTCACTGTTTCCGGTTGTTCCTGTTTTCCTTCTGTTCTAGGCACAGAAATCTGACCACCATAGACAATAACCGGCTCCCCTTGCTCCACATATCCATAAATAACTTCTGCCTTTTTTGAGGGAAGATTCACACAGCCATGTGAGCCATTTGTCAAATAAATATTGGCACCAAAAGAACTTCTCCAAGACGCGTCATGCATTCCCACATTTCCATTAAATGGCATCCAAAAACTTACCTTTGAAGCATAGTTTGCTCCTCTAAGTGTTGTGTTGCGCTCCTTGTATGTAATTCCATAAACACCGACCGGCGTACTGTATCCTCTGCTCACATTTCCAGATACAAAATCTGTCTCCTCCACTAATTGGCCATCTTGATAAACCCACAAATGCTGACTTGTGAGATCTATCTCCACATAACTATCTCCAATATCATTCTCTCCATACTGTGCTGCTTGGGCATGATACAGTGGTGTTCTGTCCTCGCTTTTGCCACTTCTAATCAACTCAACTAAAGCCTCTGCCTCTCCTGCCCGATTCATCCACCAGCCATATGCACCTTCTGAAATGGTAATCGTTTCTCCACCTGTTGTCCGAAACTCGCGTTTCTTTCCCCATGTATCATATTTTCTGGAAAGTGCATTTACATATTCCCTTACCAAATCAGGGTTAATATCCAGCTTCCCTTCGTCTGTCACCAGCCAGTCTTTGATAATACTTCCATCTAATACTTCTGTATCCTCGCCAAATGTATAGGTAATCTTAACCCCTGTCAACTTATTTAACGCATCGCATTCCTTTTGCAGCGCACGGTCCGTAGCAACAATTTTTGCATTTGTATAGCATTCTTTCTCGTCAAGGTCAACTGAGTTAGAAAGGATTTCCACCGACTCTTTCACCGCATTATAAATTTTGGCGTGAATTGGTACAGTCCCCTTATCCTCTGGAACAATCTGATACCCTTCCTCTGTATAATCACTCAAATATGCATTTTGTGGCTGTCTAATATTTTCCTGCTCAAAAAAGCAAAGCGTATCAATCTTACTGTCAAAAGCTTCCTGAGAATATGTAACCATTGTATCAACTGTATACTCTGACTTTGTAAAAAGAGAAATCGGCCACCGAAACGCATCTTGTTTCTTGATAATATTTTGAAATTCCTCTCCAAATTCCAGTTTCAATCCAATATCAGCGGAAGTGATTGTATCTGTGAGTCCCTCTCTACCATTAATTGTTAACGTATAGTGATTCGATGTGTCCAAGACAAGATTTTGTGCACTGTTAACTGAGCTTGCAGAATAATTTTCTCCATTAATAAAAGTATTGAAGTAAAAATGTTTGGTGAAAAATAATGCAAGCCCCAGATAAACTAATGTAATCGTTGCAGCTATCGCTATCACAACATATAATACTTTCTTTTTATTCTTTCGCATTTCTATACTCCTAATTAAACTTTTGTTTATTTTAACACTGTTTACTTTCTGTAAGTTATTGCATACATAGTTTAACATAAAGCTTCCATTCTTCCAATCCTTTTATTACAACAACACCTTGACAATTTCTGCCAAAGTATGATGTTCGTTTTAAAGAACTTTACAGTTTCTAAGCAACCGCAGCGATAAGCCGGGTTATGTCAATGCCGCCATAGCGGCACGAATGATCATCTATCTAGGACTGACGTTGCCGTCAGCCTCAAGCGACCTACCTAGAAACAGACCGGGCAAGTCTATTGTTCCCTGTTTGGTCTTGCTTCGGATGGGGTTTACATGGCTGTGACTGTTACCAGCCACACGGTAGTCTCTTACACTGCCTTTCCACCCTTACCAAAATGGCGTAAACTCCCATTTTGGCGGTATATTTCTGTTGCACTAGCCTTAGAGTCACCTCCACCGGACGTTATCCGGCATCCTGCCCTGTGAAGCCCGGACTTTCCTCGCCTTACCGGAAAATTCCGGTAAGCCGCGATCATTTACTGCAGTTGCCGTATTATTATATAATGCTTTGTTTATTTTTTCAAGTATTTTCTAAATCCGTTCCAAATTATAGTTTCTGCTTTAAACCTTAAAACAGCTTCCGCCGACAAACTCCCGCACAATAGAATTTTTTGGTAGTTCCTCTGTTCCCACACCAAGGAAATAGCTTAAGAACTTCAGCAGACGCACTGCCTCAAAATATTCGGGTTCTCCTTTTTCTATATTGTAGAGTAATGGTTCCGCATAAGGTTTTAGCACCGCAAGCTCATAGATGAGTGCAGAGTTGAACATAGCATCTGCACTCTCCTGAAAAGGAAAGATATTCTCTGTCTCTCCCTTTCGCACGGAAGGCCACATCTGTACTGTGCGTTTGGCTGTGGCACCCCGTGTCCTTGCATCCCGCACCAGACGCCGAAGAAGTCGTCCATCTGTGGTCGGGATCCGGTTATGTTCATCTATATTCAGTGTCGTAAGTGCACTGATATAAATCTTATATTTGCTGTCGGCAGGCAGTGCATAGGACATTTTATCATTCAGTCCATGAATCCCTTCTATAACAAGAATGTCATCTGGACCGAGCTGCTTATAATTCCCTTTGTACTCACGTTTGCCAGTCACAAAATTAAAAGTTGGCAGTTCAACCCGCTCTCCCGCTAACAGCGCACACATATCATCATTAAACTTCTGTGTATCAATTGCTTCAAGACATTCAAAATCATAATCTCCATTTGGCTGTCTAGGCGTGTTTTCCCGATCCACAAAATAATCATCCGCAGCAATTGGATGCGGCGTCAATCCATGTGTGCGCAACTGCACAGACAATCTGTGAGAAAACGTCGTTTTCCCTGATGAGGAAGGTCCTGCAATCATGACAAATTTAATGCCGCCACGCGATACAATGTCCGACGCAATCTCGCTGATTCTACGCTCTTGCAACGCCTCCTGAACAAGCACCAGTTCATTAAATTTGCCCTTTCGTATCTCATCATTGAGGTCGCTTACCGTGTCAACACCTAATTTTTCTCCCCAATCCACCGAAATTTCCATAGACTTAAATAATTTGGGAAGTGGTCTAAACGCTTCTAACTCTGTTGGATTTCTCTTGTTTGGCAATATTAGTACAATTCCGTTTTCATACTTTTGCAAATCAAAACATCGCACATAGCCAGTACTCGGCAGCATAAATCCATAATAATAATCATAGTATCCATGAAGATTGTAAACATTGACACTAGAACTTCCCCTGTAGCGAAACAGGCTCACTTTATCTGTCATCTTTTGCTGTGCAAAAAGCACATTTGCCTCTTCTATTGGCATAGATTTTTTAATAATACAGTAATCCTTATCAATATATTCCTGCATCTTTGCCTTAACTTGGGCAACAATCTCATCTGTAAACTCAAAGTCTCCTTTTTTCGCACAGTAATACCCATTTCCAATCGCAAACTCCATCTTTATCTTTTCAATCTTATCTGGTCCAATCACATCATTGATTGCTTTCATCAAGATAATTGTCGCTGTTCGATTATAACTTTTATGTCCAGTATCATCCGCCAATGTCAAAAATTCTACAGTGCAGTCCTGATCAACTTTTTTGAACAGCTCCTTAATTTTTCCATTTCTAACTGCCAGTGCAATTGGATAGGGATACTCTTTTTGATACACGCTGGCTATCTCGCCAAAAGTAATGCCTATCGGATATTCTCTGCTTTTTCCATTTACTGTCACTCGAAAGCTCTGTCTATTTCCATCCATTTACTGTCCTCCTTTCTTTCCTACATTACCACAAAAGGTTCTTTTATCTGCGCTTTATACACTGTCAGCTCGGGCAGTTCCCTTTTAATAAATTCTTCCATATAAGATACAAAAAGC
This sequence comes from Lachnospiraceae bacterium, assembly GCA_014239155.1. Classification (GTDB taxonomy): domain Bacteria; phylum Bacillota; class Clostridia; order Lachnospirales; family Lachnospiraceae; genus COE1. The sequence continues at coordinate 71,749 of JAAZZQ010000013.1, read as the reverse complement.
TTTTCGATACCATAATGCCCTGCATCAATCACGGTGATACCTTGTGCTATTGCATCAATTCCGCCATGATGATTCATATCTCCTGTAATTATCACATCTGCACCTGCATTTATTGCATCTTTAATATAGTCACCGCCGGAACCCGGCATCACTGCAACGCACTCAACAATATCCCCCAAATCACCATAAACTCTGACATTTGGTATCTGAAACTTCTGCTTGACAAACTCCGCGAGATTTGCCACACTCATACATGCCTTCAGACGTCCTACTCTGCCGCAACCCTCCTTGGAAATATCATCTTCGTAAGTGACGTTCAGCACTTGTCTTTCCTGCAAAAACAGTTCATCCGCCGCCGCATCCGCCATACCCATTACATCAAAATTTGTGTGCATTGCAAAATAGCTAATATCACTTCTAATTAATTCATAAACACGTCGGCCAATAAAGTCCTCTGTCGTAATTCTACTCATTTTTCTAAAAATAAGCGGATGATGCGTGAGCAACATATCTGCTTCAACACGAATTGCTTCTTCAACCACGTCATCTGTCGCATCCAGCGCAATATAAATTGTTTTGACTTCTTTATCTCGTCTGCCCACCAGCAGACCGATATTATCCCATTCCTCCGCATAGGAAGCTGGGAAATGCACTTCTAATTGTTCTATAATTTTATCGCATTTCATCACAATTCTCCATGATAGATTGGATTTTATTTAAAATAGCAATACAGGCAGAACACAATATCGCTCAGTCTTTCGTCAAGTTCTGTCACACGTTGCTGCTGCCTATCCGTCATCTGTTTCTGGCACAACAGATTTCCTCGAATGTTCTCCAAATTTACTTTCTGCCATAGTAGATATCTCTTTAATATTGGGTGCGCCATTGTCAAAAGACATGGTCCATATGTATCCTGAACTCTTGTAAGCCGCTGTACTTCCTCTATTGATACCTCGGATATTGTAAACGGTTGCCGATAAGTTGGAATCCCGTTTCTGTACACACCACTCTTTTTGCATTTCTGCTCCAAATTTCCACCAATCTGCCACTCAAGCCTGCCAAATGCCCCTGGCAGCACACGCATCATCGGGTAATATTTACCATCTTCATATACCAAATCTTCTTTGTCAATCAAATACCCTTTTTTTCGCAGGTAACTACGCACCTCCGGCAATTCTGACTGGGGTTGTAATATCACCTGTTTCATCCCCCCAATCAGATCTCTTCCCTGCTCAAGTATAGAGAGGATCAGCTTGCCGCCCATGCCGGCACAGACAATTCCCTCTGTCTCCCCCATCTGCAATGCACTGACACCATCAGAAAGTCGGGTCTCTATATAATCCTGCATGTCATACTCAACAATATTCTGTTTTGCCCTGTCCAGAGGTCCGCTGTTAATATCCATCGCAATCACGTGTCTGCAAATCTTACTTCTGACAAGCTCCATTGCTACATAACCGTGGTCGCAACCGATATCAGCGATACTTTTACAGGGCTGCACAAGCCCAGCCACAGCCCTCATTCTATCCGATAACAGCATTTGCATTCTCCTAATCCAAAAAATCCTTAAGTTTACGGCTTCTTGAAGGATGACGTAGTTTTCTGAGCGCCTTTGCCTCAATCTGTCTGATACGCTCTCTGGTGACGTTGAATTCCTTGCCAACTTCCTCAAGTGTGCGCGCTCTTCCGTCGTCCAGTCCAAAACGAAGTCTAAGAACCTTCTGTTCCCTGTCCGTCAGTGTGTCAAGCACTTCGACTAATTGCTCTTTCAACAGTGTAAATGCAGCAGCATCTGCCGGAACTGGAACATTGTCATCTTGGATAAAATCCCCTAAATGACTATCTTCCTCCTCACCAATTGGCGTCTCCAAAGACACTGGTTCCTGAGATATTTTTAAGATTTCACGCACACGCTCCTCAGGCATATTCATCTCTTTTGCAATCTCCTCCGGGGTCGGTTCCCGTCCAAGCTCCTGAAGCAATTGTCTACTCACACGAATTAGTTTATTAATTGTCTCAACCATATGAACTGGTATTCGGATTGTTCTTGCCTGATCTGCGATTGCTCTTGTAATTGCCTGACGTATCCACCATGTTGCATACGTAGAAAATTTGTACCCCTTCCTGTAGTCAAATTTCTCTACCGCCTTAATCAATCCTAAATTTCCCTCCTGAATCAAATCAAGAAACAGCATACCGCGCCCAACATACCGCTTAGCAATGCTCACCACCAGACGGAGATTGGCTTCAGCAAGCCTTTTCTTTGCTTCCTCATCGCCAAGTTCCATCTTCTTTGCAAGCTCAATCTCTTCATCCGCACTCAAAAGCGGCACCTTTCCAATCTCCTTGAGGTACATCCTAACAGGGTCTTCTATTCCAACACCATCCGGCACAGTGAGATCGATATTTTCCATATCCATCTCTTCCTCATCCACCAAAAGCAAATCATCATCTGGCAAATCATCGTCATCATCTGTAATGCGCAGCACATCAACATTGTTTTGTTCTAAAAGCTCTAGGATTCGCTCAAACTGTTCTTCCTCAAGCGGCATATCTTTAAAAAAATCGTTGATTTCCTGATATTCCAACACATTTTTCTTTTTCTTTGCAACCGCCAACAGCTCCTTTAATTTCGCATCAAATTTTGCTTGTGTGTTTTCATCCATTCTGGTCAATCCTCCATACCATATTATTTTTATCCTTAATTTAAAGAAATATGCGTTTTGCTAAGTTCTTCCAGTGCTTTTTTACCCTCAATTACCTTGCTGAGCGCTGATAAATCCACGCCAGATCGGGCAGCATAGTACTCATAGCTATTTTTTTTCACACTTACAAGAATATCATGAAAGGCTTTCTCCTTTTCCTGTTCACTCTCCAATTCTGGAAGATTTGTCGTAAACAGAGAGGCAGCCTCACTCTGATCCTTCTCCTCCTCAAACATATTAATAATACTAGCAGGGTTCAATGTATTTTTCTCAATATCTTCAAACATACGTTTTGCAACCCTGCTGTACAACTCCACTGTAAAATCCTCCGCCGAGAGATACCCTTTAATTTTGACATAGAGCTGAGGGTAATCTGTCAGCCATGTTAGCAACAGTCGCTGCGACCTTTTCGCATTCTCCTCAGGAGTATTCCTATTTTTACTTTGTATGCCAGACTTGGGACGCTCTGCAGTCTGCGCTGCATAACCACCCGTCTTTGCAGCCATATTCACCACTAACTTTCTAAGATTATCAAATCCAATATGGTACTTTTGTGCCACTGCCTCCAAATAGTTCTCCCGTTCCACATCTTCACTAAACTCGCAAAGTTTTCTAGCAATCTGACTGTGAAAATTAGTCTTTCCCTCTGGGTCGTTTAAATCAAATTCCCGTTCTAACATCCGAACTTCAAACAAAAAAGCATTCTCTGCATTGTTCATGCGTTCCTGAAAAGCCGCTTGCCCTAAATTTTTAATAAATTCATCTGGATCTTTGTATGGTGACATATTAATAATCCTGCCGGACATTCCCGCATCGCGCAAAATCCGAATCGCGCGAAGTGCCGCTTTCACACCTGCTCCATCACTATCGTATGCCAACAACACCTCCCGAGTATATTTCTTAATCAATCCCGCCTGCCCCGGCGTAAACGCTGTTCCCAACGATGCCACTGCCTGCGTAAATCCCGCCTGATGCATACTGATTACATCCATATATCCTTCACACAATATCATATTCCCAGTTCTTGCAGTGCGCGCATAATTCATTCCATATAAATTCCTGCTCTTGTCAAAAATTTCTGTCTCTGGAGAATTTAGATATTTGGGACCGCTATCCTCAGTGCTCATAATACGACCACCAAAACCAATCACTCGATGACTAATATCTTGTATTGGAAACATTACCCTGTTCCAAAATTGTGTCATTGTTCCCCTGCGCTCATCAATCTTGGCTAATCCCACGTCACGAATCAAATCATCCGTAAAACCTTTTTGGCGCAGATATGTCAACAATTCCTCACCCCTTATCGGAGCATATCCAAGTCCAAAATTTTTACAAGTTTCTCCGGAAAGCTGACGCTTGTCCAAATATTCTTTTGCCTTGTTGCCCCGCTCGCTGCGAAGCATAATATAATAAAATTTTGCCGCCTCCTTATTGACTTCAAAAAGTCTCTGTCTGCGGCTTTCACGCCGCTTTGCCTCCTCAGAATACTCTGGTTGTGGAAGTTCCACACCTGCTCTGTCTGCCAGTATTTTCACTGCTTCAGGAAAAGTACAGTTCTCATACTTCATCACGAACGTAACCGCATTTCCGCCCTCACCGCAGCCAAAACACTTGTAAATCTGCCGTGTGCGATTCACAGAGAAGGAGGGTGTCTTCTCTCCGTGAAAAGGACAGCAACACATATAATTGTTGCCCTTTTTTTGCAGCGACACGTAGCTGGAAATCACATCGACAATATCGCTTTTTTGTCTGACTTCCTCAATCAACTCCTCTGGATAATACATCCATATCCAACTCTCTTTCTTTTTCGCAATTTTACATCAGTAATTCTCACTCAATATCGCATCCAAAACTTAGGAACATACAATTGCTCATACAAGGAAATCGCAAAACGATCTGTCATGGAACTAATATAGTCACATACCACTTTTTCCCGCGGCTCTCCATGAAATCCCAACTCCACAAAAAATTTAGGCAGCGCGTCCGTATGTCTCATATAATATTCATATAGAGTCTTAACCAATGAAACCGCCTTATCTTCCTCGCACTTTGCCACTGGATTATTATATACTTTGTCATACATAAACTGTCTTAAATTGCGCATGCCAAGTTGCACATCATCTGACATACGCACATCACTTGTTCCTTTGCTCTGTGTCACAATATCATGTATAAAATTATTGAGTCGCTCCTGTGGACTGTATCCAATCAGCTCTCCGATTTCTCTTGGAATATCTCGCTCCTTTAAAATCCCTGCTCTGACAGCATCATCCATATCGTGATAGGTGTATGCAATCTTATCGGAAAAGCGCACCACTTTTCCCTCAAGTGTAGATGGCATACTGCAAGTCTGATGGTTTCGCATTCCATCTCGCACTTCCCATGTAAGATTCAACCCCTCCCCATCTTTTTCGAGTAACTCCACTGTGCGCACACTCTGCTCATTATGCCGAAATCCATAGGGGCAGACTTCATTGAGTGCGCGCTCTCCTGCATGACCAAACGGTGTATGTCCCAAATCATGCCCCAAAGCAATTGCCTCTACTAGCTCCTCATTTAGTTGAAGTGCCTTTGCAAGCGTGCGTGCATTCTGTGATACCTCAAGCGTATGTGTAAGCCTTGTTCTGTAGTGATCTCCTTCCGGTGACAAAAAAACCTGTGTCTTATCCTTGAGGCGCCGAAAGGATTTAGAATGCAGTATCCTATCTCTGTCCCTCTGAAACACAGGACGGATATCACATTCCTCCTCTTTGCGCTCTCTGCCTTTTGACCGGGTGCTAAACGTGGCATATTGGCTTAAATATTCGCTCTCCCACTGTTCAAGGTTTTCTCGTATTGTCATAATAAAACCCTCGCTTTGCGTTTTTCACAAAATGATTCCATATTTATATATTCCACACGAATTTGAAAATTCCTCTTTTTATCTATAATTCTACAAAATTGGTAGACGTTCTTATTCAAAAGCCGCCTGTTATAACAGTTTTGCAAAAAAGAAAATAACCTTTTTCCGGAATTGTATATCTGCTAGAAATAAGTTATAATTGCACTGACAAATTGATCGTTAAAAAATCCATTTAGAATAAACAAATTTTTGACGCTAAAGGGGAATAAAAATGTCAAATATGATATCATTTAATGGTACAATTGCATCTGATACTGATCTTCATATGTCAAATCTTGGAACAAATGTGTTTATAAATGTTCTTGTTTTAAGCGGCTCTGCGCTTGCCCAGACAGAAAGCGAAAAGCGATTGGTGGTTTATCTAGCGGAAAAAGATCAAGCAAAAATTGGTAGAGGCTACGTTGGCTTTGATATTGTTGAAATGCCGTGGGACAGAAAAACATTTGAACAAGATAAAAAATTTATGATTAAAGTTATAGATGGTGCAAGAAACAAAATCGGTTGGGAAAAACTTGATTATAGCCCAAGCAAAACATTTGTTTTGCATTGGATGAACCTGTTTGAAACCTTAGTAAACAAAATAACCATAGATAAAATCCAAGATAATTCATTAAATGATTGGTTATCCGAATCAGAAGCATCAGATCCTATCTATTGTAATTTTCCACGGTGTAAAATACATGGTGTTTTTCTTACTTGTTTTGGGTGCCAGATATGTAATAATTGAATTTTCTAGGATCGACGTTAGATGACTACTAAGTGACAATTAAATAGTGAGAAAATATTGTTTCAGTTTGGGAGAAGCACGCAAACCTAATTCCTTAAAACAAACTATTTCAGACCACTAAAATGGAGCGCTACTAGGGCAAAAACACCGCTTTGACAAACTCTATTACATTTTATATAATAAAACTATCAATTTTTGAAGGGACGTCGATTTCACCGAAGGAACTGTTCTGAAGTCGCTCCGGAAAGGTAATATCAATATGAGCAAATTTAACGCAAGCCACATTGCAATCCCCACAATATTAAAAGTAGAACCAAATGCACTAAACGAAATTGGTGTATCTTTAAGCGAATGCAATTTCCAAAAAGTTGTTATTTATTTTGGAAATGGACTGATTGATATGTTTGGACTTAAAGTATTAGAATCTCTGCGAGAATCCAATGTTGAAGTGCTTGAGTACTGTGAACTGGATACTATCAATATTGACGATATTATCAAATTGGCATTTGGACTGCCAAATGCCACACAGGCTGTCATTGGTCTTGGCGGCGGCAAAGTAATTGATGCTGCCAAATACATTGGTTTCCTGCGCAAATTGCCGTTTATCAGTGTTCCCACATCAGCTTCTAGCGATGGATTCTCCAGTGCGAGTGCCTCTTTAATTGTCAATGGGCGCAGAAATTCTGTTCCTGCGCGTCTAGCATTTGGCATTATCGCAGATACTACAGTCATCAAAAGCGCACCAGAAAAATTTTTGTACTCTGGCATTGGCGACATGGTATCCAAAATCACTGCATTATACGACTGGAAATTTGAAGAGGCACACGGAGTCACACAAGTCAATGACTTTGCTCTTATGATTGCCAAAAAGGCAGTCAACAGCTTTGTTCGCACCCCGTTTGACAACATTCAGGACAACCTATTTTTAAAAGAACTTCTCGATTCCCTCGCTATGAGCGGTATCGCAAATGAGATTGCTGGCAGCAGTGCTCCCACAAGCGGAAGTGAACACCTCATCTCACACGCCTTAGATAAAATACTAGAAGCACCACAATTGCATGGTATTCAAGTTGGCATTGCAACGTATCTTATGAGCAAAGTACAAGATCACCGCTTTAAACGCGTAAACACAATCTTCACAGACACTGGATTTTGGAATTATGTTGCAACCCTCAATCTCAATGTAGAAGATTACATCAAGGCGATTGACCTTGCGCCTTCCATAAAACCGTTTCGCCACATTTATCTTCACGAGGAACAATACCGCGAACTTGCCAAAGAAATCCTTGTGAACGATGCAATATTGAAAACAGTTTTTCATCTGTAGGGTAATTATTTATTCATTTGCAAAAAGTTAATCCGTGCTGTAGAATAGAATTTACAAAATAGACTTTTAGAGATTATTAAAGCAAAAAGGAGGCATTCGCATGAAATCAAACGTTTATTTTTCTAAGACCATCACGCCCGAAAAAGTTCTGGAACTATATCAAATGACAGGTAAAACGCTCGAAGGCAAAGTTGCAATTAAAATTCACTCTGGGGAAGTTGGGAACCAGAATTTTCTGAAACCAGATTTCTGGAAACCTATTATTGATTCTGTAGGAGGCACTGTTGTGGAATGCAATACTGCTTATGACGGAGGTCGCAACACTACTGCAAAACATATGAAAACATTGCATGAACACGGCTGGAGCAAATATTTTGATGTTGACTTAATGGACGCAGAAGGCGACGACCTAGAACTTGCAATTCCAAACGGTCTAAAAATCAAAAAGAACTTTGTGGGAAAAACACTTGTAAATTATGATTCTTTGTTGGTACTCTCTCACTTTAAAGGACATCCAATGGGTGGTTACGGCGGAGCAATCAAACAGCTTTCTATTGGAATTGCTTCCTCTGTCGGCAAGGCATATATTCATGGTGTAGGAGACGTTAATAATTTCTGGGGTTCCGATCACGATTCCTTTTTGGAGTCTATGGCAGATGCTGCATCCAGTATTGTTGACTATTTTAAAGGAAATATTGTATACATCAATGTTATGAAAAATATGTCTGTAGACTGTGACTGTTGCGCTGTGGCCGAAGATCCTTGTATGGCGGATATTGGTATTTTAGCTTCGCTGGATCCAATTGCAATTGACCAAGCGTGTCTTGATTTGGTTTATGCCTCCAATGACCCGGGCAGAGATCATCTCCTCGAGCGCATTGAATCCAAAAATGGTGTCCATACAATTGAAGCCGCTGCTGCATTAGGTTTCGGCTCCCGCGAGTATGAACTTATCACTGTAGATTAAAATAAATAGGAACATAATAGAGTAGGAGAATAACTTTTTCCCCTACTCTATTTTTTAGCCATGCGCCCCTTGCATATCTCTAATCTCAAACAGTTTATCCAGAAACCAGTATGGTATCATAGTTCCCTGCGCCTGCATTGCAAGAACTTCATTCTTGCTGACCCATCGAACCGCCTGTACCTCTTCTTCCTGTAAATGAAGTGAGGCAAGGTCAACTTCCTGTTCCAACAGATAATAATCATCAAAACCACGCGCAAAATTAATGGTAAAATTCGGTCTGTTATTAGACAAGTCAATCTTTAGTCCAATCTCCTCTGCCACTTCGCGCTCTGCTGCCTGCTGACTGGTCTCACCCTGCAAGGCAGAACCTGCCGCCGTCACATCCCACATGTTTGGCCAGCCTTCTTTAAAAGGCTGTCTCTGCTGAATTAACAACTCATTCTTGCTATTAAAAATACAAATATGAACGACAAGATGGTATTCCCCCTCTTTTAATGAATCTCCACGTCTGTGTATTTTTCCGGTTTTCTCCCTGTCTCTTGAATATAGATCCCACAGTTCATTTTCTTCTCTGTCTGCCATAATAATCTTATCTCCACAACTGTTTTGCCTTTGGCTTCTTGTTACAGGCATCAAGCCATATATAATCGCTTTGCGATGGCTTGATGCTTTTCAACCACTACACAAACTTTACTAACTCATCTACGCTCTTTCTCTTTGGTGCTGTTGGCTCCTCGTCTGCATAACCTACTGCCACAAGCGCAGCTACTTTCTGTCCATCTTCAATTCCAACGATTTTCGCAACTTTCGCCTCATCAAAAATACCAAGAATGACAGCTCCAACTCCCTTATCGTGTGCCGCAAGGCAGAACGTCTGCGTCGCAAGACCTGCATCAAATACTTCCCAGCGGTCCTCTTTTGACGTTGTGTAAGAACCGTCTCGTTCAAAACCGCTTCTTCCATGTACCATATTGACTACAACCAACGCTGCACAGCCCTTGATAATCTCACCATTATGCGCAAATCCAAGCGTCGCCTCATCCGCAATTTTCGCCTTAATATCCGCATTCTCGACCACCACATACCTTGTCACCTGCGTGTTTTTCCACGATGGTGCAAAAGACGCAGCAGATACAATTTCCTGCATCACCCCATGCGAAACCTGCTCCTCCTTAAATTTTCGAATGCTTCTTCTTGTCTCGATACACTTGATTGTTTCCATAAAAATACCTCTCTTTCCTTTGTTTTTCTAATTTTCTAAAATACACTGCTGATAATTTGATTTCCCAACCTCTTTTCTCTATATCAGCAAGTATACAAAATTATTTTAAAAAACCGTTCACAATCTGTTCCTCTGCCTGTGCCTCTGTAAGTCCCAATGTCATCAGCTTTATCAACTGTTCCCCTGCTATTTTTCCGATCGCTGCCTCATGAATCAGACTCGCGTCAATACTGTTTGCCGTAATCTCTGGGATTGCACGCACCACTGCATTGTCCATAATAATCGCATCACACTCTGAATGCCCTGCACATTTGTTATTTCCATTAATATGAGAATAAAATGTTTGTTCGGAATGTTCCTTTGCCACAGAACGAGAAATCACATTTGTGCTGGAATCCTCACCATCCAAATCCACGTAAAAATGAGTGGTTGCTTTCTGTTTCCCATGCGTCATAAGCTTTTCCTTAATAATAAGCTGTGCATTCTTTGCAAGCTTCGCTCTTGTAACTCTGTCTGTAGAATCTACGCCCCGGATTTGTACTGTATCCATCTCCATATAGCTGTTCTCATCCAAATTTACAATTGTCTCTGGATTCATAACGCGTTCTCCAGTTCCCTCACCTGATCCATAATGTTTCTCTACATATTTTACTCTGGAATTTTTTCCGACAAAAAAGGAATGAATTCCGCTGTGTTCACTCGCTTGACTTCCACTATTATGAATACCGCACCCCGCTATAATTGTGATATCACAGTTTTCCCCAATATGAAAATCATTGTATACCAGCTCTTTAAGTCCTGTTTGTGTCATCAACACAGGGATATGCACACTTTCCCTTTGGGTTCCGGATTTAATATAAATATCAATTCCTGGCTTATCTTCTTTTGGAACAATCTCAATGTGCTCCGTCGAATGTCTTCCTGCCGACTCCCCATTAGAACGAATATTGTAAGCCCCCGCTGGAACTTCGTGCAAATCTGCCACTTGCATTAGCAATGTCTTCTGAATCTCATCCATGTATACACCCTCCTGCATTATGTTTGCACTCAAGATTACCGCTCAACAATCCTGGTAATATCTCATCCTTTGCCCCTATATCCTGTATCTCACCATTTGCAATCACTACAATTTTGTCCGCAATATCAAGAATACGCTCCTGATGTGAGATAATTACAATATTTCCTTGTGTCTTATCATGCATTTTTTCAAATACTTTAATTAAATTCTGAAAACTCCAAAGATCAATCCCTGCCTCCGGCTCATCAAACACAGACAACTTCATGCCTCTGGCAATAACAGTTGCAATTTCAATCCGTTTGAGCTCACCACCAGACAAGCTTCCATTCACTTCCCGATTAATATAATCCCGTGCACAGAGTCCTACCTCTGAAAGATACTTACATGCACCTTCCACACTCAGTTTATCACCAGCTGCCAATCGAATCAAATCAAGCACTGTAATTCCCTTAAAACGAACTGGCTGTTGGAAAGCAAAACTAATGCCCAAATTCGCCCGCTCTGTAATGGACAACTTTGTAATATCTTGCCCCTCAAAAAAAATCCGTCCCTCTGTCGGCTGTATAATTCCAGCAATCATTTTTGCAAGAGTCGATTTGCCGCCTCCATTTGGTCCTGTGATTGCAGTAAATCGATCCTCTATTTTCAAATCAATATGGTTTAATATATCCTTTCCGTTTTCATCATCAACGTGGTAGGATATATTTTTTAATTCTAGCACGTGTCCGCGCCTCCTCTCCGTTTCCTTCCATGATGCTCTTTCTCTCACGCCTTCTGTGACATCTTCTTGATATCTCTTGACGCTCTTTCAGTATAACCAATATTTAACAAAAAAGCGACTGTTTTTTCAAATTTTCATATGAAAATATTGTAATTCTATTCCAACTTTCAAAAAAATTTTTTATTTACATATAAAAAATAGAGATATTCTATTTTTTAGAATACCCCTATATTTTCTATTCTTGTATCTCATCTGCAAAATATGTGTAATAAACGCTAACACTTCCTGTTTTATATGATTAATACCCTGCCATTTTGTACAGCATAAGTAACATTCACCCAGCATTGCTTCTTTAGATCAATTTTTTTTCTATCAATTCCTTTATTTTTGAAGAACTTGTACTTTCTGTATATGGAAAAAATACCAGCTCTGAACCATGTTGCTCTAAAAATTCCTTGTTGCTATTCCAAGCAGGTCTATCTTTATAATCACTCCCTGAAAATTGACAATCAAAGTGATATAATTTATATGCTTCCCTTGTATCATTATATTGCAATGGTATTTCAACTGCTTCATCTACATAACGGCAAGAACGCACCATTTCAATTCTTTCCACAAAAGGAATAAATGGCTCAACTTTTTTTAATTTGCGAACCCCCTCATCTGTTACTACTCCTACAATCAGGTAATCACACTGTTGCTTAGCACGTTTAAACATATTTAAATGTCCTATATGAAACAAATCAAAAACACCTGAAATATATCCCACATGATATTTTTTTGGTATCCTCTTCTCGCTTTCTTGTACGTTGCGTTTCTGTATTCTCTCATATCCCATATTGGCGTCATATATACTATATTGTGTTACCCCTATATCTTCTAGCTGTTTTACAACAGATGTATAATTCTTAATACATACTATCACTTTATATTCATCGGTCTTTAATTGTTTTAAAATTTCAGCGGAATGTATTACTACACCATTGAGCTTTTTTCCCCACTGATTTTGATCATTGTCAACAATAGCATAAACTGGATAATATTGTTGATACAATGCCATAAATTTTTTTGTGAAATTTCCAGAACCAAAAAGTATCAGTTTCCGTGTATCTAAATTTTTAAATATGTCAATAAAAATCTTTCTGTACTCTGTATCTGTATAATTTATTCTTTGACGATTTGAATTAATATTGTTATCGTCAATCCGACGTCTGCTATAATACACCTGAAGATTTTCCGCATTTAACAATTTCGACAAAAATATATTTTCCATGTCTTTCCAATGCTCTATCTGAGCTATTAGATTATATCTCTCAAACAATTGCTCTATTGGAATATATCGATTCAAATCTCCATTCCCACTATACAATGTTGTAATCATCCGTGTTATAATCGCATTGGCAGGATAATTTTCTATACAGAACTCCTGATCATAAAATACAAATTCACCATCTATATAAAAACTATTTAATGGCACCATATCTGGATACCCTCTGCGCAATACTGCCCCTTGTCCATCACCCATATCCTCTTTAATAATCTCCGAGGACTGTAATATCATATCCCGAAAGTGGTCCATCTCCTGCAAAAATCTGCTTTGATCTGTACGAATAAGGCGCTTCAAATACAACTGTGCCACCTCTTCTTTAATATAGGGCATAACATAAACATTATTTTCTATTTTCGCATCCACAACAGGAATTCCATGTTTTATCAGATCACATCCGTTTTCTATAATACGATTTAATCGTATTCTTCCCTCTTGATATGCAGCTCGTTTCTCCACAACTTTGGATCGGCGAATCAAAGTAAAAAGAGCCTGTTCCCTTCCTCTGTCCATAGAGGTTGTTACATGAACAACATCAGATAGCTTACCATTTATCGTACATTCTATTAAATATGCATTTGCCATTTGATGAAATATACCATTGTCCACCAAATCTCCATAAAGCATTCTTTCATTTATAAAAGCAGTATATGGAAAATTAAAAATTGGCAATATTCGATTTGCTAAATCTTCATTAGGAAGAAATTCCTCCGAATAAATTAACTGAGGATTGCTTAAATCTGAAAAAACAGAATAAAAACAAAACTGATTCCATCCAGATTCTCTCAACATTTGCTTAATTTCTGCCATACTATAGCTTCTACCGATAAAACTATCTTCTTTTTTGGAATAGGTACGCCGATAACCCTCAATGCCATCAAAACATCTGTTTGTATATCTGTCTCTGTCACCGCAAAAATATCGAATCCCCATACGATTATTCATGCCAAGTAACAATACCCCATCACTTTTCAAAAATTTATAAAACAACTTTAAAAAAAATATCGGATTTTCTTTTTGTTCTAAAGCTTCTATACAAATGATATAGTCAAAACGTTTTTCATTTTCTTGGTACTGCCTCTCGTTGACTAACGTTTCTAAATTCACACATACAACATTAAGTTTCTTCCCTAGTAACATTTGCGCCAAAGCCGAATGTCTTTCTCCAATAAAAAGAACGATGGCTTCTCTTTCAAAATCATACCATTGTAAAAGTCCACTTTGTATCCCATTAATTAATTCCTGCGCCTGATCCACATTAATCCCCTCCAATTTATATCTTTTTTACCGATGCAGTTATAATATTAGGAAACTGTAGTTTTCTTAAATTCTTAAGCATATCACAAAAAGCTGCAGAGCCTTCCTTTACTGCCAATATGACTAAACTTGTATCCTTCTCTCCAACACATTCCAAAATTTCGCAGACCATTATTCCTTGACACTCCATACTTCTTTTTTCAAGATTTGTAACTGCAACCTTTACAGTCTGAGCATTTGTTCTTGCCATATTTACCCTATATGTAATCCGCTCTCCGTATATTCCTGCACCATACACAATAATATTCTTATAGCTACAAATAACCTCATATGTTATTTCACGAAATCCAATTAAAACATTCTCCGCATAAGCTTTTGGATTTTTTATAATAGAAATCTGCTCTTTTGTCATATAATCAAAACAGCCCTCGTTCTGATTCTCATAAAAGCCACGTTCCCTCTCCATCGTTTCCGCAAATTCCAACTTCAATGAAATGTCAATCCTTCTTAGCGTGCCTATATATGCAAGCATTCGGCAATGAAAACAAATTTGATATAACTCCCTATCACCACTATGGATAATTATAAACTTTCTGATAAAGTCAAATTCTTCTTTCATCGCACACACTTTCTGGGTATTATGTATTGAAGAAGACATATTATCTTGCCTGTAATTATAAAATGCCCTTTTCAGAAACATAGCCCTTTTTGCCCAGTAAAATGTCTGAAACCAAAATCCATTATCCTGATAAGAAGCGCCGGGAGTTTCATTGTATCTAATGTTATTCTTCAATATTAGATCCTTTTTATATAGTGCATTCCATGTAAATTTTTGCACAAGATATGTATTTTTCTCCTCATCTGGATGAATTACCCTGTTATATAGTTTACAGTTATTGGTCAAACTACAATATTGTTTCTTCTTTGTACCATCTACATTATCCCAAACAGCATAAAAGTCAGTCTTAACCCAATCTAACTTATATTCTGTAATTGTATCATATAAAACTTGATACATATCCTGTTCTATTGTATCATCGCTTTCTACAATGCCGATATAATTGCCCCTAGCCAACTGCATTGCTGCATTCATAGTACTACCATAACCAGAATTTTCCTTATGTACTACCCTAATTCTTTTATCCTGCAAGGCAAACTTATCTAAAATTATTCTCGAATAATCCGTTGAGCCATCATCCATACAAATTACCTCAAAATCCGTAAATGTCTGATCTAAAATACTGTTTAAACAGTCCACCAAATACTGTTCTACATTGTATATTGGTACTAGAATTGATATCTCTGGCATAGGTATATACTCCTTCATGTCTATGATTACTTATAACAAATTTATTAAAACATTTTCATCTTATCGCATACATTCATCCAAAATTTCTAACAATGAGAGAGTTGGAATACATGTTATATTATTTAATTGCAGCCTTATAGCTTCTGTTTCATATACAGGAGTAATTACAATACAATCTGCATCTGGAATTGGATCATCTAGTGAAATTATTGGATAATCACTACATCTATTAATAACTCCTCTGTCTATCACACATACAATCTGAATTTTATCTCTCCTAATATCCTCCATTAAATGGTTTGCCATTTTTCCCCAACCATAAATAATGATATTATCAATTCCTTTTGAGACAAAATACTTACCTATTGTCTCTCCATTTTCATGTAATATCATCCACTTTTCCAATAATCTATAATACCAAATATACATATTAACATTCATAGCTTCTTGATTGGAATATTTATATATACTTTGCTCCCGAATCTTCCAAAACTCCGCTATATTTATCTCTCGATTCAAATTATTTTGAAAAATATCATCAATCCACACATCCCCTATCACATCAGCCGAAAATTTCTGAAGCATTCCTTCCGCTGCTGTTACCATATTTGTTCTTAATTTATCATTTTTAAGTAATCTTACTATCTCACCTGCTAATATTTTTTCTTCACATGAAATAGTATTCATGCCATCTTCTTGAATATAGGGAGTTAATATACCACATACGCCCATCAAAGGTGTTGATATATTTTTAATATCATTAGAAATCCCTAGTTCTTCCCTAATACCACCAGGACTATCACAAGACACAACAGGAACCCCTGCACTCAAAGCTTCAAGTACAGAGCATGGCATAGCCTCACACCTAGATGTAATAACAAATACCTTTGCCTTTGCCAAATAATCTTGAACATTTTCTACATTTCCTGGCATATCCACATCATTTATTAAATTATACTGCGCAATAACTGCCTCTAACTTTGGTCTTAATTCCCCATCTCCTAAGATTACAAGCCTACTATCTTGATACAAATCTTTAACTATTCTAAATGCCTTAATCAGATGCCACTGTCTTTTAATACTGTGCATTCTTCCTACTGTAATAACAATATTCTCTCTTGTTTTATTTTCTTTAAGCTTCATCATATGAACAGGATTATTTACAGTTTTTGTTATTTTAAACTTATCCCCATAATGCATTAACCAGTCATTTCTACAGTACTCTGAGGGAAATGTAATCACATCTGCATATTGATATAAATCACGGAATGTTTCTTCTGACCAAAATATAGATTTATTATACTTTGCATATTCAGAATTTAAACTATGCGTTGTAAGGATTACTTTTTCTTTATTCTTAGATAATATATTTAAATAGTTTGCAAGCTGCATGAAACTAATTGATATGTCAATGTTATATTTGTTCTTTAACTCCATTAATTCACTTACTTTATTCAACAACAAATCATTCTTTTGTTCTTGGCTGCTTCCAAAAATATCAAAATCATAGCTTATAAGTTTACCTGCATATTCATACGTTATATTTTTTGTTAAATCTGTAAGAATAAACACCCGAAATCCCCTTTTGGAAAAAATCAGACTTAGATCTGCTGCACATCTTTCAGCTCCCCCTCTCTGCAATGAATTTACTATTAATGCTATGTTTTTCATGTGCCCTCCGATAACTTCTAACAATTTTCTGCCTGCAAAATTGCTCTTGTAGATTCTGGAACAAGTTCTTGTAATTTGTCCATCTCATTATTTTGGAGACACCTTCTCACCAAAGATGCACTTATATATTTTCCATTCTGTTTCTTTCTTGGTATCTCAATTACTTTAATTCCTTTTCTTAGCAATGTCTTTTTCATTGTTATATTATATCTCATCTTGAATCTCCTTTAACCCTTTAAATATCTCACAATATCTGCCCAACATTAAAAATAATATCTTCAATGAAATAATACGACATTTCATTTTCTCCTTGAGTTTTTCCTCTATTTCTTCAAAATAATCCCTAATCAATTCTTTTTAATTAGAATCTATGAGCAAACTCTTGCCTGCTCTGCAATATCACATAAAAATTGCTCCAATTTATTCGTTGAATAATGAATGTTTTGTACAAATGGTGATTGGTTTAACATATACATATACAATTCATCATCGTGGTCTATCCTTTCCACTTCCTTAATCATTGCAGCTACATCCATACCAAACTTCGTACAGTCAATGAAAGAATCCGGGTTTACTCCAATTCTACTGCATATGTCGGGAGCACCCCAGTAAATTGGAATAGCACCAGAGCGATATGTATTCCATAAAGTTTCAGTTGCGTATCCTGGTATAGAATGATTCTCAAAAGCTATTTTAAATTTATATTTATTATGTGTTACAATAGACTCGCCTCTATCCCAAGCATAGTAGTTCGCCCATATACAATCCACTTTCTTATATTTATTACTTAATTCCCTGATAAATACATTTCTAAGCTTTGCACCTTCTCCCCAGTTTTGGTTTAAATAAAAATAGCTGCAAAATTTTCTATTAAGACTGTTATTATCATAGCGTCGTTCCATTTCATAAAGTGACTTTGGAATACGCATATTAAAATATTCAAAATTCTCTCCTTGCAGATATGGAAATCCAGCTGCATAATCATAATCACCATAGCCATTTTCATTCATTCCCGATTCCCATAATAACTTTATACAATTCTTATATTTTAAATACTCTTTTTGTAAATAAATGTTTGCCTCTAGTGCGTTAAGGTCTAAATTCTTGTGAAATGTATCATCTTTAATAAAACCCATATCAGGATAACTATATATCAATAATTGCGGTTCTTCCGAAAATTCTAAGATATAATGCTTACAAAGCAATTCATATACTAAGCTGTTTCGCCATGTAGAACCAAAAAAACCTATCCATTTTACTTTTAGTTTTGGTAAACCACTTATGTGTTTGTGGACAGTTGGTACATCTCTAATAATATTTAATTTTCCATCATCATAAAGACGATGAACGCGGTACTTATTTCCATATAATTCCTTAATTTTTTGGGACATTTCTTCCTCGTAAATAAAGGAAGATATTATAATTTCTTCTAATTGTAGCTCAAATAAATCATGAACATTATAAATTACCCCCCCCCCTGTATGTATGCGCATAACTTTTTTTATAACTATCAATAAAAAAGAGAGTTGCTTTTATTTCTCCCACTAATTCGCAATATCCTTCTAATAGTTTTTCAGTGCTATCTCCTGTACCATAAATTCCTACTCTTTTGTTTTTTCCCAACGGCAATGCCATTAACTTTTTTCGCAGCTTATTTTCTGTATTTCCAGCGGTTTCTATGTTGTCATTCCACTCTGACAATTTTATTGGATGGATAAATAACATATCTGTTGCCCAACCACTAAACAACTTTTCTAAAGAATAATTGTATTTCTCTTTATAGTGTTCTACAATTGTAGCTGTTTTATATCTTCCTATATCCTGTCGTGTAACAACTCTACTTCTCTCAAAAGTTAGCATTACTGCAGTTGGAAATGCAATTTCTACAAATAAATCCATTGCTGCAAAAATGCCACACACTCTAGCCAATTCATACAGCTTACTCTTTCTAATTAGAAAATAATCTGCATATCCAAATAGCAACGGATAAGGGATTACTCTGCTCCCACCATTTGATTTTATAAATTGGTTAACCAATTCTTCACAAAACTCCATTGTTTCTCCAAAAAAATCGTTGTCATACTCCGGTTTAAATTCACACCCCATAAATCTTTCATATAAACAAACCGCCTCAGAAAAAGAAGGCAATTGACTTTTATATTCTGTTCCTCTTGCCTTAAATGAATGAAATATACCACTACAAAAACTCCAGCTAAACATTCCTGAAGAATTTATGTCCGCAAATGAATCTACAAATATATCTTTTTCCTCCATTTGCAGCCATGTCATTACGTTTTCATCATCTATCTTTGGATGAATAAGTTGATCATCACTGATAAAAAGAAAAAAATCACATTCCAACTTCATTAATTCCTTATATGCCTGAATATAATAACCTTGAAAGTGATAAGAACTTTCATAAACAGGAATCACATCATTATCAAATCCATCATAAAAAGGCATTAAAAACCTAATAATATGAAAACGTTTTTTGTATATTTTCCTTAACAGTGGAAGATTTCCATCATACCTATGATTGAATATAATTATCAAAGCTGCTCTTTTATTCAATATAATTTCCTCCGCTAATTTTCTCATATAACTGCAATGCTTTTTGCACTACGATATCAGAATTATAATGTTCATGTTCTCCCCATCTTCCTAAGCCATATACTTGTTTCGTTCTGCACCACGACAACAAGTCTTGCATAAATTGAGGTTTATTTATTGTATTTAATGGATATGCATATTCGTTTATGTACTTTTCAACATTTGAATCATGAGCATCAAACATACTAATCCGTTCATACCTAGTTTCTGTCCAATATCCATGATATGGACAAAAATTATGTCTTATCAACTTTCTATGATATGGCAGATCTTCTTGTGAATAATAAATCCAATGTGCTAATGTATCCATATCTTCTAAATATAGCCTTGTTTCTATCGCACTATGCCTAAGAGTTCCAAGCTTTTCATGTAATGCAGAGGGCATTCCCTGTATTTCTTTAAATTCTTTCCACGGAATAGTATTAATAATAAATTGTGCTTTAACATTTAAGCCACTGTGCGTCTTAATTTCCATTTTATCAAAGGCGATACCATATATATGTTGCCCATACATTACGTTGTTCTCAACATTTTTAGACATTCGTTCCCACACTTCGCCATATCCATACTCTTTTGGATATAAAAAAGTACTGTGTGCAGGCTGCCTTCCATGCGACTTATGCTCCAAACAACTGTAAAGAATTTCTTCAAAACTAACATCCGGCAATTTATTCAACCAATAGGTTCCTAAATTATTCAGCTCATCTGCAAACATTTTTTTATTATATGGAATCATATAATCTGCCGCAATTTTTTGTCCCAGCTTCCATTCTATCCAATCAACAAACTTGTCCGGTTTTTTTATTCCATTATTGCATCCCGCAGCTGCTATATCTTTCAGATATTCTATTTGCTCTTTTAATTCCATCTGCCATATATTTGATTCAATTGGACTATTAATATATTGATTGTGGATAAAAATTTGACTGTTCCTTTCAAAAGTATTCCACTCTGCATGTGGCATAAAGTGAAACAAATAGTCAAGTACCTTTTTATTTTTTACATCAAGGAAATGTCCTCCCCCTATATCAAAAGGACCATTATTATATACGCTTCTGCACAATCCGCCTCCCCATTTTTCTTTTTCCAACACAAGAAATGATTTTTCTCTACTTTCCTGTAGCTGATTAGCAAAAGTCAAACCTGCCGGTCCTGCTCCCAATATAAGAAATTTTACCTCCATCTCAAACTACCCTCTAAAACTCCACTGTTTCACTCTAACATTATTGTGGTTTTTTCGCAGTTGTCTCATCTTGCGTCCTTTTTAACCCTTTAAATATCTCACAATATCTGCCCAACATTAAAAATAATATCTTCCAATGAAATAATAGGACATTTCATTTTTTCCTTAAGTTTTTCTTCTATTTCTTCAAAATAATCTATCGCTGTCACCACAATCATATCTACATCTTCCATTATCATATCTGGCGATATAATTTTTAAATCTGAATAAGTAATAGACTCCCGTCTGTCAATTCCATATGCAATATCTATTTCTGAATTTTTTAACTCTGCTAAAAATGTTTCTCCCACATATCCTATTCCATAAACAGCTATTTTTCGATATCCTTGTTCTTCAAAATAAGATGATAGATTTTTTCCATCTTGTCTTAGTCTAACCCACCGATTCATCATATAAAACAATGCACAATATTTTCCAGATATTTTTTCAGCTTTTCTACGCTTTTTTCTTTCTACTATGCTCGTAGCCATAGCACCTACAGCCATTAATAATACGGAAATGCTTCGTTTTTTCATCCTAGTATTTCTCCCTTATCTATGTTTACAGTTCAATATTACATATTCATATAACCTTACAAGTTTTCGGACTACATACTCTGGATTTAGTTTGTCTATTCGTTTTCTTGCAAGTTTTCCCATTTCCTGTTTCCTACTTGCACTCATAGATACCGCCATCTGCATCTTTTCCAATAAATCCTGTGCGTCACCAATTTGACAAAGTAACCCATTTTTTCCATGTGTAATTAACTGTTCAAAACTAGCTCCATTTGTCCCGACAACAACTCGTTCAAAATACATTGCCTCAATACATGCATTTGACAAATTTTCCATTAAGGAAGGCAATACTACTAAATCTGCCTTTTGGATTATAGGATACAGTTGATTGTGCGGCAAAGCATGAAATAAAAGAAGTCTATTTACATGTTTACCTGCTTCTTTGCACAATATAGAGATTACATTTTTTCCATTTATGTTGCTTGTATTTCCAATAAAAACAAAATAGTAATCTTGATTCATCTCCAAAAATTGTTCAAGAATTTCTGCAATTACTAAAATTCCTTTTTCTGCATAAAGCGTGCCAAAAAATAATACATATTTTTTTCCTATTAAATTTTGAACATAAATTTGATTATCATATTGTTGTACATCATTTACAAAAGGAGTTTCAATTACTTTTATAGACCTGTGACAATCCTGTTCAAATACAGTAGCTGTATTTTTGCAGGGTGCAAACACAGTATTACATCTCCTCGACGACATTCTCTCAAATAAGGACATAATATTCACTACACTTTCTGAATATGTTTGAAATGTCGCGAAAGATATTTTTGCATATGATGACAACCGCAAAACCGTAGGAACTTTTTGAGAGTACAACAATGCAATTCCATATAATGAAGTAAATTGAATTATTTCAATATTTCTTTTCTTAACCAACTCTTTTATTTTATGATTTAATGCATATCCTACTTTTAAAGCACTTGATATATAATTAAAAACTTGTGACTTACAATTGTAGTACGTTGGTACTCCAACAATCCAAATAGGAATATTTTGTTCAACTCTATAACTATCCCACTCTCCAGCAGCCAAAATTGCAGGATTATGTCCTAATTTTATCAACGATAATGATACGCGATATAGATAGTTGGGAAGTCCTGTCGTCGGTTGTCCTCGCCTTGGATACTCTGTTGATACAAACAATATGTTCATTTCCTGTTTCCTCTCCTCAGTTTTCTATTCTGGCAACTATTTGCCTCTCATATATATCATCTGCAATTCGATCTGGAATCCGATAACTTATTAATTCTGATACACACTTTCCCGGTATTTCAACTCGTTCGTCAACACCTCTTATATACCATTCATACTCATTGTCTAACTGGCCTATATCTATAGATTGAATCCCCTTCATAGCCAAATCATAGGCCAAGACTGTTGCTGTTGGTCCAAGGCTAATCAAAACAAGCGTATCTTTGTCTATATTCTTATGTATCACTTCCAATATCTTGTCATATACTGAAAAAGCATTTTTATCAGGAGCAATAATCCTGCGAAGATCAACTACATTTTGAAATAAATCATTTTTTACACCAATACATGCATATGTACCTTCAACCAATAAAACTTCCCGATTCTTCCACACTCTTTGAAACAATTTAAAAATATCCTTTGCTCGATTTTTTTTTCGGTATATCAAATATGGTCTTGAAACATAAGCGTCATAATAAGTTCTATTAATATCTATTATTGACATTAATCTCTCACGTGAACCTTGACTTAAGTAGGAACGAATCCCATCTGCTGCGTCTTCTGTATAGTAATCTAAACTGCCAAAATTATTAGCAAGCGCAATAATAATTTTCTCATTTTTACAGTAAAATACTTCTTTTAAACGTTTAGCCAATTGACCATTTACTTCTTGAAACCAGGGACGTTCTTTATTCTGCATAAGCTCTAATTCCCCATCACCAAAACGACATAGTGAATTTTTCTCTCTTATTATTTTTAATAATAATTCTTCTGATGAACGTATTTCTGGGCAGGGTTTTAAACCTAATTCATATGGCATATTTTCAATACGCCTTTTTAATATTACAATCTCTCTTTCTAACTCAAATATTTTTTTAACAGTCTCATCAATAAATTCATATTTTGTATCTGTTTTCCAATAGTCAATTATCTTATCTTTACATATCCCCATTTCCTCACATTGTTTCCAAATTGTCTCACCAAAACAAGTCGAAATGATAATGTAGTCTACTGTGTTGTCAATCAATAATTCTGGAGCCTCTATCTGCCAGCATTCCATATATTGATGATAAAGTGCTTGATTTGTGTCAACAATACCCTTCAATGTACACTTATCTTTCCGTATTGCACTCATAACAATCTGACACCTTGCTCCTGCTCCCCAAACTACTACATTTGGTATTTTTTGTTTCACACTTGCCACTATTTTTTCCCCCTGACAACTCCTCGCCGCAACTCTGGTTCCTTCCAAACTTCATCATCATAAATAAACAACATATAACCTCTTGAAGTGGAGGTCTTTAATCCATATTGTTGTAATATTTTTTTTATTTTATTTTCATCATCATGTCTGTGGTAACAACATATAGAACATTTGATATTTTCACTAGCAGCGAACATCTTGTCAGAGCCTATCAATGCATTTATCTCCTCTCCTTCAATATCCATTTTAAGAAAATCCACCGGCTCCTGCACAAGTGTATTTAAAGTAGTTGTCGTAGCTGTATCATAAGCACTTATATACTGATTACAAAAAATTACCTTATCGCTATAAGGCTTAAATGTTGCCTTTAAAGCCTCCATCCAGTTTAAATCACATTCTATCAGATATAACTTTTTAACTTTGTCTATGTTATGTAATGAGAAATTGCCCTCACGTACCCCCACATCCACCAATACATCTCCTTCCTTTACAATAATCTCATTTTCTTCATATAGATGAGGTGAATTCAAATCCTGTTCCTGCCATAAATTACTTACATATTTTTTCCCATTATTGACAGTAAACCCATAGTTTCTTGCCAAATACAATCTTTTACCTTCAAACCAAACATAATACAACTCCTCTTCTTGATCATAATATGCCTCCCTAATTTCCTCTTTATTAGCAGGAGTATATGCATAAACACATAATTCATTTTTTTGTTTCATTATAGATAAAAATGATTTTATTTCATCATCAGATGTATATATGTATCGGTTTATAACCTTTTGTATAAAATACTGAAATATAGATGCAATTCTTTTATTAGGTATATCCATTACATAAATTTGACTCTTTATCTCCTCATACTCTTTTATTACCCATATATCAATAAAATGATAATCCAATTCCCCAATGTCTGAAGGTTTATATATTTTTATACCATGAAAACATTCATTATATTTTTCTGGATCATTGTCAATAAAACCAATAATTTCTACATATTTATCTAATGATGCCAACAAATATTTTTTAAAATTTTGCTCAGCCTTCTTTCCTGTTCCCCAAATTAAACACTTATTCATCTCCTACTCCATATTCCTATCACTTTACTACAAAAAGCTTGTTTGGTCACTCTCCATGCAAATCTAATACGTGATGTTTCTCTTTTTCTACTAAAACAATTATTGTAATCATCTATATTTATTTGAAATCGATTCATCAATTCCTGTTTAATAATAATGTCATCATATTTATTACTTTTAATAACTCTCTTAGAAACCTTATAGTTTCTTAAAAAACAGGTAAAAACATTTTTTGAAAACTCAGTACCATAATTTCCTGATATATTATTTTTATGGACCCTGTAAATTAATAGAGGTTCAAAAATAAAATCAACAGTTCCATAGTGGGAAGCCATAACTGCAATAAAAGTATCATGTAACACAATTTTATCTGGCAATCGAAAAATATTTTTAGAGTTTTCACCTCTAATGCACATGGTATTTGCAGCATATGCAGTTCTATGCATAATTACCTCTTTAAAATCCAATACTTTTATTTTATATCCAACGTATCTGTAATTTGATACTTCAACAATATTCATATTTTCATCTGCTATACTCCGATCTGAAAGGGAACAAATGCAGGTTGGATGTGCTCTCATATATTGGATTTGATAGGATATTTTATTCCTTAACCATATATCATCTTGATCTGCCAAAAATAAAAATTCACCTTTAGCCATATCCGCTAAACGAGAAATATTTCCGCTCAATCCCAAATGTTCTCCCGCATCGTCGATCAAGATACTATGAAAAAACTCACGATTTTCATTTATCCATTTGGTACATATTTCGGCAGAACCATCGGTAGAACCATCATCTCTAATTACTAATTGTATTTTGTCATAATCCTGTTCTTTTAATGAATTTAAAAACTCTACTAAATAGTTACTTCCATTAAAAATTGGAATTAAGATACTAGCTAGTCCACTCTCCATTTTAAATTCCCTTCATATATTATACATATATTTTTCATACCATTGTTGAAAGATAAAATAAGCCCAGACAAACGCTGCATAATTTCCTCTAGTACTTCCATTTTCAACAAAAAAAGAAACTTGCTTGCGCAACTGTTCTGGTTCAAAAATATCCTGATTTTTCAAAAATGTGAAATCAGTGTATGACAATAGCTGTTCTCGAAGTTCAGTTCTTAACCATCTCTCTATCGGAACACCAAAACCCTGTTTAGGACGATCCATCAATTCTTTAGGTATATATTGATGTGTAATGTCTTTTAGTATCTTTTTAAGCTCGCCATTTCTAATTTTATATTCAAGAGGAAGACCTAACGAAAACTCTATCACATTTTTATCAAGAAACGGACATCGTGCTTCCAAAGAATATTTCATACTTGCTCTATCAACTTTGCACAATATATCTCCCGGCAAATAAGTATCCATATCAAGCAGCATTCTTGTATATACCCAATCTTTCTCTTGGTATCTATCCTCTATAGGGTCCAAATAACCAATATGATCCTTATCAATTAATATTTTATTAAACACACTAAAATATTGTCCGGATCCTGTCTGTGTTTTTATTCTTAAATCGAAGGACTCTGACGCAATTCTATAAATAAGTGGAATTTTTGTATAGTTATATTTTCTTCTGATAAATGGAATCCGTAATAAATAATGTAGTATTTTTCCTTGCATCTTCTTTTTCTGAGCCATTGCTATCCGTTCATATATTGTATAACCTCCAAACAACTCATCGCCACCATCACCAGAAAGAATGACAGTGACATCCTTTTTTGCCAATTCTGATACCAACATTGTACATATCTGACTAGAATCTGCAAATGGTTCATCATAATACTGAGGAATACTTCTCACCAAATCAACCATATCTTTTTCTGATATATAATACTCTGTATGTTTACTTCCTAAATAGTGAGCAATTTGCCTTGCAAACGGAGCCTCATCTAATTTTTTGTCCCCAAAACCTATAGAGTATGTCTTAATTGGTTTCGATGAAATTGATTGTGCTATAGCACAGACAAGAGCGGAATCATATCCGCCACTTAAAAACTCCCCAACAGGAACATCCGCTTCCATTCTCTGTATTACTGCATTTTTAAGAAGTACCTCTAACTGTTCCTTTGCTTCCTCATATGAAATATCTTTTTTGACACGATGATAAACTTCTGCTACATCCCAGTACTTCCATTTCTCTGCAACGCCATTTTTAAACTTTAAAATTTCTCCTGGTCTTAATTTATATGTTGATTGAAAAATAGTATTAGGGGCATTTATATATTGTTTATACAAATATTTTCCCACCACTTTTTTATCAATTTGTCTAACGAAATGTGAATTGGCCATCAATGGTTTTAATTCTGATGCAAAATATAAATTTTCAGATTCTAAATAATAGTACAATGGTTTTTTTCCAATTCTATCTCGAATCAAATATAACGTATTATCTTCCCTGTCAAATAGGGCAATTGCAAACATACCATTTAAATGTTCCACAAATTTTATTCCCCATTTCAGATATGCCGCTACAAGAATCTCCGTATCACAATTCGACTGAAAAGAATATCCTACAAATTCTGATTTTAAATCCTGAAAATTATAGATTTCTCCATTAAAAATTACAATTACTCTATCATCTTTGGAGTGCATTGGCTGATGACCTAATTCTGACAAATCCTGAATTGAAAGTCTTCTATGCGCCAACCCAACACAATATTCTCCGCAATCAAATATCTCCTCACCACAGTCATCTGGTCCGCGATGTATCATTGTTTTATTCATCTTTATCAAGCTTTGAAGACTTTCCTTATATCTTGAATAAAATCCACATATTCCGCACAAAATTTTATACACTCCTACTACCATTCCTGAATTACTTGTTTATAAAATTCTAAATAATTCTTATATATCACATCTGGGCTGAGTAATCTTACCCGTTCTTTTGCTTTACTCACCATTTGTATTCGACTCGTAGTGTCCATATTCAATGCCTCATTTAAAGCTTCTAAATATGATTTAGAATTATCCCTTTCACATAAATAGCCGCTTACTCTGTCAACTATTAACTGCTCAAAGCTTGCCCCCCTTGTACCTATCACTACGTTTCCCAATGCCATAGCCTCAATACATGTGTTTGGTAGGTTGTCAATCCTTGATGGCAATAAGCATACTTGTGCCCCTTGTATAATCGGATATAACTGCTCCCGAACCAAACGTCCTACATATATAACTCTTTCTGAAAATTCTCCCGCACTTTTTTTAACTAATTCATGTGCATGAACTTTATTTCCATTTTCATCTAACAAATATTCACTGTTCCCTGCCATCACAAGATAAAAATCCGTATGCATCCGCAAAAAATCATTTGCAATCTGTGCCACAATATGTGTTCCCTTTAAATATTTTAAGCTTCCAAAATGCACTATATACTTTTTGCCGCTCAATCTTAAATTATATATATCATAATTCCAATTATAATTGTTCAAGACAAATGGACTTTCTAAGATAGCTGGCCTTATACCTAACTCTTTTTGTCCCACTTCAGCCAACAGTTTACTTGGTGATATAACATATCTGGATCTTTTAATGGTATAATTAGATAATTTATCTTTTATGGACAATTTATTTTTCCTATACTCAATATTTCCTTCATATGAATTTGCACCATTACACATATTTAGAAAACTAGAAATTCTTATAACATATGGTATTTGCCTGCCCGCTCTAAATGCTACCGAATCCAGATTACAATAATGGATAATATCTATTTTTTCTTGTCTTTGTAAACAATCAATCTGGTTTCTAACTTGTGTACTTTTATATATACTCAAAAAAAACTTTCTTAATTCTGTTGATTTTTTAGTATTATAAAATGTACACACTTTTGCGATCCTATCAAACACATTCCACAAATCTTTTCTAATATATGTTTTTATAAGTGCTATATTGTCGTCGAATTGGAGTTTCTCTTCCTTTGTAGAAGCCAACAGTATCGTAACCTTATGTCCATATGATGTAAATATTCTTGCCATGTTTGCTGTATAACTTGCCAACCCCCCAGACGAATTATGGGCAGTGGCCAACTCCACTGTCACGAAAACGATATGCATTTTAATGTTTCCTCCTACCATTGTTGTTACACACCAACGTATTTTTCATACCATTGCTGAAATACAAAAAAAGCCCAAACTATTTTAGAAAAGTTCTGGCCAGACCATTTTCCAGCATCCCCTTTTTGCATATAATTATCAATAAATGCTATTGTTGCCTCTGTATCAAAAATTCCTTGTCTCATTAGATAATCTCGGCATGTCCAATCATATACCCGCTCTTTTAACGCGCCACGCAACCATTTATCCAAGGGAATTGAAAATCCGCTTTTTGGTCTATCCATAAGTTCTCTTGGAATATATTCATATGTAACATCTTTAATAATCTTTTTTAATAAACCATTTTGGTTTTTAAATTCAGGCGGAAGGCGAAATGAAAACTCTATTACGTCTTTATCAAGAAGTGGACAACGACACTCCAATGCATATCGCATTGAAGCTCTGTCTATTTTAGTAAGCATATCATCTGGCAATGTTGTATCCATATCTAGTAACATTCTAGTAGTATCATATTTTTTAGTTTTATAATGAGACTCGAATTCATAGTAAAAATTATGTGTTTTTTTGTACAAAATTTTATTGATTATTTCAAAGTAATTATTTACCCCTGCTTGTGTTCTTGCTTCCGCATTATTATCATCAGATAAAATTCTTTCTACAATAGAACGTTCTTTCCAAAGTTTAGTGTTTCTAATTTTCGGAAACTTTCCCAGAATATACAATATTTTCCCCCATAAAATTTTCTTTTGCGCTTGCTGTAACAACGAGTAAATATTATATCCACCAAACACTTCATCTCCACCATCTCCCGAAAGTACAACTGACACTTTTTCTCTGGCAAGTTTTGAAACCAACATTGTCGGAAACTGCGAAGAATCGGCAAATGGCTCGTCATAATAGTCTGAGATACTATCCAACATCGCAAGCATCTCTTTTTCTGTGGCGTAATATTCTGTGTGCTGTGTCCCTAAAATCTCTGAAATTTTCTTTGCATATGGCGCCTCATTAAATGCCAATTCATTAAATCCTATTGAAAATGTTTTCAATGTTTTCACAGAAATCTCCTGTGCAATCGCACATACTAGAGAAGAGTCAAAGCCACCACTTAGAAAGGCTCCGACAGGTACATCTGCAATCAATCTTCTGGATATAGATTCCTTTATCAATCCCTTTAGCTGATTCTTTGCTTCTTCATAATCACTCAAAGGAGATCTGCTAAAATGTTGATATTTTAAAGCCACATCCCAATACTTATACTTTATTATTTTTTTGCCAGCAATCTCCAAAATCATTCCCGGCTCTAATTTATAGGTCTCCTTATAAATTGTATCTGGTGCAGCAATATAATTTCTATATAAAAATCTTCCTATAACATCCTGATTGATTTCCTTATTAAATAATGAAGAGGCTAAAATTGCCTTTAATTCTGACGCAAAAATAATATTATTGTCACTATCTCTATAATAGTAAAGTGGTTTTTTTCCAATTCTATCCCGAATCAAATATACTTTACCACTTTCCCTATCCAATAGTGCAATAGCAAACATCCCATTAATTTTAGTCACAAAATCTATTCCCCATTTTAAATATGCTGCTAAAATAACTTCTGTATCACAATTCGATAAAAATGAATAGTCAGATAATTCTTTTTTCAATTCCTGATAATTGTAAATTTCTCCATTAAATACAATACTGACTCGATTATTTTTAGAATGCATTGGTTGATGTCCCTTCTCCGATAAATCCATAATTGACAATCGCCTATGGGCAAAACCAACATATGTGTCAGAAGCAATCTGATAAATTTCTTCCCCATGATCATTTGGACCTCTGTGTTTCAGCATATTACTCATTTTAATTAGGTTTTCCATTGATCCTATTCTATCGGAAATAAAACCACAAATTCCACACATAGTCACCACCAACTTTCATCTATGCTCAAATATCTACCCTTTCACTACAATTTTTGCCAGTATTTTTATATAAACAATTTATTTGATTTCCTTAATGCGTGATTGAAAATGGTTTCTTATAAAAATCCATTCATTTCCATCCAAAACATCTGGCTCACTAGAAAGCGTACCTATATCATTGATTGAATACCCATTTCTCCACAATATATATGACAGTGAAATAACATCTCTTTTTGAATATGTGTTTACTTCTTCCCACCACTCTTTCATCAATCTACTACAAATTGGATTATTATGTTCCCTTATCATAATTGCAGGTAACACAAGCCCAAAGTCCTCTGGCATACCCTCAATCCAGTACTTTTCAACCTGATTTAAAAATCGTTCTTTATCATCACGTCCATGCATCATACATCTAAGAGCCTCACCATATACACTTTTATGTCCAGTCCTTGTCAAAACAATTATCCTTGTTTTTGGCAAATCATTCAAATATTGGGTTATATCTCCTTTAATAACAACATTTCCATCGATATAAATGGAATATCTATAGTTCGGAAATATTTTATGTGCATTTATTTTACAATATCGATTCCTTCTAGTGTTATCCTTAATACTAGGTTCTATACAATTATTAATGTCAATATATTCATAAACACTCTTGTTATTCGGTTTTTTGTCTGATATTATATAATAATCACAATTGGGTTCAATCCGCTCTGGTTCATTAATTTTATCGTATTCACCAACTACACAAGTATAAACTGCAATCTGATTTCTTTTTTGAAAGTCAAAGAAATTTGCAGCTTTATACTCACACAAATCCAAATAATTTACAAAATGGCAGATTCCCATTTCTTCGAGTTGCGCTGTTATATCCGCTATTAAGTGACCGGAAGTCAATATAAAACAAACAACTTGTTCTGGAAGTTTTTCTTTGTCTATACAATAAATTCCATCTTTTATTTCCTTCCCGTACATCTCTCTATTATTATCACAATAAAAATCTATTGTAATCCCTAAATCCTTAAGCAATTCATAACCATAGTTTGTACCCACATAACCGGTTCCCCACGCACATACCTTATAATCGTTTCTTTGGGCAAGTTTAATCATTCGATTTATATTTTTGCAGTCCATCTTTTCACCCTTATCCTTATCTTGAAATTTGTTCGCCAGCCAAGACAAATTTATTGTTATCCATGCCACACCCCATACACTTCTCACATAGGCTTACATATCCACACTCCATATTTCCATCTGCATACTCGACTATTTTTCTACATGCTTTTTTATTGTTGTCAATATCTTCCAATCTAATAAAATCAGAACCCTTTAATTTAAAAATACCCGCTTTCTCAGCGCTCCATGACACATGACAATAATAAAATTTTCCATCATTTAATCCATGAAATTCAGGAGCACAAGATAACATATGACTTCTAACATTTGAAATTTCTATCTTGTCTGTACATTCAGGGAAACAGAAATCTGTCCATTGTAAACTTTCCTCTACAGAATAGCAAATTCCATATGAATCTAATATACTGCATAGCTCATTCATTCTGTCTATATAAGGAATTCGTTTCGTATAATCACTAATTCGTATCATTACTTTACATTTTTTGAGTGTTTCCAATACTCTTTTCTCTGGTATCAAACTCCCATTTGTAATGATTTCAATCTGTCCGACTTTTTCCCTATAATTTTCAAAAAGAATTTCTATCATTATCTCTAATTCTTGGTTTAAAAAAGGTTCTCCTCCTAGAAAAGCAAACGAAAATACATAATCTATTCTCTCAAAAAACAAAGATAAATCTTTCGCAACATCCTGTGCATTATAACAAATAGGTTGTTTATAATATGGCATAAACATATTGCAATATTTACATTGAAAAGTACAGTTTGTATTAACCGCCATATGCACTTCTCGCAAACAATTTTTTTCTTCAAACTGCCAATACCAATCTCTTATAAAATCATCCAGTTTACAAAAATCCTTATTTTCTTTTAACCCTTTTTCTATCAAATCATTTCGTATAGAAAAAAAAGCGGATCTCGAGGCAAAAACAATAATTTTTTCTTCTTTTCGTTTTAACATCATTTGTTCTAAAGAGATAACAGGTATTCCACAATATTCCTCCGAACACCTTTCACCATTGTCAACAATCCATCTTACATTGAACCTTTTGTCAAATAAACGGATAAACCTTTTGCCAACCTGCCCTAAACCATATGCTATTATATCTATTAAACCATCCCAATCTGTATTATAAACTGCACTCACTCATTAAGCTCCCCTCTGACCTACTAAAAAAGGCTCACTTCTTTCCTCGAATTTATAAATCCATCTTCATGCCAAAAGCATTCTTTAATAATATCTGAATAAGTAATTCCCCCTTCAAACCAACACCCAAATATATTGTCAACAAAAGTTGGTTTTATTTCGACTTCTTCTATGTCTATATTCATTTTTTTTAAAACAGCAACATACTTTTTGATAAACTCATTACATCCTTCGTTTATTAGTTCGCGCTGCATAAAATACTTTTGATTATTACCAGTCTCATAGGTTAAAAACTCTCCGTTCATGTCAACACTTTTTATCATTCCATACGGAGCAGTTAAAAAACTTTCAACAACTTTATGATTTTTCCATATATTAGAATTCTCTGCACGACAATCATTGTCTGCCTGAAAACATGGAATCATTTCATTTTGTGTTTTTAATAAATTTTTTTCAGATATATCAGCTACCCAATACATCCCTTTTAAATTTTTATTTAACACTTTTGAAAGCCAATATTGAATTGTTCCTGTGTATCCAATATCAACAATTGCTGTTCCTTCGCTCCATTCAAACGCTTTAATATAACTTCCATAAATTTGATAATGATCCCTAATTTTTTTATTTATTTCTTCAATATAGGGATTTAACCAACTCCTTATCTGATCTTTATCTTTTGGAAGTTGCACTTTGCACTTCGCATTTTCATCCTTTTTTTGAACTTGAATATCAAATCTATCACTCAAATAATCCTGAAAATTTCCGCTATATGAAAATTCAAGCAATGAAGAAAATGCTTCTTCTTCCTGTGCAGCAAGCGTTAATATCGCCTTTCTTGAAACAAATAAATACTCTGCATTCGGTGCTTTCTTTATATTTAGTCTATTTATTAATGTTAAATAATCCTGTTTTAAAAAATAACCATCTCTCGATAAGAAAACCAATCTTTCAATGTTTCTATTTTGGCACTCCTTCAGTAACCATAGTAAAAAAACAAGAACCACACTGCCAAAGATTGCACTGCCAAATTTTTTACATGTAGTAATACAAAACTTATCTGCCACCTCTTCCCAAGCAAATGGACTGTTAAATAATTCATTTGCTATCATTCCGACTAGGATAGATTCATAGGGAGATTTTATACTAGACCATATTTTTATTGGAATCAGTTCCCTTAACATATCTGTTGCACTAGCAATCTTTAATGTTTGTATCCCCAACTCCTGCGCTGGTTCAACATCCGTCTTTATGGAATCACCTATGTGAAGTGCTCTTTTTCCCTGTATCACTTCTGTAGAATATTTTTCCCACATATGTCTATCTCTTTTACTGACTCCTAGTTCTCCAGATATCCATAAATGTTCTCTGTCAACCTTCACTCCATATTGTTCTAAAACTTTTAACAGAAATTCCAATGGTAAATACATATCTGACAACAAATAAATCTCTTTTTTTTGCATCACTGCATAATGAAATATATCAATCATATCTTTTCTGCTTACAATAATCGCATTTTCAGTTTTCAATTCATATTCCTTATATAATATTACATTCTCGTCAGGATACATCTCTTGCATTTTATTATAGAGTTCATCCATTGTATAATTTTCTTTTTGCAAAGCACCAACTGCCTTATTTCTCATCTCCTGAAAAGGAATTTTCCGGTTTAGAAAATGTGTCAACTGCAATTCAACCAATCTGAAAACATCAAAAGGATTACATACTAATCTCATTAACAGTGTATCAAAAATATCAAAAGAGATAATTTCTGCACAATCTATTTCTGTCTGTATATTAGATTTTGAAATCTTACGTTCTGCATTGCTCAGTAATCTTCGTTGTGTCTTTTTTATTGCTCTCTCTCCATTTGGATAGTAAACTGGTATTCCTATATCTGCAATTCTTTCATATATTAAATTCCAATAAAAAGAAGACGTATTAATTACTATTAAATCCGCGTTTTTTTTCGCTTCATCAATCCCAATTACCCGCAATCCATATACTACACGACCAATATTGTTTTCATCTCCATCCATTACACCCACAAAATGAAATCCTTTTGCCATAGACACTAACGATGCTGTATATTGCCCAATCCCATAAAGAACAATCCTTTTTTCCCGATATGTGTCAAAGCTATGAATGAATGTCTCCGCTGATTTTCTAAAAGAAGAATACTCATTGTTATTCATTTTATCCCTTCTTAATCATTGTATTCTACGCATTAATATGCACTCATAATATTTTTTTCTATTTCACTCTTCTCCAAAAATGGATATAAATTCTCATACTCTGGAGAAATAAAAGTTCCATTATCTAATGCAATTGATTTTAATCTTGGGCGTACTTCTTGATTTACATCCACAAAAATCTCACATACTTCAGCCTGGTTTGATTCCAATACATGTTTTAATACGCCTCTAAGGTTCTTTGCTTCCTTACATCTGCAATAGTTAATATCATACGCTTCAACTACTTTTTTAATATCAGGAATTGGAACCCCTCCACTTACATCAGTTCCAAAAGGAGGTTCTATATTATAACTCGTTTGTGACATTCTTACAAACTGATACCCCGCATTATTAATAACTAGTATTTTTATTGGCAATCCATATCTTTTAATTGTTGCCAGTTCATGAATATTCATCTGAAGGCTTCCATCTCCCACAAAGCAGATAACTTGTCCTTTTCCATGATTTCCAATACTCAACCCCATTGATGTAACCCAATATCCCATAGCGGACAATCCACCTGATATAAATAATCGCTGTCCTTCTTTAACGGACCATACTTGAGCAACAATGCTACAACAAGAGCCTGTATCTGACAAAATCAAATCATCCTCTTTTGCAAGACCACTCACTTCTTCTACCACTCTATAGGTACTAATATTGCGATTATCATAGTATTCTTTCTGCATAATAGGATAATCTCTTTTCCACTTATTACAGCAATCAATCCATTTCGATCTTAACATAGAATCTATTTCTATATCTTTTTCTACTTTTTCATTCATCAACCGTAAAAATTTCTTAAGATCTGTATGGACGACTTGATCGATATTCAGTTTAAATTTCTGAAGCTCTGTCTCATCTGTTTCAACTAATATTTTGTATGATTGCGCAGAAAATTTACTTACATCATATCCTGTCGTATTTGGAGCCATTCTACACCCCAGCACAAGCAACACATCACATGTCTGTATCGCAAAGTGAGACGCTCTACTTCCATGATTTCCTGCCCTCCCTACAAAAAAAATGGAGTCAGAAAGAATTGTATCAATCCCCATCCTAGAATTTACTACTGGAACATTATATTTCTCTACAAATTTATTAAACTCACTTACAGCATTTGCCAGACGAACCCCTTGACCGGCAAGGATTAATGGTCTCTTCGCTGTATTAAGTTTCTCAACAATTCTCTGAATCTGAATTGTCCACTCTTTATTGTCCTCTTCAGCTGTACTAATAATACCATTATCTATGCATTCAATCTGCTTTGGTAATGTTACTTCGGCTGACTGAACATTAATAGGAATTTCAATGCATACTGGTCCCGGACGCCCTGACAAAGCCAATTCAAATGCCTCTTCGAAACAAGATTTCACATCCTGCGCTTTTTCAAGTAAATATACTTTTTTTGTAATCGATTTCATTATTTGGTCCGTTCTGACATCCTGTGTACCATATTGACGTATTCCTTTTTCTCGCTCATATTTTACACTTTTAATATTAGAATTTCCTGTAATAAGAATAACAGGAGAAGAATCTGTCCATGCTTGCGCTATGCCAGTCACCGTATTTGTCATTCCCGGACCATTTATTGTGAAAACAATTCCCGGTTTTCCTGTCACTCTTGCCCATCCATTTGCCGCCATTGCTGCTGCCTGTTCATGATTTGTAAAAATCGACTTGATTCTCTTACTTTCACTGAGCGCCTTACAGATCCATAATGTAGCACCACCAACTATCCCAAATACTGTGTCAATCTTTTTTTCCTCTAAAAATGATACAATATATTCTGATACGTTCATTCTCTCTCCTTAATTTTTATCTCGTTATTCCAACATATTATTTATCTTATTTCCCTTTATTTTAACCACTCGCTCTTTCTCATTGATAACAATGATTTGAATATTATAATATCATCCGTCGTAGTAATTTTAATATTTAATTCTGATCCGTTGGCAAAATAAACTTTTTCTCCTAATTCTAACAGAAGGGTACAAGTTGCAACTGAATTTGTAATCCCTCTTTGCAATGCTTCTTTATGAATTCTCACTGCATTTGCTACACTGATTGTCTGAGGTGTCTGTGCTCTAAATAATGAGTTTCTCAATATGCTTTCCTCTGATTCAATCTCATTTTGTGATCTTAACATCGCTTCCATACAAGGAATGACTGTCACTGCATTACCATACTTCTTACATTTCAAAATATTATCAGAAATAATTTCTGCTGATAACATAGGGCGAATTGCATCATGCACCATAATCAAATCATCGTCTTGATATACATCTGCAATTGCAAAAACACCATTTCGTATAGAATCCTGACCATTTTTTCCTCCTTCGACAATCCCAATCACTTTTGTAATATTGAATTGATGAATATACGCCTTCAACATTTCCTGCCATCCACTCAAACATACAACAAATATTGCATCCACATCCGGATGATTCTGAAATGCTTCCATTGTATATATAATAATCGGTTTATCGTTCACATTCAAAAATTGTTTTGGTATATCTTGATGCGTTCTTGCACCAATACCCCCAGCAATTATTAAAGCGATATTTGACATTGTATTTCCCCCATTAAATAAGCTTTATTTTGCTAACAGGATGTGTTTTTTGTTTTTCTATGGGAGGAAGTTTTTTATAGTCACCAAATTCATATGTAAGCCATCCCTCATAATCTTTTACTCCATAAAACATCTTGTCCTCAAACTTTATTAATGCAGTTTCTGTAAACCATCTTCTATAATACCCTCTTAACTTCCTTGGCGCTGGAAACGTTAAAGTCCTAACAACATTTGTTGTACTAGAATTTTTTTTAAGTATCAAATTTCTATACGCTTTTTTAACTTTTTCTTCAGGAATTTTACTTAATATAATATATAAACGCCTTTTTATTGCATTTCTTTCGGCAATTTTACCTACTTCTGACCACAACAACTTTCTAACACAAAAACATTTAAAATCATGAATTTGCCTTAGAAAAAAATTATCAGGGGTTGCATCAATTGGAAAAATATCAAGAAAAACCCCTTGCTCATAAGGCATATGTTCTTGATATTTTCTGATAAATAGCGTATCCTTTCTTCTAAGCTTCGCATACCCCCATCTATATCCTTGGGTATTATCTATATTTTGGAAATAGAACTTGTCTTTATTTAATTCCCTCTCGCATACTTTACAAAACTTTTCATACTCTGATCGCAGCATAGCCACATCTGCATCATCATCCCAAGGTATAAATCCCCCATGCCTTACTGCACCCAAAAGAGTTCCTCCAATGATTGTATACCTAATATTATTTTTTTTACATATTCTGTCTACTTCCTCTAACATTTCCAACTCAATCTTTTGAAGCTGTCGTAACTGCTCTTTTGTTAACTCAATCATGGTCCAAAATTTCCTATCTATTTATAATCAAATATTTAATATCTGTCATATTACATAGACTTCTGGTTCATTCAATATTATATCTGTTATTCCAAGTGCTTCAAGCGCCCCAAAATCTAATTTTCTCCCTGTCGGTTTATCTGGATAAAGATGTCCTGCCATCCATGCCCTCACGCTATATCCTGTTAGTTCCATCGGATCTAAGTCTATTCCCTGCCAAAATGGATGCAATGCCGCTGCACCGCAACCACCTTTTAATTTATACATACAATCTGAAACCTTTGTATCTAATATCCCTATTTCAGCCTCCGCATCAAGTATCCTAATTTTTGCAAGTGACTTTGCATAGAAGGAAGAATATACTACCCTTTTCTGTAACCCTCTTTTATGCACCAATTCTATAATCTTCTCTTCCATTCCCGGATATGGATAAATATTATTTTTCAATTCTATATTGAGTTTTAATCCCTCATTTAATCGGTTTTCTAACAAATCAAAAACTTCATTCATTGTAGGAATCTGCTGACTTGGATAACTGCCTGCATAAATATGGAGATTTTTAATCTCTGCAAGTGTGTTATCTCTTACTAATCCTATGCCCTCTGTTGTCCTATCTACACGCTCATCATGAATAACAACAAGTTCTCCATCTCTCGTCAGCTGTATGTCAAGCTCGATTCCTGTCAGATTTCGAATCTCCATTGCCCTTTCAAAAGCAATTAATGTATTTTCTGGATATCGTTGACTGCATCCTCTATGTGCCCATATTTTCATATTTGTGTTATTTCCCTCTTGTTTTATTATGTTAATCGACCTTCCTCAATTAAAAACTTCTCCATAATTCCTGCCATAGCGACGGATTCCCCTCGTGTCAGCTTAAAATCACTCTTATTGTTTCTATTTATCATATTTAAAAAATCTTTAATCTCATATCGGAGTCCATCGCTCAAAAATCGTTCTGAATATTTATCCACTTGTGAAGCATCTTCATAATGTACTTCAAAATATGTCGTTTTCCACCAAGGTGCTTCCACTACAATATATCCCTTGGTTCCCGCTATTAATAGCCTGCCTTCTGATTTTACACCTAAACCACAAAAGGCAGTCGCAATCCCTCGTGTAAAAGTAAAAGATGCCTTGGTAAATATATCCAATCCACTCTCATCATGCACTACATCAAAACGAATAGATTCATATTTTTCCCCAAACAGTTTTATAATAGGCAACAAACAATAGCTGCCAAGTTCAGTAAAACTTCCCCCATATTTTTTATCTAAAAGCTCTCTGTTGTTTTTTTGTTCCAGTTTCGTAAAACAGGCATCTATGTAGCGAATACTCCCAATAATTCCACTACAGGCAATTCCAAGCAATTTCTCAAATCCAGGGCAATATGCTGTCTTTATTCCTTCAAACAGAATAAGATTGTGTTCTCTTGCATAATTAAAAAGTTCTTTTGCTTGTTTTTCTGCCAGAACCATCGGCTTTTCACATAATACATGTTTCCCATGTTCTAAAGATGCTTTGACATAGCCATAATGTGTTTCATGTGGTGAAGCGATATAGACAACATCCACGTCATGAAACAACATCTCCAAGTCATTGTATGCGTTGATTTGCCACTTTTGTGCAAATTGCTTTGCACTCTGTTGATGCGGATTATATACCCCTTGCGCACTAATACCGCTCACTAATTTTACCTCTGGCATAAAGCGATTGGCAATTCTGCCTGTTCCAATAATTCCTGCCTTTAAAATTCTTCTATTTTGTTCACGCAACATTGTACTTGATATATTTTTTGTTCGTTCAAGATAGATTACCTTACAATAATCATTCATAAAATCAAAAATACCTGTCCAGTCAGAACCAACTGTAAAAATATCTATATTATATTTTTTGACATCATTCACTTTCTGTCCTTGTGTTTCCTCTATTATTATTTCATCTGCAAACCCTGTCTTCTTAACATTTTCAATACGCGTCATCAGTGAATCAACAACATTTAACTTACCTCGTTCAATATCATACTTGTCAGTCGTTACGCCAACAATTAAGTAATCACCAAGCATCCTTGCTCTTTGCAATAACCGATAATGACCTTCGTGAAAAAGATCAAACGTTCCATATGTAATTACTTTTGTCATGAAATTTTCCCTTTCACCAAGTTATAAATACTTTCGCCACAAGTTCCATCTCTATTTGCATTTATTTTAGAAAATGCTTCAAGTTGTTTTTCTCTGTCAAACGAATTTCCAATAATTTTATTATCAATAAAGCCCACAATTGACTGAAATGCGTTTTCTTTTAAGCAGTATTGCATCCATTCCGATTCTTTTGCAAATCCCAGCTCATGACTCATTAGTTCCTTCTCGTTAAATTTAATTTCAATTTCTTTATATTCT
Source organism: Lachnospiraceae bacterium (assembly GCA_014239155.1). Lineage (GTDB taxonomy): Bacteria > Bacillota > Clostridia > Lachnospirales > Lachnospiraceae > COE1. The sequence continues at coordinate 30,409 of JAAZZQ010000013.1, read as the reverse complement.
TTTGTATCAATATTAACACAATAAAGCTTTCTTTCGGGTTCATACCATATATAGTGTTCTGATTCTCCCTGTGGTAAATATGTATTTAAAAAACATCCCATACTTGCAGATTGAAAATATGCATCTTTGCTGCGATTAACACTAAAAAATGGCGGCTCCCATCTCTCCATTTTTCCTGTCATTCTATCAAGTGATAGATACATATTCCCCCAATATGGCGCTATAATAATTGTTTCTTTTCCATTTTTCCTAGAGATTGCAAGGTTGTAAAACGGTTTTTCATCACACTCAATACCATATGGCCATTTAATCGACTTAAAATCCCTAGGCACATCACTATACTCTGCCATCTCCCCCGTCTTTGGATTCCAACGTGTAATTGTCAATCCCCTTGTTGGCAATAACCATAATTCATCGTCATCAAAAACAATAAAAAGAGTTCCGATATTACTTTTTGAATTATTACTTAATATTCTTATCTTTAATGTATCCATTTCTACAAACAGAAAATGATTATCGACAGGTGATGCAAATACAAGTTCATTTCCGTAAGGAGCCACTCCTCCTATAGACCACTGACCATTTACGTTTCGCACATTAAACTGTCTTACTCCGTCTATATAAACAATCTCCTCCGTTCGTATATGAAATCTGACAAGGTATGAACACCTTAACGGTAATAAAAAAATATATTCCTCATTATAAAAATAACTCCAAAATGCTCCTGCGCTAAAATTGTCCACTTTTAAGTCAATACTTCGTAATTTCTTGTCTTCAATAATCAAAAGGTTCCTAGCATTCTGTGGTAACACATAAATCTTATTTTTTATTTTTACTGCTTTCATATAGTATCTACCGCCAGAATATCCCGTCTGCAAATCCATAAAAAACTTATAATGATAATCGTTTCTTTCAGAAAACCATAATTGATTATTTGATGTAACCCAATAGTGATCATTTCCCCGCATGTCAAGCCATATTGAATTCATTATTTCTCCACGCCAATCGTCCTTATCTGGTAAAGTATTAATGTAGTTATTCAATATGAATATTGGCTTTCCGGCAACTCCAAAAAGTGATGTTACACTGGTTGCAGAATCACCGATATATGCATCACACAATGCTATCGTATTCTCAATATCCGCGCTTTCATCAAGAATTCCAATATCTTCTTCGACAAATTTTTTCTTTAACATAAGATACTGGGACTTGTACTCTTTTCTCATAGAATCTAACGTAGATTCCATGAGCGGGTGAGGACGCCACAATAAACACACATCCGTTCTTCCCTTAAATATGCCAAAAACATATTGAATCTTTTTTATAAACGCATCTGTATTTTCAAGCATTCCACCAATACTTGTATTATAGAAATATATCTTCTTTCCTTTAAACTTCTTGCTCCACTCTCTTGGTATTGTTGGTGGATTGAGACATTTATCAATCACTTTGTCAAACTTAGGCGACCCTAGCGCAAGAAACTTGCCATCAGGTATTCTACTGTCATAAAATTTTCGGTATTTTTCAGATTGGATTACAATATAATCTGCATTCAAATATGCAGGGCATAATCCTTGTCCCTCACTCATACCGCCTGATGTTGCATAGTAAGGTATATAAACTAAACAATTTGTAAACTTCTTTAAATTGTCCGAATAAAAAAAAGGATGAACGCTCGTAACAATATTCGCACCATCATAAGGATAATGAATAAATATCATATCAGGCATATGCTTCGCAAAATCAAATGCATCATACTTTATAATTGGAACATCTTCTGGATATTGCTCTGCCTCATAATGCATTTCTCGAAAACTTCCATCTAGGTTTTTATCATAATATGGAATTGGTATAACATACGCATCACAATCTGGATCGTTATCTGCAGCTTTCCATACGGTTTCTAAGCTATCCCACATACTTGCCTTGTATGGTAGAAAAACTGCTTCTATCTTTACTTTTATATCATTTTTAATACTATTTGCTATTTTTATCAATTTCTGTCTCAAAATTTTATATATTTTATTGGCATTTATCTCTTTATTTTTTTCCAAATTTTCATAAAAATTATATATTATTTCACAGTATTCTTCTAACTTTGATACCACACAAGTATTTTCTCCCTCTGTTTGTTCAATAAATGTGCCAAGTAAGATTGCCTTACTTTGACAATTGACCAACAGCTCCATTGCCAACGAAATATTGTTTTGAACAACGCATTCTTTTATCTGATTATGTATCTGTTCAAGCTGACTAACATATTCTTGTGCCTGCTTTTTTTGTGTCTTTGTCATGTTCTCCCCCAACTTAAATTATTATCATAAGGATTATCGGAACATATTTTGTTTGTATATCCTATTTTAGAATATACTTCGCTCCGTGTAAGCCACGGTCCTGGCATACCCGAAAACTGCTAACACAGTTTAGCTAATGCCGACTTTTTGCTTTTCTATGTCAATGTATTTTCCTGTGATCCGCCTAGCGGTGAAATAACCAATAGGTTATTTATTCTCAGTTCTATACTGTTAACCTTTATTATACTTGTTTTCTATATTTTTTGCAGAATTCAATGGAATACTTATCCTCATACCACAATTTTCACAGATAAATTCCATTCCTTCTCTCTTGCCTTCGACACCACAAGATGAACATATCTTTCCAGTTCCCTTTGAATTAATCTCTATTAACTCAATAGAATTTAGCTGACATTTATATGCCAAACGCTCTCGAATATAACTGCGAAAATTTCTTGTTAATTTTCTGTTTTCCATTTTTGAATATTGCATAGTTTTGTTTTTTGTAACTGGTTTAGTTATAATAACTTTCTGCGGTTTTTCCTCCTTTAACATCCTGTTAATCTCGGAGTTAATAAATGTTATTGTTTTCGATCTTTCTCTTTCTTTCTGTTTGTCATATTTATATTTCCCAAGATTATTGAGATGCACCTGATCTGCTTTTAATAAATTACCGTTTTCCATAAGTTGTTGATATATTAATTGTATTTTCTGTCGCTCCGAATTTTTCTTCATAAGTCTTTCTGTCTCTGGATCTAATATCTCACCTAATCCTTCTCCATAAATTTTTCCACTTGACAGTGTAAACAAATCTTTATAACCTATGTACACACAAATCATATTTATATAATCATTATGTTTCCTCACTTTTGTCTCTACGGGCACTGTTAACACTGCATAGTTTTCTCTTATATGTATTTGTATCTGCCGATGAAAAATTCTATTATCCCTTAACGGAAGGCAAATTCTCTTTCTAGGAACTCTACATACAATATAGATCGAACCTTCTTTATAGGAATAGCCGTTGGGAGATATTTTAAAGGAGTCTATATTATCCGTTTTTAAAGGAGTTAAATATTTTCTTGTATATCTGCAAAGGACTTGATTGAGATGCTTTACATCGATATTTAGATTTACTGCATTTTTCGGTATCTCATATTCCTGATGATTCAAAATAGCTGTATACACACTATTCATCTTTAGTACTGTTCTGAGATATATTCTGTCATCATTACTTAAATTTTCATTTGCAGTAATAAGTTCCCCTACTTTATTTTTTACCGTTCCCCATCTAGCTTTAATGTCTGTAACGGCATCTGCTATTGCAAGCTCATAATATACTACAGGAAGATTCAACTGTTCTCTTAATCCACAATATCGCATTTCATTTAGGATACTATAAACAGGGGTCAGTCTATTTAAACTTTTTATTCCAGAAAATCGCTTATAAGTATAATTCTTCACTTTACAATAATCTATGGCAATTCCTTTAAGAAATTCCATTGTATCCTTTGGAAGTGGTTCACTATATTGGCAAATTGTTTTCGTTAGTGTGTTGTTTTTAGATGTCTTATTCATCTTTTCAATTCCTGTGATTTATCTTAGATTTCAATAATCTGCGAAAAATAAAATGAGCATTTTAAATCAAAATGTTCTCATTTTCTTCTACATAATTTGATAATGACATCAGTTTATCACGTTTTAGTCAACTTGACAATTCTTTTTTGACAATTCTTTTGAAAAATAACATTATAATTGACAGAAAAATATGGAAACTATTTTATATTGCCATAAAATTTTATAATTTTTAACTAATTGGAAAGATTTAGGGTCAAATTCTGGGTCAAAATCAAAAGGTTAAAATTGGACTCTAGATCTACTTACAAATATGTTTCCAATTGTATTTCTGGGTCAAATTCTGAGTCAATAGAGTTAAGAATATTCCATAACATAAGGCTTTGAAGCCATTTTTCGCAGATTATTGAAATCTAAGATAAATCACAGGAATTGAAAAGATTTCATAATATAAAGTTAATACCACAAAGCTAACAGTTATCACAACATATATTTTTTGTTGTAATTTATTCATGTACAGGTATTGATAACTATATATGATTGCGCCCTAAGAAATTAGAATGCCAAAGCCAATTGATTTATTGACTTTAACAAACGAAAAACTCCATCAGTGTAACTGACAGGAGTTTTTCGTATAGTCTATTTTTTAATTATCATACAATAACAAATTTCATCTTTTCATTTCATAATGCCGCCGCCAGCACATTCCTCATCTTTCTAGTAAGTGTAAATGTTCCTGAATCCTTGAGCTGTAACATCATCAAAAATGTTGTTTCCTTTGTTGGTATATTAGCAAAATAAGGTCCTAACCACCCATCCCAACCATACTCTCCCACAAAGCCGTTCATGACAGCAAAGGAAGGATTCGTCAATACACGCATTAAATTAGTATAACTATATCCAGCAAGACTCTCCCACCCCCGCATCATTCCCTGCTGATACGACTCAAGACGACAGCCCGTCATATATGTGACAGTAGCTGGTGCAAGATATGTTCTACCTTGATACGTGCCCCCATTGAGTAACATCTGCGTAAAATGCTGATAATCTACAATTGTAGACACAAGTCCTGCCCCACCTGACTCAAAACATATCTCCGCATCCATATGATTGCAGATTCCAAGATGATTTCCATGATACTCTATCAATCCATCTTTTGTTGTCTCATATACGGTTGTCAGTCTGTCCCTTTTTGAAGCATCAAGTCGAAAATCAGTATCGACCATATTCAATGGTTCAAAAAACTCTCTTTTTAAAAACGATCCAAAACTGATGCCTGCTACAGCCTCCACAACTGCACCAAGAATATCAGCACTTGTCCCATAGCGCCATCCTTCTCCCGGTTGAAATGCAAGACGCCCCTGCCCCAGTTTTAATGCCACTTCCATAGTTGTCATTGGAGCGTCAGAATACAACCTCTTATCCAATTCTTCGTAGACAATTGCTGTATCCCGGCTTGCTGGATCTGGGTCACAATTATATACCAATCCGGATGTCATAGAAAGGCAATCCCTCACTGTCACTTGACGATTAGTTAAAACATCTCCCTCTGGGGTTGCTACCCTAATCTTCGCAAAAGTCCGTATATACTTTGATATTGGATCAAGCAAATCCAACACGCCACGCTCCAACAAGAGCATTACGGCTGCTGATGTAATTGGTTTTGTCATAGAATACAAGCGAAAAATACTGTCTTTTGTTATCTTTTTTCCGCCTGCAATATCTGCATATCCCGCCTCTGCATAATATACCTCATCGCCTTTGTGGAGCACACACAGATTGCCGCCCGCAATCTGACCTGCATAAACGCTTTCTTCCAGTAGTTCCCCTAACCTGTCTAATCGCTTCAATTCAATTGCTTTCATTATTTTCTACCTTTCTTTTTGATATATTGAACTGTCAAAAAAGTCTGACCCCTCAATATAAATTCAAGAATGCCATCGGCATTCTTGTTGAGGCGTGCAGATCAGCTCTGCTGACAGATTACGGATTCACACGCCTGCAATTAGTTATATTGCCTTGTTACTACAATTAGCGCACTACTTCATCATCTGAAAACTCCATAAACTGTGAAAATGCCTCTTTGTGCATCTTAGACACTGCATGTGGATTTCGTTTTAAAAGTGCATTCATACGTTGATACTCCTTTTTTCCCGTCTGCAATGCAGAATTAATCCTTCTCAAACCAGCCTCAGAACGTTCTTTAATCTCACCCCCATAAAACGCTGAGGCAACCTCAAAACGTTTCTGTATTCTGCGAAATTCTTCACTGTTTTCCTCGAGACTCAAAAGAACCTCTTTCAGATTAAACGCTTCGCGGACACTCTCTGCCATGTCTATTGAAATATAGGCGGTGAGTAGAAATACAATCACTTCCAGAAAATTTCTATTAAATTTCATTGCCACTCGTTCCACTATTGTATGTCCATACAATGTCAAAACTACTGAAAAGACACCCCACGCCAACGAAGAAGTCACACAAATATACCCATTCAAATTAAAACGCTGATTACTGTAATCCCAATATCGCACATGAAATAATTTCTCCATCGCCACACCTGTAAAATACTCTAATATTGTAGCGCTTATCATTCCTGCAAAAAATACAAATACTGCATTAGTCCGAAATGGCAATGTAAAAACTAACACAACAATTGCACCAGAACCATAGATTGGAAGAAATGGACCTCTCATAAACCCTCTGTTGACCCACTTTGCTTTCAATACAGACACGTAGCAAGTCTCCCAGATCCAACCTAGAAAACAATAAAAATAAAAAAAGAAAAGCCAAGTTGAAAATGTATACATCACACAGATTCCTCCCATTTATCCTGCTCTATACAAATCAAAAGCATACCCTGTCGTACCTCAACTTCGGCAGACTCACCAGTGAACTCATTGCTGACACCTATCGGAAATTCCTGTTTCACTGTTACAGAATCCAGCAGATATTTCAAACCACGCTCACAAACTCCATACGCATCCCCACCATAAGCAAAGACAGAAATCCGTCTTCCTTTCCTTGCAAAACTATCTGTAAAACTTATCTTGGTATCTTTTATCAATGTCAGAATAACGTCATCTCCAATAATTGTCCCCGTTGCTCCTCGATTCAACAAATACAAAAGGCATTGAATATTAGCAAGTGTATGGTCCAATCTCCCGCCAAGTGCCCCGTAAAGCATAAACTGTTTATAGCCTGCATCTAATCCTTCCTTGATTGCTGCAAGCATATCTGTGTCATCCTTTTCAACTGGAAGTCTTTTTATCTGAAATGGACCACTAAGTTCTTGTAATCCTATTGAATCCATATCACCCAACACAATGTCTGGCAATATTTCAATCTGTTGTAGATGTTTTAATCCGCCATCCGCTGCAATACACAAATCTCCTTCCTGTAATGTCATCTGTTTTGATAGACATTGCGCACTGCATACTCCTGCACCGATTATAATACACTTTTTCATGTCTCTCTATCCCACTTTCCTTTGCCGCAATCAAGTAGAGAAAAAATTTTTCCCTTCGCGGCTGGGCGTTTGTCAGCTTGCTGACATATTTCACTTGGACGCCCGTGTGCATAAAAAAGTCCGCCAAAGTCATGCCTCTGGCGAACTTTTGTTTTATATTTTTCCGCGTCAAAAGCTTTTAAATACATCTGTCTCTTTTTGAAGTGCTGCTGCAATCTGCTGATTTTCATCCATTCTATTGCTAATATTTTCCATATCAGCAACAAGAATCTGGGTACTTTCCGCCGCACCAGTAACGCCTCTTGCCCCCTCTTCAATTGCATCCGTAATTGTCTCAATCGAAGATGCAATCTCATCCACTGCACGTTTTAAATCATCTGTCTTAGTTGTGAATTCATTCATAACCCCTTCTATGTAAGTAGCATTATCTCTGTACTGTTCACCACTGGTAACAAAATTTTCAAATTCTGGCAGAATGGAGTCTGTCATATATTCCACAAGATTGTTGGAATGCCCTGCAAGGTTATGGACAGCATTAATCACTACACGATTAATTTCCTGAATGCGATTTGCAGTTTGGCGACTCGAAGATGCAAGCTGTCTAATTTCATCTGCAACAACAGCAAATCCTTTTCCTGCCTCCCCTGCTCGCGCTGCCTCAATTGAAGCATTTAATGCAAGAAGATTCGTCTGGCTTGAAATTTTTAAAATATCATTTGTCAAACCATTTACCTGTTCCACACTCTTACTATCCTCTATCGCTTGGTTCAGCACCTCAAGAATCTCCTGTACCTTCGTGCTAGTCTCCTTCATGTTTGTCCTTGCATCCAGTTCCATCTTGTCAGCATTTTCTTTCATCTTCTTGGAATAATCGTTGATGCTGTTAGACTTATCTGCAATCACTTCAACCTCACTGCGCACAGAATCTGCATTTTGATTTATAATTGTAGCAGAATGTCCAACTTCTTGCATAGTAGCTGAAAGTTCCTCTGTGACTGCTGATAAATCCGATGCACTGTCATTCGATGTTCTTACACTCTGTTGTACTTCACTGACAACTTCTTCCAACTTTCTCGAATTTTCAATAATCATTTTCATAATGCTTTGCAGCTTGCCCATAAATGTATTGATACCATTTCCCAAATCTGCAATTTCATCATTGGACAAGATACTAATACGCTTTGTCAAATCTCCTTGACTCTGATCAATTCCATTGATAATATCATTGATTTCATGATTCGCTATAATTAGCTTTCTAATAATCAAAATAAATACGCTGTACAAAGTAATTAGCAATGCAATTACACTTAGTATAACAATCAATGTATTTTTCAATACTGCCTTATTATACTCTGCAGTCAAAGCATCGCTCGCCTGTGTAGCGCTTTCCTGTGCGCGCTCCATCATACTTTCAACTTGACGTTGCATTTCATCGCTGCACTGCTTAATGGTTCCATTTGCCAGACCAAATGCCTTTTCCTTCTCCGCATTGCCACTAAATGCCATCAAATTTGCAATCTCATATTTCATTGTATCATAGTTTGACAATATCGTATTATATGCTGTTGTATCTTCTTCCTCTAAACTATTCTTGTACTCCGCAAGATACTGGTCAAGAATTTCCTCTTCTGCCCGCACTTCAGCTACTGTCGCAATCAAGGTATCCAAATCTGTAGCGATAATATGAGAAAGTGCCTTTTTATGAATCTCCTGCAACTCTTTTTCAATACTGCTGAGTTGCGAAATATTAATCATATGTTCGTCCGCAATTGTCACAGCGGTCATATTTACTTTTTTCAAATTACTAATTGCTGCAATATTTGAGAAAACTGCCAGTGCTCCGAGAATAAAAACCGGAACTAAAATGACTATTGTTATACTCAAACGTTTTTTACCATTCATTTTGTCCCCTCCTTATTGTACTACCGAAGCCGTTATTCCCTTTACAAGCCTGTCCGCTAAATCCTGAAGTGGCATATTGTCTGGATTTCCTGCCACTATCGTATCCGCAAAACTCGTGCAAGCATTCCAGTAGCTATTGCCTACTCTCTGAAGTACACCATACTGTGACTGTTCGATTACCGCGACAATTGCTGGGACCTCTCCAACTGCATCAGATGCCGCTGCAACCACGTTGGAAGGACCTTGGCTTCTCTCCTCAAACCGAAGAATCTGATTTTCCTCATTTGTAATCCAATCGGCAAATTTGTGTGCCCATGCCTGATGTTTTGAATAAGCATTGACTCCAAACATTTTGTAGCCCTTAAATGAAGACATTTGAATCTGCTGCCCTTTACAAGTATAGGTAGGTAGTTTGCACGCGCCATAATTACTCCCCCATGCTTCCTGTATTGCAACAGCATTCCATACACCGCTAATCCCTGCAATGCAAGTGCCATCTTTCACACCTTTAATAAAAAGACTATCAGACTGTGCTATAAATCCCGGATTTGTAGCGATATTTATAAGAGCCTGTGCTACATCAACTCCCTTAATTGGTCCCTCTGTGGTATTCCAATTACAATGATTGGTCACTCCGTCTTCATTGATGCCAAAGTCAAGACCTGTATTCCCAAAAAATGAGTATAAATACCATCCGGAATTTAATTCCATCGATATCTTCTTCTCATTTTCAGCTGCTACTTCAAGAATTCTGTCAAATGTTTGAACATCTGAATCCGACAGATATTCTTTATTGTAATACAGAAAATACCCATTATCTGCAGTGTAAGGATATGCATATAAAGTTCCCTGATAAGATGCCGCATCTACTGCATCTGGCAAATTTGCATCCCTTATCTCTGTCTGATTTACTACTGGAGAAAGTGCTCCACCTGCAATCAGACTATAGAGTTGGTCATCTGGCATAGAAAAAACATCCGCTGCATTATGGATATCACTCAAAACATTCGTTCTAGTATCCGCGTCACCTGATGGTTCTATTGTAATATTAAATTCAGCTTGTCCTGCATATTTTTGTTTAAAACTATCAATCATTTTTTGCAGGTTTTCAATATTTGCCTCCTCAACCCAGACGCGCAATGAAACCTCACCTGTTTCAAGTTCTTCTCCCTTATTCCCTTCTGTCTTTTGTGTGTCTTTTGTGCCAACTTGAACATCAGTATCTGTATTCCCACATCCTGCAAGCACTGCGGATAGCAAAGAAGCAGATAAAACCATCACTAATAGTTTCTTTTTCACAGTAATTCTCCTTTCATTATTTATTTTCCGACAATTACCTACTATTAATTGTATACTATCTGCTATCTTTTTTCAATTGTATTATATAGACAATTACATTCTTTCATCTATAACAACTACTTTTTTATCATTATCGCTAAATATTCCTCTTTTGTTTTTTGCAAACGAAATTTCTGGTATCACACCAATCACACTGGACAATGCTTTTTCCGCTTGCTGTAGCATAGCATCTTTCTCCTCTGTCGACAGGGGCTTGTCTGCACTATAATTCATAGATACCTTCACTACATCAAGCTCTTTTTCCTTTTTAATACATACCATATAAGATGTCGCAACAAAATGCAATCCGACAAGCGCCTCCTCAATTTGAGTTATAAAAACACCTTTTCCACAAATCATCAACAATTCTGAGGTTGCTTTACATATTCTGTCTATTCTTGCCATTGTTCGACCGCATTCACATTTTTCATAATGAATTCTTGTGACATGCGTTGTTCGATATCGAATTAACGGCAACCCCTCTTTTTGAAGTGTGGTGAATACCAATTCTCCTTTTAATCCATCTGGCAAAACAGCCAATGTATGTGTATCCAAAATTTCTGTCAAGAAAAAATCTTCTTGAATATGCATTCCCCTTTGAAATTCACATTCACATGCCACACCAAGCCCTGTTAATTCATTCAACCCATACATATCATATGCCTTTACTCCTAATTTGTCCTGAATTTTTCTGCGTGTATTTTCTGTCCACGGCTCCGCTCCACACAGTACTGCCTTGAGATTCAATCCGCTTTTCAATCCTTGCTCCTCCACTATGTGTGCCAAACGAAGCAGATAGGTCGGTGTCCCCATAATTCCTGTCACATGTAGTTTTTTCATAAGCGCTGCTAGTCCTGATGTTCTGCCAATTCCTGACGGCACAATAGCTGCGCCAACCCGTTCTGCGCCATAATGAGCGCCAAGCCCTTCTGAAAAAGGGGCATAATTATACATAATCTGTATAACATCTTTTTTTCCTAAATTTGCCATACTAATTGAGCGTGCAACACATTCACTCCAATTATCAATATCTTTTTTGGTATATCCCACAATTCTGTCTGGTCCAGTCAAGTTGTCTGAACTGTGATATCTCGCTATTCTTTTTTGTGGCACGACAAAAATACCAGATGGATATGCAGAAATTAAATCCTCCTTTGTTGTAAAAGGAAGTTTCCCCAAATCTTCAATCCCACATATATCCCCTGGTTCCATGCCCAGCTTCTGCATTTTTTTCCTGTAATACGCAACATTTTGATACATATACTTTACAAGTTTTACAAGATATCCACCTTGTAGATTTGCTAGTTCATCCCGGCTCATACATTCCCTTGACTTATTCCAAATCATACTTCACCCTCCAATTACACACTGTCTTTATTATCTACCATTTATTCTGCAAAATCAATATGTAAACATGATATGATACTATAAGCAGAGTCACCGCCCAACCTTCAGTTTCCTGTTGCAAGCATCAAGCCATACAATAACACTTCATGGTGTCTTGATGCATCTGCCACTACATAATTTGCAGCATAGTACAAAGTCCTAGGCTAAGCTGAGACATAAGAGATATCCTTTCATTTTTTCAAAAAAAAATGAAATATATTTTTCAATCTGTGTTATAATAAAGCTATTCATAGAAACAAGGGCACTATAAATATACATATCAGGAGCAAAATCACAGATGAATGAACCTATCAAAAAAATAAACTATACACTATACATTCTGGCATGTATTACAATCTGCATATTTTTAATCTCTATTTTTATTTATGACAGGGCGACAGATACCCGGCAGCAGCAGTCTCCCTATGCCATAACAGAATGGAAAGACTGCCAAAAAACTTTTTATATGAAAAAGACAGTAATATCTGGGACAATCTCTGTGAACAGGTCTATTGGCAATATTCTTGCTTTTTATTCTGTTCATCAGAATATAAAAGTCTTTGTTACCAACAAACTGATTTATGAATACCCTGTCGCCAACAACAATTCATTGTCAAGTTCACCCGGCTATTGTTGGAATTTCGTAACGCTTCCATACAATACAAATAGTGTTAAAATTGTACTTACCAGCCCATACACCCCTTATCTAAAAAGGTTGCCCACTTTTTACATTGGAAATAATTTCTCACTGCCAGCATATATTATAACCAGTAATATTGTACCATTTTTACTTTGTATCATTATGCTTGTGATTGGATTTATTCTTGTGGCATACCACTTATTTGTATCTCGTAATATTAATACTAGCGGAAAACTATTAAAACTTGGCATTTTTTCCATATTTTTATCCATTTGGTCCATCAATGAGTGCAATATCACAACGCTGCTGCTTAAAAATAGCCTCGTGACCTCTTATCTGGCGTTCTTATCCCTCTTGCTACTCTCATTTCCATTTGCAATGTTTGTCCAAACCTTCTATGAAGACAACAGCAAAATCTGGAATTGGTTCTGCAAAGTAGACCTAATACAAATTGCTGTCTGTATTCTGCTTCAGCTTACGGGAATTGCGGATTTAAGAGAAACCTTGTGGACTACTCATGTAATGATGTGCGTACTTACAGCAATTATTTTGATTCAGTCGCATCTACTAATTAAAAATGGAACTCATTCTCGCATGATAAAAATTCATCTGGCATGTATTATGATATGTTGCTTAACGCTTCTCCTAGATATTATAGGGTTTTATTCCGATGCATGGAATGCCAATACCTTCGGACGTTTCGGTTTCCTACTCTATATCACTGTTCTTGGTTTAGCCTCCACAAAAGAATCAGCCACGCCTTAAACTACTACTCCAACGCCATATTATAGCGGGTTTAGCCTCCACAAAAGAATCAGCCACGCTTATGAAAATGGGGTTGGAGGCAAATGCATATCAGAAACTTGCATACACCGACCAGATGACAGGAATGAACAATCGGACGTGCTTTAATATTGACTTTTCCCATCTGTCAAAAAATCCAGAGGATATTGCAATTATTGATTTTGACCTCAACAATCTGAAATATACCAATGATACTCTTGGTCATAGTGCAGGTGATTTATATATCAAAAACTGTGCTACAATCATATATGAGATCTTTAATGGAATTGGAAAGTGTTATCGTGTTGGCGGTGATGAGTTTGTCGTATTGATTGAGAAAGCCTCCACAATTGACATGACTCACTATATGGCAATGTTGGAATCAAGTGTTGATGCATGCAATCGCGAAAACAAAAATTTAAAAATGCAAATTGCATATGGCTATGCCATCTTTACTGCAAATACTGACAAAAATCTGGAAGACACCTATAATCGGGCAGATAAAATGATGTACATAAACAAGAAAGATAAAAAAGAACAACAAAAATTTGAGCATATTTAAAGTTTTCTCAAAAAGACCGTTAGGATTTTTTCTAATCCCAACGGCCTTATTGCTTCACAGCGATTTAGAAATACCAACCACTATTGCTGCCATACTTCCCATAATTATAGTTATTGTAGTAACCACTGCTGCTATAACCATTAAAGTACGAATTGCTCGTTCCATACTTGTTGTAGGTAGAAGTTGCTCCATAAAGTTTACTGAAGGTTGTAAGACTATTTGACGCAGCGTTCTCAATTGTCTCCATCTTTCCACAAACCTTATCTGAAAAACCGCCCTCTTTTGCAAACACTTCCTTTATTTTCTCAAAATCTGTACCTTCCAAAGTCTTTTCATCAATCGAAAGTTCTCCCGATTTAGAAACTGTAATACCGATCCCTTCCAACGCTTTTTTGTTGGTTGAGACAACACTATCTAGTGTCTTTTTAAAAGCAAGATTTGCCGCACCACCAATATCGTACAGATTATTGTAAACTTCATTAAACTCTGTTACAAAATCTTTGATATTCTTTATCAAATTCTCTTTGTCATTCTCCTGTGCCTTCTTGCCTGTCTCATCGTCAGTGTATGTTGTTTTGCCAATTTTTAACATCTTCTCAACACTGTCCTGTACACTGCTCGCAGACTTTTCCATCTGCTCATACATTGCAAGCTGTTTTGTTGGTGTTTTAGACGCCAGCGGCGAAGTTGTTCTTTTAGTGGAGTTTGATTTGCTGTTTGTCCTAGAAGTCTTGCTGCTAATCACCTTCCCTGCGCGGCTTCTTCTAGCACTCCTTAAATTTCTCGCTCTTAATAGGGAATTTCTCGAACTGTTTATATTCATTGTATATCCATATCCTTTCTAAAATATTATAAGTTAAAATCCATTACTGTTTACGTAATATATATCGGTAATCACAATAGAAATATTAACATTAAATTATGGATAAATTTTGCAAATTGCATATAATATTCTGAATATTTAACCATGTTTGTGCCTAACAACTCACTGCTATAAATGTCACTGTTCACTCCGTTCCAATAACAGGTAAAAATCCATGCACCTTTTCTTATAGACTTAGCAGTAAATATTAAGTTCTGTATAAACAATAAACCATAAATTACTTATTATCTGTTCCTAAATCCTCCGGTTTCTGATGAACAGTTAGATTGACGCCTTCCAGCCCATTTACAGTAATATTTCTGTTCACTCTGGCATCATAAGATTCCGCATTAATAATATTTGCCAAATCAATTCCTGTTGTCTCCTTCATGGACTCAAACAACTTTGTCATAACCGCTGGAACGTTGTTCGCTACTTGATCTACTCCGTTGGCGCCATCACCGCCAATAATTGTAATCTTGTCAATTTGAGACAGTGGTTCTGCAATTTTTCCCGCAATGTCAGGCAACACCTTAATCATCATCTCAGCTACTGCTGCTTTATTATATTTTGCATATGCCTCCGCCTTTTTCTCCATAGCTTCCGCCTCTGCAATTCCCTTCGCCTGTATTGCCTCTGCCTCCGCAACACCTTTTGCCCGCACCGCTGCTGCCTCTGCCTCACCAAATGCCCGAATACCTTGTGCTTCCTGCTCTTTTGAGTAACGGTCTGCCTCCGCCTGTGCTTTTTTTGCCTCCGCAATCCTCTGTGCCTCAAACTGCTGCGCTTCCGCTTCCTTCTGTCGTTGATACAACGCTGCATCCGCCTTTTGCTGCGCTGCATACTTCTCTGCCTCCGCCTGTTTCTTTACCTCCGCCTCAAGCGCACGCTCCTTTACTGCAACTTCCTTCTGTTTTAACTCTATCTCACGCTCCTGTTTTGCAATGTCTGCATTTGCTGTTGTAATTTCAATCGTCTTACGTTGCTCTTCTTTTTGAATTTCATAAGCAGCATCTGCCATTGCCTTCTTGGTATCCGCCTCCATCTGAAGCTCGGACTTTTTAATAGCAAGCTCATTTTGTTTCTTTGCAATCTCAGTCTGCGCCGCCACTGCTGCATCATTGGAATCCTTATCTGCTGCTGCCTGTGCAACCTTAATATCACGTTCACTCTCAGCTCTTGCAATCGCTGCCGCTTTCTTAATCTTCACAATATTGTCTATACCAAGATTCTCAATCACATCATTTCCATCAACAAAGTTCTGCACATTAAAACTAATTATATCCAGTCCCATTGCTGCCAAATCTGGCTCCGCGTTCTCTTTCACAAGTTCTGCAAACTTCTGTCTATCGGAAACCATCTCCTCAAGACGCATACGCCCTACAATCTCACGCACATTACCCTCAAGAACCTCACGCGCGACACCCGCTATGTATTCCGTATTTTTATTTAAAAAATTTTCAGCCGCCAATCTTAACTTATCTGGCTGATTGCTAATCTTCACGTTGACTGTTGCATCCACATTAATATTGATATAGTCTGCAGTTGGCACTGCATTACTTGTCTTGACATCAATAGGAATCAATCTAAGATTCAGCTTGTCAAGACGCTCAAAAAAAGGTATTCTAATACTTGCCTTTCCAATTACCACCTTGGACTTTTTCTTGATACCTGAGATAATAAACGCCATATCAGGCGGCGCTTTCACATATCCCATACACAATAGCACAATTAAAACAATGACCACAATTACTGCAATAATAGCTCCTGTCATTTTTTGTCCTCCTTTGAATTATATAAAAATGTATGTAACCACCCGAATTTTCATTCTAGATGGTTACATACAATATATCATAATTTTATACTCCTGTCACTTTTTATAACTGTTAAATTGTGGAATCAAACCCTCGCCCTACTTGCCTTCCATAATTTGATGAATTGTTTCTTTCAAGAAGATAATCTGCACCTTCAATCTGATCAATCAAGTCCTCAATAGAGTCCGCAGTAAATGTGATTTCATCCTCATTGTCACTCTCAAAATATTCCTCCCGAATCACTCTGCGTTCTTCCCTATTTGTTTCTAATTTCTCTTGTTGTTTTTTCTGCTCTGCCTTCTTTGCAGCTTTCTTCTCCTCCGCTTTTTTGGCAGCTTTCTTTTTTGCCAAACGCTGTTGGGCAGTCTTATTCTGCGCTTTAAACGATTTATCCATCGTCGCAAAAAACGATGTCGCTCCATTGTCATACACATTCATGCCGCAGCTTTTCACACCCAATCCCATATTGGCAAGTTTATTTTTTAACTGTGTCAAGCCACTTGCACCCTTTGCAATGATACCTTCATACTGTTTACGAAAATCTTCGTCCTCCGCCATACGTTCAATTTTTTCCTCGTCAATAAGCACAACCATTTTATGTGGATTAGAGTATTTTGACGCAGTCGCTTTTGCAAATTCTTTCTGGTCTTTGCTCACAAGGATAAAATCCAAATTACCATACTTCTTTTTTAGTTCCTCATAATACTTTGCAGCTTTTTCTGTCAGTTCTGGATTTCCAATGGTTCTGCCATTAGCTTTTTTCTTTTTGACTGTCTCCGCAGCTTCCTCCTTCTTAGTGATAGCGATATCTTCCTTTTTCTCCTCTGTTTTCTTACTGGTTTTTGATGTGTTGTAATACGCAGAAATACCCTCTGCAATGACGGGCGTACCCGCAGAAATGGTACTCATAGTTCATCCCTCCTTGATTTAATTGGCTAAAAACCATTTCAGCCTACATCAATGTCAATCTATCTTCCTACGCCTTTGCCTTAAAGCCGGCGCTCTCCGCCTCAGATGTCCAAAAGATACTGTTATAATTTATCTGCTCCTCAATCTCGCTGACATTTGTCGTTCTTATCACAGATCGGAACGTTTGTTTTTCACACAACTGCCCTATTTCACTGAGTCTGTCTGACGCAAAGATTTCAGTGCTGATATTATTGTAATTATTCATATGACAAATGCATCTGATAAGATACCCACCAGTAACAGCAATCACACTGCTCAAGCTCTCCATACAGTACGGCAACTGACTGAGATTGTCCTCTAGCCACTGCTCAATCTTCTTATCCTTTGTTGCCCTGTAATACAATCGTTCGCTAATTACAATGCGGTAGGCATCCTCTTTCATGCAATCGTATGTTCTGTTAATATATTTTGCATATTCTGTCGGATTCTTGTATCTGACTTCTGATTCCTTTTTATCATCTTTCAGCATGTATCAAGCTCTTGCCCCTTTTATGCCTTAATATCAAATGGAACGTATTGTCTATCAAGAAACAGCTCCGTCAATTTTTCCTGCTCCACGATTTCTGGCAGCTCCTCATCCAGTTCTTCTTGAATGATTTCTTTGTCTGTCAACATTTCATTCAAAGAATCTTCCAACTCGTCCGTTGGCAGATCGTCTAGCATCTCATCAAGGATTCCTTCCTCTTCAATGCCAAGAGCCTCCTTCGCAAGTTCCTCACGCCGCTCCTCTGCAGTCTTTGGCTCTAGTTCTTCTGCCGCCTTTGCAATCTTCTCGCCAAGTTCCTTCGCCTCGTCTGTGCAATGCATCATCTGCTCATAATTAAATTGCTTTTTCACTGCATCAATCTGATCGTTGTAATTGTTAAACAGCGCAAGCTTTTTTGCAATCTCATCTAGCGTATTGCATTGCATATTCTTAAGATCAGCTTTCTTCCCCTCAAAAAAATCAATCTGAGACTGCTTCTTCTGTATGCGTTCCATTTTCTCCTCTGTACTCTTCAGTCGATACCCAGAATTTTGTGTAAAAATAGAAGGCATATTATTATTTAATGAAAAATTCATACCCCACCTCTGTTTCTTTTACAAAAAAATTGTTCTAACTACTTGTTATATCGGTCTTTATCGCAAAAAATCAAGCTATGGTGTCTATTTTTTTCAGAAAAAATAATTCTGTATTCTTAGTTTTTTCTCAGCTATGGTAATTCATTAAAAATTACTCTAAATATCACTTCGAATTGTTACTATGAGTGATCCTCTAGCCAATAAATAGCAACAAAATATAGTATTTTATAAAATATTTTGTTATGATATGACTTAAATAGATGCTATCTGTTCAATTCGATTTGAAAACACATTTATGACAGAAAATCTACATATTGAACATATTAATTGGAAACGATTCAGATAACAGATATCATTATATTAATTAGAATTTAGTAAAAATAATTAAAAACACACCCTAGATCAAAAGCAAACTACTAGCAAATAAAAGAGATAAACATCTTACAAATCGAAAGGAGTGATTTCATGCCAAATATATTAATTGTAGAAGATGAAAAGAATATGCAGGATATTATTATTGAATATATGAAAAGAGGCGGGCATACTTGTTTTACTGCTGATGATGGTATAGATGCTTTAATGATATTAAAAAACAATCCTATGGATTTAATGATATTGGATATTATGATGCCACATCTTGATGGTTTTTCTGTATGCAAAATGGCAAGAGAAATAAGTAATCTGCCAATTATTATGCTAACCGCAAAAAGTGATGAAGAAGATAAATTAAAAGGTTATAAATATGGCGCTGATGACTATATGACAAAGCCTTTCAGTCCTAAAATACTGCTTGCAAAGACAAATGCTTTGTTACGTCGCTTTTCTGCAAATCCGGCAGATACACTTAGCGCAGGAAAAATAACAATATTTCCCATAGCACATACAGTATTTTTGGACGGTCAGGAAATTACTTTAACACATAAGGAATATGAGTTATTGTTTTTCTTTATGACTAATCCAGAACAGATTTTTTCTCGTGAGCAATTATTAAATCGAATTTGGGGATATGATTTTGAGGGAAACACTCGAACAGTAGATACACATATCAAAACCCTGCGGCAAAAGTTAGGCAGCGAGGGAAAACACATTGTAACGCTTATCCGTTCAGGATATAAATTTGAGGTAGCAAAATGAAAGAACAATTATCACTCCATACTGTACGAAAAAAAATAGTCATAATTTCAAAAATCGCAGGTTTCGCTTTGATTATTTCTTATGTTGTTTCTACCCGATTACCCTTTGGACAGAATATTTCTTTTTTAATTTGGATAGGATTTGTTGCTTTGCTAATATTTATTGTAGATTATCTGTTAGGACGGTTTATTTCAGATCCAATTTCTAAAATTTGTGAGATGGCACACAGAATAGCACAACTGGACTTTTCCGCCCCTTGCAAAATAACATCCGAGGACGAATTTGGTGACCTTGCAAAAAATCTTAATAAAATGTCCGAGAATTTACAGCTTACACTTGAAAAATTGAAAAAAGCAAATATCCAGCTTGAAAAGGATGTGTATCAAGAACGGCAGCTATTAAAGGAGCGAAAAGAATTAGCAGACCGTCTATCCCACGAAATGAAAACACCTTTAGGAATTATCTGTGCCTATGCAGAAGGGATACAGGACGAAACGGATGAAGAAAAAAAGCAAAAATACTGTGAAATTATTGTATCGGAGGCAGAACGAATGAGTACACTTATCACAACACTGCTAGATTTATCTGCTCTGGAAAATGGAGCTGTTTTACTTCTGCCTGAACGATTTGACTTCGTAGAATTTTTAGAAACGATAGCAGGACGGCTATTGATAGATATGCCGGAAACAGATTTTGAATTACAGTATGAACTTCCTGAACATAAAATCTATGTTTATACGGATAAATCACGCATGGAACAGGTTTTAAACAATCTGATCATCAATGCAAAAAGGAATGTGGCATCAAAAGGAATTTTAAAACTGTCATTAGTCGAACAAAATGGAAAATTATATTTTTCCATTTTTAATCAAGGTACTCCAATACCACAGGAAAAGCTAGCTAAAATTTGGGAAAAGTTTTATCGTGATAAAGATGCAAAATATAGTGGTTCAGGACTAGGTCTTGCTATTGTTGCACAAATATTGTCCATGCAGAATTTAGAGTATGGCGTAAAAAATATATCAGATGGTGTTGCGTTTTTCTTTTCTATACCCACAATAAAATAAGTCTTTTTTGTAGACGGCTTCTCTTTCAAAAATGAATGGGAAGTCGTTTCTTACAGCGTAAATCATTTAGACAAAAAGCGAAGCTTTTTGCAAATCGAGTGCACCAATACTCGATTTTTTCACACCAATTTCACAGTGACCACACCTCAATTTCACTCCTTTTTTTTATTTTTATGGCAAGACACAATAGAAAACACGCTTTGCAGATTTTCTATTATCATAAATAAAAGGAGGTGTTATATATGTTTTTAGGAATTGAATGGTATTGGTGGGTTGTTATTATTGTAGTAATAGTTTCTATTCCATTCAAAGTAAAGTTTATGAATTGGTGGAGCAAACGCCAGCAGGAAGAGAAACGTAATCAGCATGGGAAATGGGGTGATGATGAATGATTGAAGCAAAAAATTTGACTTTTTCCTACGGAAAAGGCAAACAGGTATTACATGGACTAAACTTTACCGTGGAAGATGGGGAAATCTTTGGATTTTTAGGACCAAATGGCTCCGGAAAGTCAACGACACAAAAAATTCTCACTGGAATTTTAAAAGGGCATGGTGGCAGGGTATCACTGTTTGAACAGGATATTTCTATGGCACACATGCAGGATTTTTTCCAAAAAATAGGTGTTTTGTTTGAGTTCCCATATCTGTATGCAAATTTAAGTGCTGTTGATAATCTCAAATATTTTTCTTCCTTCTATCCGACAGAACAGTTACGAGACATTGGAGAAGTGTTAGAAAAATTAGAGTTTAAGCCGGACTTCCTTAAAAAACCTGTTTCCTCTTACTCAAAAGGTATGCGGCAGCGTGTAAGTATGGCACGGGCACTAATCAGCAATCCAAAATTGTTATTTCTGGACGAGCCGACAAGCGGACTTGACCCGACTGGCGCTGTTCTGTTCCGTAAGATTATTGAAGAAGAACGCAAAAAAGGAACAACCATATTTTTAACCACACACAATATGTTGGATGCAGATTTGCTATGTGACAGAGTAGCTTTTATTACAAATGGAGGTATCGTTGCATTAGACACTCCAAAAAGGCTAAAAGAGAAAAACAATAACCATCGTATCAGAATTAATTATCTGTATCAAGGCAAACGGGAAGAAAAAACAATCGAAACTCCAGAACTTAAAAGAGGTATTCCTTTCCTGCATGATGAAATTATCAGCATCCATTCGGAAGAACCAACTTTAGAGGATATGTTTATCCAGTATACGGGAAGGGGGCTGTCCTAATGTGGAAAAATAACGAGGAAAGCAACAATTACGCTTGCATGAATCGCTGTTTGACGAGAAATACCAGTGAAACGCAGTCGAGCTGGAAAAACTTTTGCTCATTATTAAAAAAAGATTGTCAAGTGATGATAGCCGGAAAATTTTTTCTTGTTGCTTTCGGTTCACTACTTCTTTATACGATGTTTATTAACTTTGGTTATATCAACTTTATGAATGACAAACTATATAATGTGTATCTGTATGATCCGCAAGATACACAGACGGAATCATCTGAATTGCTTTACTCCGTTGATTCATTAGAAGAATTAAATAACATTCTTGCCACTGACACAAGTGGTGTAGGTATAGATGCCAGTTCCGGCACTCCTAATATCATTTTATATTTTGGAAGTGAAAAAGCTGATAATCACCGAGCAGATTATGCTTTATCACTTCTCCACTCCGATATTAGATACACTGCCAAAACGGTAGGTACAAATACGATGGAACTAAAACAACGAAAAGAAATATCCTGCGAACTTTTGTTTATTGAAATTGTTGCTGTTGGTTTTTTGGGGGTTGCTTCAGTATTGTTTAAAGAAAAGCAGATGGGAGTTATCCGTGTTCATGCAGTCCTGCCCTTTAAAAGAAGTTTATTTATCCTGTCGAAAATAGTTGTTTTCCTATTATCAGATTTGATTTTTGCAACATTGATGACAGTATTCAATGTAGGATTTCCCGATACAATCTACATTTTGCCTGCTATATTAGTGCAAACCACAATTCTGTCACTTATTATGGCATTGATGGGATTTGGGTGCACCATGTTGTTAAATGATTTTAAACAGTTTTCCCTTGCCTATTTGATAATTGCTATTTTTGTAACTACACCCGTATTTTTGTCAGCAAATACCTCTATAAAAATAGCATGGATTGATTGGAATCCATTTTATCAGGTTTATATGGGGTTAAAAAATGCCTATTTTGGAATATCTACCACCAATCCGATTTACTATGTTTTCTCCGTTTGTGGAATTGCTGTTTTATTCATGATTGTTGAAATTATATTTCATAAAGAAATGGGAAAGGAAGACTAATTATGTGGGGATTGATTTACCAACTCAAAAGTGTATGGAAAGACAAATTCTGTATCATGTCTTTTCTTCTGCCAATCATAGTTGCTTTCGCTTTGGATTTTATTGGAACGATTGATCTTTCTTCAGTGGGAGAATTTCATTTTGGAGTATTAGAAGGTGATTTGTCTACTCAAACAACCTCGTGGTTAGAGCGATATGGCTCTGTAACCACATATAAATGGCGGGAAGAATTAATTGCTGCTATCAATGAACCTTCTACAAATTTAATTGGTGTGGAAGCCGATGGAAATGATATTAAAACGATGATTTCCGGTGATGAACTGGATATTTTCCGTCAAACTGCTGATACACTCCCCACATTGTACAAAGAATGGAAAAGTGCAAAACAGATAAAAGTCACAATTTTAGAACATCCCGATGTGATGGCAGGATTTCAAAACATATTTATTGCTATGACATTAATTGTCGCTATGTTTATGGGTTGTACCTTTAATGCTATAAATATTATCTCTGAAAAG
The DNA here is from genome assembly GCA_014239155.1 of Lachnospiraceae bacterium. Lineage (GTDB taxonomy): Bacteria > Bacillota > Clostridia > Lachnospirales > Lachnospiraceae > COE1. The sequence continues at coordinate 6,723 of JAAZZQ010000013.1, read as the reverse complement.
GAAAATGGCGTTGAGCTTGTCAATCAGATATTGCCCATGACACAAAGTCAATATGTTGTTCAAAAAGCATTCGTTGGTTTTATCTGTGGATGTCTATCTGCTATTTTTACAGCTTCCATATGTTTCCGACTGCCGCCTAAAAATACACTTCCCATGTTGATATTAATTATCTTGTCAGCATTTGTAGCTGCATTCATCGGTTTATTTATTGGCAGATTTTCTGAAAGTCTTATGGTAGGTGTTGTCTATATTAAAATTGTCATGATTGTATTTATTGCAGTTCCATTATTAACCTATCTGTCAGGATCAAACAGTTTTATTTCAATACTTTGTTATTTTATTCCATCCACAGCAACCTTTGAAGGAGTTATGAACTTGGCAAACAGTACCGCGTCAACGATAAAAAAAGACATACTCATTCTTATGGCACACTGTATTGTTTGGTTTGTGCTGTATCTGTCAATTTCCAAATGGCACAAAGAGAGTTCTTAAAGATAGCCCTTATGCAAGCCAGTTTTTGCATAGTTTCCACAGGAAAAGATCTGTGAAAATTCTGCCTATGGACATCTACAAGCAATGCTTGCTATTATTCTAAAAAATTTTTGTAAATAGAAATTGTCGGTTTGTTTTGTGAATTGGCAATAAGCGGTCTAAATTCTTACAGTTTTTGTAAATCGTGTGATGTAAAATTGGCTTTGATATAGTATAATGAAAATGCGACGAACAACAGCTCGAAACGATGTCTCTTGCTGTCATTGCACACACCACATAAAAATACAATGCCGACAAAACCGACAAAAAACCCACAATATCAAGGTTTGCGGTGACAAGGAAGTAATTTCAGATTAGGCGGTATAGCCCCAGTTATAAGGGCTGTACCGTTTTTTCTTGTTCTCATGCACCCTGCCGTTTCGGCGGTGTAGCAGAAAGAAAATTGATTTCCCCAACAAAGTTGAAAACAATATCTACTTTCTGTACCCGTTTCCCGTCCACTTTTTCCGGCGCATGGACTATGATTTTCTTGATAAATTCATTGACGATTGTGGGAGTGAGTTCCTTTATCCCCACATACTTGCAGATAATTGCGGAAAAGCTGTCAAAGTCGCTTTTGTTCTGTTCATAAGTATCGACTTCCTGTTGTTCGGACTTGACTTTTTTTTCCAGTTCCTGCTGTTCCGCTTCATACTCTGCGGACAGCTTCAAAAATCTGTCATGGCTGATTGCACCGCTTATGTCGTCCTCATAAATCCGCTTAAAGATTCGGTCAAGTTCTACTATCCGCTTTTGCGCCTGTCCGACTTCACGTTTTTTGCGTTTCATTTCCTTTTCTGTTTCAACGGAGCGTTGCCGGTACATCATTTCACGAAAAGCCATAATGTCGTCAAAGAAAAGTGCAGTTACATCAAATATCCTGCCCCATACTATCCGCTTCAAGACTTCTTCGCGGATAAAGTGAGCCGTACAGCTTCCCGTATTGCTTTTATAGTTGGAACAGCGGTAATGGTCTTGTGAACCGTTGAAACTTTTGCAAGTGGCAAAATGTAATTTACTTCCGCAATCCGCACAGTACACCAAGCCGGAGAACAAGCCCTGTCGCTCTGCTTTTGTGGAGCGGCGTTTGTTTGCCCTAAGTTCCTGCACCCGCTCAAATACAGCGTCCTCTACAATCGCTTCATGGGTATTGAAGAAAATAGCCTGCTGTTCTTTTGTGGTTGGAATCCGTTTTTTCAGCTTGTGGGATTTGGAATAGCTTTTGAAATTCACTGTATGCCCACAGTAGTCCATACGCTCCAAAATAGCGACAATGCTGTTTTCGTTCCAATTATACGGATTATCTGGAATGGCTTTCCCCTTTTTTTCTGCATAGTAGGCTTTTACTGTAGGTACATTATCTTCTTTGAGGATTTTTGCTATCTGCATAGGGCCATTCCCGGCAATACATAAATCAAAAATCCGTTTCACCACAGCGGCGGCTTCCTCGTCCACAATCCATTGTTTCTTGTCAGTAGGGCTTACCATGTAGCCATAAGGCGGCTTTGTCAGATGTTCCCCCGCCATGCCCTGCGCCCGTTTGATTGCCCGTACCTTTTTGCTTGTGTCCTTTGCGTAAAAATCGTTAAACAAGTTACGGAACGGGGTAAAATCATTGTCACCCTTTGCGCTGTCTACACCGTCATTGATTGCGATATAGCGCACATCACGCTCCACGAAAAAGATTTCCGTATAGTAGCCGACTTTCAGATAATCACGCCCTAATCGTGACATATCCTTGACTATAACCGTTGCCACGTTTCCGGCTTCAATCTCTGTAATCATGCGGTTAAAATTTGGTCTGTCAAACGTTACTCCCGATACACCGTCGTCAATGAAGAAAACAGGATTGGAAAAGCCGTTATCTGCCGCATATTTGGAAAGGACTGCTTTCTGGTTCACAATGCTGTTGCTGTCGCCCTCTAACGTATCTTCCTGCGAAAGACGGGCGTATAGTGCTGTTATCTGTCTGGGCTTATTTGTATTTGCTGTCATGTGTTCATTCCTCCTGTAATGAACGCCCGACAAACAGTAGTGCTATACTTATTATACATCGCCTATCCCTGTTTGTCATTGGGCGTTTTGACGGTTTCCGATTTTATGAGCCGTATCATCTTATCCCGTAGCCGTTCCGAGCCGCCGCAGGAGGCAGACACTTCATAGTATGTGCCACCGATTTTGTAGCAGACGGTTTCCTCTGTCGGTTTCCTGTTCTGCGGTACAAATTCGCTGTCTTTGATTTCAATATCCCAATCCATTCCTTTCCCTTCCTTTCCGTATTTGTTAAAGTGAGAAGTTTCGGAGCAAGCATAGGAAAAGGGTACCCTTTTCCGTAAATCTGCCCGTTTCGCCTATGGTTTGCGGAGAGATTTTGCTTGTTGGGAAGAATCCCAAACCCTCTTGAAAATCCTCTCACTACCTACAACACCGCACAGGGCGGAAATGACGAAGTTTTGAGAGAAATTCCTCAAAAAAGTTTTCCTTGTTCCTTAATACGGGGAAGTTCGGGAAATGCCAATGTAGCAAAAGAAATTTTCAAAAAATCTTTCCTATCAGAGTGGACTATTGTATACTGGTAAATACTTGTCTGTAAAACCGCAAGATTTATGAAAAGCAGAATGATATATCCTGCTATAATGCAGGGAGAAAGGAGGAAGCTGCAATGTCGGGAAACATCAAAAATATAATGGCTGTAATCGACTACATCGAAACCCACTTGCAAGAAAAACTGGATTTGGAAACAGTGGCGAAAGCTGTACACTATTCAAAGTACCACTTGCACCGAATGTTTACAGGTACGGTAGGGCTTACAATCCATGATTATGTACAGCGCCGCCAGTTGACCGAAGCCGCAAAGCTGCTCGTCCTGTCCGACAGACCAATCCTCGAAATTGCGCTTTCTGCCGGATATGAGAGCCAACAGTCTTTTACGGATATTTTTAAGGCTATGTATAAAAAATCTCCCAACCAATACCGGGAGGAAGAAGAATTTTATCCATTGCAGCTAAGATATGTTTTGAATGAGAACCCTACAGATTTGGACGAAAAAGAATGGCAGGATAAAATCGTTTTTGCAACACAGGAAGATATACCTAAATGGATAGAACTGGTTCATCTTGTCATTGACGGTTTCCCTCACTTGGACGAAAAGCAATACCTTGAACAGTTGCAGGAGTATATCAAAAATAAGCGGGCATTGATTTTGAAAGACACAGATACGGCAATCGCAATTATGGCATTTCATGAAGTGACGGGAAGCATTGATTTCTTTGGGGTACACCCACAGTATCGGAAAAGAGGGATAGCGAAAGCATTTTGTGAAAAGGCGTTATATGAACTTGCGTGTTCTTCACAGATTAGCGTCACGACTTTTCGGGAAGGTGACAAAGCAGATACCGGCTATCGGGAGATATGGGGGAGCCTTGGTTTTGCCGAAGCTGAATTATTGGTTGAATTTGGCTATCCGACACAACGGTTTGTTTTGCAAAAAGAAAAAGCAGAGGAAAAAGAAGATGAATGACTTAAATCCACTATCACAGGACTTTACCATAAAATCATTGCTGAAATTTGCTTTCCCAACCATTTTAATGATGATTTTCATGGGCTTATATACAGTTGTTGATACGATTTTCGTAGCACGGTTTGTAGATACAAATGCGCTTTCAGCATTGAATATTGTCTGCCCTGTTATCAATCTGATTGTCGGTTTGGGAACAATGCTTGCCACAGGAGGAAGCGCGATTGTAGCCCGCAAAATGGGCGCGGGGGAACAACAAAAAGCGGCACAGGATTTTACGCTGATTATTTCTGCGGGAGTCTTTTTAGGTGTGCTGATTGCTGTTGTGGGAACTGTTTTTATTGACAGGATTGTTTGGGGGCTTGGAGCAAGCGGTATTCTGTTTCCATACTGCAAGGAATATCTTTTTGTCCTGCTGTTATTTACGCCTGCAAGTATCCTGCAAGTGCTTTTTCAAAATTTAATCGTTACAGCAGGACGCCCCGGAATGGGTATGGTGCTTGGTGTAAGCGCAGGAATCGCAAATATTTTACTGGACTATATTTTTATGGTGCCATTGCAAATGGGAATTAAGGGGGCGGCGTTTGGTACAGGCATTGGCTACATGATACCGGCGGTAATAGGGTTGCTGTTCTTTTCCACAAAGAAAAACCATCTGCATTTTAGAAAACCCGTCATAGATTTTTCCGTATTGGCGGAAAGTTGTACAAATGGTTTTTCGGAAATGGTAAGTCAGGCGGCAACAGCGGTGACGACATTTCTTTTTAACCGGATTATGATGAAACTGCTTGGAGAAAATGGCGTTGCGGCAATCACAATTATCATATACACACAATTTCTGTTGAGTGCCCTTTACATAGGTTTTTCTATGGGAGTAGCCCCTGTCATCAGCTATAACTATGGGAAGCAGGACGAAAAACAGCTAAAGAATGTATTTTCTATTTGTATGCGGTTCATTATATTTGTTTCTATTTCTGTTTTTTTGATAGCTTTTATTTTTGGTTCGCCATTGGTTAGTATCTTTGCCGAAAAGGGAACATCTGTTTATGAAATTGCACGAAACGGATTTTTGATTTTTCCCTTTAGTTTCCTGTTTTGCGGGTTGAATATTTTTACCTCAGCCACATTTACAGCATTATCAAATGGGAAGCTGTCAGCGATTTTGTCATTCCTGCGGACTTTTGGACTGATTACCGTGTTGCTGCTTACATTGCCTTATCTTATGGGCGTAACGGGTGTATGGCTTGCCGTTCCGATAGCGGAACTAATCACCATGATTTTTGCATTGGTTTTTCTTAATCAGAACAGGGAAAAGTACCATTACGCATAAACAGCAGATTTTTGTGCCGTCCGGCGGTTAATAAAAAAACCGTTGTGTGGCGGCAGAATCATCATGCGCCAAAACAGAATACAAGCGGTCAAGCGGCGGTTTTGAATAACAATCAAAGCCGCCGTTTTTATGTGGCATTATAGCTTTCATGGATATGGCGGTATGTGAGGTACTGCTATGTCTGTTTTTTATTTCATGGGTAGTTTTGGTTATGGTGAACCATTAAAAAAATCCTGTCTTGTGAAGCGGGATATTCTGCCTATGAGTATGAATACACACATCATTTAGTATGTCTTAATAACTCATATTACCCAAGAGCCTATGCGGATAAATTCTGTATGGGTTTTTGTTGTAATAGCCCCTACTGGGAAGAAAGGGGGTGAGAGAAAATGAGATATTCTGAACAGTTCATGGAACATATAGAATATGCGTTCAATGTGTTCTGTAAGATTGTCCTGCGCTATGAAGCAATCAACGCATGGCGGGATTTGAAGCGGAAAGAAGCAAGGGAAATTTCCCTTGACTATCTGATGTCGGAAAGATTTTTTGAACCGTGTGCTATGGATAGCTATTTTGAAAAGCAGGACAAGCCGACTGCATTTTTTGTGTTGGGAAAGGAAGTGATAGTTGATGATGAACAGTTAGCAATGGCATTGTCAAAATTGCCGAAATTACGGCGGGAAGTCCTGTTGCTATATTACTTCATTGGCTATCGTGATGAAGCAATCGGCAGACTGTACGGACGTTGCAGAAGCACGATAAACAGCAGAAGAAATGTTGCACTGAAACAGCTACGAAAAGAATGGGAGAAACTGGAACATGAGAAACAAGAAGCTGATACCTTTTGAAGTAATCGAAAAAGCGGTTGCCAGAGAGCCGGAAGCAATAGACGCAGTATTGCGGCATTACACCGGATACATCAAGTATCTATCTATGTATAAGGGGCATATCAATGATGACACGCAGGACAGGCTAAAGACAAAACTAGTTGAAGCTATATTGAAATTCCGCTTCGACCGTTAGGAAGTAGCAAAGACAGGAAAAGCTGTCAAGGGTAAACTGAACTGCTCCCCGTCAAGTAGACAGTGAAAAAAATATAAATTTTTTCTGCCATCAGCTGCAAAGCTGGTGGCAGTTTTCATGCCGCCAGCAGATAATTATTATGTTTCTCCATTGGGGTTAAAACTCCAAGCTTCCTTTGCAGACGTTTATTGTTATAATAATCAATATACTTCTCTATCATTTCCACAACAGACTCCCGGCTTGTAAATCGCTTTCCGTAATACCGTTCCCTTTTCAGGATTCCCCAGAAACCTTCCATCGGACCGTTATCTATACATTTTGC